>NZ_CP070619.1:7420516-8075645 GCF_017068395.1 Rhodococcus pseudokoreensis | reverse complement strand
GCGCCGTGATGACCTGCTGGCCGGTGGAACCGGTGCCGATCACGCCGACTCGGCGGCCCGCGAGGTCCTTACCCTCCGGCCAGGCGGCGGTGTGGATGGTCTCGCCCTCGAAGGTGTCCAGACCGGGCAGGTTCGGGAAGTTGATGGCAGAAAGCAGTCCGACGGCGTTGACGACATAGGTGGCCCGATACACGGTGCCTGCGCCGGTGGTGACCTCCCACTGGGCCTCGTCGTCGAGATAGACGGCGGAGGTGACCTCGGTGCCGAAACGGAAGTGGCGACGAAGGTCGAAGCGGTCGACGACGCCCTCGAGGTACTCGAGGATCTCGGGCTGGGTGATGTACGTGTGTTTCCACGTGCCGTCCTGCAGCAGGTCGGAGTCGAAGGAGTAGCGGTAGACGTGGCTTTCCGTGTCGGAGAGGGCACCCGGGTACCGGTTCCAGTACCAGGTGCCGCCGGGACCGTCTGCCTTGTCGAAACCCACTGTGGTGAGGCCGAGTTCGTTGTGCAGCTTGTGGACGGCGTAGATACCGCCGAATCCGGCGCCGATGACGACGGCGTCGACGATCTGGGGGGTGCTGTGTGCAGGCATGGCGAACTCCTGAGTGGTTCTGATGCGGGAAAGAATCGGTGAAAGGCAGAGGGGCCCAGGGTGTTATGCGCGGTACCAGGCGGCGAGCTTCTCGAGCTCCTCGGCCACGAGCGCGGAGCGTCCGGCCAGGAACGGGTACACGTGCTGCTGGCCCTCCCCGATGGACAGCGTGACATCCACACCTGCCGCCCTGGCGCGCTCCTCCACGCGGGTGGCGTTGTCGAGGAGCGACTCGACGCTGCCGGCCGTGACATACAGCCGCGGGAAACCGGTGAAGTCGGCATGTAGCGGATTCGCCAGCGGGGTCGTCGGGTCGACGGTGCCCCCGAGGACGCCCGCGATCATGCCTTCGAGCAGTTCCGGGGTGATCAGGGCGTCGGTGTCGTTGTTGGTGGCGAGCGTCTCGCCCTTGTTCTCCATGTCGAGCCACGGGGAGAAGGCGATGACCCCGCCGGGACCCTGCTTGCCCTGTTCCCGGAGTGCGAGGGCGATGGTGATGGCGAGGTTGCCGCCGGCCGAATCGCCGATGGTGGTGATGTCGCGCGAGGCGATGCCGGATGAGACGAGCGCATCGAACGCGGCCACCCCGTCCTCGACCTGGGCAGGGTGCTGGAATTCGGGGGCGCGGCGGTAGTCCAGCACAAAGCTCACGCAGCCGAGGGCCTTGGCGACGTGAGCGGCGAGCTTGCGGTGGCTGGACGCCGATCCGACGGCGAATCCGCCGCCGTGCGTGTAGAGGAGCACCTTCGACGTGTCCGCTCCCAGCGGCAGGCACCAGATGCCCGGGACTCCGCCGACGGTGTCCTCGCGGTATGTCACGCCCTCCGGCTCGGCGGTCGGCTGGTGCCACTCGTCGAACATGGAACGGAACAGGCGCATCGTCAGGTCCGGCGTCGCCGCCATGATCTGGGACCAATCGGCGTAGAGGTCGCGCAGAACGTCCCGGCCCTCGGCATCGACATCGGCACAGGTGACGCCGGACTGTTCGGAGATGTTGGTGGTCATGATTGCCTTCGATTCGGTTTCGGACCAGGTGGGCTGATGCCTCGTCCGTGTTCTGTGTGCTACTTGCCGCTGCCGCCCCGATGTGATGGCCGCCACGGCTCCTGAATCAAACGTAGAAGGATGTTCCGATTCACCTGTGTTCCGATGTGAAACACTTCGCCCCGCGTGCTTGTGCACATGATGAGGGGACACCTGACAGCCCACCCCACCCCGAACGAGGCACTCCCCCATGCACGCATTCGCCGTCCTCCCCGATGACAGCACGATCCACCACCTGGATATCCCGACCCCCGTCCCCGAGGGCAGGCAGGTCCTGGTGAAAGTCACGCGGGCAGGTGTCTGCCATACCGATACCCACCTGCGGACCGGCGGATACGACTTGGGCAGCCGCGGGCTGATGAACCTGAAAGATCGCGGTTTCGAGTACCCGATGGTGCTCGGTCACGAGGTGGTCGGCATCGTCGAACAGGTGGGTGACGACGTCGAATCCGTTCGCCCGGGCAACGTGCGACTGATCTACCCGTGGATCGGCTGCGGCGAATGCCGCCACTGCCGCGACGGCAGCGACAACCGTTGTGCTGCGGGACGACACTTGGGTGTGGCCCGCCACGGCGGCTACGCCGAATACATCCTCGTCCCCGACGAGAAATACCTCGTGGACATCGACGGTATCGACCCGAGCTGGGCTGCCACCCTGGCTTGTTCGGGCCTGACCGGCTACAGCGCCGTGGACAAAATACTTCCCCTCGAACCGGACGAGCCGGTCGTCTTGTTCGGCGCAGGAGGCCTCGGCCTCACTGCCATCGCGCTACTTCGCGCCCGGGGGCACCGCAACATCTGCGCGGTCGACGTCGCGGAGCGGAACCTCGCCCTGGCCCGGAACTTGGGCGCATCGAGCACGGTCCTCTCCGGGCCCGGCACCGGGGCGAAAGACATCCGACGGGTGATCGGCGGACCCGCGAGTGCCGTCATCGACTTCGTCAACAACGGCGCCACGGCCACGTCGGCTTTCGAGGTTCTGTCCAAGGCCGGGCACATGGTCCAGGTCGGGCTCTTCGGCGGCGAAGTCACCATCCCGACAGCGCTGCTGGCCCTGCGAATGATCCACATCGAAGGCAGCTTCGTGGGAACACTCTCGCAGCTGCAGGACCTCGTACGGATCGCGCAAAGTGGAAAGCTGCCTCGCATCCCGGTCGTGGAACGGGCGCTGTCCGCAGAGGCGGTCTCCGGCGCCCTGGACGACCTCGCCACCGGGGCCGTCGCTGGACGCATCGTCTTGACTGCTTGACACTGGGAGGGTGATGGAAAAGTCACGCCGCGAGGACGAGGTCCGGAGCGCCCGCGAACTGCTGATCGCGCAGGGGCTGGTCCGGGCTTCCGTTCCAGCGTCCCTCGTCGCCGAGGAGATCGAGCAGAGCTGGCGTCGCTCGGTCTCGCATCGCGTAGATCCCGGGTCCGGACCCCACATTCTGGGGGAAATCGACCCGGACAGCGCCATCCTGCGCGCCGCAGGCCGGATCCTGGACCAGTGGCAGACCAACCTCACCGACTCGCGGATGACCCTCTTCCTGGCCGACGAGGACGGGCGCATCGTTTCCCGCCGCATCGTCGATACCCAGGACGAGCGGACACTGGACCAGGCCAACGCGGTGGAAGGTTTCGACTTCTCCGAACAATCCCTGGGCACCAACGGGCTCGGCACCCCGATCGAATCACGCGGGATCGTATTCGTGCGCGGCACCGAGCATTTCAACGATGCCCTCGCACAACTGGCGTGCGCCGGTGCTCCGATCAAGCACCCCATCACCGGGCGAATCGTGGGCTCCCTGTCCATCGCCTCCCACATCGACGTCGCCAGCCCTTTGATGGTCGCGATGGTGCGGCAGGCCGGACACGAGATCGCCGAAGCGCTGGAGCTGATGGCCGATTCCCGGGACCTCGAACTGGCGCGCACCTACCGGCTCTTCCGGTCCTCGCGGCACCCGGTTCTGGTCATGAACTCGGAAACAGTCATGACGGACCTACCCGCTCTCGCCCACTTCGACGCGGAGTCCCACGCCGAACTGTGGGAAAAGCTACGCCGCCACCGCTGGGATCAGGACGAACTGCAGGTCGAGTTGCCCACACTCGGCGCCGAGGCCCTGGTGCGGCGCCTCGGCCGCGCCGGTCAGGACTCGATCTTCGCGCTGGAGTTCACTGCGCAGGCCGCAACGGCCGCCTCCGGACAGGTGTCCGTCACCCACAACCCGGACAGTGCGGCCGCACCCGCCGGCGGCGTTGCGCCGGACGGTGTGGCGTCCCATCGGACCCGGCCGGACCCGTACGGCGACGTGCAACGGCAACTGACCACGTCCGCCGATGTCGACGGGCTCATTCGCGTCGTCGGAGGCCCCGGCACCGGCAAACGCCACCAGGCAACGAGGTGGCTGCGCCACCACACCAACCAGGAGCCCGAGGTCGTCACCGCCCCCGACCTCGTTGCGGATGACGCGGTCTGGGCCGGAGGGGAAGCCGCGTTGCGGGAAGGCCGCGGGGTCGTCGTGGTGGGAGGAGACGACCTCTCCGACGACCTGCGCGCGCGTCTCGAGGATTTCGCCAGGCTCCCGCGCCCCGGAGTCCCGGCGGTTGCCCGGATCATCGTCACCGAACGCACCGGCGATGCAGACAGCCCTCGAGATGGAACAGAAACCGTTCCGGCCGCGGTATGCGTTCCCTCCCTAACTGAACTGCGCGAGGAGCTTCCCGACATCGTGCGCGCGGTCGCGGCCGAACTGTTCCCCGGCGCGCCGGCACTACGGCTCTCCCCCGCTGCGCTCCAGTGCCTGCTGGCCTGGCACTGGCCCGGCAACATCGCCGAGTTGGCCCGGCTCCTCACTGATCTCCCTTATCCGGTTCGCAGCGGCCTGATCCAGACCAAGGACCTGCCCGCCCACATGCGACAGACGGCATGGTCCTCGCTGAGTCGCTACGAGCAGGCGGAGCGCGAGACGATCGAAGGCGCCCTGCGCGAAGCCGGCAACAACAAGGCGCGCGCCGCCAAGATTCTGGGCATCGGCCGGACCACCTTGTACCGCAAGATGCGGGCCCTGAAAATCAATGCCGACGAACGAATGATCGCACCCGGTCCGTGACCTCAGGGCATTCAGAGATGTTCGGCGTGCAATCGACCCATCAGTTCTGCACATCTCGTACCGCCGAGCAATTCTGCGGGAGTCTTCGACGTCTCGCGCATTCCGATAACCGCGATCGCACCGATTCCGGTGGCAATCGCACCGAAGAACGCCACCGGAAGCCAGCCCGACGGGCCCGCGCCGAGGAGCAGGGCGGCGATCAGCGGAGCGAATCCTGCAAGGAGGTTACCGATCTGGTTGCTGACGGCCATTCCCGTGAATCGGACGGGTGCGGGGAATTGCTCGGCGAAGAACGAAGTCCACACGCCGTTGTAGCAGCTGAAGAACACTGACATGTTGACGAACGCGAAGATCGCGATCACCAAGATATTCGTTGTCGAGATCGCCCACAGGTACGCGAAGATACTGAGCGCACCGCCGACGGCGCCGATCAGCATCGTTCGCTTCCGGCCGATGACGTCGGAGAGGTAGCCGGCTGCAGGGATGGTGATAATCGACAACGCTATTGCTCCGGAGATGATGGCGAGCATCGCACCCCGATCCACCCCGACCGAGGTGGCGTACGAAAGGCTGAACACAGCGAACAAGGTTTGCATCGACGCGATCAGCGATGCTCCGGCGACACGGATCACGTCGCGCCAGTGATACTTGATCACGTCGTTCAGCGGCCGCTTCCGGACTTCGCTTCCCTCTTTCGCTTCGGTAAACGCCGGAGTTTCGTCCAAATGGCTCCGCACGTAATAAGTGATGACGACGACCACGGCGCTGAGCCAGAAAGGAATTCTCCAGCCCCAGGTGTACAGCAGGTCGTGGGGCAGCATCGCGACCGGGAGAAACACGACGGTCGCCAATGAGCAGCCGACGGCGTAGCCGACCATCACGAAACTGGTGAAGAATCCCCGGCGTCCGACCGGGGAATGCTCCACGGTCAACGTCGACGCTCCCGCCGATTCGGCTCCCGCGGAGAATCCCTGGACGATGCGGAGGGCGACGAGGAGTACCGGGGCGAGAAGGCCCAGCTGTTCATATGTCGGAAGGCATCCGATGGCGAAGGATGCGACACCCATCATCACGACGGTGGCCAGCATGACGCGTTTACGGCCGAGTCGGTCGCCGAAGTGTCCCATCACCACCGCGCCGACAGGTCGGGCCACGTACCCCACAGCGAATGTCGCGAACGATGCGATGAGCGCAACAGTGGGATCGCCGGAGGGAAAGAACAACACGTTGAAGACCAGAGCGGCTGCGGCGCCGTACACGAAGAAGTCGTAGTACTCCAGCGCGCTACCGAGGAGCGCGGCCGTCGCAGCGCGGCGGGGAGTCATCGCGGGCGGCGACGATGTTGCAGTTGTCATGCGATTCTCCTGAAACGGACTGAGTGGGAGCAGGGCCACGGGCGGAAGGAATTGTGATGGCCGCCACGGTGTGCGGACCAAACGTAAAGGCATGCTCCATCCGACTCCTGTTCCGATGTGAAACACTGCAGGCTCATCCCCGGTGTGCAGAGGGGTCGAGTTCGCCTTTGGCAAGCGATGATTCGTAGGCGGTCCGGCCAATCGTGATGCCGCGGCGGCGAGGTGTTCCGCTTTGGAACACCGAAAGTCCACGGAACTGACCGATCCTGAAGGAGCTACTTTCAGCCCGGTGTACCCCAGCCCGCTGGAGCCGTGTGCTGACGCTCGGTTGATATTCAGGAGAGACGACGTGACTGCCATTGTGACCAGTGATCCGACGATCCAGTTGGACGACGACGATTTCCGCGACATTCTGGCCCACACCCGGGGGTTCGTGCGGAACGTGGTGGTTCCGCGCGAGCAGGAGATCGACGAGACCGACACCGTCCCCGCCGAGATCCGCACCGCGGCCAAGGACATGGGCCTGTTCGGGTTCGCCATCCCCCAGGAATGGGGTGGTCTGGGGATGAACCTGATCCAGGACGTCGAGCTGGCGATGGAGTTGGGATACACGACACTCGCCCTGCGGTCGATGTTCGGTACCAACAACGGCATCGCCGGCCAGGTGCTGGTCAATTACGGCACCGACGAACAGAAGGCGAGGTGGCTCGAGGACATAGCGTCCGGCGACGTCGTCGCCTCGTTCGCTCTCACCGAGACCGGCGCGGGCTCGAACCCCGTCGGCCTGCGTACGAAAGCGGTGCGGGACGGCGACGACTGGGTGCTCACGGGTGAGAAACGGTTCATCACGAACGCCCTGATCGCGAATCTGTTCCTGGTGTTCGCCCGTACCAGGCCCGCCGACGGTGACGGCCTCGGAGTCGCCGTGTTTCTCGTTCCGTCCGATGCTCCCGGTGTGCAAGTGGGCAGCAAGGACCGCAAGATGGGGCACGCCGGGTCGACGACGGCGACCGTGCATTTGGACGCCGTGCGGGTGCCGTCCTCGGCGCTGGTCGGTGGCAGAGAAGACGTCGGCTACCGCGCGGCCCTGGCGTCGCTGGCCCGCAGCCGGGTGCATGTCGCGGCGCTGGCGGTCGGGCACGCGCAGCGCGCGCTCGACGAGTCCGTCACCTACGCCGCGACCGCGACCCAGCACGGCAGCGTGATCGGTGATTTCCAGCTGGTGCAGGCGATGATCGCCGACCAGCAGACCGGCGTCATGGCCGGGCGAGCCCTCGTCCGCGACGCCGCCCGCGCCTGGGTCGAGCAGACCGACCGACGCGTCGCCCCGTCGGTCGCGAAGGTGTTCTGCACCGAGATGGCCGGCAAGGTCGCCGACCTTGCCGTGCAGATTCACGGCGGCAGCGGATACATGCGCGAGGTCGCCGTCGAACGCATCTATCGGGACGTCCGCCTGCTGCGCCTGTACGAGGGCACCAGCGAGATCCAGCGCCTGATCATCGGTGGCGGCCTGGTCAAGCAGGCCCGCAACACCGCAGTCGGGCAACGATGAGCGAACCGATCCGGGAATGCCCCTCCACGCGCAGGGAAGCGCTCACACCCGATTCCGGTGACTGGTGGGCGCGCGCCGCGTGCCGTGATGCCGAACTGGCGGTGTTCTTCTCGCCTGACGATGAACGCGGCCACGCCCGCGACCGACGCGAAGCGCAGGCGCTGCAGATTTGTATGCCCTGCCCTGTGCTCGTGCAATGCCGCGACCACGCGCTCGCCGTGGGTGAACCCTACGGTGTCTGGGGTGGCATGACCGAAGGGGATCGACGAAAGCGCACCCGACGACTCCGCGGTCAGCGTCGGCCGCTCGAATCCTGCGTGCGCACACCATGAACCTCGGATTGAACGGCAAGCGCGCGATCGTGACCGGCGGGAGCCGCGGCATCGGATTTGCGGTTGCCACGACGCTCGCCGCGGAGGGCGCCGACGTCGCCCTCGCCGGGCGTGACCTGGCGGCGCTCGAACGGGCGGCGGCCACGATCGCATCCGTCCCGCTCCGGGGTTGGCCGCACTCACCGACGCGGAGATCCGCGAGCAGTTCGAGACGAAAGTGCTCGGATACCTGCGCTGCGCTCGCGCGGTCGCACCGCACATGATCGACGGTGGATGGGGTCGCATCGTGAACATCGCCGGGCTCAACGCCCGCCAGGCCAATTCCATCGCCGGTTCCATTCGCAACGTCTCCGTCGCGGCCATGACGAAGAACCTGGCTGATGAGCTCGGCCCGGCCGGGGTCGGAGTCACAGTGGTGCATCCGGGAATCACCGTCACCGAACGCACCCCGACACTGCTGGCTGACCTCGCCGCCCGCGAAGGATCCACCGCCGATCAGATCGCCGACCAACTCGGTGCCGCCACCAGCATCGGGCGGCTCGTCACCGCCGCGGAGGTAGCCGACGTCGTGGTCTTTCTGTGCTCGCCGCGCAGCGTCGCCGTCACCGGCGACGCTGTTGCCGTCGGTGGCGGAGCACGCGGAGCCATCTACTACTGATGTCCGGCATCCTCGGTGTGGGATGGGTGGAATAGGCCAGCACAGACTGGTCGGCCGGAGACGTTCACGACGCTCCCAGCGGAGCCGACTCACCCACGGGGACCGACAACCACGCGCGGATCGCGTCGGATCCGCTGTCGAGGGCGGGCGGTGGCACGTCGTGGCTCGCGGGCGTGCGGGAGAACTCGAGGGGATGCCGCACGGTCGGCATCGCGTCCGGCCCGCTGCCGATGGTCACGACCGGATCGAGGCCCAGCTCGCGCGCGGACTGGACACCCCCGGCGACGTCCTGGATCGGGGCGACGGGCACGCGGCAGCCCCGCAACCGGGCGAACCACTCCGTGGACGTACTCGCGCGCAACGCCTCTTGCAGAAGCGGGCGCAACTCCGCCCGGTTGACGCTGCGCGCGGACGCCTCCGCGAACCGCGGGTCCACCACGAGTTCGGGTCTGCCGATCTCGTCGCAGAATCGGCGGAACTGGCCGTCGTTACCGACCGCGACGATCAGTTCACCGTCGGCGGTGGGGAACGGTTCGTAGGGGTAGATGCTCGGGTGCTCGTTGCCGATGCGGGTGGGCACGACCCCGGCCACCGCGTAGGCGCCCGTCTGGTTCACCATCGCCGACAGCGCCGACGACATCAGATTGGCCTCGACCCGCTGTCCCAGCCCGGTTCGTTCGCGGTCGTGCAGGGCGGCGACGATTCCGACGCAGGTGTGCAGTCCGGTCATCACGTCGAAGACGGCGATCCCGCTGCGGTAGCCCTCGGTGTCGGGGCTACCGGTGATGCTCATCAGACCCGACATCCCCTGCACCAGAAGGTCGTAGCCCGGCAGGTCGGCCCCGCCGCGGCGGCCGAACCCGGTGACGGACGCGTAGATCAGTCCCGGGTTGCCCGCGGAGACGGACTCGTAGTCGAGGCCGAACCGGTCGAGGTCGCCGGGCTTGAAATTCTCGACCAGGACGTCGGCTCGGTGAATCAACTCCTGCACCACCGCCCGGTCGTCGGGGTCCCGGAAGTCGAGCCTGATGGAGTGTTTGTTCCGGTTCAGGGAAAGGTAGTAGGTGCTGTCGTCGCCGTGGACCGGGGGCTTCCAGTTCCGGGTCTCGTCGCCGTCGGGACCTTCCACCTTGACGACAGTCGCGCCCATGTCGGCCAGGAGCATCGTGCAGTACGGTCCGGCGAGTACGCGGCTCAGATCGGCGACGACGAGTCCGGCGAGCGGTCCCGTCGGGCGGCGGCCGAAGAAGTCGTCCCACTGAGTGGTGCCCGCTCTGTGCGTTTCGAAGTTCATATCGTTCCTGTCTGAGCAATAATTCGGGTATGGAGTTGCATCACATTCGGGCGTTCCTGGCGGTGGCCGAAGAGCTGCATTTCGGCCGGGCGGCTGCGCGGCTGCGCATCTCTCAGCCGCCGCTGACCCGCGCTATACAGCAGCTCGAGCACGAGCTGGGGACTGCATTGTTCGACCGCTCGACGCGGCGGGTGGCGCTGACGCCGACGGGGCAGGCTCTGCTGGAGCCGGCCGCCGACGTGGTGGCCGCGTGCCGCCGGGTCGAGTCGGTGGCCCAGGCGGCCGGTAAGGGCACGATCGGCCGTGTGCGGGTGGCATACGCGGGTGCGTCGACACACGTACTGGTCGGCAAGCTGGCCAAGCAGATGCGGGCGGAGTTTCCCGGAATTCAGCTCGAGCTCTACAGCTCCAACTTCGCCCTGCCTGCACTGGACAAGGTGATCGACGGTTCGATGGAAATCGGTTTGGGGCGATGGGATTTCATTCCCGCCGGCATCGCCTCGACAACGATGGTGGCCGAGCAGCTGGTCATCGCGGTGCCGGAGGGCCATCCCCTGGCCGGCGAGGACACGATTGCGATGGCACAGCTGGCCGGTGAGCCGTTCGTGTGCCTGCCGCCGTACGCGGGGTCGGTGCTCACCGACAGGTTGCACCGCCTGTCGCATCGCGCCGGTTTCGCGGTGGAACCCGCTCAGATCGCACCGGAGTCGTGGACGCTGCTGTCGCTGGTGGCCGCCGGGATCGGCGTTGCGCTCACGTTGTCGACGATCGCGGAGAACGTCGTGCAACCGGGAGTGGTGTTCGTGCCGCTGTCGGACGATGTCGAACCGGTGGCGCTGAAGATGGTGTGGCGCGAGGACACCGCCGGCCCCGGCACGGCGAGCGTGCTGGAGGCGGCGCGGTCACTGGTGTCCGGGTAACGCCGACAACACTATCCGTCCGGGCACACCACCCTCCGCGAGGCTGGCGAGCGCACCGCTGACGCCTTCGAGGGTGAGCTCGCCGGGGAGGATCGGCGGCCGCGGCAGCGTGTCCTTCTTGGCGATCTGCACCAGCTGCTTCAGTTCGTCGAGTGTGCCGACGTAGCTGCCCTGCACGGTGAGGAGCTTGAGCGGCATCAGCACGGTCGGTACGACCATCTCGCCGCCGAACAGGCCGATCTGCACGAGTGTTCCGCCCTTGGCCAGCGCGTCGAAGGCGATCGCCGCTGTCTGGGTGTTGTTCACGACGTCGATGACGGCGTCGACCGGGCCACCGCACACCGACATCAGGTCGGCCGCGGGATTCTCTCCGTCCGAGACGAGGGTGGTTCGCGCCCCCGTTTCCGTTGCGATCGCGAGGTTGGCCGGGTCGATGTCCACCGCGCAGATGTTGCGGTGTCCCAGCGCGGCGAGAATGCCGACGACCGTCAGCCCGACGCCCCCGGCACCGATCACCGCGACGGGCGCCTCCGGCGGCAGGGGTAGCACCTTGTTCGCGGCGCTGAACGCGGTGAGGCCGGAACAGGCCAGTGTCGCAGCCCAGCTCGGGTCGAGTCCGGCGATGTCTATCAAGTATTTCTCGTCCGGAACGGACACGACTTCGGCATACCCGCCGTGCCGGTTCACGCCGAGCGATCGGCCGGACGTGCAGTAGTTCTCCTGCCCGGCCTCACACCGGTGGCATCGTCCACAGCCGATCCAGGGGTAGACCAGGCGCACGTCGCCGATCTCGACATCGTGCACGTCGGGGCCGACCGCCTCGACGCGGGCGACGATCTCGTGCCCGAGTACCAGCGGATAGGGAATCCCGCGGTCGGTGAGCCGCAGCCGGCCGCGCCGCCCGAGGTCGTAGTACCCCTGCTGCAGATGCGTGTCGGTGTGGCAGACCCCGGAATGCAGGACACGCAAACGAACCTCGCGTCCTTCCGGTTCCTGCGCCGGCACATCGATCTGCCGTACGACGGTGTCGTCTTCCATGACCGCGAAGGCGTGCATGGTGAGCTCCTTTCGAGCCTCGGTGAATGCGTCTGGAGTCACATCGTGCCTACCGCACCCGATGAAGGGAAATACCCGATTGGTAGCACATTGTTCCCTTTTGGGTAACAATTGGTCAGCGTGCAGGTGGAGCACCATATTTGCAGCTAGAGGCTGATTCGGTGTTGCGAAACGGGACACCTTTTCGCCGTAAAGAGGGTGTAAACCTGACAGATCAGGCACCTCTATTCCTGATTGTTCCGCGTATCGGCACAGGTGTCGTCCCGCCGATGCCCGGCTCGTCCGCCGACCTCCAGTGCAAGGAGCATTCGTGACCATCGCCGTCAGCCCCAGCCCCGATACCCGAACGACCGCCGAGCTTCGCGGTCACCTCGTCCCCCGAACCCTCTTCATCGACGGCCGCTGGGTGGACACGGATTCCACATTCGACGTCGTCGACCCCGCAACGGGCGAGGTCATCGGGTCCGTCGCCGATGGCCGGTCCGAGCATGCCGCGGCCGCCCTCGACGCCGCCTCCGCGGCCCAGGCCGACTGGGCCGCGGTGTCGCCGCGCGCCCGTGCCGAACTCCTGCACTCCGCCCACGACGTCATGAAGTCGCACGCGGACGCCTTCATCGATGTCCTCACTTTGGAAAGCGGCAAGCCGCGAACCGAATCCGCCGGCGAGTTTCATCTCTCCACACAGTTCCTGCGCTGGTTCGCCGAGCAAGCGGCACACGTGCACGGAAGCTACTCCCCCGCCTCGGCCGGCGACTTCCGCATCATCACCCGACAGGACCCCATCGGCCCGAGCCTGCTCATCACACCGTGGAACTTCCCGCTGCTCATGCCGGCACGCAAGATCTCTGCCGCACTCGCCGCCGGATGCACGACCGTCGTGAAGTCGGCGGGTCTGACCCCCTTCACCGCCGCCCTGATGACCCAGGTGTTCGCCGAAGCCGGATTTCCGCCGGGCGTGGTCAACCTGATCCACACCACCACGTCGGGTGAGGTGTCGTCGGCGCTGATGGCCGACCCGCGGCTGCGGAAGGTCAGCTTCACCGGGTCCACGGGCGCGGGACGGGTCCTGCTCGGCCAAGCCGCCCAGAACATCATGGGAACGTCGATGGAGCTCGGCGGCAACGGCCCGTTCCTCGTCCTCGACGACGCCGACGTCGACGCTGCTGTCGAGCATGCGATCGTCTGCAAGTTCCGCAACGCCGGCCAGGCGTGCGTCGCGGCGAACCGCATCATCCTGCAGTCCGGTATCGCCGACGAGTTCACCGCGAAGTTCGTCGCGGCCACACGCGCGCTGGTCGTGGGGAACGGATTCACCGACGGTGTGGACGTCGGCCCCATGATCAGCGGGAAGCAGCGGGCGGAGGTCCACGCGGACGTCACCGACGCGGTCGCCGGTGGCGCCGAACTGCTCACCGGCGGCGCTGTGGTGGACGGTCCCGGCTACTTCTACGAGCCGACCGTACTGCGGTTCTCGGGCACGACCCATCCGCTGGCGTGCAAGGAGCTGTTCGCGCCCGCCGCGACGCTGTTCACCGTCGACACCGTGGACGAGGCCGTCGCGTTCGCCAATGACACCGACATGGGTTTGGCCGCGTACGTGTTCACTCGCGATCTCTCCCGGGCCATGTCGGTCGCCGAGCGGCTCGAGTCCGGCATGGTCGGGGTCAACCGGGGCGTGATGTCCGACCCGGCGGCTCCGTTCGGCGGCATCAAGAACTCGGGGCTCGGCCGCGAGGGCGGCCACGACGCACTGCACGAGTTCCTCGAGACGAAGTACATCGCACTCACCGTGTGATCCACGACGACGAGAGGCGGACCGGGATTTCCGGTCCGCCTCTCGGTGTCCGCAGTTCAGCCTGCGGCCGCCGCTTCGAGACGCGCGGACACCTGCGGGATGACCTTGTTCGCGATGTATTCGATGCGGGCGGAACCCGACTCGACCGGCTCACCGGGCAGCTGCGCCCAGACGTGGATGTCCCGGATCTGCGGGCACGCCTGCACCATGGCGACGAACTCGTCGACCGCCGTGTCCGCGTCCAGCAGTCGGTACGTTCCGGCCGCGAGAACGGCGTCGGGATCCGCGAACAGCGGTGTCGACTCGGGCGGACCGAACGCGCCGTGCGCAATGTAGCGGTTGAGTTGGTAGAGGGCCCGCTCCCCGACCTCGGACCACACCTTTTCCGGATCGTCCGCGATGATCGCCCACTGGCTGGCATAGATCCGGGCGTCGTCGATCGATCGTCGGTGCCGTTGCACTGCGTCGAGGTACACCCGGTGGTCGTCGTTCTTGAGGGTGATCAGTCCGTCGGCGAGTCGCGCTGCGCGGTCGATCCCGCCGGCGGACTGCGCACCGATCAGCAGCCGTGGCGCGGATTCCGGCACCGGCGTGACCGCGAGGGCCGGGAGCGTGAAACGTCGCCCCTGGTAGGGCGTCACGCTTCCGGACCACGCCCGGCGCATCACATCGATGCTCTCTTCGAGCAGGCTGGTGCGCTGCGCGACCTTGCGGCCGAACGCCTCGAACTCCTCCACGTGATAGCCGAGACCGACGCCGAGCTCGAAGCGGCCGCCCGTCATCAGTGACAGCGCTGCGGAGTCCTCGGCGACACGAACCGGGTCGTGTAGCGGTGCGACGAGGATGTTCGTCCCGATGCGCATCGACGACGTTGCCTGACCGACCGCGCCGGCAATGACCAGTGGCGATGACGCGTACGCGTCGTCGGCGAAGTGATGCTCACTGAGCCAGACCGACCCGAAACCGAGCTGCTCGGCCCACCCGATCTGGGCGAGCGTCTCCCGGTAGAGGGCGCCGGCCGGCTGTTCCCAGCGGGGCGGGTTGCGGAAGTCGTACCACAGGCCGAAGCGTGGAACCGGTTGTGCCATGTTTCCTCCTAGCCAGGAGAGGTGAACGGGCGGCGGCCGGCTCGCGGCCGCCGCCCGGCGTGGTTGTCAGGAAAGGCCGAGCTTCGGCCGCAGCCACGCGGCGATGCGAGCGATGGCGTCATCCGCCTCGGGTGCCCGGCCGGCACAGAAGTGGAAGACGTGCTGCTGCTCGGGGACGACGTCGAGCACGGTTTCGATCTCCGCCTTCTCCGTGAGCTCGGCGAGTCGACGCGCATCGTCGAGCAGGGTCTCGTGACCACCGACGCTGATGTACACCGGCGGGAAGCCGGTGTAGTCGGCGAGGAGCGGGTTCGCGAACGGGTCGGTCGCGTCCCCGGGACCGGAGAGGAAGCTGTCGATCATGCCCTGCAGCACTGCGCGTTTCACCAGGGCGTCGGTTCCGTCGTTGGTGTCGAGGGTCTCGCCGCTGAGTTCCATGTCGAGCCACGGCGACAGTGCGACGACCGCAGCCGGGAGGGGCTTGCCGAGCGCGGCCAGCTTCAACGGAGTCGAGACGGCGAGGTTGCCGCCGGCCGAATCGCCGACGTTCGCGATGTGTTCGGGTGTGAATCCCTGATCGAGCAGCCAACCGTGCACGGTCACCGCGTCGTCGATCTGCGCCGGGAACCGGTGCTCCGGGGCCCGGCGGTAATCGATCACGAGCGCCCGGGCACCGACGGCCTTCGCCAGGTGTCCGGCCAGTTTCCGGTGCGAATGCCGTGACCCGACGACGAAACCGCCGCCATGGGTGAACACGAGCACACGATCACTCGCGCCGTCGACCGGATCCGCCCACACCGCGGGCACGCCCGCCGCGTCGACCTCCTCGTAGGTGACGCCGGACGGTTCGATCGTGGCCAGGTGCCACTCCTCGAACAGGTCTCGCATCGTCGGCAGATCCATGCCGTCCATGCGGCCCAGCCACTCCGTGTACAGATCGCGGAGGAACAGTGACTGCGTGCTGGCCATGCGGTTGTCCTTTCGGAAAGGCCGACCCCGGCCACGATCGGATGTCGTGGCCCGGAGCCGGCAGAGGGGGTCGGGAGGGGTTCGCCGTATCAGGAGAGGACGAAGCCGGAGTAGCTCTCGGATGCACTGCGGCGCCAGTTGTCCAGGTACTGCGGCAGACCACCCGGGTACAGGAGCATCTGGCGCGGCTTGCCGGGAATGTTCGCGCCGACATACCAGGAGTTGGCCTTGTCGAACAGCGTCGGACCGACCAACTCGGTGACGTGGTCACGCCACGCGTTCTCGGCCTCGGCGGTCGCCTCGATACGCTGCAGACCCGCCTCGCGCATGTGCTCGAGCGTCTCGACGATCAGGTCGCCCTGGATCTCGGCGCAGGTCGGCCCGTTGCAGAAACCGGACGGACTGTGCGGGCCGTAGACGAACAGCAGGTTCGGGAATCCGGCGGTCGCAACACCCAGGTGGGCGCGCACCCCTTCGGACCACTTCTCGCGCAGCGTCTGCCCATCGGTTCCCTCGAGATCGATCGCGGTGATACCGCCGGTGGAGGCGTCGAATCCGGTGGCGAGGACGATGATGTCGAACTCCTGCTCGGTGTCCGAGGTGCGAATTCCCGTCTCGGTGACCGATTCGATCGGCGTCTCCCGCAGGTCCACCAAGTGAACGTTGTCCTGGTTGAAGATGTCGTAGAAATTCTGTTCGAGCGAGGGTCGTTTGACGCCGAGCGGATGTGCCGCCACTTCTGGTGCGAGCTTCTCGGCGAGAACGGGGTCCGCGATCCGCGCCCGCGTCTTGTCGCGCCAGAATGCATAGGCGGTGTCGTTCGCGGCCTGGTCGAAGAGGACGTCGTTGAACGTGCCCAGCCAGAACCGGAAACCGCCCTCTTCCCAAAGCTTCTCGTAGGTCTCGCGGCGCTCCTCCTCCGACACCTCGAGCGCGCTCTTCGGAAGGAAGTCGAAGTCGAAGCCGGAGAACGAGTCGATGCGGCGTGCGAACCGGTCCGACATCCCCTTCTTCAAGTCCGAGTGCGCAGCCGCGTCGAGCTGCTTCTGACGCATGGGGAGAGCCTGGATCGGGGTGCGCTGGAAGATGGTCAGCGACGCCGCATCCTTCGCGGCCTCCTGCGCGACCTGCACGCCACTGGCCCCGGTGCCGATGACCGCGACGCGCTTGCCGGTGAAGTCGAGGCCCTCCTGCGGCCACAGACCCGTGTGGTGGCACGGCCCGTCGAACCTGTCCAGGCCGTCGATCGGCGGGATGTACGGCTTGGAGCCGAATCCGGTGCAGAGCACCACATACCGGGCGGTCACCGTGTGACCGTCCGTCGCCCGGACCGTCCAGGTGTTGGCGTCGGCGTCGAAGACTGCGGATTCGACGCGGGTGTCGAAGCGGATGTCGCGGCTCAGGTCGAGCTTTCCGTCGACATGCTCGAAGTAGCGACGCAGTTCCTGCCATCCGGGGTACAGCTCGGTGTAGTCGAAGTCACGCCAGAGGTCTTCCCGGGCGTACTGGTAGATCGCGCCCTCGCTGTCGACCCGGGCACCCGGGTAGCAGTTCCAATACCAGATCCCGCCCAGACCCGCCCCTGCCTCGAAAATCTTCACGGAGAAGCCCAGCTTGCGCAGCCGGTCGAGCTGATGGAGACCGGCGAAGCCGGCCCCGACGACGAGAACGTCGAGCTCCTCGACTGCGGTGTCTGGGGTGTTCGTGTTCACGGTGTGCTCCCTTGCATCGGAATGCGAATGTGGTGGCCGGTCCTACCGGCGTTCTGTGATGCCCGCCACTGCGCGGTAGTTGTCGATTCTCGGGAACCGCAAGGGCATGTAGGTGTCCCACTTCGCGTCACCCGGACACCCCGGAGACACATCCGGCCCTGTGTACCGATGTGGAACACAGTGAGACGAATCACGACACATATCGTGAGGTAAACGGGCCGCAGGGCGCCGGCGACCGGAAAGAAGGGACGCGGATTCACATGACGGAAGAGACACCGTACGAGGCCCGCGTGCGTGAACCGTGGCCGGGTCGCCGCGACCCGAAGTCCGGCGCGGCGGCCCGCTCCGAAATCGTCACGTCGTGGCGGCGCAGCCAGCTCAGCGGCGTCGTCTCGGGGGCGGAAGACCTGCCGTTCAATCCCAATCTGAACCGGACCAGCCGACTCGTCACGGCGGCGACCCCGGTGATCGACCGACTCGCCGCCCACCTCGACGGCGGCGGTGCGACGATCGTGCTCGCGGACTCGAACGCGCAGATCATCGACCGGCGAGCCGGAGGTTCCACACTCGCCCGCGCGCTGGACAGGGCCATGGTCGCGCCGGGATTTTCCTATGCGGAGGAGCACGCGGGCACCAACGGGATCGGCAGCGTCATCGAGGGGCGGCGACCGATCATGGTCAGCGGCACCGAACATTTCCGCGAGAACCTGCAACAGTTCACGTGCGTGGGCGCGCCGGTGGTCAACCCGTTCACCAATTCGATCATCGGGGTCCTCGACGTCACGAGCCGCCTCAGCGACACCAGCGAACTGATGACGCCGCTCGTCGTCGCCGCGGCCCGGGAGATCGAAACTCGCCTACTCGCCGACTCCTCCCGCCGCGAGCAATTGCTGCTCGAACAGTTCCTTGCCCGCGCGAACCGGTCGTCGGCGGCGGTGGTCACCCTCAACGAGGACTTCATCATCACCAACACCGCCGCCTCTCGGCTGCTGGAGCCGACCGACCATGCGGTGCTGTGGAATTGGACCGCGCGAACAATGGGTTCCGGGGAGTACGCCGAGGGCGAATTGTGTGTCGGCGACGACGTCCCCGTCCGTGCACAGGCCCGGATGGTCCGCATGGACGACAAGAGCATCGGTGTGCTGATCGAACTCCGGGTGCATCACGACCTTCAGAAGGCGATCGCGCTGGCGCCGCCGAGTCCGGGCGTCACCCTCGCCGCACCCGGTGCAGCCGCGACACACGACCCGCTGGCGGGTCTTCCTCCCGGCCGCAGCGCGGTCTGGCAGCGCGCACGCCGCGAGATCGCATGCACGGCCGGGCTCGACGAGTCCGTACTGGTCACCGGTGAACCGGGCACCGGCAAACGCTGTGTCGCCGAGGCCCTCGTCGGCGGCCGCCCGTCCGCCGTCCTCGACGCGATGGCCGTCGACCGTGACCCCGCCGCGTGGATCTCGAAAGCCGAGGACGTACTGACCGACGGCGGCCACCTCGTCGTCACCCACATCGATGCGCTTCCGGTCCCGCTGTGCGGGTCCCTCATTGCACTGATGAAGGAATCGGCGGCTCGCGGCGGCCGCATTATTGCGACCGCAACACGCCTCGATTTCCGGGTCTCCCGGATCGGTGATCACTTTCCCGTCCGGTTGCACCTGCCGGCATTGCGCGAACGGCCGGAGGACCTCGCCGACATCGTCCCGTTCCTCCTCGACGGCCAGCCCACGCTACGACAGCGAATGCTCCCATCGACCCTGCAGGCGCTCATGGCACTCGCCTGGCCCGGCAATCTCCGGGAGCTACACATGGTGCTGACCTCGGCTGCCGTGCGGGCCAACGGTGTCGACCTCGCGCTGCAGCACCTCCCGTACGAGTACCGTGCCCCCAGTGCCGACCGCGAGCCGGCTGCGCTCAAACGCGCCGAGCGTGAAACGATCCTCGATGCTCTGTCCGTGAGTGCCGGGAACAAGAAGCGCGCAGCCGATCGCCTGGGCATCGCGCGGTCGACGCTCTACCGCAAGATGCGGGCACTCGGAATCGACGAGAAGCGTTGGGACACATGCGACACATGAAAGTGCCGCCGCGGGGTCAGCACGAACACCAGGCGGCCCGATGGCCGGGGCACCTCACGCCACGTGGGCGTCGCGCAGGTTCGCGGCCTCTTCGAGAAGGTCGGGGTCTGCGGTCAGTTCGTGGACCGCGCCGAACTCGGCGAGGATCGCGTCCCGGACCTGGTCGAGGGTGACGGCCGGGTTCAGGTCCGTGAGGGACGCCGCCGTGGCGGGGTCGAACTCCAACTCGAGGGCAGCGTTGACATCGGCGAGCACCGCCCGCACGGGATCCGAATCGGACACCACGAGTTCGAAGCCGAAGAGCCACGCGCCGGCGACTATTCGCTGCGCGGTCCCGGCTAACTTGACGCGGCCCGCGCCGTTCACCGTCCAATCACCGGGGCAGTACTCGCCGGGCACCGGTCCGATGCGAGCATCGACGCCGAGCGTCCTGAGCACGGCGACGACCCTCGGGGTGAGGCGCTGGAAGCGTGGCCGGGCCCCGACGATGCCCTCCGTGTCCGGGGAGAAGATCTCCACGACGAGAGTCTGCTCGTGGTATGCCGCCGCCCGGCCGCCTGCGCCCCGGACGAGCGGGGTGAACCCGTGGTGCCGCGCCGCCTCTGCCGCGGCCGGAAACTGCGGTCGAACAGCGTCCAACCGTCCGAACGACAACGTCCGTGTGGGACTGTAGATCCGCACCAGCGCAGACGCATTCGGATCTCGCCCCGTGCGCCGCAGCAGCGCCGAGGCAAACGCCGCGTCCATCACGGGATCATCCGGAAAATGCGTGGTCAGCAACTGCTCGATCGTCATCCTCGTCCCGCCGTTCCGCTCCGGAGTATCTCAGACATAGTCTGCACGGCGATCGGATTTCGCGGATACCCCCTCGGACGCACGGTCCGTGGCCCTACCCTGGACACGCCGTAATGCACTCCCACTGGACGTCTGCGCGCAGTGTGCAGGGCCAGCGCGTCGAGAGGTCGTCACGATGCTCCTCAGATCGAGTGTGGTCGTCTTGTCCTGTGCCATCGCCGCGGCGCTGTCCGCCTCCCCCGCCCAGGCCACGCCGTCTTCGGGGGTGACCGCACAGATTCTGTTCGAGACGACGGTGCCGGCGGTCGCGGGCAGTTCGGCGGGCACGGATCTGACGCTGCGGCGCATCGAGATCGCCCCCGGCGGCACGACGGGGTGGCACTACCACGACGGCCCGGTGTACGCCGTCGTCGAATCGGGTGTGTTGACCCGCACGCTGCAGGACTGCGCGACCGCGGTGACCACCGCCGGTCAGGCGATCACCGAGGACCACGGCAGCGATCACGTCCACGAGGGTTCCAATCTGGGAACGGAACCGCTGGTCCTGCTCGCGTTCTACACCGAACCGGAGGGCAAGCCCCTGTCCGAGGACGCACCGGCGCCGGCCTGCTGACGGGCGGGCCGGGTCGTCAGCGCGTGAGGGCGCCGATCCAGGCGACGGCCCCCGCGACGTCGCCGACCGTTTCCGTCGCAGGCGGCAACAGCGGACGGCGAATCATCAGTACCGGGACGCCCAGCGCGCGTGCGGCGTCGAGTTTCGCGTCGGTCTGACCGCCGCCGCTGTTCTTGGTGACGAGGACGTCGATGCGGTGCTCACGCATCAGTGCGGTCTCGTCGGCGACCGCGAACGGCCCGCGCGCGAGGAGCAGGGTCGAGTTCGGCGGCATCGCCACGTCGGGCGGATCGATCGCGCGGATCAGAAACCACAGCGCGTGCAGGTCCGCGAACGCGTCGACGCCCTGCCTGCCGATGGTGAGGAAGACCCTCGTTCCCAGATCGGGCAGCAGTGCGGCGGCGTCGGCCAGGCCTGCGGCGCCGTGCCAGTCTTCGCCCGGGCGCGGCGACCACTCGGGGCGCCGGAGAACCATCAGTGGGATGCCGCGGCGGTGCGCGGCGTCGGCGGCGTTGCTCGTGATCTGCGCCGCGAACGGGTGCGTCGCGTCCACGATCGCGTCGACGGGGTGCACGCGCAACCACTCCGCGAGTCCGTCCGCTCCCCCGAAACCGCCGATCCGCACGTCACCCACGGGCAGGCGCGGGTCACGGACCCGGCCGGCGAGGGAGGACACGGCCTCGACGCCCGGAACGTCCGCGAGTGCCGCCGCGAGCGCTCGGGCCTCCCCGGTGCCGCCGAGGATCAGGATCCGCGCCACGCTCAGTGGGTGGTGCGCTCGCGGGCGGCAGAATATAGGTAACTGTCCGGAAACCCCTCGGCAGCAAGCACTTTACCGACGATCACCACGGCGGTCTTCGTGACGCCCGCTGCCTTCACCTGATCGGCGATGGTGGCCAGGGTGCCGCGCAGCACGATCTCGTCGGGGCGCGACGCGAACGCGACGACAGCGGCGGGACAGTCGCGGCCGTAGTTCTCGGTGAGTTCCAGGACGATCTGATCGATCCGGTGCGCCCCCAGGTGCACCACCATCGTGGCGCCGCTGCGGCCGAGGGAACGCAGGTCCTCACCTTCCGGCATCGCGGTGGACAGCGTGGACACGCGGGTCAGCACGATCGACTGCGACACACCGGGAACGGTCAGTTCCCGCCCCAGCGACGCCGCCGCCGCGGTGAACGCGGGCACTCCGGGCACCACCGTGTATGCGACCCCGGCGGATTCGAGCCGGCGGACCTGTTCGGCGACGGCGCTGAAGATCGACGGGTCACCCGAATGCAGTCGGGCGACGTCCTGACCGGCGGCATCCGCCTCGATCAGCAGAGCAACGATCTCGTCGAGACTCAGACGCGCCGTGTCGATCACCCGCGCCCCCTCGGGGCATTCCGCCAGCAGTTCCTGCGGGACGAGGCTGCCCGCGTACAGGCAGACCGGGCTGGCCGCGATGATCCGCTGCGCGCGGACCGTGACCAGGTCGGCCGCACCGGGACCGGCTCCGATGAAGTACACCGTCATGCCACAACACCTTTCGACTGCTTCGTCACCGACCACTGCGCCACCGGCAGTTGCGGCCGCCACGCGGTGAACCCACCGAGCGGCTCCCCCCGATACACCTGAAATTTGCGGAGCTGCCCGCCGCAGTGCGAGAACCACTGCAGCAGCAGCGCTTCCGATTCCGCCGTCACCGCGTTGGCTACCATCCGGCCACCGACCCGGAGCCGGGACCAGCACTCGTCCAGCAGACCGTCCTGGGTGACGCCACCGCCGACGAAGATCGCGTCCGGAGCGGACAGGTCGGCGGGCACGTCCCCGAAGGCCGCGGGTGCGTCGCCGAACACCGCGAGGGACGGCACCCCGAGCGCTGCGGCGTTCGACGTGATCTGGTCGACGCGTGCCGCGCTGCGCTCGAAAGTCACTGCCCGGCAAAGAGGGTTGGTGCGCATCCATTCGATCGCGATCGTGCCCGATCCGCCTCCCACGTCCCACAGCACCTCTTCCGCCGCGGGTGCGAGGGCGCACAGCGTCAGGGCGCGGATCTCGTGTTTGGTCATCTGCCCGTCACCGGTGAACGCGGCATCCGGCAGTCCCGGCAGCCGGGTCAGCCGGAGGGCGCCGGACTCGGCGCGGCAGTCGATCGCGATCACGTTCAGCCGGGGCCCCGGCTCGTGCGACCACGCCGACGCCGTTCCGTCGAGCCTCGACTCGTCGGGCCCGCCCAGTTCGCCGAGCACGGTGAGGCGCGACGGTCCGAACCCCCGTCCCGTCAGGAGTTCGGCCACGGCCGCGGGGGTGTGCTCGTCGCGGCTCAGCACCAGCAGTCGCGTCCGATCGCCGAGTGCCGGCACGAGCGTGTCCACGGGCCGGTTCACGAGACTGACCACCGGTGTGTCGTGCGCCGCCCAGCCCAGGCGGGCGCAGGCCAGGGTGGCGGACGACGGGTGCGGGATCACCCGCACCCGGTCCGCGCCGAGAAGGTCGACGAGGGTGACACCGATGCCGTGGAACATCGGGTCTCCGCTGGCCAGCACGCAGACCCGCCGGCCGTGATGCTGCTCGAACAGGCCGGGCAGCGCCGGAACCAGCGGCGACGGCCAGGCAACCCGCACCGCCGGCGACTCCGGAATCAGCGCGAGTTGGCGCCCCGAACCCATCACGACGTCGGCGGCCTCGATCTCGCGTCGCGCGGACGGCGACAGACCGTCCCATCCGTCGGCACCGATACCGACGAC
This sequence comes from Rhodococcus pseudokoreensis, assembly GCF_017068395.1. Lineage (NCBI taxonomy): Bacteria > Bacillati > Actinomycetota > Actinomycetes > Mycobacteriales > Nocardiaceae > Rhodococcus > Rhodococcus pseudokoreensis. The sequence goes on along the minus strand of NZ_CP070619.1, from coordinate 8,051,983 downwards.
GACGATCGGGTCGGTCATCGCGGCATCCGGCGCCAGATCGCCTGCGGCAGCAGTCGCATGACGAAGAACACCGGTCGCAACCGTCCCGGCACCCACACTCGGCCTGCGCCGCGGCGCAGGCCCCGCACGACCGCGTCCGCGACCTGCCCGGGCGTGCTCGACATCGGCGCGGGCGACATTCCCTCGGTCATCCGGCCGATCACGAAGCCGGATCGCACGAGCAGCAGGGACACACCACTGCCGTGGAGGGCGTCACCCAGACCTGAGGCGAACCCGTCCAGGCCGGCCTTGGCCGACCCGTAGACGTAGTTGGCGCGGCGCACCCGCACCCCCGCGACGGACGAGAACACCACTATCCGTCCCGACCGCTGCTCCCGGAGCAGGGTGGCGAGGTGGGTGAGCACAGAGACCTGCGCGACGTAGTCGGTGTGGACCACGGCGACGGCGTGCCGTGCGTCCCGCTCGGCGCGCGCCTGGTCGCCCAGAATGCCGAATGCCAGCACCGCCACCGACAGCGGACCGTGCGCGTCGACGACGGACCTCAGCAGCTTCTCGTGGCTGTCGAGGTCGTCGGCGTCGAACTCCACGCAGTCCACCGCGGACGCGCCCGCATCGAGCAGCGCCTGCCGCTCGGCGGCGAGTTCGGTGCTGCGGCGGGCGGCGAGAACGATTCTGCGGCCGGGCGCGAGCCGGGAGGCGATCTCGAGGCCGATCTCGCTGCGACCACCGAGCAGGAGTACCACCCCGTCGTCGGGCTTTCCGCTGTTCTTCTTCGATCCCAGGCTCACCCGTCCAGTGTCCTGGATTACCGTCGGGGGATGGACCGCACCCCCTCCACCCCGATCCGGCTGCCCGACGCGGCACTCGCCTTCCTCGGCGAATACCACCTCGGGACGCTCACCACGCTCCGCAAGAACGGCACCCCGCACGTCGTCGCCGTCGGGTTCACCTGGGATCAGGAGCACGGGCTGGCACGGGTCATCACCAACGGCTCCTCGCAGAAGGCCCTCAACGCCGAACGCGGAGGGTACGGCGCGGTCAGCCAGGTGGACGGACCGCGCTGGATGACCCTAGAAGGCCCCGCCCGGGTCCTCACCGACCCCGAATCCGTCGCCGACGCCGTGGCCCGCTACGCCGCGCGGTACCGCCAGCCCCGGGTGAACCCGACACGGGTGGTCGTGGAGATCGCCGTCAGCCGCGTACTCGGCTCGGCTGCGCTGCGTCACGACTGAACCGCAGCTTCCACGGGACCCGCGCCGACTCGAGCTGCACCGCGAGGCTCATCTTGGACACGCCGTCGGTGCGTTCCTCGAACCGGATCGGGACCTCGGCGATCGTCATGCCGCGTTGCACCACCCGGTAGTTCATCTCCACCTGGAATGCGTACCCGTTGCTCTGCACACCCTCGACGTCGATGGCCCGCAGCGTGTCCGCGTGCCACGCCTTGAACCCGGCGGTGGCGTCCTTGACCCGCAACCGCAGGATCGCGTTGACGTAGAAATTCGCCCACGCCGACAGCGCCTTGCGGTGCCACGGCCAGTCGCTGGCGACCGCGCCGCCCGCCACGTAGCGGGAGCCGAGCACGACGGCCGCATCCGTCGTCGTCAGCGTCTCCACCATCCGCGGGATGGCCTCGGTGGGGTGCGACAGGTCCGCGTCCATCTGGATCACGATGTCCGCGCCCTCGGACAGCGCCCGCGACATGCCGGCGACGTAGGCCCGCCCGAGGCCGTCCTTCACGGTCCGGTGCAGCACACCGACCGGGATCGGACCGCTCTGCGCGAGCGTGTCGGCGACCTCACCGGTGCCGTCCGGCGAGTTGTCGTCGACGACCAGCACGTGCAGGTTCGGGATGGCCAACGCCGCGAGAAGCTCGACGATCTTGGGCAGGTTGTCGCGTTCGTTGTAGGTCGGGACGACGACGGTTACCTTCGGGGCGACGCTTTCCATGACACCTTCGGTTGATCTGTGATCCCGACTCTCCGCGAACGTGCAGCGGCGAGTGCGGTCGTGAACAAATGGGAGATGTTACTACCCGCGCCGCACCGCCCCGCACACTCCCGCTCCCCGCGGCGCACTCAGCCCGGGAGAACCGTCAGCCCGTGCGGCCGGGTGTTGACCGGCTCACAGCCGTCCGCGGTCACGATGACGATGTCCTCGATGCGGGCACCCCACTCCCCGCGGAAGTAGATTCCCGGCTCCACGCTGAAGGCCATCCCCTCGGTCAGTTCGATCGCGTTACCCGACACGATGTACGGCTCCTCGTGCACCGACAGACCGATTCCGTGCCCGGTCCGGTGCACGAACACGTCGGCGAGCCCCTGCGCGGCCAGCAGGTCCCTGGCGGCCGCGTCGACCGCCTCGGCGGTGACGCCGGGACGCACCAGGGCGACCGCCGCCGCCTGCGCCTCCTCGAGCACCGCGAACTTCTTCGCCACACCCGGATCGGGCTCACCCATGCTGTAGGTGCGGGTGGAGTCGGAGTTGTACCCGGGTTCGACGGGTCCGCCGATGTCGATGACCACCACGTCACCCGACTCGACGACCCGCTCGGACACCTCGTGGTGCGGGTCGGCGCCGTGCGGTCCCGAGCCGACGATGACGAACGCCGCCTCGGTGTGCCCCTCGTCGAGGATCGCCGCGGTGATGTCCGCCGCCACCTCGGCCTCGGTACGGCCGACCTTCAGGAACTCCCCCATCCGGGCGTGGACCCGGTCGATGGCCTGACCGGCCCGGCGCAGCGCGTCGATCTCCGCGTCGTCCTTGACCATCCGCAGCTCCCGCAACACGTCGGTGGCCAGGACCGGCAGCGCCCCGAGCGCCTCCGACAGCGGAATAAGGTGCAGCGCCGGCATCGCATCCGTCACGGCGGTCCGCGCAGGGGACGGCAGCAGACCCGACACCAGTGCGTACGGGTCCACCCCGTCCACCCAGTCGCGGACCGTCAGACCCAGTTCGGACGTGGCGGATTCGGTGAGCGCGGCCAGTTCGAGCCGCGGCACGACCACGGACGCCGTGTCGCCGTTCGCCGGAATCACCAGGCAGGTGAGCCGTTCGAACGACTCCGCGCGCGAACCCAGCAGATACCGCAGATCCGGTCCGGGCGTGATGAGGAGGCCGTCGAGTCCGGCATCGCGGGCCAGGGCGCCTGCGCGGGCGATCCGGTCGGCATAGATGGTCGTCGGGAAACGTGAAGTCGATGCGCCGAGGGAACTCATGGCTTCAGGCTAAACCGGTTTGGCAGGATGAGGGTCATGACAGGGCCTCTGCTTCTCCTCGACGGTGCCAGCCTGTGGTTTCGCGCGTACTACGCGCTACCCGACTCGATCACCTCACCCGACGGTCGATCCGTCAACGCAGTGCGCGGATTCACCGACATGGTGGCCGCACTGATCACCAAGCACCAGCCGTCCCGGCTCGCGGTGTGCCTCGACCTGGACTGGCGGCCCGCGTTCCGCGTCGAGGCGGTACCCACCTACAAGGCGCACCGGGTCGCCGAGGACACCGGCGGGGCGGAGGAAGAGGTCCCCGACACCCTGTCGCCACAGGTCCCGATGATCCTGGATGTCCTGGCCGCCACCGGAATCGCGACGGCAGGCGCGGAAGGCCTCGAAGCCGACGACGTTCTCGGCACCCTCGCCGCCACCGAGACACGCGACCCGGTCGTCGTCGTCACCGGCGACCGCGACCTCCTGCAGGTCGTCACGGACGACCCGGTGCAGGTTCGGGTGCTGTACGTGGTGCGCGGACTCGCCAAGGCCGAGTTGCTCGGGCCCGAAGAGGTGGCAGCCAAGTACGGGGTGCCCGCCGACCGGGCCGGTGAGGCCTACGCCGAACTCGCGCTGCTGCGCGGCGACTCGTCCGACGGGCTGCCGGGCGTGAAGGGCATCGGTGAAAAGACCGCGTCCAGCCTGATCATGCAATACGGATCCCTCGACGCACTGCGGGCCGCGGCCGTCGATCCGGAATCCGACATGGCGAAGGGTGCGCGCGCGAAGTTCGCCGCCGCGGCCGACTATCTCGACGCGGCACTGCCGGTGGTGCGGGTGGTGCGCGACGCGGACGTCGAACTGTCCCGCGAAGACACGCTGCCCGCCGAACCGGTCGACGCGGACCGACTCGGCAGGCTCGCGGACGAACTCGGAATCGAGAACTCCGTGGGACGCCTCACCGCGGCGATGAAAAAGGTGGCCGCCGCACGGGTTCCGTGACGGCCGGGTGGGCCGCCTGGGAGCCGATGGGCTAGCTCGGGCGGCTCACCTCGTACGTGCCCTTGTCGTCGGTGAAGGTGAGAGTGACCTGCTTCTTCTCACCGTCCACGGTGAGGCTGCACGTGAAACTGTTGCCCTTCTTCACTTCCTGACCCGAGGGGCAGGTGACACCGGACACGTTCTCGGCGCCGTACGAATCGGTGACGATGCGCTCGACACCGTCCTCCGCCGCCTTCTGATCGAGGGTGTCCGTGCCGAACACCGTGAACGCCAGTACCAGCGCGATACCCACGATCACGAGCAGCGCCACCACACCGCCGATGATCAACGGCAGCTTCGACTTCCCCGAGGACGGCGGCTGCCCCCACTGCTGCTGACCGGGGGCCTGTCCCCACTGCTGCGGCTGACCCGGCTGCTGACCCCACTGCGGCTGCCCGGGCTGCTGAGGCTGCTGGCCCCACTGCCCCGGGCCCGGCTGTCCGAGCTGACCGGGCTGCGGCTGCTGACCCCATTGCGGCTGGCCGGGCTGCTGGGGCTGCTGACCCCACTGCGGCTGCCCGGGTTGCTGGGGCTGACCCGGTTGCTGACCCCACGGCTGGGCGGGCGGCTGCTGACCGTACTGCGGCGCGCCGTACTGCCCGCCGGTCTGGTCAGGATTACCCTGGCCCGGTTGCTGTCCCTGGGCCCATTGCCCGTTCGGGTCGTTCGGTCCGTAAGGGCCGCTCATCGTCGCCTCCCGCTCACGTGTCAAGTTTTGTACCTACCGTAACGCCCCACCATCGGATTCGGGCCTTCGGACGGCGTGCGAATCCAACCACACGGCGTCGGGTCACGCAGCATCCACGGCGACGACGCCACGGCGGATCGCTGCGACCGCACGACCTGCGGCCTTGCCGACCTCCGGATCGGGTGACGTCGACCGGACCTGTTCGAGGAGGTCGATCACCTGCCTGCACCACCGCACGAAGTCGCCGGCCGACAGTGCGCGCCCCTGGTCTCCCGCCGCGATCAGCGCCTCGACGAGCGAATTGTCGCTGGCCCAGTGGTAGATCGCGGCGGCGAAGCCGAAGTCCGGTTCACGGGTGGGCGGCAACTTGTGCCGGATCTCGTCCGCCTTCAGTTCCCGCCACACCCGCACGGTCTCGTCGAGGGCGTGCCGCAGCGCTCCCGGACCGCCGCTCTCGACGGTGTCCCCCTCGCGGCGCGATTCGAAGATCACGGCCGACGCGACGGCCGCGAGCTCCGCGGGCCCGAGTCCCTTCCACACCCCCTGCCGGAGGCACTCGGCCACCAAGAGGTCACTCTCGCAATAGATCCGGCTCAACCGGGTGCCATGCTCGGTGGCATCGGGGTGCTCACCCGCCGAGACGTAGTCGCGTTCGGCGAGCAGCGACAGGATCCGATCGAACGTGCGCGCCAACGAGTTCGTCGTGGCGGCGGCCTTCTGCCTCATCGTCTCCGTCTCGCGGGCCAGCCGGTTATAGCGCTCACCGATCCGGCTCAGCTGCTCACGGTCGGGCCAGCTGTGGCACGGATGCTGCCGGATGGCACGCCGCAGCCGCGCGATCTCGGCGTCGTCGCCGGCCGCACCCGACTTCTTCCGTTTCCGCCGGCCCGGCGCGACGATTCCGGTGCTGCGCAACGCCGATGCCAGATCGCGTCGCACCCGGGCGGTGTGGTGATCGAAGCGTCGCGGCAACCGCATCGATCCCAAAGACCGTGCCGGCTCGGGGAAGTCGCCCGCCGACACCCGGCCCGCCCACTTCGCCTCGGTGAGGATCAACGGCTTCGGGTCCGTCGGGTCCCGGTCCGGTTCGAGCACCACCGCCAGACCGGAGTGCCGTCCCACGGGGATCGCGATCACGTCGCCGCGCCGCAGAGCGACGAGCGATGCGACGGCGGCGTCCCGGCGTTCGGTCCGGCCTGCGCGTTCGAGCGACCGTTCCCGGCTGCTCAGTTCCTCCCGCAGGCGTGCGTACTCGAAGTACTCGCCGTCCTCGCCGCCGAGGCGTTCGCTGAGCGTGGTGAGCGCGGCCTCGTTGCGTTCGATGCCGCGGGTCAGGCCGACCACCGACCGGTCGGCCTGGAACTGGGCGAACGACCGCTCCAGCAGGGCCCGCGATTCCGCCGCACCCATGCGGTCGACCAGGTTGATCGTCATGTTGTAGCCGGGACGGAACGAACTGCGCAGCGGGAACGTGCGGGTGGACGCCAGCCCGGCGACGTCCACCGGTTCCACCCCGGGCTGCCACAGGACCACCGCGTGGCCCTCGATGTCGATGCCGCGACGTCCCGCCCGGCCTGTGAGCTGGGTGTACTCCCCCGGGGTGAGTTCGGCGTGGGCCTCGCCGTTGTACTTGACGAGGCGTTCGAGCACGACGGTGCGGGCGGGCATGTTGATGCCGAGCGCCAGCGTCTCGGTGGCGAATACGGCCCGGACCAGCCCCTTGACGAACAACTCCTCGACCGTCTGCCGGAACGCCGGCAACATTCCCGCGTGGTGCGCGGCGAGGCCCCGCTCCAGCGCCTTGCGCCATTCCCAGTACCCGAGGACCTCCAGATCGGCCTTCGGAAGTTCGGCGGTGTGGGCGTCGACGATGGTCCGGATCTCGGCGACCTGCTCCGGCGTCGTCAGATCGAGGCGCGATCGCAGGCACTGCGCCAGCGCGGCGTCGCACCCGGCCCGGCTGAAGATGAACGTGATCGCCGGAAGGAGCCCCTCGTCGTCGAGGCGGGAGATCACCTCCGGCCGGGGCAGCGGCCGGAAATCGCTGGAATACCCGCGGCCGCCGCCGCGGCGCCCCCTGCCCCGCGGTTCCCACGAGTCGGCCCGCTCGAGGGCCTGCCGCTGCTTGACGTGACGCACCAGATCCTGGTCGACCACCAGATCCCTGCGGGCATCCCCGCTACGCGCCCTCGTATCGAACAGGTCGAACAGCCGTTTCCCGACCATGATGTGCTGCCACAGCGGGATCGGGCGGTTCTCGTCGACCACCACTGTGGTGTCGCCGCGCACCGTCTCCATCCACGCACCGAACTCCTCGGCGTTGCTGACGGTCGCCGACAGACTGACGAGCCGGACGTCCTCCGACAGGTGCAGGATCACCTCTTCCCACACCGCCCCGCGGAACCGGTCGGCCAGGAAGTGCACCTCGTCCATGACGACGTGCGACAACCCGCGCAGCGCCGCGGAATCGGCGTACAGCATGTTCCGCAGCACCTCGGTGGTCATCACCACCACCGGGGCGCCCGAGTTGATACTCGAGTCTCCGGTCAGCAGCCCGACGGTGTCCTTGCCGTACCGCCGCACCAGTTCCGCGTACTTCTGATTGCTCAGCGCCTTGATCGGTGTGGTGTAGAAGCACTTGCGACCGGCCGCCAGCGCCAGGTGCACGGCGAATTCGCCGACCACCGTCTTGCCCGCGCCGGTCGGGGCGCAGACGAGGACGCCGTGGCCACCCTCGAGCGCGCGGCAGGCGTTGATCTGGAAGGGGTCGAGCACGAAGCCGAGCTGCGCCGAGAACACATCGAGTTCGGTGCCGCCGGTCGTGTCACCTGTTGTCACTGCCACCCCGTCAGATTGTCACAGGGTGTCGGAGAAGTCCTGACCCGGTGTGTTGCTGCCGGTCGTGCTCGCGTCGTCGTTCTTGTTCGCGGCACCGGACTTCCCGGACTTGCGGGAACGCCGGAACCGGCCCGCAGGCTCGGGGACCGCGGTGGCGGCCACGTCGAACGACTCGTTCAGGTCCGACGGCGCCGCGATCGTCGACGCCTCGTCGTCGTCGAGGGCACCCCACTCCTGCTCCGTGCGACGAGCCTTGCGGCGGTCGTTGACGCGGGCGATCTGCACGGCGATCTCGAACAGCAGCGTCAACGCGAACGCGAGCGCGAGCATCGAGAACGGGTCCTGCCCCGGTGTGGCGATCGCGGCGAACACGAACAGGGCGAAGATCAGGCCGCGGCGCCACGCCTTGAGCTTCGCGTAGGGCAGGATGCCGACGAAGTTCAGGGCGACGATGAGCAGTGGGATCTCGAAGCTGACACCGAAGATGATCAGCAGGTTGATGATGAACCCGAAGTATTCCGCGCCGCCGAGTGCGGTGATCTGGACGTTGTCGCCGATCGTCAGCAGGAAGTGCAGGGCCTTGGCGACGACCACGTACGCCAGGACGGCGCCGGCCATGAACAGCGCCGCGCCGGACACCACGAATCCGATCGCGTAGCGGCGTTCCTTCGCGTACAGGCCGGGGGTGATGAACGCCCACAGCTGATACAGCCAGATGGGGCAGGCGAGGACGACGCCCGCCGTGAGCGCGACCTTGAAGCGGAGCATGAACTGCTCGAACGGTCCGGTCGCGAGGAGGCGGCACGACCCGTCGTTGCTCAGGTCGGCGCGGCTCGACTCCGGCAGCGAACAGTACGGCCCGCGCAGGAGCTCGCCGAGACTCTCGATGCCGAAGATCTCGTGGGAGTACCAGAAGAAGCCCACCGCGGTGGTGACCACGATGGCCAGCACCGACAGGAGCAGTCGCGTGCGCAGCTCGTAGAGGTGGTCGACCAACGACATCGTGCCGTCGGGGTTGGTCCTCCGCTTGCTGTGGCGCGGATCGAACGGAATTCGCACTGTTGTTCGCCCTAGTCTTGGTCAGCAGTCAACCGGGGTGAAGAGTCACCCCGGTTGTCAGGCGGCTCGGGCTACGCCGACTTGGGCTCGGTGTGCTGCGGGTGCGGCTGCGGCTGCACCGGCGCCGGAGGGGTGACCGGTGCGGTGGTGGTGTCCGCCACGGGCAGCTCGGCGGGCGCACTCTGCTGCGCGGTGGGCGCAGGCGTGCTGTTGTCGTTCTGCATCTCCTTGACCTCGCTCTTGAAGATGCGGAGCGAACGGCCGAGTCCACGAGCCGCGTCGGGCAGCTTCTTGGAACCGAACAGGATGACGACGACCAGCGCGACGATGGCCCAGTGCCAGGGGCTCATGGCTCCCATGATGAAACCTCCAAAAGATCAGGTGACCCCGATGCTACCGGACATACACGGCACCAGCCCGGTCGAAACCGGCTAGCTGCGCTGCCGTTTCCCTGCAGGTTTCCTGGGTCCCCGCTGTGAGCGCAGATCGGCCAGCAGAGCGCCCCCGGACCACTGCCGGTTCCCGCCCGCCTCGGCCTCGCGGATCAGTGCGACCAGCCTCGCGTTCACCGGCGCGGCCGTCCCCGACGCCTCGGCCAGGCGCACGATCTCCCCACTGATCCAGTCCACTTCGGTGCGCCTGCCCGCCTCGAGGTCGTCCCACATCGACGACCGCGCGTGCGGGTCGATGGCCAGCATCCGGCTGCCCGCCACCCGGAACACCCCGTCCGGGACGGTCAGCAACCGGGGAATCCACCGCGGCGGCAGCGGTGTGAGCTTGGCGACAGCGATACCGCGGGCGGTCAGGAGTGCGAGGGCTTCGCGCTGTGCCAGCGCGAGGGCGCGGCGGAACGGCCGCCGCGACAACTCCTCCCGGAGCGGCAGACCGGACAGCGCGTTGACCGGGTTATTCAGGTTGAGCAGCAGCTTCGCCCACTGCACCGAACGGAAGTCGTCGTGGGCATGCAGCGGCAGCCCGGCGTCGTCGAACGCCGGCGCGAATGCGGGCACCGCCGGATGCTGCTCGATTTCGAGGTCGCCCTCGGAACCCTGGTGAAAGTGGCCGTCGCCGCGGTGCACCACGTTGAACGGCACCATCGCCGCGAGAACGACGTGACCCGGAAGTGCGGCACGCAGGGTGTCCGCGTTACCCAGCCCGTTCTGGGCGCTGACCACGACGGTGCCGGGGCCGATCGCCGACGCCAGCGTGGCACCCACCTCCGGTGTGCCCGCCGACTTCACCGAGACGACCACGAGATCGGCGGTGGCCGCCGACTCGGGACCGGTGTCGAAGGCGATGTCGGAGGCAGCGACCCGGATGTCCGATCCGTGCAGGTCCGTCAACCGCAACCCGTGGTCGCGGATCTCGGCCCCGACCCGCTCCCGGCCGATCAGCGTCACCTCGGCGCCGGCCGCGGCGAGCCGGCCCCCGAGATAGCACCCGATGCTGCCCGCGCCGAACACACTGATCCGCAGCGGACGCGTGGCGCCGCTCATGCCTCGACGGCCTCGTACGCGGACAGCGCGTCCACGGCCCGGTGGCGCACCTCGTCGACCAGTTCGGGCGGTTCGAGCACCCTGATTCCGGATCCGAACCCGAGCACGAGCCGGGCCATCCACTCCAGCGCCCCGTAACTCATGGTCGCCTCGACCGACCCGTCGGCGGCGACCGTCGCGACGTCCATCGGGTAGTAGTCGAGCACCCACACGCAGTCGGCGCCGATGTGCAACCGTGCCTGAGGAAGGGACGCGTCCCCGCTGAACAACTCCAGGTTGGAGTCCCGTACGAGTGCCTGCGCCGGCGGGGTGGACGGCTCGTCCAGTTCGGTGGCGGCGTCGATCCGGTCGAGGCGGAACAGCCGGACCCCCTCGGCCTGTCGGCACCAGGCCTGCAGATAACTGTGATTGTCGACCAGCACGATCCGCACCGGGTCCACGGTGCGCTCGGTGACCCGGTCCCGGGACGCCGAGTAGTACGTCAGGTTGAGAGCCCGGCGACGATGGAGCGCGGATCGCACCGTGGCGGCGATCGGATCCTCCGCCACGTCCTCCACCGCACCCCGCTCGGACGCCGGCGTCACCGCCGCACGGGCCGCGGCCGTGCCCGCGGCGTCCTCGATCTTGGCGATCGCACTGTGCGCCGCGGACGGGTCGACCATCCCCGGCATCTCCACCAGCGAACGCAGGGCAATCAGCAGGGCGGTCGCCTCGGTGGATGTCAACCGCAGCGGACGGTCGATGCCCGCCGAGAACGTCACCTCGATGCTCTCCTCGGAGAACGACAGGTCGATGAGGTCGCCGGGACCGTATCCGGGCAGTCCGCACACCCACAGCTGATTGAGGTCGGACATCAGCTGGGTGGTGGTGACGCCCAGTTCGGCGGCGGCCTCGGCGGCGCTCATTCCGGGGTTCGCGATGAAATACGGCACCAGGTTGAGGAGCCGGGACAGCCGTGACGACAGCCTGTTGCTCACGACGTCCCCTCTTCCCCTGCGGCGTCCTTCAGCTTGGTCAGCACCTCGTGTCGTAATTCGGGCGGATCGAGGACGAGGGCGTCCGCCCCGTGCCCCGCGACCAGCCGCGCGATCCAGTCCCGGGAACGGACGGGGATCCGGAGCACGCTGCCGCTGCGCTCGTTCACCCGCTTCTCCTCCGCGGTGGTCGCCAGTCGGCGCAGTTCCTGAGCTCGGCCCGCCGCCACCCACACGGTGGCGGTGCCGGTGACCTCGCCCGAACCGGTGACTCGGTCGACGATGTCCCGGAGGTCGACACCAGCCGGTTTGTGGACGACCCCCGACGGTCCGAACTCCGTCACGTCGTCGCCGATCCGCGACAGCCGGAACGTCCGGACGGCGCCCCGGTCGACGTCGTGACCGACGAGATACCACCGGCCGTGGGCGGTGACGACACCCCACGGTTCCACGGTGCGTTCGGTGTACGGCTCGTTGAGAGCACCACGGTGCGGGAAGTGCACGGCCCGGCCGGCGTCGACCGCCGCCAGCAGCTTGCCGAGCGCCGGTTCGGAGCCGCGGGTGCGGGCGGGCACGGCCGTGATCGGGGTGGCCGCCGAATCCGGATCCACCTGCACACCCGCCGCGCGCAGCTTGAGCAGCGCCCCCTGCGCCGCGGACGTCAGCTCCGGCGACTCCCACAACTGGACCGCCACCGCGACCGCCGCCGACTCCTCCTGGTTGAGGTCGATGTCGGGAAGCTCGTACGCATTGCGGTTGATCCGGTAGCCCTCGACCGTCGAGAACCGCGACGCCTGCCCGGTCTCGAGCGGAACACCGAGATCCCGCAACTCGTTCTTGTCGCGTTCGAACATCCGGCTGAACGCCTCGTCGCTGGCGGAGTCGGCGTACCCGGCAACGCTCTCGCGAATCTTCTCGGCGGTGAGGAACTGTCTGGTGGACAGCAAACAGATCACCAGGTTCATCAAGCGCTCGATCTTGGAAGTCGGCACGCCCGGAAGCCTAGTGGGTGAGCCCGAGACGGACTCCCCGAGCGCCGCTACATCGAGGCAATCAGCCGCTCCACCCGCTCGTCGACCGACCGGAACGGGTCCTTGCACAGCACGGTCCGCTGGGCCTGATCGTTGAGCTTGAGATGCACCCAGTCGACCGTGAAGTCGCGTCCGGCCTCCTGCGCGGCGGTGATGAACTCGCCGCGCAGCTTCGCCCGGGTGGTCTGCGGCGGGGTGTCCACTGCAGCCTCGATCGTCTCGTCCTCGGTGATCCGCTTCACCAGACCCTTGCGCTGCAGCACGTCGAACACGCCGCGACCGCGCTTGATGTCGTGGTACGCCAGATCGAGTTGCGCGATCTTCGGATCGGCCAGTTCGAAGCCGTGCCGGTCCTGATAGCGCTGGAACAGCTTGCGCTTGATCACCCAGTCGATCTCCGTGTCGACCTTCGCGAAGTCCTGTGTCTCGACGGCGTCGAGCATGCGGCCCCACAACTCGACCACCTGCGTGACCTGCGGATCGGGGTCGCGGTTCTGCAGGTGTTCGACGGCGCGGGCGTGGTACTCCCGCTGGATGTCGAGGGCACTGGCCTGCCTGCCGCCTGCGAGCCGCACCGGACGGCGCCCGGTGACGTCGTGGCTGACCTCGCGGATGGCGCGGATCGGGTTGTCGAGCGCGAAGTCGCGGAACGACACCCCGGCCTCGATCATCTCGAGCACGAGCGCCGCCGTGCCAACCTTCAGCATCGTGGTGGACTCGGACATGTTCGAGTCACCGACGATCACGTGCAGGCGGCGGTACTTCTCCGCGTCGGCGTGCGGCTCGTCACGGGTGTTGATGATGGGCCGCGACCGCGTGGTCGCCGAGGACACACCCTCCCAGATGTGCTCGGCGCGCTGCGACAGGCAGAACGTGGCCGCCTTCGGCGTCTGCAGCACCTTGCCCGCGCCGCAGATCAGCTGCCGCGTCACCAGGAACGGGAGCAACACGTCCGAGATCCGCGAGAATTCGCCGGCCCGGGCCACGAGGAAGTTCTCGTGACAGCCGTACGAATTGCCCGCCGAGTCCGTGTTGTTCTTGAACAGATAGATGTCGCCGCCGATGCCTTCCTCGGCGAGCCGCTGCTCGGCGTCGATCAGCAACTCCTCGAGCACGCGCTCACCCGCCCGGTCGTGGTTGACCAACTGGATGAGGTTGTCGCACTCGGCTGTCGCGTATTCGGGGTGCGAGCCGACGTCCAGATACAGGCGGGCACCGTTCCGGAGGAACACGTTGGAGCTCCGGCCCCACGACACCACCCGCCGGAACAGGTAGCGCGCAACCTCGTCCGGGCTCAGTCGCCTGTGACCATGGAAGGTGCAGGTCACACCGAACTCTGTCTCAATTCCCATGATTCGTCGCTGCACACCTCGAGAGTACAACGCCGATCACCCGGCGGAGCGGGAAAACCGTGCGGCGACACTCCGCGCCTACGCTGAGACGGTGAACCGACACCTGCACCGCATCCACCGGGCCGACGAGATCGTGTTCGGCCGCAGCGCCGATCTGCGCCCCTCCGAGGTCGACCGGGCCATGCGCTTCCTCAGTCACGCGGCCGACAAGGGGGTCCTGTGGTGGTGTGTGGCAGCGCTGCTGGGACTGGTCGGCGGGCGCGCGCGGCGCGGCGCCGTGCGAGGCCTGCTGTCCCTCGCGATGGCGAGCGGTCTCGCCAACGGCATCCTCAAACCGGTGTTCCCGCGGCGGCGCCCTCCCGCCCGCGCGTGGACGAACGTGCTGCGCGGGGTGCCGATCCCCCGGTCCTCGTCCTTCCCGTCGGGACATTCGGCGTCGGCGGCGGCATTCACCACGGGTGTCGCCCTGGAATCGCCCGCGGCCGGTGCCGTACTGGCTCCCCTCGCGGCCGCGGTCGCGTACTCGCGGGTGCACAACGGCGTGCACTGGCCGTCGGACGTCGTCGCCGGGCTGGTGCTCGGCGGGGCCGTCGCTTCGGGAACCCGCCGCTGGTGGGCCGTGCGCACCGAGGACCCGGCGGAACTGGGCCGCGCGGTCGACGCGCCGGCGCTGCCGGGAGGTGAGGGCCTGCTCGTAGTGGTGAACCCGGAGTCCGGGCCGGACAGCGTGGATCCCAGTGAGGACATCGCGACCGCTCTCCCGAAGGCGCACGTGCGCGCCCTCGACACCGATCACGATTTCGCCGCGCAACTCGACGCCTGGGTGGCCGAGGCGAATCCGCGTGCCCTCGGCGTGTGCGGTGGAGACGGAACCGTGGTCGCCGTGGCGTCCGCCGCGGCACGTCATTCTCTGCCGCTGGCAGTCTTCCCCGGCGGCACCCTCAATCACTTCGCGCGGGACGCCGGCGTCGCCGAGATCTCGGACACGGCGAACGCCGTCGAGACCGGACATGCGGTTCTCGTCGATCAGGCCGTCGTCCACACCGATGTCGAGGAACCCGCCCCGTTCCTCAACACCGCCAGTCTCGGTGGCTATCCCGACGCGGTGCGGCTGCGGGAGAAGTGGCAGCCCCGGTACGGGAAGTGGCCCGCGGCCGCTGCGGCAATGGTCCGGATTCTCTCCGCGGCAACACCGCTCGCCATCACCATCGACGGCCGCCCCGTGAAGGTCTGGATGCTGTTCGTGGGGAACGGTCGGTATTCCCCCGCCGATCAGGTTCCGATGTCCCGTCCCGCGATCACCGGCGGACTGCTCGACGTCCGGTACGTGCGAGCCGACCGGCGAGCGTCCCGGCCGCGGCTGTTGTTCGCCGCCGCGACCGGAACGCTCGGAAGCAGCCGGGTGTACGTGCGATCCCTCGTGCCCCGGCTCACCGTCCGCGTGAACGGAGCTCCGGTGGCGCTGGCCACCGACGGTGAAGTGGTGGCCGACGCCCGGCGGTTCGAGTTCCGGACCGAACCCGGAGCGATCGCCGTGTACCGACCTCAGTCCTGAGTGTCGGCGGGCTTCGTCTCGGTGTCCGCTTTCGGCTCCGGAGCGGACTCCGAGGCGGCCGCCGGCTCCGCGGGAACCAGCTGTTCGAGCGCGGTTCCGGCGATCCGCCGGAACGCGCGGCGAGGACGGGACTGATCGAGCACGGCCACCTCCAGGCTGGCCACGTCGACGTTCCGCTTCTCGCCTTCCCCCGCACCGCCCTGACGCAGGGCGTTGACCGCGATGCCGACCGCCGCCTCGAGATCGAGGTCGGCACGGTACGACTCGCGCATCGCGGTCGCGATCGGCTCGGTCGTGCCACCCATCACCACGAAATGCTGTTCGTCGACGATGGATCCGTCGTACGTGATGCGGTACAGCTGGGGAGCCTTCGGGCTGCCCACCCGCCCGACCTCCGCGACGCAGATCTCCACCTCGTAAGGCTTGGGCTGCTCGGTGAAGATCGTGCCCAAGGTCTGCGCGTACGCGTTGGCGAGCGATCGGCCCGTCACGTCACGGCGGTCGTAGGAGTAGCCGCGCATGTCGGCGTGGACGATCCCGGCGCGCCGCAGGTTCTCGAACTCGTTGTACTTGCCGACGGCCGCGAAGCCGAGCCGGTCGTACAGTTCGCTGACCTTGTGCAGGGCGGTGGAGGGATTCTCGGCGACGAACAGCACGCCGTCGCGGAACGTGAGCACCACGACGCTGCGTCCCCGGGCAATTCCCTTGCGCGCCAGTTCCGAGCGGTCCCGCATGATCTGCTCGGCGGAGGCGTAATACGGCATGGTCATCGCGCAGACCCCCCTTGTTCGGTGCGCTCGGCGACGATGCGCCGAGCCAACTCGGACGTCGTCTCCTCGGACACGTGCACGGCACCGGCCTGGGTGATCGTGACCGCGGTCGGGTAGATGCCGCGGGTCAGGTCGGGCCCACCGGTGGCCGAGTCGTCGTCGGCAGCGTCGTACAGCGATTCGATGGCCGCCCGCAGGGCGGTCTCCTCGTCGCTGTCCGGCGAGTAGATCTTCTTCAGCGCCGACTTCGCGAACAACGATCCCGAACCGACCGCGTGGTATCCGGCGCGTTCCTCGTACCGGCCGCCGACGACGTCGTACGAGACGATGCGGCCCGCCCGGGCCTCGTCGTCCGCGTCGAGGTCGTAGCCGACCAGCAGCGGGACGACCGCGAGACCCTGCATCGCCGCCCCGAGGTTGCCCCGCACCATCGACGCCAGGCGGTTGGCCTTGCCGTCGAAGGTCAGCGGAACGCCCTCGATCTTCTCGTAGTGCTCGAGTTCGACGGCGAACAGGCGCACCAGTTCGATGGCGATGCCCGCGGTGCCGGCGATACCGGCCGCCGAATATTCGTCGGTGACGTACACCTTCTCGACGTCCCGGCTGGCGATCAGGTTGCCCTGGGTCGCGCGCCGGTCGCCTGCGAGGAGAACGCCACCCTTGTAGGTGAGCGCCACGATCGTCGTTCCGTGCGGTGCGAGATCACCGCTCTCCATCCCGTCACCACCCCGTGTCGAGTGCGAACGATGGCCGATCCGATTCTCCGGCAGCAATTCTGGTGCGTGACCACGCAGATACTCGGTGAACGAGCTCAGATTCGAACCGAAACTGAGCCTCGTGTCACCGTCGCCTGTCCGCAATGCCGGTCGATCCGCCGTCACTGGCCGCCCTTCTGGACATAGGCCCGGACGAAGTCCTCGGCATTCTCCTCGAGCACGTCGTCGATCTCGTCGAGAAGGTCGTCGGTGTCCTCGGCCAGCTTTTCGCGACGTTCCTGACCAGCGGCACCGTCACCACCCGGGGTGTCGTCCTCGTCGCCGCCGCCAGTTCGTTTGGTCTGCTCTTGTGCCATCGCCGCCGACCTCCTTGTGTGAAGGGAGCTCTTCTTCCGAGCGTCCTGTCCTGCCAAGCAGTCTGACTACATCATCCGCTCGGACCTTCACCCTACCGAGCGTCGCCGCCCCACGTGTGCCGACGCGACGGCGAGTTCGGGGCAGATCTGTCCGGGAACGGCCGAGATGTCAGTTCGTGAGCTCGTCGACGAGCTCTTTCGCGGTCTCCACCGACTCCAGCAGCTTCCCCACGTGCGCCTTGCTGCCCCGCAGCGGCTCCAGGGTGGGAATGCGGACCAGGGAGTCGCCACCGAGATCGAAGATCACCGAATCCCAGCTCGCAGCCGCAATGTCGGCGCCGAACTTGCGCAGGCACTCGCCACGGAAGTAGGCACGGGTGTCGGTCGGCGGGGTGTCGACGGCGTCGAGCACCGCCTGCTCCGACACCAGGCGTTCCATCGACCCGCGGGCGACGAGCCGATTGTAGAGCCCCTTGTCGAGGCGCACGTCCGAGTACTGCAGGTCGACGAGATGCAGTCGTGGTGCGGACCAGTTGAGGCCCTCCCGGTTCCGGAAGCCCTCGAGCAGGCGCAGCTTGGCGGGCCAGTCCAGCAAATGGGCGCATTCCATCGGGTCCCGCTCGAGGAGGTCGAGCACCATCGCCCACTTCTCCAGCAGGTCTGCCACGCGGGGGTCGTCGTTGCCCTCGGCGGACATGAACTTGTCGACCCGGTCCAGGTAGATCCGCTGCAACGCAAGCCCGGTCAGTTCCCGGCCGTCGGCCAGCGCGACCGTGGCGCGCAGCGTCGGGTCGTGGCTGATGTGGTGCACGGCGGTGACCGGTCGGGCCAGCTGCAGGTCGGTGAGGTCCACGCCGGCCTCGATGAGATCGAGGACCAGCGCCGTCGTCCCGACCTTCAGGTACGTCGACATCTCGGCGAGGTTCGCGTCGCCGATGATGACGTGCAGGCGCCGGTACTTGTCCGCGTCGGCGTGCGGTTCGTCGCGGGTGTTGATGATGCCGCGCTTGAGTGTGGTCTCGAGCCCGACCTCCACCTCGATGTAGTCGGCCCGCTGGGACAGCTGGAAGCCGGCCTCGTCACCGGACTGGCCGATGCCCACCCGGCCCGACCCGCAGATCACCTGACGGGACGCGAAGAACGGCGTCAGCCCGTTGATCACCGCGGAGAACGGCGTGGCCCGGGACATCAGGTAGTTCTCGTGGGTGCCGTACGACGCGCCCTTGCCGTCCACGTTGTTCTTGTACAGCTGCAGTCGCGGGGCGCCGGGGACGCTCGACGCGTGCCGGGCGGCCGCCTCCATCACGCGTTCGCCGGCCTTGTCCCAGATGACGGCGTCCAGGGGGTCGGTGACCTCCGGAGCCGAGTACTCGGGGTGCGCGTGGTCGACGTAGAGCCGGGCGCCGTTGGTGAGGATCATGTTGGCCGCGCCGACCTCGTCCGCGTCGATCACCGGTGCCGGGCCGCTGAGTCGGCCCAGGTCGAATCCGCGGGCGTCCCGGAGCGGGGATTCCACCTCGTAATCCCATCGGGTGCGCTTGGCGCGCGGCACTCCCGCTGCCGCCGCATAGGCCAGCACCGCCTGGGTGGACGTCAAGATCGGATTGGCCGAAGGCTCGCTGGGTGAGGAGATTCCGTACTCGACTTCGACACCGATGATCCGCTGCATGCTGCCGAGCCTATGCGATCACCGACGCCACCCGGCGGCACACTCCTGCCGCGCGAGCCGTCGGTGTCCGGCGACTAGCCCGGCGAGCACTCCAGGTACCGGTCCGCCGAGATCGCCTCGAGCACGGTCCGGACCCCGGGCGGGGCCCAGGAGTGGGTGCCGTCGGTGCCGATTCGAGGGTCGGTCAGGTGCACCGTCCGGCGGCGCGTCACGATGGTGCATCCGCCCGCCGCCACCACGTTTCGCACCCAGTCGCTGTGCGCTCCGTACGTGAGGGCGAACCGGTAGCGGCCGTCCACGACGAACACGTTGACGGGTGTGCGGTACGTCTTGCCCGACGTACGGCCTCGGTGCTCGACGATGGCGAAACCGGGCAGGAATGTCGCGACGTGACGGCTCACCCGGTTGGTGACGACCCGGTTGAATCGGGCGATCGAACGCGGCAACGCCATGAACTCTCACCCCTTCGGCACCGGAACGAGCAACCGACCTCGACAGTACCGACGTTCGCCGGGGTGCTGGCAGGATCGACTCATGGATTCCGCACCGAACACCCCACCCGGCACGGACGAAGTGGTGGCGGTGTTCGACAGTTCCGGGCGACCGGTGGGGTCCGCCGCGCGCTCTCGCGTCTACGCCGAGGGACTGTGGCACGCGAGCGCCGGGGTCCTCGTCCGATCCGGCGACGAACAGCGCCTCTACGTGCACCGGCGGTCGGACACGAAGACCGTGTTCGCCGGACACCACGACTGCCTGGCCGGCGGGGTGGTCGATCCCGGGGAGACCCCGGAGGAGGCCGCAGCGCGGGAACTGGCGGAGGAACTGGGCATCAGCGGGGTCGGCCTCAGCCCCATCGCGAGGGTGGCGTGGGACGGCGAGTGGCAGGGCCTGCGGCTGCGCTGCCACCTGTACGCCTACGAGACGCACTGGGACGGGCCCGTCGTCCACCAGGCCAGCGAGATCGCGACGGGCTGGTGGTGGACACCCCACGAACTGGTGACGCATCTGCGCGACCCGCAGTGGCCGTTCGTCCCGGACACGAGGGCACTCCTCGAGGACTACCTCGTCGCACGGGACCGCTGACACAACGACCCGCGCGGCGAACCGTATCCGGGTTCCCGCCGCGCGGGTCGTGCCGATCGGCCTACAGGTACTGGCCGGTGTTGGACTCGGTGTCGATGGCGCGGCTCGCGCTCGCGTTCTTGCCGGTGACCAACGTGCGGATGTAGACGATCCGCTCACCCTTCTTGCCCGAGATCCGGGCCCAGTCGTCGGGGTTGGTGGTGTTCGGCAGGTCCTCGTTCTCCGAGAACTCGTCGACGATGGAGTCGAACAGGTGCTGGACGCGCAGGCCCGGGGCACCGGTGTCGAGCACCGACTTGATCGCGTACTTCTTGGCGCGGTCGACGATGTTCTGGATCATCGCCCCCGAGTTGAAGTCCTTGAAGTACAGGACCTCCTTGTCGCCGTTGGCGTACGTGACCTCGAGGAAACGGTTCTCCTCGCTCTCGGCGTACATGCGGTCGACGACCCGTTCGATCATCACCCGGATGCAGGCCGTGCGGTCGCCACCGAACTCCGCGATGTCGTCGGCGTGCACCGGCAGCGTCTCGACGAGGTACTTCGAGAAGATGTCCTGCGCCGACTCGGCGTCGGGGCGTTCGATCTTGATCTTCACGTCGAGGCGGCCGGGACGCAGGATCGCGGGGTCGATCATGTCCTCGCGGTTGGAGGCGCCGATCACGATGACGTTCTCGAGCCCCTCGACACCGTCGATCTCACTGAGCAGCTGCGGCACGACGGTGGTCTCGACGTCGGAGGAGACGCCCGATCCGCGGGTGCGGAAGATCGAATCCATCTCGTCGAAGAACACGATCACCGGAGTGCCCTCGGACGCCTTCTCCCGGGCCCGCTGGAAGATCAGCCGGATGTGCCGCTCGGTCTCGCCGACGAACTTGTTCAGCAGCTCGGGGCCCTTGATGTTGAGGAAGTAGGACTTGGCTTCCTTGCTGTCCTGCCCCCGGGCCTCCGCGATCTTCTTCGCGAGCGAATTGGCGACCGCCTTCGCGATGAGCGTCTTGCCGCACCCGGGAGGACCGTAGAGGAGCACACCCTTCGGCGGGCGGAGCTCGTATTCGTGGAACAGGTCCTTGTGGAGGAACGGCAACTCGACGGCGTCGCGGATCTGCTCGATCTGCCGGCCGAGGCCGCCGATGTCGTCGTAGTGGACGTCGGGAACCTCTTCGAGGACGAGATCCTCGACCTCGGCCTTGGGGATCCGCTCGAACGCGTACCCGGCCTTGGTGTCGACGAGGAGGGAGTCGCCCGGCCGCAGTTTGCGGGTGGGCGATTCGGCGTCATAGGCGACCGACTCCCTCTCGCTGTCCGCGTACACGGTGGCGAGGGGTTCGGCCAGCCAGACGATCCGTTCCTCGTCGGCGTGGCCGACCACGAGGGCGCGCTGACCGTCGTCGAGGACCTCGCGCAGCGTGCTGATCTCACCGACGCGCTCGAACGTGCCCGCTTCCACGATCGTGAGTGCCTCGTTGAGGCGCACGGTCTGGCCGAGCTTGAGGGTCTCGGCGTCGACGTTCGGGGAGCAGGTCAACCGCATCTTGCGTCCGGAGGTGAACACGTCCACGGTCTGATCGTCGTGCACTCCGAGCAGCACGCCGTACCCGCTCGGCGGTTGGCCGAGGCGATCGACTTCCTCTCGAAGCGCAATGAGCTGCTGACGGGCCTCCTTGAGGGTGTCCATCAGCTTGGTGTTCCGGATGGACAGCGAGTCCACTCGCGATTCCATCTCACGAAGCTGTTCCGGCGACTCCGCAAGCTGCCTGCGCAGTGCCGACGCCTCCGCGCGCAACGCCTCGAGCTCTCGTGCGGCCGCAACCGAATCGGGGTTCTCTGTCGAGCTCATGTGCGTCTCCTCCCAATGAGATCTATCAACGCTACCGGCACTGCCCGAATTCTGCGCCGTGACACGGATTCTGCCGATTGCGAATCGGCATACGTGACACCGTGGGCCACCGAAACTCTCATGTTAGCCTTACCTACCTGTCGAGCAGTTTCCTCTCTGTTCTGTGTAACGAAAGGGTTCGTCGTGATAATCCGCAAGCCCCTGAACGGCACATCCTTCACCGTCAGGTCCGTGGTTGCCGTGGGCGCGGTGGTCTTCGCGCTCGGGATGTCGGCCTGCTCGTCCGACGACGCTTCCGACTCCGCCGCGGCGACGTCCGCGGCCACATCGTCCCAGGCAGACGCGGCCGTTGCCGCCCCCACGCCGGAGGAACTGCTCGGTACGCTCCAGCTGCTCGTGGACCCGGCCCGGCCCGTCGACGACAAGACGGCAGTGGTCGTCGACGGCGACGAACGCCGCCCGAATCTCGAGGCGATGACCGCTGCCATGGCCAACTACCCGGTGTCCTTCACGGTCACGGACGTGCAGGTGGAGGGCGATACCGCGACGGCGAACGTCGCGATCTCGAGCCCGCACGGCACGGCAGCGCCGACGGCGTGGACGTGGGAGAACGTCGACGGCGTGTGGAAGGTGTCGGACGCGAGCACGTGCACCCTGCTCGGCATGGCACGCGCCGGCTGCAGCTAGCTCTTCTTCCTTCGGCGGCGCCCGCTCCGGGCGCCGCCGAAGGCGTGTGTCAGCCCTTGCCCGAGCGGCGCTGCGGCTTGGGGGTGACGGTTCCCTCGGCGAGACGCCGGGCGCTCACCAGGAACGCGGTGTGGCCCTGCATCCGATGTTCCGGGCGCACGGCGAGCCCGACGACGTGCCAGCCACGGACGATCGACTCCCAGGACCGCGGCTCGGTCCAGCACTCCTGCTCGCGCATCGCCTCGACGACCTTGGAGAGCTGCGTCACGGTCGCGACGTAGACCACGAGCACACCGCCGGGGACGAGCGCCTTGGACACGGCGGGCAGAGCGTCCCAGGGGGCCAGCATGTCGAGGACCACCCGGTCGACCTGTCCGCCCGCCGCGTCGGCATCGAACTCGGCGACGTCGGCGATGGTCAGGTCCCAGTTCGCGGGGCGTTCCCCGAAGAACGTCTCGACGTTCCGCACCGCGTGCTCGGCGTGGTCGTCGCGCACCTCGTACGAGATGACCCGGCCTTCCGGCCCCACCGCGCGCAGGAGGGAGCACGTCAATGCGCCCGAACCGGCGCCGGCCTCGAGAACGCGGGCGCCGGGGAAGACGTCGCCCTCGTGGACGATCTGCGCGGCGTCCTTCGGGTAGATGACCTGCGCCCCGCGGGGCATCGACAGGACGTAGTCGACGAGCAGCGGTCGCAGCGCGAGGTACGGGGTGCCGTTGGTCGACTTGACCACGCTGCCCTCGTCGGTGCCGATCAGGTCGTCGTGCAGGATTCCGCCGCGGTGCGTGTGGAAATCCTTGCCTGCCTCCAGGTTGACCGTGTAATGCCGGCCCTTGCTGTCGGTCAACTGGACGCGATCGCCCACCCGAAACGGTCCACTCGGTCGCGTTTCGCGTCCCACCATCGTCACCGACTCCTCAGCCTGTTCGTCCGGCGCCGTCCGGCGCCCGCCCCGCTGCCCCGACACCGACTGTCGGACCGGGGGCCTACCCTGCCAGGTGTGAGCATCTCAGAGTCGCCAGCCCCTGTCACAAAGGGTTCCCCGTCACAGCCCGGCGACACTTCGGTCACCCGCAGGCGGCCCGCCCTGTCACCGTCCCGCGCCGGCGACTTCAAGCAGTGCCCGCTCCTCTACCGCTTCCGCGCCGTCGACCGGCTCCCCGAGGCGCCGTCGCGCGCGCAGGTGAAGGGAACGGTGGTGCACGCCGCGCTCGAGACGCTGTTCGGGCTGCCCGCCGCCGAACGGGTCCCGCAGAAGGCGGTCGAGCTGATCCTCCCGTCCTGGGAGCGCCTCCTGGCCGACGCTCCCGACCTGATCGACCTGGTCCCCGAGGACCAGCGCGAGTCGTTCCTCGACGAGGCGCGGTCGCTCGTCACCGCCTATTACCAGCTGGAGGACCCCACCCGGTTCGAGGCCGAATCGTGCGAACAGCGCGTCGAGACCGAACTCGCCGACGGGGTGCTGCTCCGCGGATTCGTCGACCGCATCGACGTGGCCCCCACCGGTGAGGTGCGGGTGGTCGACTACAAGACCGGTCGCGCACCCCGCGAGATGTCCGAGTCCAAGGCGCTGTTCCAGATGAAGTTCTACGCGCTGGTCCTGCTGCGCACCCGCGGCATCGTCCCGGCGCAGCTGCGGCTGCTGTACCTCGCGTCCGGAACGGTCCTCACCTACGCGCCCGACGAGGACGAACTGCTGCGGTTCGAGCGCACGCTGTCGGCGATCTGGAAGGCCATCCTGGCGGCGGGCGTCACCGGCGATTTCCGACCCAAGCCGAGCCGGCTCTGCGACTGGTGTGATCATAAGTCCCTGTGCCCCTCGTTCGGAGGAACGCCGCCGCCCTACCCGGGATGGCCGGAGGGGCCCGCCGAAGACGCACCAGGTTTCGAGGAGATTGTCGAATGAGTTCCGAGTCCTACTACGTACCACTCGGTTCGGAAGCACTGGGTGCGCCGGAAGTGGACTCGGACCAGAAGATCACGGTCGAGCGATTCGACAGCACGGATCTGACGATCAGCGTGTGGGCCGAGACGATGCAGCACGGCGCTCCCCCGTCCGCGCTGCTCGTGCGGGCACTCGAACGGTGCGCCCCACGTGACGACGCGCGCATCACGCGGGTCGTGGTCGAGATCCTCGGCCCGATCCCGATCGCCGAACTCGAGGTCCGGTCCTGGGTGCAGCGGCCGGGCCGCCGGGTGGAACTGGTGGTCGCCGAATTGTGGACCGCCGGCGACCGGCCGCGTGCCGTGGCGCGGGGCTCGGCGTGGCGCATGGAGACCGTCGACACCAGCAACGCCGTCCACGTCGTCGACCCGCCACTCGAACCGCGGTCCACCGGCCGCGAAGGCAAATTCGCCGAGGGCTGGAATTCGGGCTACCTGACGACCCTCGACTGGCGGTGGATCGCCGAGATGGGGTGCGAGGGCCCCGGCAAGCTGTGGGCGAGGCCGCGGCCCGCACTGGTCCTCGGCGAGGCCATGACGCCGCTCGAGCGGCTCTTCTCCATCGCTGACGTCGCCAACGGTGTGGGATCGAAACTCGACCCGGCCGACTGGACGTTCCTCAACACCGACCTCACCGTGCACATCTTCCGGGTCCCCGAGGGTGAGTGGGTCGGCGTCGGCTCCGAGACGTCCATCGGACCCGACGGCGTGGGAATGTGCGCGGGCGTGCTGTACGACGAGACCGGCGCGGTCGGCCGGATCGCCCAGACCGTACAGGTCCGCGCCCGCTCCTGATCGGAACGGACGCGGATCGTCCTGCGGCGGAACGAGATCAGAGTGCGCGGCAGGACCGGATGTTCGACGCGAGGATGGCCTTGGCGCCGAGGTCCGCGAGTTCGTCCATCACTCCGTTGTGGCCCTTGATCGGCACCATCGCCCGGACCGCGACCCAGTTCTCGTCGGCGAGCGGTGACAGCGTCGGCGACTCCAGTCCGGGGGTGATCTTCAGCGCGTCGTCGAGGATCGTCTTCGGGCAGTCGTAGTCGAGCATCAGATTCTGCTGCGCGAAGACGATGCCGCGCACCCGCTCGACCAACTGGTTGCGCGCGGAATCGTCGGCGGGCGAGCCGGCGCGCTCGATGAGCACACCCTCGGAGTCGCACAGGGTGTCACCGAACGCGACCAGGTTGTGCTGGCGCAGCGTGCGGCCGGACCCGACGACGTCGGCGATGGCGTCGGCGACCCCGAGCTGGATGGAGATCTCCACGGCGCCGTCGAGTCGGATGACCGACGCCTCGATCCCGCGTGCGGAGAGGTCGTCGCGCACCAGGTTGGGGTAGGACGTGGCGATCCGGAGCCCGGCGAGGTCCTCGACCTTCCAGTCCTTGCCCGCGGGGGCGGCGTACCGGAACGTGGAGCGGCCGAAGCCGAGCGACAGCCGCTCGGCGACCGGGGCGCCCGAATCACGGGCGAGGTCGCGGCCGGTGATGCCGAGGTCGAGTTCACCGGATCCGACGTAGATCGCGATGTCCTTGGGGCGCAGGAAGAAGAACTCGACCTGGTTGGACGGGTCGAGGACGGTCAGGTCGCGGGAGTCGGTGCGACGGCGGTAGCCGGCCTCGGAGAGGATTTCGGCGGCGGACTCGGACAGCGAGCCCTTGTTCGGGACTGCGACGCGCAGCATGGCTGAGGGTTCCTTTCGGGAGCGGGTGGAGGAGTCTCGATCACCGATCACAGATGTCGGTAGACGTCCTCGAGTTTCAGGCCCTTACCCACCATCAGCACCTGCGTCCAGTACAGCAGTTGGGAGATCTCCTCGGCGAGCGCCTCGTCGCTTTCGTGCTCGGCGGCGATCCACACCTCACCCGCCTCTTCGAGGATCTTCTTTCCCTGCGAATGGACGCCGGCGTCGAGGGCGGCAACGGTGCCGGACCCCTCGGGGCGGGTAGCGGCACGCTCGGTCAGCTCGGCGAACAGGGATTCGAAGGTCTTCACGAGGACCCATTGTTTCACGCCGCCGCGGACCTCTCCGAACCGGTCACCACCCGAGTGTGCGGCGACTCTCGAACCGGCGGACCCGGCCCGAACGGGGATCGGTGAACTCGATGGCCCGCGCCAGCAACCGCAACGGCGTCGAGAAGTCGCCGGGCTCGGATCGGCGGAAGTCCGGGTAGTAGTTGTCGCCTTCGATCGGCAGCCCCAGCGACGACATGTGCAGCCGCAGTTGGTGGGTCCGGCCGGTCTTCGGCAGCAGCCGGTAGCGGGCGCGGGCGTCGCGGGTCTCGATCAGGTCGACGACGGTTTCGCTGTTCGGCTCGCCCGGTTCCTCCGTGGCCGTCATGATCCCGTGTTCCTTGACGATGCGGCTGCGGATGATGCGCGGAAACTCCAGCGCGGGATCGTGCCCGGCGACGGCCTCGTATTCCTTGGTGACCTGCTGAGAGACGAACAGTTCCTGATACGCCCGGCGGTCTTCCCGCCGGATCAGGAACACCAGCACACCGGCCGTCATCCGGTCGAGCCGGTGCGCCGGCGTGAGATCGGGAAGGTCGAGCGCCCGCCGCAACCGCACGACCGCCGTCTCGGTGATGTGCGCGCCACGCGGGATGGTCGCGAGGAAGTGGGGCTTGTCGATCACCACGAGGTGGTCGTCGCGGTGGAGGATGTCGATCTCGAACGGAACCGGGATCTCGGGTGCGGGGTCACGGTAGAAGTACACGAACCGGGTCGGCGCATAGCGGGTGACGCGGTCGACGACCCTGCCGTGTTCGTCGACGACTTCCCCACCGTCGATCAGCGACAGCCAGTGCGCCCGCTCGTCGGGGTACGTCTCGACCAGGAATTCGGCGACGGTCTTCGCACCGAGCCCGGCCGGCATCCGGATGCGATCGGGACCGAGACCGTTGCGGACGGGCAGCGGCGCCCCGGCCACCTCAGCCCGCCCGGTTCTCGGTGCAGCCGGCGCACACGAGCACGAGTTCTCGGCCCCGGTCGTCCGGCAGATTCTCGTACCGGGACGTCGGACCGCCGCACCGGGTGCACCGTCCCAGGGTCTTGGCCTGATCGCTGAACTCGATGGCCATCCGCTTGTCGAAGACGTACAGCGACCCCTCCCACAGACCCGAGTCGCCGAACGCCTCGCCGTAGCGGACGATGCCGCCGTCGAGTTGGTAGACCTCGCCGAACCCGCGCGAGCGCATCAGCGAGGACAGGACCTCGCACCGCACTCCCCCGGTGCAGTAGGTGACGACGGCCTTGTCCTTCAAATGGTCGTACTTGCCGCTGTCGAGTTCGTGCACGAAGTCGCGGGTGGTGGACACGTCCGGCACGACGGCGTCCCGGAATCGGCCGATCTCCGCCTCGAAACCGTTGCGTCCGTCGAAGAAAACGACGTCGTCACCGCGCCCCTCGACCAGTCGGTGCACCTCGTCCGGCGCCAGGTGGGTACCGCCGCCGACGACGCCGTCCGCGTCCACCTTCAGCTCGCCCGGTGCACCGAACGTCACGATCTCCGACCGCACCTTCACGCTGAGCCGCGGGAAGTCGTCCCCCAGCCCGTCCGACCACTTGATGTCGGCGTCCTTGAACGGCGCGTAGCCGCGCGTCCCCTTCACGTACCGCTTGACGTCGCGGATGTCGCCGCCGACGGTCGCGTTGATGCCGTGCTCGGAGACGAGGATCCGTCCGGTCAGGTTGTGCGCCTCGGCAAGCGTGTACTGCCACAGCCGGATCGCCTCCGGGTCGGCGAGCGGGGTGAACACGTAGAACAGCACGATTTTCGGGACAGCCACGGGAAACCAGACTACCTAGAGACGCACACCGCTCGGCTGCGCCCAGGCCTCGGCCAGATCGGAACCGGTGATGCCCTCGAGGCTGTCCCGGAACACCCGCCCCGGGCCGTCGGCCACCGGGATCTCGCACGGGACGATCAGGACGACGCACCCCGCGGCCTGCGCGGACGCCGCGCCGGTGGGTGAGTCCTCGATGGCCAGGCACTGCGACGGATGCAGCCCGAGCAGTTCGGCGCCCCGCAGGTACGGGTCGGGATGCGGTTTACCTGCCGGCACCTCGTCGCCGCACACCGAGTGGTCGAAATGGTGCCTGCCGAGCGTCTCGAGTGCCCGCTCGGTGAGACGACGCTCGGTGTTGGTCACCAGCGCCGACCTCAGGCCGTGGGCCCGGGCCGTCCGCAGTGCGTCGTGGGCGCCCGGCCGCCACGGGATGCCGTCGCCGAACAGTTCCTGGACTCGGGTGAACATCCATTCCTTGGCCTCGGCGAGCGCCGCCGGATCCCGGTCGAGTCCGAGCGCGTCGAAGATGACGCCGAGCGCGTTGGCGCTGGACGCGCCGATCGTCTTCAGCCGGGTCTCCTCGGTCATCGGCCCGCCGAGGTGCAGCGACAACTCGCGGACCGCGACGTCCCACATCTTCTCGGAATCGAGCAGCGTTCCGTCCATGTCCCACAGCACGCCTGCAAGACCGTCGAATGCGTCAGACATTGAAGTACTTCGCCTCGGGGTGGTGCAGCACGAACGCATCCGTGGACTGCTCGGGATGCAACTGCAGTTCCTCCGACAACTTCACACCGATCCGTTCCGGTTCGAGGAGAGCGACCATCTTCGCGCGGTCCTCCAGGTTGGGGCAGGCGCCGTACCCGAAGGAGTAGCGGGCGCCGCGGTAGGCGAGGTCGAAGAACCCGGACACCTCGGACGGATCCTGCTCGGCCACGTTGTGGCCGCCGGGCAGCACGAGTTCTTCACGGACCCGTCGATGCCAGTACTCGGCCAGCGATTCCGTCAGCTGCACGCCGATGCCGTGCACCTCGAGGTAGTCGCGGTAGGCGTTGGCGGCGAACAGTTCGTTCGCGAAGTCCGCGATCGGCTGCCCCATGGTGACCAGCTGCATCGGGAACACGTCGACCTGACCGGTCTCCTTCGCCTCGGTGCGGGACCTCACGAAGTCGGCGACGCACAGGAACCGGTCCCGGTGCTGGCGCGGGAAGGTGAACCGGAAGTGTTCCTCCGCGTCGGGCGCCGGTTCGGCGAGCACGACCACGTCGTCGCCCTCGGACACCGCGGGGAAGTAGCCGTACACGACGGCGGCGTGCGCGAGGATTCCCTCGGTGCTCAGCCGGTCGAGCCAGTACCGCAGGCGTGGGCGCCCCTCCGTCTCCACCAGTTCCTCGTACGTGGGACCGTCGCCGGAACGCTGCCCGCGCAGGCCCCACTGCCCGAGGAACAGAGCGCGCTCGTCCAGCAGCCCGGCGTACTCGGACAGCGAGACACCCTTCACGATCCGGTTGCCCCAGAACGGCGGGCTCGGGACGACGATGTCGGTGGCCACGTCGGACCGTTCCGGCACCTCGACCGGGGTCTCGGCCGCCTTGCGCTTCTCCGCGATCCGCTTGGACCGCTCGTGGCGGGCCTTGCGTTCGGCCGCCTTCTCCCGGGCCGCGATCGCTTCCGGGCTGTCCGGGTCGGGTCCGCCGCCGCGCTTGACGGCCATGATCTCGTCCATCTTGTGCAGGCCCTCGAACGCGTCACGCGCGTAGCTGACGTCGCCCTCGTACACCTCGGCCAGGTCGTTCTCCACGTACGAGCGGGTCAGCGCGGCACCGCCGAGGAGGACGGGGAAGTTCTCCGCGACGCCCTTGGAATTGAGTTCCTGCAGGTTGTCCTTCATCACCACGGTCGACTTCACGAGCAGACCGGACATGCCGATGACGTCGGCCTTCTGCTCGATCGCCGCGTCGAGGATCGTCGCGATCGGCTGCTTGATGCCGAGGTTCACCACGTCGTACCCGTTGTTGCTCAGGATGATGTCGACGAGGTTCTTGCCGATGTCGTGGACGTCGCCCTTCACGGTGGCGATGACGATGCGGCCCTTGCCGTCCTCGTCGGTGGCCTCCATGTGCGGTTCGAGGTACGCCACGGCCGCCTTCATCACCTCGGCGGACTGCAGCACGAACGGCAACTGCATCTGCCCGGACCCGAACAGTTCGCCGACGGTCTTCATGCCGGACAGCAGGGTCTCGTTGATGATCGCGAGCGGCGGCTTCTCTTCCATCGCCGCGGTGAGGTCGTCGTCGAGGCCGTTGCGTTCACCGTCGACGATGCGCCGTTCCAGCCGCTCGAACAGCGGAAGCGCCGCCAGTTCCTGGGCGCGGGATTCGCGCGCCGACGCCGCGGAGACGCCCTCGAACAGTTCCATCAGTTTCTGCAGCGGGTCGTAGCCCTCGCGCCGGCGGTCGTAGACCAGGTCGAGGGCCGTTTCGCGCTGTTCGTCGGGGATCCGGGCCATCGGCAGGATCTTCGACGCGTGCACGATGGCCGTGTCCAGGCCGGCCTCGGTGCACTCGTGTAGGAACACCGAGTTCAGGACCTGCCGGGCGGCGGGGTTGAGACCGAACGAGATGTTGGACACGCCGAGGGTGAAGTGCACCCGCGGGTGCCGCTTCTTCAGTTCGCGGATCGCCTCGATCGTCTCGATGCCGTCGCGGCGGACCTCCTCCTGACCGGTGGAGATCGGGAACGTCAGCGCGTCGATGATGATGTCGGACTCGTCGAGGCCCCAGTTCTCGGTGATGTCGTCGAGCAGGCGCTCGGCGATGCGGACCTTGTGCTCGGCGGTACGCGCCTGGCCCTCCTCGTCGATGGTCAGCGCGACGACGGCGGCACCGTGCTCCTTGACGAGCCGCATGATCTTCTGGAACCGCGAGTCCGGTCCGTCGCCGTCCTCGTAGTTGACGGAGTTGACGGCGCACCGGCCACCGAGGTGTTCGAGACCGGCCTGCAGGACCGCGGGCTCGGTGGAGTCGAGCATGATCGGCAGTGTCGACGACGTCGCGAACCGGCTCGCGAGGGCGGCCATGTCGGCGGCGCCGTCGCGTCCGACGTAGTCGACGTTGAGGTCGAGCATGTGGGCGCCGTCGCGGGTCTGATCCTTCGCGATGTCGAGGCACTTCTGGTAGTCCTCGGCGAGCATCGCCTCGCGAAATGCCTTGGAGCCGTTGGAGTTCGTGCGCTCGCCGATCATCAGGATGCTGGCGTCCTGCTCGAACGGCACCGCCGAGTACAGCGAAGACGTCCCCGACTCGTGCACCGGGTTGCGCGCGGCCTTCTCGACGAGGCGGACCGCCTCGGCCACCTGCCGGATGTGCTCCGGGGTGGTGCCGCAGCAGCCGCCGACCAGACCGAGACCGAACTCGGTGACGAAGCCGCTGAGCGCCTCGGCGAGTTCCTCCGCGGTGAGCGGGTACTCGGCGCCGTTCGGGCCGAGCTGCGGCAGTCCGGCGTTGGGCATCACCGACACGGGGAGGGAGCTGTACTTGGACAGGTGGCGGAGATGTTCGCTCATCTCGGCGGGACCGGTCGCGCAGTTGAGTCCGATCATGTCGATGCCGAGCGGCTCGAGCGCGGTCAGTGCGGCACCGATCTCGCTACCGAGCAGCATCGTGCCGGTGGTCTCGACCGTGACGTGGGTGATGATCGGCAGCCGCGACCCCAGCGCCTCCATCGCCCGCTGACTGCCCAGGATGGCCGCCTTCACCTGAAGGAGGTCCTGGCAGGTCTCGACGAGGATCGCGTCGGCGCCCCCGTCGATCATGCCCATCGCGGCCTCCGCGTAGGCATCGCGCAGGATCGCGAACGGCGCGTGGCCGAGCGTCGGCAGCTTGGTTCCGGGGCCCATCGAGCCGAGGACGAAGCGGCCCATGCCGTCGCGTCCCGGCCCCATCTCGTCGGCGACCTCACGCGCCAGCCGGGTGCCCTTCTCGGCCAGTTCCCGGATACGGTCCGAAATGTCGTAATCGGCGAGGTTGGGGAGGTTGCACCCGAACGTGTTGGTCTCGACGGCGTCGGCCCCGGCCTCGAAATACGCGCGGTGGATCTCTTTCAGCACGTCAGGGCGGGTGTCGTTGAGGATTTCGTTGCAGCCTTCGAGCCCGAGGAAGTCGTCGAGGGTGAGGTCCGCGGCCTGCAACATGGTGCCCATGGCTCCGTCGCCGATGACAACGCGCTGGTTCAACGCATCGAGCAGGGCAGAGTGAAATGGCGCAGACATGCCGTCCAGACTAGTGGGCGCGCGAACCAATGCTGGCCGTAGGCTGGGTGGGTGAGTTCCAGTGAGTTCCCCGTCACGCCTGCGGGCCCCGACGACGACACCCCCGACACCGCCGACGACGGTGCCACCGACAGCGCCGTGCCCGTACTTCGTGACCCTGTTCTCGTCGCCGCCTTCGAGGGCTGGAACGACGCCGGCGACGCCGCGAGCGGAGCCGTCGAGCACCTCGAACTGACCTGGGACGCCCAGCCGCTGGCCGAGCTGGATTCCGAGGAGTACTACGACTACCAGGTCAATCGCCCCACGGTCCGGCAGGTGGACGGTGTCACCCGGGAGATCGTGTGGCCGGCCACCCGGCTGTCTGTGTGCTCGCCCCCCGGCAGCGACCGCGACGTGGTGCTGCTGCGCGGAATCGAACCGAACATGCGCTGGCGCAGCTTCTGCGACGACCTTCTCGAGCTGATCGATCAACTGCAGATCAACACCGTGGTGATCCTCGGGGCGCTCCTCGCGGACACCCCGCACACGCGGCCGGTCCCGGTGACGGGCAGCGCGTACAGCAGCGAGGCCGCCGAGCGGTTCAAGCTCGAGCAGACCCGCTACGAGGGGCCGACCGGGATCACCGGGGTGCTGCAGGACGCGTGTGTCCGGGCCGGTGTGCCTGCCGTGTCGTTCTGGGCGGCCGTGCCCCATTACGTGTCCCAGCCGCCGAACCCCAAGGCGACCGTGGCACTGCTGCAGCGCGTCGAGGACGTCCTGGACATCGAGGTGCCCCTCGGGGAACTCCCGTCGCAGGCCGACGACTGGCAGGAAGCCGTCACCGAGATGACCGCGGACGACGAGGAGATCGGCGACTACGTCCGCTCCCTCGAGGAGCGCGGCGACGCCGAGACCGACATCTCCGACGCCATCTCGAAGATCGACGGTGACGCGCTCGCGGCCGAGTTCGAACGGTATCTCCGCAGGCGTGGGCCCGGCAGCTTCGGGCTGTGACGAAGAACTCGTCCGAGTCGCTTCGTTCCTCGCTCCAGCGCACGGCGCTCTACGCCGGTGGTTTCCTCGGCCCCTTCGGCGGCGGTGTGGTCGCCTCGATCCTCCCCGAGATCGGTGACGACCTCGGCGTGAGCGCGTCCGCCGCGGCCGGGTCGCTGACGGCCTACCTGCTGCCGTTCGCGCTGCTCATGCTGGTGTCGGGCACGCTGGGCGCCCGGTGGGGTCAGATGCGGACCGTGCGGATCGCGTACGGCGTCTACCTGCTGTCGTCGCTGGCCTGCTTCGCGGCGCCGACGCTGCCGCTCTTCCTCGGCGCCCGTGTGCTCCAGGGATGTTCCAACTCGTTCACGACGCCGCTGCTGCTGGCCGCGCTCGCCGCCTCGACGCCGAAGAAGCACCTCGGCCGGGCGCTGGGGATCTTCGGCGCCTTCCAGGCCGCGGGGCAGTCGAGTGCCCCGCTCGTCGGCGGCCTCGCGGCGGAGGTCGACTGGCGGCTCGCATTCCTCGTCATCGCCCTCGTCGCCGCGGTGCTGGGTCTGGTCGGCGTTCCCGACAGCCCGCCCGCCGAGCCGGGGGCGGCGCGCCCGCGACTGCGGGACGCCCTCACCCCGTCGGTGCTGCGAATCGGGGTGGTCGCACTGCTCGGCTGGGGCGCCCTCGGCGGGCTGAGCTTCCTTGTCGCCTTCCGCGCCGAGGACGTGTTCGGCCTGAGTCCCACTCAGCGCGGCCTGCTGCTCACCGGGTTCGGCGTCGCCGGCATCCTCACCGCGCGCCTCGTCGGCGGGGTCATCGACAAGATCGGGGCCCGGGCCGCCGTGTTGATCGGCGCGTTCGGCGGTGCTGCTCTCGTCGCCGCCGCCGGAACCGTATCGCTCCTCGCGGTCGTCGCCGTGGCGTGGTTCGCGGCCGGAACCGCAGGTCAGTTCATCCTGGTCGGCGTCAACGCCGCCGTCCTCGGGTCGCCGGGCCCGAACCGGGGCGGCGCGGTGTCCGTCGTGCAGGCGTTGCGGTTCACCGGCAACGCGCTCGCGCCGATCACCCTCACCCCGGTGTACGCGGTGTCGCCCGCGGCCGGGTTCCTTCTGCCCGCCCTGCTCCTCGCAGTGCTGGCCCCACTGCTGATGCCCCGCGACCGACCACCTGTCTGACACGCTTTCCGGGAACGCTGTGAGGTGTTCCTGATTCCGACGTAACGTGCACGCAGCCGTTACGACACTCCCGGGGCGCAGCCTCTTTGCATGGCCCACACACCGAGTTCGAGCAAGCTGCTGGTCGTCGGCAACGGTATGGCCGGCGCCCGCACCGTCGAGGAGATCCTGAACCGTGGCGGGCGCGAGCGGTTCGAGATCACCATGATCGGCGACGAGCCGTACGGCAACTACAACCGGATCATGCTCTCGCACGTGCTGTCCGGAGAGGCGGCCGTCGACGACGAGGACCTGATCCTCAACCCCGTGGGCTGGTACACGGCGAACGGTGTGAAACTCCACGCCGGTGATCGCGCGGTCGCGCTCGACCGGTTCGCGAAGACCGTCACCTGCGAGAGCGGCCGCGTCGTCGACTACGACGTGCTGATCGTCGCCACGGGAAGCAACACGTTCTTTCCCAACATGGACGGTCTGCGGGAGCACGACGGGCGCCTGGCCCGCGGGGTGTTCGGATTCCGCAACATCGCCGACACCAACGGCATGCTGCAGATGGCGCAGGCACGCGACGACGTGTCCGCGGTGGTGATCGGCGGCGGTCTGCTCGGGCTCGAGGCCGCGTACGGGCTGCGGACGCAGGGGCTCACCGTCGACGTCGTGCACTCCCCCGGGCACCTGATGAATCAGCAACTCGACGAGCGCGGCGGCAGCGTCCTGCGCGCCGAGATCGAGAAACTCGGCGTCGGCGTCCACACCTCGATGCGGACCACCGCCGTGCTGCGCGACGACGCCGGCCTGGTGACCGGGGTGTCGTTCGTCGACGGCTCCACGCTGGACGCCGACATGGTGGTCGTCACCGCCGGAATCCGGCCCAACACCGAACTGGCGCGGGCCGCCGGTCTGGTGGTCGAGCGCGGGATCGTCGTAGACGACCAGATGCGCTGCGAGGACGAGGGTTCCGTGTACGCCGTCGGCGAGTGCGCGCAGCACCGCGGCGAGACGTACGGCCTCGTCGCCCCGGTGTGGGAGCAGGCGGTCATCCTCGCGGACGTGCTCACCGGGTCCGATCCGGAAGCCGCCTACGTCGGTACGCGCACCACCACCCAGCTGAAGGTCGCCGGGGTGGACGTGGCCGCGATGGGCGTCAAGGGCCCGGAGACCGCGGACGACGAGTTCGTCCAGTACTACGAACCGCGCAGCGGCACGTACAAGAGCCTCGTCGTCCGGGACGGAAAGCTGATCGGCGCCACCCTGATGGGCGACATCAGCAAGGCTGGCTTCCTCACGCAGGCGTTCGATGGCAAGGTGCCTCTGCCCGAAGAACGAATCAGCATGCTCTTCGACGTCGGAGCCCCCGGCGCCGCGACGAGTGTCGCCGACCTTCCCGACGAACTGCAGGTGTGCAACTGCAACGGCGTCAGCAAGGGCGACCTGGTGGCCTGCGTCCACTCCGGCGCCAAGACCCTCACCGACGTCTGTGCCAGGACCCGCGCGGGCAAGGGCTGCGGGTCGTGCAAGGGACTCGTCGCCGACATCGTGGCCTGCGCCGCGGGCGGCGAACTCGAGGCCGACCCGTCCGCCGACTGGTACGTGCCGTGCATCCCGATGAGCAAGCCGGAACTCATCGCGACCATCCGGGAACGCGATCTCCGCGCTGTGTCCCGGGTGTTCGCCGAACTCGCGACGGACGCGAAGGAGGACGCGTCCGCGAAGATGCCGCTCGCGTCGCTGCTCCGCACGATCTGGGGTCCCGATTGGGTGGACGAGCGCGGTGCGCTGTTCATCAACGACCGTGTGCACGCCAACATCCAGCGCGACGGCACGTTCTCGGTGGTCCCGCAGATGAAGGGCGGCGTCACCACGCCGGATCAGCTTCGCAGGATCGCCGACGTCGCCGACAAGTACGGCGTGCCGCTCGTGAAGGTCACCGGCGGGCAGCGCATCGACCTGCTCGGCATCAAGAAGGAGGACCTCCCCAAAGTGTGGGGCGACCTCGACATGCCGTCCGGGTTCGCGTACGGCAAGAGCATGCGCACGGTGAAGACGTGCGTCGGAACCGATTTCTGCCGCTACGGTCTCGGCGATTCGACGAGCCTCGGCATCGCACTCGAGGAGCGGTTCCAAGGCCTGGAGACGCCCGCGAAACTGAAACTCGCGGTCGCCGGGTGCCCCCGCAACTGCTCGGAAGCTCTGTGCAAGGACTTCGGTGTGGTCGCGGTCGGCGACGGCCGCTGGGACATCTACATCGGCGGCGCCGCCGGCGCCCACATCCGCAAGGGCGATCTGCTGGCCACGGTCGAATCACCGGACGCCGTGATCGAACTCGGCGGGCGATTCATCCAGTACTACCGCGAGAACGCGAAATGGCTCGAACGCACCTACGACTTCGTGCCGCGGGTGGGGCTCGAACATCTTCAGGCGCTACTGGTCCGAGACGAGGAGGACATCGTGACGGGATTGGACGAGCGGATCCAGACGGCAGTCGACGGCTACCGGGATCCCTGGACGGAGCGCAGCGCACCGAAGTCGCCCGCACAGTTCGCTCCCTCGCTGCCGCTGCTGCCGCTCCCCCAGGTGCCGGTCCGATGACCGCCCTGATCGAGGGGCCCGCCGAGGTGGCAGTGGGGCCGGTCAGCGACCTGACCCCGGGCGAGGGCCGGACCTACGTCGTGCAGAACCGGCAGGTGGCCGTATTCCTGCTGTCGGACGGCACCGTTCGGGCCATGGACGCGGTGTGCCCGCACAAGGGCGGCCCCCTCGCCGACGGGCAGATCGACGCCACCGGCGTTATGTGCCCGCTCCACCAGTACGCGTTCGCCTTCGACACGGGCGCCTGCGGATCCGAGGGTGTGGGCTCGGTCCGCACCTACCCCGCGTCGGTCCGCGACGGGTCGGTCGTCGTGCACGTGTGAAAGTTCGCCCGATTGCGCTCTGCCCTGGTACGGCGTGCCTTTCGGGAAAGTTGCGGCACCGCTGTCATCATGAGGCCAGTGCTGCAGCTGAAGGGGCTCGTCGCATGGACAGATCGCTGATCGAATGAGTACCGTCGCCAGTCCGGAACAACGGGGCCGATCCGGTGACCACCCTCAGGCCCGTGACCGGACCGCGGGAACCGTGTTCCGTACGGACATCGAGGGTCTGCGGGCCGTCGCGGTGCTGGCCGTGGTCTTCTTTCACGCGGGTGTGCCCGGCATCGACGGCGGGTTCGCCGGTGTCGACATCTTCTTCGTCGTCTCCGGGTTTCTCATCACCGGGCTGCTGTGGCGGGACGTAGCGTCCACCGGCCGCGTGGGGCTGGCCGAGTTCTACGGTGCCCGTGCCCGGCGGCTGCTGCCCGCCGGGTGCGTCGTGCTGGTGGCCACCGCGATCGGCGCCGCCCTGCTCCTTCCCCCGCTGCAGGCCCGCGCGGTCCTCGGCGACGGCATCGCCAGCGCGCTCTACGTCGGCAACTACCGGCTTGCGCTGCACGGCACCGACTATTTGGCCGCAGACACACCCCCGTCACCGTTCCAGCACTACTGGTCGCTCGGCGTCGAAGAGCAGTTCTACCTGCTGTGGCCTGCACTGATCATCGGGGTCGCCTGGCTCGTGCGGCGCCGAACACGACGACGCCGCGGCCCGAATAGCGCACCGTCGACCACCCCGTATCTGGTAGTCCTCGCGGTGGTCGCGGCGGTGTCGTTCGCGGTCTCTCTCGACTGGACCCGCACGCTGCCGCCGTGGGCGTTCTTCTCGCTGCCCGCCCGCGCCTGGGAGCTGGCCGCCGGCGGGTTGGTCGCGCTGTCGGTTCGGCACTGGCGGCGGCTGCCGCCTGTGGTCGCTGCGGCCGCCGGATGGGCGGGTCTCGCACTGATCGTCTTCGCCTGTCTTCGGCTGGGCGAGAAGACGCCCTACCCCGGCACCGCCGCGCTGCTGCCCGTTCTCGGCACAGTACTGGTGATCGGAGCGGGCTGTGCCGCACCGCGGCTGGGAGTCGGCCGGGGCCTGTCCCTGCCGCCGATGCGGGCGGTCGGGCGGGTGTCCTATTCCTGGTATCTCTGGCACTGGCCGGTGCTGCTGTTCGCGCCGATCGTGCTCGGCCGCTCTCTCGATCTGACCGATCGGCTGGGGATGGTCATGGTGTCCGCAGGCCTGGCCGGACTGACACTGGCCCTGGTCGAGAACCCGGTCCGCTTCGCGGCTCCGCTGCGTCTCTCGGCCTCGCGCAGCCTCGTCCTCGGCGGAGCCGTCACCGCCGCCGCCGTCTGTGCGGCACTGGTGCTGCTGGTGGCGCGGCCGGTCCCGGTCGGACACGGCGCCGCCGCAGCAGCCCTCACCGTCTCGGCGCCGGTCGAATTGGCCACTCCCGCAAGCGATCCGCGTGACGCGGCGGTGCACGACATGACGGCGCAGGTGCAGGCGGCGGTCGCGGAATCGGCAGGACTGCAGGCGGTCCCGTCGAATCTGTCGCCACCGCTCGCCGACGCACCGGCAGACAAGCCCGCGGTGTTCGTCAACGGCTGTGTGCGGTCATGGCTCGAGGTGGGGCAGGACGAGTGCGCGTCGGGTGACGTGACGTCCGCGACGACGGTGGCGCTCGTCGGGGATTCGCATGCCGCGATGTGGGCCCCGGCGTTCGAAGCGGCCGCCGAACAGCAGCATTGGCGGCTGGAGACGATGGGCAAGGTCACCTGCCCACTCCTCGACCTTCCCCTCACCAGCCCCTACCTCGGGCGGGAATACAGCGAGTGCGAGCAGTGGCGCGGCGAGATCCTCGACCGGCTGCGGGCCGAGCGGCCACAATTGGTCGTGCTGAGCATGTCCCGGCGGTACGGCGCCGATTTCGGTTTCAGCGTGTACGGCGGGCCCTGGCTCGACAGCCTGACCCGGCTGGTCACGGAACTCCGGGCCACGGGTGCGGCCGTCCTGGTCCTCGGGCCCGTCCCGGATCCGCAGTCGACAGTGCCGACGTGCCTGTCCGCACACCTCGACGACGCGACTGCCTGCTCGCCGCCGCGGCCCGTCGCGGTCGACGACGCCGGGGTCGCGGCCGAGGCGGCGGCCACCGCGGCAGGCGGCGGACGGTACGCCGATCTGACCACCCTGTTCTGCACCGCCGAGCGCTGCCCGGTGGTCGTCGGCAACGACCTCGTGTACCGCGACGACAACCACCTGACGCTCGAACACGCGCAGGCACTCTCCCCCGTGATCGCCGCGCTGGCCGACCGCGCACTCGCGCCGGGCTGAGGGGCGGCCGGCGAAAAAAATCCGGTTCGGATGTCACATTCGGCGCGTGGCCGGTGTCTCTATGCCGAGAACATTCGAACCGAGGAGGAATCATGGCCAGGATCCCGCAGGCAGAATTGACCGGCATCTACGGTGCGGTCGTCAAGCGGATGTCGCGCAAGATGCTCGGGGACGTGCCCGAGGGGGTGGGGGTCGTGTGGCACAACCGCAAGGTGACGAACTTCAGCTTCAGCGTCGCCCGGCAGGTACAGAAGTGGGACCGGTGCGACGAGAATCTGAAATCGTTTGCCCACATGGCGGTCGCGAGCATGGTCGGCTGCGCCTTCTGCCTGGACTACGGCTACTTCCAAGCCCACAACAAGGGCCTGGACGAGACGAAGGCACGCGAGGTTCCCCGATGGCGTGAGTCGGACGTCTTCACCCCGTTGGAGCGCGACGTCCTGGAGTACGCCGAGGCGATGACGCTGACCCCACCGACGGTCACCGACGAACTGTCGGCCAGGCTCCTGGAGGCGCTCGGCCCGGCCGCGCTGGTGGAACTGACCGCGTTCATCGCATTGACGAACTTCATGACCCGCTCCAACACCGCGATGGGCATCGAATCGCAGGGTCTCGCGGCGTCGTGTGGCCTGAAACCACTGAGCGAACGCCCGACGACCCGAACTCAGCCGACGTCGTAGGACAGAACGAATTCGTAGCCGCCCTCGCCGGGTCCGGCGATGGACAGGTCCGCGCTGCCGCGCAGGTCGGTCAGACCGCCCGTGCCCATACCCGGCACCACCTCGATCCGTGCCGACACGGAACCCTGGTCCTGACTGCCGAGGTGCTGGAACACGCACGTTCCGTCGTGCCCGCCGATCGAGCCCTCGAAGCGCTCGAGACCGAGCACCGGCGCGGCGTCGGCCTTGTACGCGATCAGGTAGGCCACCGTGCTCGTTCCCTCGATGTCCCCGGAGTACGAATATTCGACGGCCGCCCGGGTGGCGCCGCGCGCCGGGTAGTAGGTGTCGCCGGCGGTCGTGCCTTCGCCGTCGACGTCGGTGATCACCGATTCCGACCACGCGGCGATGGTGAATTTGCTTCGAGCGGTGTGCGAGTAGCTCATGTCAGGAGACTCTAGGTACGCGCCGGCGTGGCGTGCTTGAACATTCGCGACACTAGGATGGGCGAGTGCCGAATGTGCCAGGACACCCCGAGGCGATCGTCCGCCCCACCGCCGGCGAACCCGGTTTCGAGGTCGAACGGGTCGCTCCCCGAGCGGATTTGGCCGAGTTCGTCGACTACCACTGGCTGGTGCGGTGGTCGGTGCCGAAGCCGCATCGGCAGCAGGTGGTTCCTCAGCCGCGCATTCATGTCGCCGCAGAGGACGGACAGCTGCTGGTGCACGGGATCTCCCGGTCGCCGTTCTACCGAACATTGACGGGAGACGGCCACGTGCTGGGAGCCGCCTTCCACGCCGGCGGGTTCCGGCCTCTGCTGAAGTGCAGTCTCGGTGCGATCTCGGGAACCGTCCAGCCCGGACGGGATCTGCTCACCGGTGACGATCGCCCGGTCGCGGAACACATCCTCGCCGGCACCGACAGCGCGGAGATGATCGACGTCTTCGAGCGGTACCTTCTGCGCACCGATCCCGTTCCGGACCCCACGGGACGGGAGGTCACGACCCTGGTCGGCGACGCCCAGCGCCGCCGGGACGTCGTCCGCGCAGACCAGCTCGCCGCACACGCCGGCTGCAGCCTGCGCACCCTGCAACGGCTGTTCACCGAATACGTCGGGATCGGCCCGAAGTGGGTGATCCAGCGGTTTCGCATCCTCGACGCGGCCGCCGCCGCCCACTCGGGCGAGAGGATCGACTGGTCGGCGCTCGCCTACGAATTGGGGTTCAGCGACCAGGCCCACCTGACGCGGGTCTTCACGCAGGTCGTCGGCACACCGCCCGCCACGTATCAGCGCGCGCACGGCCTGCTGTAGCGCCTCCGGCTCCGCTCAGCCGGCGAAGCCGAGTCCCCGCTCGGCGAGTTCCGCCTCGAGGATCCGGATCGCTTTCGGTCCGACGCCGTGGATCTTCAACAGCTCCTTGGCGGTGACCGTCGTCAGTTGATCGAAACGCGTGTAGCCGTGGGACGCGAGCTCACGGCGGGAGACCTTCCCCATGCTCGCCGGGAATTCCGTCTCGCCCGTGGTGTCGGAAGACGACATGTCCGTCCTTTCTTCTCGGCGTGCGCCGATGCCGCTCACATCGTATGGGGCCGTGCGTTGCCGGCGCGCACGTCACGCCGGCGGGGCGTCGTCCGCGGCGTGCAGGTGTGCCCGCTCCCCGTCGTGGTCGAAGATCGTGAGAATCTCCACCGGACCGTCGTGGGCTCCGATGGAGTGCGGCACCATGGTCGAGAACTCCGCTGCGGCACCGGCTTCGATCAGGATGGTCCGCTCCCCCAGTTGCAGGCGGGCAGTCCCCGACAGGACCGTGAACCACTCGTGCCCGGGGTGCACACAGACGTGGTCCGGGCCCGCGGGCCTTTCGGGGGTGATACGCATCTTCGCCACGGTCGCGCCGTGGAGGGCGCGTTCGCGGGACAGCAACCAGGTCGTGAGTCCTCGCGCCTGTTCGGGCATCGGCCGGATCACCACGTCCTCGTCGTCGACGGACTCGACGAGCTGATCGAGCGTGGTGCCGAGAGCCCGCGCGATCGGAACCAGTTGGTCGAGAGCGATCCTGCGGTGGCCCGTCTCGATGCGGCTCAGCGTGGACGGACTGAGGAAGCAGCGGGCGGCCAGCGCGTCGAGGGACCAGCCGCGGGCCAGCCGTAGGCCCCGGATGCGCTGCCGGATCACACCGTCCAACCCGAGTTCTTGCGTCATACGCAAGAGTGTATGCGCATGGAGCAGAACGTGACTAGCCTGGAGGCATGACACAGC
This sequence comes from Rhodococcus pseudokoreensis, assembly GCF_017068395.1. NCBI lineage: Bacteria > Bacillati > Actinomycetota > Actinomycetes > Mycobacteriales > Nocardiaceae > Rhodococcus > Rhodococcus pseudokoreensis. The sequence continues at coordinate 8,009,334 of NZ_CP070619.1, read as the reverse complement.
ATTCGCATCACCACGGCGGGCACCATGGCGGGCACACCTCGGCCCACGAAGCCGCTCTGCCGGATCTCCTCGACCTGGACGCCGAGATCTTCGGCTCCTACCTCGACCAGGTGGCCGACTGGGCCGGGCTGCGCGTCCGAGAGACCCCGCACCGGGTCGTCGACGTGGGCGCGGGAACGGGCGCCGGCAGCCTGACGCTGGCTCGGCGGTTCCCCGCCGCCGAGGTCGTCGCGATCGACAGGTCGGAGGTGATGCTCGAGCGCATCCGCACCGCCGCCCACGCGCAGGGCCTGGCCGACCGCGTGAGCGGCGTGCACGCCGATCTGAATGCCGGCTGGCCCGCGGTCGAGGCCGCCGACGTCGTGTGGGCGGCTTCCTCGTTACACGAGGTCGCCGACCCCGACCGGGTACTCCGCGACATGTACGCCGCGCTGAACCCCGACGGCGTACTGGTGGTCGTCGAGATGGACGCGCTGCCCCGACTCCTGCCCGACGACCTGGGCATGGGCCGCCCGGGCCTGGAGTCGCGCTGCCACGAGGCCCTGGCGCGGATGGATTGGAACGCGCACCCGAACTGGCGGGGCCACATCGAGCGGGCCGGTTTCGTGGACGTCGAGGAGCGCAATTTCACCAGCGAGGCAACCCCGGCCCCGCCGAGCGCCGGACGCTACGCACACACGTTTCTGAGCCGTGTTCGCTCCGCCCTCGACGGACGACTGGCCGTCGACGATCGCGACACTCTCGATCGCCTCCTCTCGGACGACGGCCCCGACAGCGTCCTGCACCGCGGCGACCTGACGGTCCGCGGCAGCCGGACGGCCTGGATCGCCCGACGGTGACCTGACCGATCACTCGCCGCAGGCGGAAACTCCCCGACTGTGTGCAATACGACCACGCCACGCCGCGCGTGATGGCGCGCACAAGCACCCTCTGGTAGCAGGATGTACATCTTGTGGCCTCACCGACCGAGTCGGACGGGCCTGACGGAAGTCGCAATCCGTTCGCAACACGAATAGGGGTTCTTGCATGTCCATGGGAGTCGGGCTCAGGATCGGCAGTGTCGTGTCCACCGCGGTGGTGGCGTCGAACGATCCAGGATCCCCGGATCCGGTCGTCATCGTCCGCGACACCGTCCTGCACATGTGCCCGGACGGCACCGCAATTCTCGGCGGATCGGCGCCGCACATGATCGGCGACACCCACACCGTGTCGGGGTTCCTTCCCCGCGTCGGCGACCCGGCCGGTGTCGCGGTCGGCGACGGATCGCGGTACCGCGCAGAAGACCTGGTCGCGGGTGCGATGCGATGCCTGCTCCGCGAGTGCGAACCTCTCCCCGACCACGGCGGCCGGACGGGCGGCGCCCCCGACATCATGGCCACCTACCCGACCCGCTGGGACTCGGCCGCGGTCGCAGCGCTCCGCGACGCGCTCGACTACGCCGACATGTCGTACCTGTCCCTGGTCTCGGACGCCGAAGCCGCCGCGGCCTGGTTCGAATCCGAGATCGCCGAGCGCCCCGGGCAGTTGGTCGGCATCTACCACGTCGACGACACGGGATCGACGGTCGCGCTGATCCGCTCGGGTGTGGAGGCAGGCAAGGCGTTCCGGTTCTCCTCGGGGGGCTCCCCGACGGCCCAGATCGCGACCGCGCTCGGTGCGTTCGGCTGGCTGCCCGGCAACCTCGATGCCGTGGTCGTCACGGGCGACGGCCTGATCGCGAGGGACTCCGCGGCCGTTCACGGATTCGCGGCCACGATCGGCGAGAAGTTCGACGTCCGGTGCGTCGTCGGCCCGGGCCCCGAGCAGACCTCGGCGCTCGGTGCGGCCATCCGCGCCGCCGGGTTCAATCCGACCACGCACAAGGTGACCCCGATCGGCCTGCCGCCGTCGTACGACGTCACCGAGGTGATCGACGCCGTCGTCGGCGAACCGGTGCCGTCGACCTCCGCAACCCCGAACCGGCCCGCCACCCGCACGCAGAACCCCGCGCCCGCCGCGGCGGTGGGCACCTCCCCCGCACGGGCGTCCGGCGGAACGGCGGTCGCGACGCCGCCGGAACCGCGCGCCGTCGAGCAGTCCGGGGACGAATCCGACAACGCCTCCCGGGCGTCCTGGCTCGTCGCCGCGGCGGTCGGGCTGGCGCTCGTGCTGGTCGCGATCGTCTTCGTGCTGTTCGTCCTCTGATTTCCCGCCTCGCTCGTCGGGAGATGTCGGCGCAGGTCGGCACGGCGTTCGCTCGACCGCTGCACGACCGCATAACCTGTCACGGTGAGTGAATCAGGCAGCGATCCAGGTCGGTCCCCGTCGGGGCTGCGCGCCGCACGTCCGGCGGTCGCTCCCCCGCTCCGGGACGACCGGCTGAAACTGTTCTCCTTCGCCACCGCGGAGAAGCGGGCGGAGTACCTGTGGGTGCTGCGGGCCTTCGATCACGCCCGCGCCAACTACATCGTGCTGCTCCACGCGGGCGACGTCGCCCGCATCCTGGACGGCCTCGCCGGCGACGACCCGGCCGGGCAACTCGGCGCCGGCGACGTCACTCCCCTGCTCGAGCAACTCCACGTCTGGGAAGTACTCGAGCGCAGCTACGACGGAACGCGCGCCGCGACGCTCGCCGAGTACCGGAACCGGCATTTCGTGTATCAATTCAGTCAGGCTGGCTACCAGGTGTTCCGGGCCGTCGAGGACGCACTCGCGGCCCGGCTCGACGACGCGTCGCTGTCCCGGCTGGCGCTCCCCGACCTCCTCGCCGACATGAACGACCTGGCCGCGGCGAATCGCGCCGCCGACAACGACCTGGTGTACAGGAAACTCAACCGACTCGACGCGACGCTGTCCGACATGGCCGGACGCGCAGCCCAGTTCTATCTGACCCTGGGCGACCTCGTCCGCACCACGGAGATCACCCCCGAGACGTTCATGTCCCACAAGGACGCTCTCCTCACACACATGCGCGAGTTCAGCTCCGACCTGTCGCGGTATGCGCCGAAGCTCGCCGCGGCCATCGCGCTCGTGGAAGACACCGGCGTCGAGTCGATGGTGGCGCGGGCCGCCGCCAGCGACGAGCGGGTGTTCCTCGATGTCGAAGAGCGCGAAGCCGATTGGCGCGCCCGGTGGGCCGGTTTGACGCACTGGTTCGTCGGGAGCGAGGCGGGTCCGAGCGAGTCGGAACGCCTGCGCGAGGGCACGATGAGCGCCATCGCCGCCGTCCTGTCGCTGTTGCGCCGCGTCACCGAGACCCGCAAGGGCGGCGTCAGCAGGGAGAGCCAATTGCGGCACCTCGCAGGCTGGTTCGCTGCGACTCCGAACGAGGACGCCGCGCACGCCCTGTTCCAGGCCGTGTTCGACCTCGGGCGTCCGCGCCACCTCTCGATGGTGCATCCGGACGCCGACATCATCCCCGACACCCGGTCGTGGTGGGAGGCGCAGCCCGTGGAGATCTCCCGCACACTGGCCGAGACCGGACGTCCCCCGTCCCCCGGTCTGCCCGCGCGGGTGCAGCGCAACGAGGGCAGCGTGCGCCGCCTGCGGGAGGAACAGCTGACCGCACAACGACTTCGCGCGGCCGCCGCCCAATCGCTCGCCAGGGGCGGAGTCTACGAGCGGGAACTCGACGAGTCCGAAACCGACGTGCTGCTGAGCCTGCTGAACGCCGCACTGACGGCGCGGGTACCGGTCAGCGGCCGCGTCAAGAGCAGCACCGGATCGGAGAACGGCGTGAAGCTCACCCTCAGCCCGCACAGCGAATCGACGGTGGTGCACACCGCCCGAGGACGTCTGCACCTCGACGGACTGCAGGTGAGCGTTCGGTGAAGGCACGGGAGATCTCACCGCTCGCCCTCGATTCGTATCAGCGCGCCGCCCGTGTCATCCTGTCGAATCATCTGGTGACGCAGACCTATCCGGATCGGATCGCGCTTCCCCTGCTCCGCCGGTGGGCCACCGAACTGCGCGAAGATCTGATGACGCTGTTCGGGTACCGGCTCGAGGTCACCGAGACGACAGCCCGCCTGTTCACGGTCAGCGACCGACTCGACGCCGGGACCCCGGCCAAGACGGCCACCGACCGCACGTTCGACCGGTACCGCTACGCCTACCTCGCGTTGGCGCTGGCCGCATTGGGTCGCGCCGGCAACCAGATCACCCTGTCCGAACTCGCCGATCACGTCGCCGCCGACGCCGCGCAGGTCGACGGGGTGGACCTGTCCACCGAACGCGCGTCCGACCGGGACGCGTTCGTCGACGCCGTCGGCTGGCTCGCGGCCCGCGGCGCGATCGCCCTCGCCGACGGCGACGCGGGCGGCTGGGCCGCCAATCCCGATGCGGGCGAAGCGCTCTACGACATCGACCGGTCCGTCGTCATCGCCCTGTTCCGGCCGCCGCGCGCACTGCAGCATCTCCGCTCCATTCGCGGTCTGCTCGCAGGCGCGGATTCGGTGACCGACGACGACACGGCGGAGTTCGGGACGTCCCGGACGGTCGACGTGAAGGAGACGACGCGGCGCGTCCGGCGTGCTCTCGTCGAACGGCCCGTCGTCTACGCCGCCGACCTGGACGACCACGAACTGGTGCAACTCGCGCTCCCCCGCACCGCAGCCGATGTCGAGTTGCTCACCGGACTGGTCGCGGAACGGCGCGAAGAGGGTGTCGCGATGATCGACTCGTCCGGGCGGCTCTCCGACGTCCGGTTCCCCGGGACGGGGACGGTCGCGCAGGTCGCGCTATTGCTCGCCGGGGAGATCGCCGATCGTGTCCTGGATCCCGACACCCCGGAGACGGCCCGGATGCCGCTGCCGCGAGGCCGGTCCGAAGACCTGCTCGAACAGGTCGACAGCGCGATTCCGCAGTCCGGGATCTTCGACAGCCTGGCAGGCCACGACGGAGTCGAACCCGAGCAGCCCGCCCCCGCCGACCGGCTGTTCCCGGTCGTCGAGGACGAGTGGATCACCGACACCGTCCGGACCCTGACCGACAGATTCGGGCGCACGTTCGCCGCCGGGTGGCAGGCCGACCCGGACGGCCTGGGCCGCGCCGCGCTGGCGTTGCTCGAGCGGCTGCGCCTCACCGCGGCGGTGCCGGGCGGCGTGCTCGCGCTCCCGGCGCTCGCCCGCTACCGGGGTGTGGTGGTCACGATCCGCGACCGCACACCGGAGATCGACCTGTTCCAGAGCTCAGCGAACGACAGCGAGGACATCACAGCATGACGAGTGCGCGTTTCCGGCCCACCCGAGCCGGGATCATCAACCTCTGGGACTACCGGGATCAGGAGTTCTCCTTCGCCGACGGCCGCCTCGTTCTCCGCGGCCCCAACGGTTCCGGCAAGACCAAGGCGCTCGAGGTGCTGTTCCCGTTCGTCCTCGACGGCAGGATCGAACCGCGCCGCCTCAACCCGTTCGCCGGCGAGGAACGGACCATGAAGTCGAACCTCCTGTACCGCGGACAGGAGAGCGCGTACTCGTATGTCTGGATGGAGTTCTGCCGCGGCGCGAAGGACGACCCCGAGGCCGTCACCGTAGGCATCGGCATGCGTGCCTCCCGCACCAACGACAAGGTCACGCGCTGGTACTTCGTGGCCGACGGCCGGGTCGGCGTCGACTTCTCCCTGCTCGGCAGCGACGACCGTCCACTCACGAAGAAGCAACTCGGCGAGCAGATCGGCACCGACTCCATCACCGACCGGCCGCTCGACTACCGCGCCGCCATCGACGCACGGATGTTCGGGCTCGGTGTCCAGCGCTACGACCAGCTGATCAACCTCATCCTCACGCTGCGCCGCCCCCAGCTCGCGAAGAACCTCGACCCCAAGGGATTGTCGCAGGCGCTCACCGACGGTCTGCGCCCCCTCGACGAACAACTCGTCCTCGAGGCGGCGCGCTCGTTCAGCGACATGGAGGAGGTCGGCCGGGCACTCGAAGGGCTGGCGGCGGCGGACCAGGCGGCGCAGAGCTTCGTCGGCGTGTACGCGAAATACCTTCGCCAGCAGGCGCGTACCGACGTCGACCAGCTCGCGACCCGTCTCGACGCGGTGCGGTCCGGCATCACCGCCCTCCACGGGGCGGCGGCCGACCGGGCGCGCAGCCAGGCGAGCCGGGAGGCCGCCGAAGAACGCTTCACCGCCGCCGACCGCGCACTCGACCAGGCCAACGCCACCCTGGACGCACTGAAGCGGTCGACCGCCTACGAGGGGCGTACGCAACTCGACGACCTGGCGCAGGCCGTGTCGACGCTCGAGAAGTCGACGGAACTGCAGGCCGAGAAGGCCCGCAAGGCCAAGGCGACCCTCGAACAGCGGTCCGAGGAGCACGCGAAGGCCGGCGACGCCGTCACCCGCGCAGTCGAGGCCCTCGCCCACGCCGAGGACGAACTTCACGCCGCCGCCGAGGACGCCGGAATCACCTGGACCGCACTCCCCGACGACGCGCGCGCCGACCAGTTGACCGCGGCGCTGCGCGGGCACGCCGAGGAGCGCGACGGCGACCTTCGCGCGGTCCGGGCCGCGCTCGTCACCGTCGAGAAGGCCGCCACCGAACGGACGCGCGCCGACGACGCGGCACGTCGCGGCCAGGAGCAACTCGACACCGCGAAGGTGGCCGTCCTCGAAGCCGAGACCGCGGTCGAATCGGCCCGCAGCCGATGCGCCACCGACCTCCGCTCCTGGTGGGCGGAGCACTCGTCCCTCTACGCCGAGATCGAGGCGCCCGCCGCGCTGTTCGACGCACTGGACACCACCCTCCGCGGGATCGGCGACGACGACGCCGCCACCCTGTCGGAGACGCTGACGGAGCAGACCACGGACGCCGTCGATGCACTCCGGCTGCGTCGTCAGCAGTACGACCGGGACGCCGCCGACGCGGCCGAGTCGATCGCCGAACACGAATCGGCTCGCGCGGCAATCGAATCCGAGCACGACGACGCCCCGCCGCTCCCGGCGGCCAGGCACGACGCGCGGTCCGGGCTGACCGGTGCGCCGCTCTGGCGTCTGGTCCGGTTCGCCGACGGTGTCGACGCCGCCGTCGCGGCGGGAATCGAGGCCGCACTGGAGGCCGCGAATCTCCTCGACGGCTGGGTCACGGTCGACGACGGGCTCCCCGACGTCGAATCCGAACACTTCCTCGTGGCCCTCCCCGCCGCGGACCGGCCCACCGGCAGGACCCTCGCCGACGTTCTCGACGTCGAGCAGGACGCGGGTGTCCCCGACGACCGCGTGCGCGGAATCCTCGAATCCATCGCGCTCGAATCCCTCGACCTCGCCGAGGGTCCGGTGGGCGTCGCCGGGGACGGGGCGTACCGCCAGGGGATCCAGCGGGGACGCCACTCGAAATCGGATGCGGAGTACATCGGAACCACCGCGCGGGCCCGCAGGCGTGCCGCCCGCATCACCGAACTCGACAGGACGCTGGAGGAAACCCGGGCGCGGCTCGAGGACACAACGGCATCAGCGGATGCGGCGGCAGCGCTGCTGACGCGGACGACCGTGGCGGCACAGTCCCTGCCCCGCACCGGATCGATCCTCACCGCGCTGAAGAAGGTCACCGAATCGGCAGGCGCGCTCCGCAGCCGCACCGACACCGCGACAGCCGTCGGCCGCGAACTCGACCAGGCCATCGCCGACCTGTCCTCGAAGGAAAAGCAACTCCGGGCCACCGCATCCACGCACCGGACTCCCCACGTCGCCCGCGAGATCGACTCGCTCGCCGCGGCAGTGCGGCATTTCGAGAAGCAGGGCGAGATGGTGCAGCGGTGCAGGCGCGAACACGGCAAGGAGGTCGAGCACACGCACCAGTCCGAGGACCGGCTGCACGAGGCGCGCGGCAACGCGGAGGAATTCGCGGAGGAAGCCGCCGTCGCCGAAGAGGTCCTCGCGCAACAGATCCAGCGCCTCGAAACGCTCCGCGACACGCTAGGCGCAGGAGCCGAGCAACTGGACCGGCAACTCGAGGAAGCGCACGCGCGGATCGAGGCGTGCAAGAAGGAGCAGCGCGACGCCCGCAAGGCGGACAAGGATGCGGGCGAGGGCATCGGCAAGGCCGAGGGCGCGTACAACACCGCCGTCCAGACGCTCCGGCTGGCGCTCACCGAAACCCACGCCGACGCCGCCCACCTCGCGCCGTACGCCCGGCGCGACCTGCTCGAACTCCTCGGCGTCGACGGCGGCCACACGTGGCCGGCCAGTGCGGCGGCGTGGATGAGCGCCGAACAACTGGTGTACCGGATCCAGAACGCCGACCAGGACATCCCGATCCTGCCGCCCGAAGCGGACGCGCTGTTCCGCGCGCTGGACGGCGCCACCGAATCGGTGCGGGTCAGCGACTCGGCACGCAAGTCGACGCGAACCGCGCTCACCACCGCGCTGCAGGACTTCGACGCACAACTCGCGGCCGCCGGCCAGGACTACCGGCTGCAGTGGGACGCGCCGGACGGCCTGACGGTGGTCCAGGTGCAGGACGACGAGGGGTACTCGTCGATCGGCGAGTTCGCCGCCCGCATCGCATCCGCGCGCTCCGATCAGGAACTGCTGCTCACCGAATCCGAGCGTCGCATCCTGGAGGACGCGCTGCTCACCGGTCTCGCCCAGCAGATCCACGAACGCACCGTCGACGCCCGCGAACTCATCGCCCGGATGGGCACCGAGATGCGGGAGCGGCGGATGTCGTCCGGCAACACCATCGGCGTCCACTGGGTCCTCGCCGACAACCTCGACGACAGCGCGAAGGCCATCTCCAAACTGCTCGAGCGCGACACCTCGGCGCTGGGCCCGGACGAACTCGCCACGATGCGCGCCCACTTCGCCCACCAGATCAGGACCGCCCGCGCCGCCCACCCTGAACGGTCGTACCCGGAGATCCTGGCGTCCGCCCTCGACTACCGGCGGTGGCGGGTGTTCTCGTTCACCCTGATCAGCGGGAACGGCAACGAAGACAGGCTGACGGTCGCCCGGCACAGCGCACTCTCCGGCGGCGAGCAGTCCGTCTCGCTGCACCTGCCGCTGTTCGCCGCAGCACACGTCATGCTCGACTCCGCCGACCCGCACGCCCCGCGGCTGCTCGCACTGGACGAAGCGTTCGCCGGCGTCGACGACAACGGCCGGGCCGAACTGCTCGGCCTCAGCGTCCAATTCGACCTCGACCTGTTCATGACCGGGTTCGACCTGTGGATCACATACGGCGGCGTGCCGGGCTGCGCGCACTACGACCTGGCGCACTCGACGGCCGAGCAGAGCGTCAGCGCCACCCTGCTCGTGTGGTCCGACGGTGAACTACTCGCCGAGCACGACGGCACCGACCTTGCGCAGGCGCTCGGTTCGCCCCTCCGCCGGCGCGTCCCGACGCCCGCGGAGGGTGCGCTCGAGTTCGCCTGACCCGTGAGTACTTGTTAACCGCGGGCGGTTAACAAGTACTCACGGGCGGCGAAGCCGCACACCGAGAAGGGCATCCACCGCCGCGGCGAATTCGCTCGGCGCGTTGGTGTCGGAACCCCCGTTGTCGAGGGCGCGGCGGGCCCAGCCGTCGAGGGCGTCGAGCGCCTTCGGGGTGTCGAGGTCGTCCGCGAGATGCTGGCGCAGCCGGGCGATCGTGTCGGTGGCCGACTGCGCCGACTCGAGTGCGGCGGCGTCCTTCCACAACTGCAACCGGGTGTGGGCGTCGGCGAGTACCTGCTCGGTCCACGGACGGTCCTGCCGGTAGTGCCCGGACAGCAGTCCGAGGCGGATAGCGGCCGGATCGACGCCCTCGCCGCGCAACTTCGACACGAACACGAGGTTGCCACGGCTCTTCGACATCTTCTCGCCGTCGAGACCGATCATGCCGGTGTGCACGTAGTGCCGTGCGAACCGACGGTCACCCGTGGCCGACTCGGCGTGCGCCGCGGAGTACTCGTGGTGCGGGAAGATCAGGTCGCTGCCGCCGCCCTGGACGTCGAAACCCGAACCGATGCGGTTGAGGGCGATGGCCGAGCACTCGATGTGCCAGCCGGGACGCCCGGGACCGAACGGCGACGGCCAGGACGGCTCACCCGGCCGGACCGCGCGCCACACCAGCGCGTCGAGCGGGTTCTGCTTGCCGGGGCGGTCGGGGTCGCCGCCGCGTTCGGCGAAGAACTTGTCCATCGTCGCGCGGTCGTAGCCGGACTCGTACCCGAACTGTTCCGTCGCGTCGGCGCGGAAGTACACGTCGGGGAATTCGGCGTCGTCGACGACGTAGGCGGCGCCGGACGCGACGAACTTCTCGACCATCTCGATCACTTCGCCGATCGATTCCACCGCGCCGATGTAGTCGCGCGGGGGAATCACCCGGAGGGCTTCCATGTCTTCGCGGAACAGTGCCGTCTCGCGCATGCCGAGGACGACCCAGTCCTCGCCGTCGCGGTTGGCGCGCTCGAACAGCGGGTCGTCCACGTCGGTGACGTTCTGGACGTAGTGCACGTCGTGCCCGGCGTCACGCCAGATCCGGTTCACCAGATCGAACGTCAGGTACGTGGCGGCGTGACCGAGGTGGGTCGCGTCGTAGGGGGTGATACCGCACACGTACATCGTGGCCGTGCGTCCGGGAGTGACGGGGCGCACCTGCCGGTCGGCGGTGTCGAACAACCGCAGCGGAGGCCCCTGGCCTGGAACGGACGGGACAGCGGTTTCGGACCAAGACTGCATGACAGCGAGCCTAATGGACCCGCGTTTCCGCCTCGGAGGGAGCCGCCGCCCGCCGGGCTCCGAACGGGTCGCTCAGAACGCGGGCCACGGGATGGGCCGGTGACCGTTCGGCCGGGGCATCACGGGTGCGGCGAGCAGATCCACGGCGCGCTCGTACAGCGCGGCGACCTCGTCGGACGTGATGTGCTCGCCGAGCCGCGCACCGAAGTCGCCCTCCAGCGAGGAGATGAGTTCGGCGATGTCGACGACGAGGGCGCCCGGCACCTCCGTCCCGGCCCACCCCCACAGCACGGTCCGCAGTTTGTTCTCCGTGTGCAGGCAGATGCCGTGGTCGACGCCGTAGACGGACCCGTCGAGACCCTCGAGCGCGTGGCCGCCCTTGCGGTCGGCGTTGTTGATCAGCACGTCGAGGACGGCCATCCGCTGCAGCCGCGGGTCGTCCGCGTGGATCAGCGCGACCGGTTCGCCGTCCATGTCGGTGGCGCGCAGGATCTCGAACCACCCCGCGGGGACGGCGTCGGGGGCGCAGATGTCGACCAGATCGAGACCGCCGGTGTCGTCGGCGTGCCGGTCCGGGGTGTCGATCCACCGCTGCACCATCCCCGGGCCGAACGGACCGTCCCGCAGCAGAGTGCGAGGAATCACACCCCACCCGAGCTGCTCGGACACGAGATACGACGCAACCTCACGTCCAGCGAGCGTGCCGTCCGGGAAATCCCACAGCGGGCGTTCCCCGCGGACGGGTTTGTACACGCAGCGGACGGTGTTCTCACCCGCGGCCGCGTCGCAGACCAGGGTGGCGTTGCTGGCGTGGGTGATCTGGCCGATGAGGGTCAGCTCGCCGGACTCCAGGGGATCGGACTCCTCGGCAGGCAACCGTCAGTCCTCCTCGTCCATTTCCGGGGTGAGTCCGAAGCTCTGGCCGCGGCGGTACCCGTTGGTGCGGATGCAGATGTGTCCCTCCGGGGCGAGCGGCTCACCGCACAGCGGGCACGGTGCGCGACCGGCGGCGATGACCCGTTCGGACCGCAGGGAGAAGTCCCTCGCCTGCAGTGGGGTGAGGAACACGCGCACGGCGTCCGGTCCGTCCTCAGAGTCGTCGAGCACGACGGACTCGTCGAATTCCGTCTCGCTGACGGCGAGCAGTTCCACGACGACGGCTCCGGCGTCCGCGTCCCAGCCCAGGCCCATCGTCCCGACCCGGAACTCGGCGTCGATCGGAGTGACGAGTGGGCTGGCGTCGTCGAGTTCGGCCCCTTCCGGAGGAACGTCCGTCCCGAACCTGCGGTGCACTTCCTCGAGGAGGAGTCCCATCCGGTCGGCCAGGACCTGTACCTGCTGTTTCTCCAGCAGGACGCTGATCACTCGCGCCTCGTGTACTGCCTGGAGATAGAACGACCTGTCGCCGGGTTCACCCACCGTCCCGGCAATGAATCGGTCAGGAGTGCGGAATACGTGAATTGCGCGTGACATTGCACCTCCTTCAGCTGGAGCCGGGCCCTACTGCGGCGCTGCCCACTCGTTGTTCCGTCTCGGACTGTTCCTCGCAGCATGCTGCGTTCATTATCCGTCAATCGTTCCCGGCGGTGTCCGCCTAATCGCTACCGGCGGGGTCCGCCTAATCGCTACCGGCGGGGTCCGCCTAATCGTCACAACCGGACCTCCCCGCCGGGCACCGATCCGGATACTTCGGCCCGGGCGCCGTCTCCCGACGCCGGGGGGACGTTCACCCCTGACAGATCGGCCCCGGTGTCGTTCATCTTCAACACGTAGGGGCGGGTGGAGGTGTACCGGACGACGCTGATGGAGGCGGGTTCGGCGACGATCCGCTGGAATCCGTCGAGGTGTGCGCCGAGGGCGTCCGCGAGGACCGACTTGATGACGTCACCGTGCGAGCAGGCCACCCACACGACGTCGCGGCCGTGGAGTTCCGCGAGCCGGGCGTCGTGCTCCCGGACCGCGGCGACGGCCCGCGCCTGGACCTGGGCGAGCCCTTCGCCGCCGGGGAACACTGCGGCGGACGCGTGCTGCTGCACGATCTTCCACAGCGGTTCCTCGAGCAGGACCTTCAGCTCCCGACCGGTCCACTCGCCGTAGTCGACCTCGACCAGCCCATGTTCCACCACCGGGGTCAGGCCCCGTGCCCGGGCGAGCGGTTCCACCGTCTGCTCGCACCGAAGAAGCGGTGAGTGCACGATCTCCTCGATCACCACGTCCGCGAGCCGGGCCACGATCGCCTGCGCCTGCTCGCGACCGCGGTCGTCGAGTTCGACTCCCGGCGACCGGCCGGCAAGCGTGTGTGCAGTGTTCGAGGTCGACCGCCCATGGCGCAGCAGCACAACTGTCATTGGCCCAGCCTAGTGTCGCGCACTCCCCGACCGCCCGATCTCAGGTGGCCGACACGACGCCGGTCGCGAGAAGCGACAGGACGATGACGCCGAGGATGATGCGGTAGCCGACGAACCAGTACATGGAGTGGTCGACGACGAAACGCAGCAGCCACGCGATCGACGCGTAGCCGATGGCGAAGGCGATCGCGGTCGCGACGAAGAGCTGCGGGCCGCTCGCGTTGAGACCCTCACCGGCCGGTTCGAACGCATCCGGCAGGCTGAACAGCCCGGATGCGACGACCGCGGGAATGGCGAGGAGGAACGAATAGCGGGCCGCGGCTTCACGGGTGAGTCCGAGGAAGAGGCCGGCGCTGATCGTGCCGCCCGACCGCGAGACCCCCGGGATCAGGGCGAGCGCCTGGGCCGAACCCATGATGATGCCGTCCTTGGCGCGCAGATCCTCGACGGGACGCACCTTCCGCCCGTAGTACTCGGCGGCCGCGATGACGAACGCGAACACGATCAGCATGGTGGCGATCAGCCACAGGTTGCGGGCGCCGGTGCGGATCTGGTCCTTGAACAGGAACCCGAGCACACCCACCGGGATCGTGCCGATGATCACATACCAGCCCATCCGGTAATCGAGGTCACTGCGATGCTCGGCGTGGAACAGGCCCCGGAACCAGCCGGCGATGATCCGTCCGATGTCGCGGGCGAAGTAGATGAGCACGGCCGCTTCGGTGCCGAGCTGGGTGACGGCGGTGAAGGACGCACCGGCGTCGTCACCGAAGAAGACCTCGGACACGATCCGGAGATGGCCGGACGAGGAGATGGGCAGGAACTCGGTCAACCCCTGGACGGCACCGAGGACAATCGCCTGGAGCCAGGTCATCGCCTCGCCCATCACTCACCGGTCCCGGGGCCGAATGTGCCGCTCTGACGCCAATTTCCCATGTCGCGTTCGTAATTCACCGGCGCCACGGTACCGGGGTGGGTGTGCTCCGGCAGAATCCGGCGTGGCAGGCCCCCTGCCACGCGGAACCCCACTACTCTGCTCCTGTGGTGGCCGTTCCCGGGGGGCACCAGCATCGTCGGGGATGCCGGGGTTGCAGCTACGGTACGAGACGCAGGCGGTTATGGAACAGAGATCGGTCGGAGCAAGCGGGTTGCGAGTGTCACGTCTCGGCCTGGGCACGCTCACCTGGGGTCGGGACACCGACGGCGACGAGGCCGCCGCGCAGATCGCGGCGTTCGTCGATGCGGGCGGAACGCTCGTCGACACCTCCCCCGCGTACGGCGACGGTGCGGCGCAGCGGATCCTGGCGGAACTGCTCGACGACGTGGTGCCGCGCACGGAACTCGTCCTGAGCTCGAGTTCGGGCATCAACCCGGCGGGACCCTCGCGAATCGACTGCTCGCGACGGGGACTCGTCGCCCAGCTCGACGCGACCCTGCGCGAGCTCGGCACCGACTACCTGGACATGTGGCAGGTCGCCACGTGGGATCCGTTCACGCCGGTCGACGAGATCGCCGCCACACTCGATTTCGCGGTATCCAGCGGCCGGGTCCGGTACGTCGGGGCAAGGGGCTACCTGGGCTGGCAGCTGGCCACGGCGGCAGGCGCGTCCCGGGGCACCACGCTCGTCGCCACCCAGGTGGAGTACTCGCTCCTCGCCCGGGGTGTCGAGGAAGAGCTCGTTCCGGCCGCCGCCCATCACGGCGTCGGGGTGTTCGCGGCCGTGCCGCTGGCCCGCGGGGTGCTCACCGGCAAATACCGCAACGGCATCCCCGTCGATTCCCGCGGCGCCGACGAAGCGCACGCGCAGGACGTCCAGAGCTACCTCACCGACTCGTCCGTGCGGGTGGTCGATGCGGTCGTGACCGCGGCCGACGGTCTCGGCACGTCCCCGCTGGCGGTCGCACTCGCCTGGGCACGCGACCGTCCCGGCGTCGCGAGCGCGGTTGTCGGGGCCAGGGACATCGCCCAGCTGACCGGCGTGCTCGTCGCCGAGGAGCTGGAACTGCCCGCCGCGATCGCGGCGGCGCTCGACGACGTCAGCGCGTAGCGCGAGCGGGGAGCCGGCGGACGTGCACCTGCAGTTCACGTGCAGGGCAGGCTAACCTGGTGCCCACCGGCCGACGTCCGTAGATCCGCAGGAGAGTCCATGACCACGCTGAACGAGGCCGACGCGGCCGACCGCGGAACCGTCGGCTTCGCCGAGCGCATCAAGGCGGGCACGGACGCCGCCCACCGGGAGACCGAGCAGTCCCCCTTCGTCGGGGCACTCCTCGCCGGTGAGCTCACCTCCGACGGCTACGCCGAACTGCTCGCGCAGACGTACCTCGTCTACCGCGAACTCGAGGACGCCGGACGCACGCACACCGGCAGCCCCGTCGTGTCGCCGTTTCTCCACGACGAGCTGTTGCGGGTTCCGTCGCTGGAAGCGGATCTCGCATTCCTGCGCGGGCCGTCGTGGCGGGACAGCGTCTCGGCCCTGCCCGCCACCACCCGGTACGTGGAACGGCTCCGCGAAGTGGCATACGAATCGCCCGCCGGTTTCGTTGCGCACCACTACATCCGATACATGGGCGACCTGTCGGGTGGGCAGATCATCCGGCGCATGCTCGAGCGCGCCTACGGGTACAGCACCGACGGCCTGCAGTTCTACATCTTCGACGAGATCCCGAAACCGAAGGTGTTCAAGGACACCTACCGCGCGAAACTCGACGCGGCGCCGCTGTCTCCGGAGGACCAGCAGCGGGTGATCGACGAGGTCAACCTCGCGTACCGCCTCAACGGCGCCCTGTTCGCCGACCTCGAAGCCGGCATCGACCGGTACCGCGCACGATGAGCTCGATGTTCCGGGCCCGCGCGGACAGGTCGCTGTTCGCCGTTCTCATCCTGCTCGTGGTGTCCGCGGTGGCCGTGTCGGCGTGCAGTTCCGGCGACAGCGTCGGCGGCACGGGCGGCGCGCGCACGGCGGTCCTCGACAACCTGGATCCGGAACCGCTCGCGTCCCCGGCGACACCGGCGCTGCCCGTCACGGTCCGCAGTTTCGACGGGGTGGACGTGACGATCACGGACGCGAGCCGGATCGTGACCGCGGACCGCTACGGAACGCTCACCGAGACGGTGTTTGCGCTCGGGCTCGGCGACAACGTGGTGGGCCGCGACATCGCGTCCGAGTTCCCGGCCGCGCAGGACGTGCCGGTGGTCACCCCGGGCGGGCAGTCCCTCAACGCCGAGGCCATCCTCGACCTGGCGCCGACGGTGATCCTCACCGACACCAGTATCGGTCCGCAGGCGGTGCAGGACCAATTGCGGGCCGCCGGGGTGCCGGTCGTCTATTTCGATCCGACGCGCACCCTCGACGGCGTGCCCGGCCAGATCACCGCGGTGGCGAATGCGCTCGGGGTGCCGGAGCAGGGCCGGGAACTCGCGGCCCGCACGGAGAGCGAGATCGCGGCGGCCCGCAGTCGCGCGCCCCAGGGCGAGAATCCGCTGAAGATCGCGTTCCTTTATCTGCGCGGCACCGCGATCACCATGATCGGCGGCCCGGGATCGGGTGCCGATTCCCTGATCGACGCGCTCGGCGCCGTCGACGCCGGTACCGCCTCGGGGATCACGCAGCAGTTCGCCCCGATCACCAGCGAGGCACTGATCGCCGCCGCCCCCGACGTGCTCCTCATGATGACCGGTGGACTCGAATCGATCGGCGGGATCGACGGCCTGGAGAAGATCCCCGGGGTGGCGCAGACACCGGCAGGCCGGAACCAGCGGGTCGTGGACATGCAGGACGGGGTGCTGCTGAGCTTCGGCCCCAACACCGGTCGCGTCCTCGGCGCCCTGGCCGACGCCGTCTACCCGGCCGCCACTCCATGACGGTCGAAGACCTCGACGCTCCTGGTAAGCCCTCGTCACGCAACCGGACCGGTGCCGTCCTCGGCGGTCTGCTGATCGCCCTCGCCGTCGCCGCCGTGCTCTCGGCCTGCATCGGTCAGGTGCCGACCGGCCCCGGGGAGGTCGTCGGCAGCATCCTGCACCGCATCGGGCTGGATCTCGGGCCGATGCCCGCGCACCCCAGCGGTGAGGTGACGCTGTGGGAGGTCCGATTCCCGCGGGTGATCCTCGCCATCCTGGTGGGGGCGGCACTCGGATGCGCGGGAGCGTTGCTGCAGGGTGTGTTCGCCAACCCGCTCGCCGAACCCGGCGTCATCGGGGTGTCCGCAGGTGCCGCGGTCGGTGCCAGCGCCGCGATCGTCGTCGGCGGCGCGTTCGCGGCCGGGTGGACGGTGGCCGCGGCCGCCTTCGTCGCCGGACTGGTCACGACCGTCGCCGTGTACCTCCTGGCCCGGCACGAGGGCCGCACCGAGGTCGTCACCCTCGTCCTGACCGGTGTCGCGGTCAACGCGTTCGCAGGCGGCCTCATCGCGTTCTTCACGTTCGTCGCGTCCCCCGCGGCGCGCGATCAGATCGTCTTCTGGCAACTGGGCAGCCTCAACGGGGCCACGTGGAGCGCGGTCGCGGTGGTGGCGCCGATGACGGTCGCCGGGATCGCGGCCACCATGCTGATCGCCGGGAAACTCGACCTGCTCTCGCTCGGCGAGAACGCGGCCCGGCACCTCGGCCTCGACGTCGAACGGCTGCGTCAGATCGCGGTGCTGATCGTCGCCCTGCTCGTCTCCTCCAGCGTGGCATTCACCGGCATCATCCTGTTCGTCGGACTGGTGGTCCCACACCTGATGCGGATCGCCGTCGGCCCGGGCCACCGAGCCCTGATTCCCGCGAGCGCTCTGTGCGGTTCCCTCGTGCTGCTGCTCGCCGACCTTGGTGCCCGGTCGCTCGTGACCAATGCGGACCTCCCCCTCGGCATGCTCACGGCCCTCGTCGGCGGGCCCTTCTTCTTCTGGTTGCTGCGCCGCACCCGGGCCAGTCAGGGCGGGTGGGCATGAGTCCGTCGTTCCGCACCCGCGTCGGCGAGGCCCTCGAACAGAACCTGTTCCGGCGGACCGATCCGGTGCCCCCACCGCGGCCCTCGGGGGCCGTGACGCTGCGCGCGGACGGCATCGCCGTCACCCGCGGTGGCAGACCTGTGCTCGACGACGTGTCCGTGGACGTGCGGATCGGGGAGGTCCTCGTTCTCGTCGGCCCCAACGGGGCGGGCAAGTCGACGCTCCTCGCGGCGCTGTCCGGTGATCAGGGCGTGCACGCGGGCAGCGTGCACCTCGACGACCGGGACCTCGGCGAGTGGACGGCGCTCGAGATGGCCCAGCGACGGGCGGTCCTCCCCCAGCAGAACACGGTCGGATTCTCGTTCACCGCACGTCAGGTGATCACGATGGGCCGGTCCCCGTGGGCGCGCACACCCCGCACCGACGACGATGACGCCGCGATCGCCGAGGCCATGCGGATCTGTGACGTCGTGGCGTTCGCCGAACGTCCGTTCACCGCGCTGTCAGGCGGCGAACGGGCCCGCGTGGCGCTGGCCCGCGTGCTGGCGCAGCGCACCGAGACCATCCTGCTGGACGAGCCCACTGCCGCCCTCGACCTCGGTCATCAGGAGACGGTGATGCGTCTCGCCCGCTCCCGCGCGGAGCGGGGCACCGCGGTGGTGGTCGTGCTCCACGACCTCGCGCTCGCCGCCGCGTACGCGGACCGGATCGTGGTCCTCGAGCAGGGCCGAGTCGCCGCCGACGGGCCTCCCCGCGACGTCCTGTCCGAAGACTTGCTGACCCGGGTCTACGGACACCCCGTCGAGGTCATCGCGCACCCGGTGACCGGCGTGACCCTCGTCCTCCCCCGCCGCGACCACCGCTAGCGGCCGACGGTCACAGTCCGTCGATGACCGCCCCCAGACGGCTGAGGACCGCACGCACGGTGATGCCGTCCTCCGTACTCGCCATCCGGGAATCGGGCGGCCCCGCCGCCAGGGAATCGGGATGGGACACGGCGTCCCGCACGACGGCGACGATGCTGCGCTCGTCGGTCAGGTCGATCTCCCGGACCGAGCGCCGCGCCGACGCCACGATGTCGTCCGGGTCCGGGACCTCGGTTTCCACGTCGGCGCGGTAGACCTCGACGTGCATCGTGCTCTTGCGCACGCGGAATGCGTAGGAGTTCCCTTCGGCGGTCCGGCCGAAGCCGTGCGCGTGCGGTCCGACCGAGATGTCTTCGACGGTGAACGTCGGCGTTTCGGGTATTTCCACGGTCTGCTCCTCGATGACCTGGGCCGGCGGTCGGGAAACCACCGGGCGCGGGGTCGATGTTTCTCACGGTATCGCCTCGGCACCCGCTCGGCACCGACCGAATTCGTGGGCGTTTCGCGGATCAGGGATGCTAGTGGACAGTTGTGCAGGTGTAGGTCGTTGAGAGAACCCCGAGGAGCAGCACATGGGTAGACCGGGAGCGCGCGTCGTCGCCTCGTGTATCGGAGCGGCATTTCTGCTGGTCACGGGTTGTTCGTCGAACTCCGACGAGGATCAGGCGATCACGATCGCGCCCGCGACTGCCGCGCAGTCCCCGGCGCAGAGCACCGCGCCCGCGGGTGTCGTCCACCCCGTCGGCCTGCCGATCGATTCGACCACCTTCGACCCCGAGACCCGCACGACCGTCGTCCTCGGCGGCGAAGGCAACGAGATCCTGCTGTTCCCGGCCGGCGATTTCACGGCGGCTCCGCGCACGATTCCGCTGGACGGGGCCGTCGCCCAGGTGTCCCTCGCTCCCGGCGGTGTGGCCCTTCTCGCGATGAACACGCAGGTAGGACGGCTCGACCTGCGCACGGGCGAGGTGACGTTCGTCCCCGCCGACGGCGATGTCCGTTCGGTCGCCCAGTTGCCCGACGGCCGGCTGGCGATGGGCCTGGGCAATGGCGAGATTCACATCGTGAACACCGAGACGAACGAATCACAGGTGATCGACGGCCTCACCTCCGTCGACGGGCTGGCCGTCGTCGGGGACTCGCTGACCGCCCTCGACCGCGGTCAGACGTCCGTCACCGCCGTCGACGTCCCGGGTTCCGCGCTCGGCGTCGCGCTGCGCGCCGGTGAAGGCGCGACGCAACTCACGACCGACCACTACGGGCGGATCCTCGTCACCGACACGACCGGCGACGAACTGCTCGCCTACACCACCGACACACTGATGCTCCGCCAGCGGTTCCCGGCCGGACTCGCGCCGTACGCCGTCGCCTACGACGACACCGCCGACCGGGCGTGGGTCACGCTGACCGGAACCAACGAGGTGGTCGGATTCGACCTGTCCAGCGGTGTCGGCGTGGAAACGGCCCGGTATCCCACCGTCCGGCAGCCGAATTCTGTCACTGTAGATACCGTGAACGGTGACCTCCTGATCGGATCCGCGACGGGAGACGGCTTGCAGCAGATCCCGACTAGGAGTTCGTAGATGGCATCGCATTCACGTCGACTCCCCTCCGGGTGGGAGATCGAATCCGAGGACTACGAGTACGTGCCGCTTCGGCTGCCACCCGACGTCACCCGCGTCAGCGCATCGATGCGCTTGGCCCTCCAGGCGGAATTCGGCGGCTGGGAGCTGTCGCGGGTTCGCCTGTACTCCGACGGAAGCCGCCGGGTTCTGCTCAAACGAAGGAAGACCGCTCACCATGTCCCCGACCCCGCAATCTAGGGAGACCTCCTTGTACCACCTGCTCCTACAGGTGATGTTCCGCCTTCCTCCGGAGCGCATTCATCACCTGGCCTTCGCTGCGATGCGCCTGGTCACGCGGTTCTCGCCGCTGCGCCAACTCGTCGGCAGGGTTCTCGTGGTGGACGATCCGGTTCTGCGGAACACCGTGTTCGGACTCGACTTCCCGGCGCCGCTCGGGCTGGCCGCCGGATTCGACAAGGACGCCACCGGCGTCGACGCCTGGGGTCCTCTCGGATTCGGGTTCGCCGAGGTGGGCACCGTCACCGCCCAGGCGCAGCCCGGCAACCCCGCCCCCCGCCTGTTCCGGCTGCCCGCGGACCGCGCCCTGATCAACCGGATGGGGTTCAACAACCACGGCGCAGGCAACGCGGCCAACCATCTGCGTCAGCGCCGGGCCGGTGTCCCGATCGGCGCGAACATCGGCAAGACCAAGATCGTCGACGCCGCGGACGCCCCCGCCGATTACACGGCGAGCGCGCAACTGCTCGGCCCGCTCGCCGATTTCATGGTGGTCAATGTCAGCTCACCGAACACCCCGGGACTGCGCGACCTACAGGCTGTCGAATCTCTCCGGCCGCTGCTGCGTGCGGTTCTCGACACCGTGACCGTCCCGGTGCTGGTGAAGATCGCTCCGGACCTGTCCGACGACGACGTCGACGCGGTCGCGGATCTCGCCCTCGAACTCGGCCTCGCCGGCATCGTCGCAACCAACACCACCATCCGCCGGGACGGGCTGAACACCCCGGACGACGAGGTGACCGCGATCGGCGCGGGCGGCTTGTCCGGCCCTCCGGTCGCGGAACGATCGCTCGAGGTCCTGCGCCGCCTGCACGCGCGCGTCGGGGATCGTCTGGTGCTGATCTCCGTCGGCGGCATCGAGACGGTCGACCAGGCGTGGGAACGCATCCTGGCCGGGGCGTCCCTCGTGCAGGGGTACACCGGCTTCATCTACGGCGGCCCGTTCTGGGCTCGCCGCATCCACAAGGGACTGGCCCGGAAGGTGCGCGAGGCCGGCTACGCCTCCGTCGCCGATGCGGTCGGCGCCGGCGCCGTGCGCTGACAAAACCCGCACCGAGACCGGTGGCCGGCGAATCCCGAGGATTCGCCGGCCACTCGTCTGTTCCCGAACTACTGGAGTTACTGCTCGTACGTCCCCTGGATCTTCGCGCGGGCGATCCCGTGGGAGAACAGGTTGAACCCCAGGAACGCCGGCGTCGAGTCGGCCGTGACCCCGTCGAGGGTCTCCACGTCGACCGCGTGGACCACGATGATGTAGCGGTGCGGCCCATGACCTGCCGGCGGGGCAGCGCCGAGGAAGCGGCTCAGTCCGGCGTCGTTCCTCAGCGTGATCGCACCGGCCGGGAGCCCGGTTCCCTCGTCGTCGCCTGCGCCGCTCACCAACGTCGTCGTGTCGGCCGGGATGTTCGCGACCGCCCAGTGCCAGAATCCGGACGCCGTCGGCGCGTCGGGGTCGTACACCGTCACCGCGAAGCTCTTGGTCTCGGCGGGGAACCCCGACCACGACAGCTGGGGTGAGTTGTCGTGGCCGCCGGCGCCGAAGATTCCGCTGACCTGTTCCTTGTTCAGCGGCTGCCCGTCGGTGACGTCGGTGGAGGTCAGCTCGAAACTCGGCAGGTCGGGCAGTGCCTCGTACGGGTCGTGTGACATGCGGTTCCTCTCTTGTCGCGTATCGGTTTTCGATCAGCTGTGGAGCAGAAAATGTTCCAGCACGCGTGTACCGAACAGTAGTGCGTCCACCGGTACCCGTTCGTCGACGCCGTGGAACAGAGCGCTGAAATCCAGGTCGGCAGGCAATTGCAGCGGTGCGAATCCGAAGCACCGGATGCCGAGCTTCGCGAACGCCTTGGCGTCGGTTCCGCCCGACAGCATGTAGGGCACGGTGCGGGCGCCGGGGTCGTGGGCGAGGATGGCGTCGTTCATGGCGTCGACCAGGTGCCCGTCGAACGTGGTCTCGTAGGAGTCGAGCTTCGTGATCCATTCGCGCTGGACGTCCGGTCCGATGAGCTCGTCGACCGTCGCCTCGAACTCGGCCTGCCTGCCGGGCAGGATCCGGCAGTCGACGACGGCCTCCGCGGTCTGCGGGATGACGTTGGCTTTGTAGCCGGCGGACAGCATGGTCGGGTTGGCGGTGTCGCGGAGCGTGGCACCGAGGATGTTGGCGATGGTGCCGAGTTTCGCGAGGGTGCCGTCGAGGTCGGGCGAGGCCGGGTCGAAGTCGAGTCCGGTCTCCTCCCCGGCCGCTTGGAGGAATTCGGCCACCGAATCGGAGATGACCAGGGGGAAGGTGTGCGCCCCCAGCCGGGCGACCGCCTGCGCCAGGATGGTGACGGCGTTGTCGCCGTGCAGGAACGAACCGTGCCCGGCCCGCCCCTTCGCGGTCAGCCGCATCCATCCGAGGCCCTTCTCCGCGGTCTCGACGAGATAGAGCCTGCGGTCCGTGCCGTCCGGGCGGGCGACGGTCAGGGAGAAACCGCCGACCTCCCCGACTGCTTCCGTGACCCCCTCGAACAGATCGGGACGATTCTCGACCAGCCACTGGCAGCCGTACTTGCCACCGGCCTCCTCGTCGGCGACGAACGCGAACACGAGGTCGCGGGGAGGAACGATGCCCTCCGCCTTGAACTGGCGGGCGACCGCCAGGATCATCCCGACCATGTCCTTCATGTCGACGGCGCCGCGACCCCACACGTAGCCGTCCTCGACGGCTCCGGAGAACGGGTGGACGCGCCAATCGGCCGGTTCGGCGGGGACGACGTCGAGGTGACCGTGCAGCAACAGCGCGCCGCGGTCGGGGTCCGAACCCTTCAGCCTCGCGAAGACGTTGCCGCGGCCCGGTGCGCCCGACTCCACATATTCGGTCTCGTAGCCCACTTCCTGCAGCTGGGACGCCACCCACTCCGCACACTCGCGCTCGCCCTTCGTCGTCGCGAGCTCTCCGGTGTTGGACGTGTCGAAGCGGATCAGTGAACTGACGAGATCCACGACTTCGGCTTCGGCGCGACCCTGGCCTGGGGTTTCCTGTGTAGTTGGCACTCCACTTTCCTACCACCGGGCAGGCGGAAACGCTCAGGTGAGAGGGGCGATTTGGGCCGTGGCGGTTCATCGGTTAATCTTTTGCAGCACCCAGGAAATGGGGGCAGGCAAGTCCGAGTGGCGGAATGGCAGACGCGCTAGCTTGAGGTGCTAGTGTCCTATTAACGGACGTGGGGGTTCAAGTCCCCCCTCGGACACTCTGAGTTGAGACAGACGAAAAAGCCCCGGTTCACTGAACCGGGGCTTTCTTCGTGAGAGGGCGAAGTTCGATGGGTGAAACAACGACGATCGATCCGGCGGATCTCGAGATCTGCCTGAGAGTTCTCGATCTGGCGGCAGACCTCGACGACGCGGATCCCGACTCCGTCACCGTCCAGCGTGCTGTCGGTCACCTTTTCAAGAAGCTGAAGAAGCGCAGGCGCATCGCGGCCCGCGACGCCGTCTCCGAGGCCGACCGCAAGGTCGTCGCCGCCACCGCCACGGGTTCCCCCGACCGGATCGACGACGAGACCGCGGGCATCCTGCTGACGTCGAACGCCGACGGCGCGTCCGCGGGCACCCTGATCCGGCCCCGCCCGTGCTACATCTGCAAGCAGCGCTACACCCGGGTCGACGCGTTCTACCACCAGCTGTGCCCCGACTGCGCGGCGAAGAGCCGGGCCAAGAGGGATGCGCGCGCCGACCTCACCGGACGCCGGGCGCTGCTGACCGGTGGTCGCGCCAAGATCGGCATGTACATCGCGCTGCGGTTGCTGCGCGACGGCGCCCACACCACCATCACGACCCGTTTCCCGAACGACGCCATCCGCCGCTTCAAGGCGATGGAGGACAGCAGCGAGTGGATCCACCGGCTGCGGGTGGTCGGTATCGATCTGCGCGACCCGGCGCAGGTCGTCGCGCTCGCCGACTCCGTCGCCGCGCAGGGCCCGCTGGACATCCTGATCAACAATGCGGCGCAGACGGTGCGACGCTCGCCGGGCGCCTACAGCGCGCTGGCGGACGCCGAATCCGGTGCGCTGCCCTCCGGCGACCTTCCCGACGTCCTGACGTTCGGCAAGACGAGCGACGCCCACCCGGCGGCGCTCGCCGGGTCGCTGTCCGACGTGTCCGTGATGGCGGGCGCCGCGCTGTCCCCCGATGCGGTGAGTTCGCTCGCGCTGGTCGCGAAGTCGGCGTCTCCCGATCGGATCGACCAGGGTCTCGCGATCGACGCCGGCGGTCTGCTGCCCGATCTGGCGCACACGAACAGCTGGGTCCAGACGGTCGAGGAGGTCGACCCGATCGAGCTGCTCGAGGTGCAGTTGTGCAACTCGGTCGCCCCGTTCATCCTCGTGTCCCGGCTGCGGCCCGCGATGGCGGCGGCAGGTGCCCGCCGCAAGTACGTGGTGAACGTCTCCGCGATGGAGGGCCAGTTCAGCCGCGCCTACAAGGGTCCGGGGCATCCGCACACCAACATGGCGAAGGCCGCGCTGAACATGCTCACCCGCACCAGCGCGAAGGAGATGCTCGAGGACGGCATCCTCATGACCGCCGTGGACACGGGGTGGATCACCGACGAGCGGCCGCACTACACCAAGATGCGCCTGGCAGACGAGGGTTTCCATGCCCCCCTCGACCTCGTCGACGGCGCCGCCCGCGTCTACGACCCCATCGTCCAGGGCGAGCAGGGCGTCGATCTGCACGGCTGCTTCCTGAAGGACTACGAGCCCTCACCCTGGTGATCGGGCACCACGCGGATCCCTGTTCGAGAGCATCGACACAGCAGGAGCACCCTCCAGCACGGGGATAATGGGCGTGGTACCGATCCCTGAATATGGAGGCGCTTCATGGCGATAGCCGTTGTCCACCGAGACAGTCCGGAAGGCCGGGCGGCCATCGTCCACGCCGCCCGCGAGGCTGTGCAACGACGGGAACAGCTACTCGTCCTCCACGTGCTCGACGACGATCCCGGACAGGATGCCGAGTCCGATCGGTCCGCTCTGCGCGCCGAGATCCAGGCGACGCTCGAGAGTGGCGGGGTCGGCGAGTCGTCGTGGGAACTGCGCACCAGCGAACACGACGGCGATCAGGTGAGTGCATTGCGTGCGCTGGTCGACAGCAGCGGCGCGGATCTGCTCGTCGTGGGTACCCGGCGCATGTCCCCGGTCGGCAAGTTCCTGCTGGAACGGTGGCTGCAGCGTCTCCTGCTCGAGGTCGACATTCCGATCCTGGTGGTCAAGGAAGAGGCGCGCGGCTCGGCCTGATTCCGCCGCCGAGCCCGTTCCCCCGTGGACCCGGCAGCCCACGCCTACGATGGCGTTGGGGGGACACTTCGGAGGTCAGGGGTGCATCGATGGGGAGCGTGGTCTTCTACGAGGTCGTCGCGGGCGCGACGGTTGTCGCACACCTGATCTTCATCCTCTACGTCGTGTGCGGTGGTTTTCTCGCCTGGCGTTGGCCGCGGACCATTGCCCTCCACCTGGCCGCGGTGGCCTGGGGATTCACCGGGCTGATCGTCGGCATCGACTGCCCGCTGACGCATCTGGAGAGCTGGGCGCGGGTCCGCGCCGGGCAGGACCCGCTCCCCTCGTCCGGGTTCATCGCCCACTACCTCACCGGCGTGGTCTACCCGGAATCCGCGGCGGGAGCGATCCAAACTCTCGTGGCACTGGGCGTCGTCACGTCGTGGGCCGGTTACGTCGTCCTGCGGGTCCGCACGCGGACACCCCTCGCACCGACCCGACCCGGCGGTGCCGGACTTTGACGCCACCCTTCCCTACCGACGAGTAGGGTCGTGCCATGACAGACAGCACGCGTGAATTGGATCTCGTCGTCTACGGGGCCACCGGCTTCGTCGGCAAACTTCTCGCCGACTATCTCGCTCAGCACGCCCCGGACGGTGTCCGGATCGCGCTCGCGGGACGGACGGCCGCCAAACTGGAGACGGTGCGGTCCTCGCTCGGTCCGCGCGCGGCGGACTGGCCCGTCATCGTCGCGAACTCCGACGACGCCGCGTCGCTCGCCGCCCTGGCGGGACGGACCCGCGTGGTCGCGACGACGGTCGGGCCCTACGCCAAGTACGGACACGCACTGGCCGCGGCCTGCGCCGAGGCGGGCACCGACTACGTCGACCTCACCGGAGAGGTGCTGTTCGCCCGCGAGAGCATCGACGCCAACCACGAACGGGCCCGCGAGACCGGCGCCCGGATCGTCCACTCCTGCGGATTCGACTCCATTCCGTCCGACCTCGGGGTGCACGTCCTGCACGCGAAGGTCCGGGAGGACGGCGCCGGCGAACTCACCGACACCACCCTCGTGGTCACGTCGCTGCGCGGCGGCGTCAGCGGCGGCACGATCGATTCGCTCCGCACTCAGGTCGACGTGTCCAAGAAGGATGCGGCGTCGCGCCGTCTCGCGGCCTCTCCGTACTCGCTGAGCCCCGACCGGTCGAAAGAACCCGATCTCGGCAAGCAGACCGACATGGGCGTGGTCGACGGCAAGACCATCGCGCCCGGCGTCAAGGGCTGGAAGGCGCCGTTCTTCATGGGCCCCTACAACACGCGGGTCGTGCGGCGCAGCAACGCGCTCCGCGACTGGGCGTACGGCCGGGAATTCAAGTACCGCGAGGTCATGAGCGTCGGCAGTTCCCCGATCACGCCGGTGATCGCGGGCGCGGTGACGGTCGGCCTCGGCGCGCTGATCGGCGGAATGGCCCTCCCGCCCACCCGCTACGTCCTCGACCGCGTGCTGCCCTCACCGGGCGACGGTCCCAGCGAGGAGGCGCAACGCAACGGCCACTTCACCGTCGACCTGTACACAACCACGACCACGGGCGCCCACTACACGTCGCGGGTGAAGGCGAAGGGTGACCCCGGCTACCGCGCCACCGCGGTGATGCTCGGCGAATCCGCGTTGAGTCTCGTCCTCGGCGGCGACGCGCTGCCGGACGCGGCGGGCGTTCTCACTCCGGCGACGGCGCTCGGCGACGTGCTGGTTTCACGGCTGCGCGACGCGGGTTTCGAGATCTCTGCGCGAAAACTGTGAGCGGTTGGGCGCGTGTGAAGATGACACGCGCCCACTCCTGCCGCTAATGTCGAACCCTGTGCGCGGACGGCCGTGCACACGACGAGAGATTCGGGAGTTCGAGTGAACGGCACGAGCGCGCAGGCAGGCCCCGCGGCCTCGCTCGCCCTCATGCCCTTCTGGCCCTCCCGCCGAGGCCATGCCTTCGACCAGGGATGTTGCTGACCAGCCTGCTCGCTGGTCTTTGCTGCCCTGACGGTTCGCTCTCTCGGTCGGAGTCTCGATGTTCAAGCTCTTGATTTTCACGCTGGTCGGCGTGGGTGCCCAGCTGGTCGACGGCGCCCTCGGCATGGCGTTCGGTGTGACTGCGACCACCCTGCTCGTGTTCAGCGGCGTCGGACCTGCCCACGCCAGCGCAGCGGTGCACTTCGCCGAGGTCGGCACCACGCTCGCCTCCGGCGCGTCGCACTGGCGGTTCCGCAACATCGATTGGTCCCTCGTGCTGCGCCTGGGCGTCCCCGGCGCGATCGGCGCATTCCTCGGCGCGACGGTGCTGTCGCAGTTGTCGACGGCCGCCGCCGTCCCCGTGACGTCCACGATCCTGCTGGCAATCGGCGTCTACGTCCTCCTGCGCTTCTCGATCCGCCCTCCCGCCGTCAACGACGCCCGGACGTCGCCGCACACGGCAAAGTTCCTCTCACCGCTCGGACTGTTCGGTGGATTCATCGACGCGAGCGGTGGCGGCGGCTGGGGACCGATCACCACCAGCACGCTGCTCTCGCGCGGCAAGACCGCACCGCGCACCGTCATCGGCTCGGTCAGCGCGTCGGAGTTCCTGGTATCCGCCGCGGCCAGCATCGGATTCATCTTCGGGCTCGGCAGCGACTTCTTCGACAACATCCCGATCATCGCGGGTCTGGCGCTCGGCGGAATCATCGCCGCACCGGTCGCCGCGTGGCTCGTCAGCCGGGTGCCTGCGACCCTTCTGGGCACCGGTGTCGGCGGCATCATCATCATCACCAACGCGCAGAAGCTGTTCAAGACATTCGACGTGACGGGGGCCGTCGCCGCCCTCGGCTACGTCGCGCTCGTGGCGGTGTGGGCCGGACTGCTGGTCGTCGCGTGGCGCCGTTCGCGTCTCAGCGCCGCAGAGGCCGCGGGCGATCTGCACCGGATCGACGCCGAGATCGACGCGCCCAACGAGGCGGACGCGCAGTCCCTGGAGCCGTCCACCGGCGAGAAAGCCTGAGCTCACCTCACACCTCCGCCCGGATCGAGAAGCCGCCGGGCATCTGCCACACCGCATCCCTACCAGCGGGTAACATTGGTCGCGGTTCATGGCACCCGTGCGGTGCTCCGATAGCGGAACAGTGAGGCTTTTCATGACTGAGCGTGTTGAGGTCGGCGGTCTGCAGGTCGCGAAGGTGCTCTACGACTTCGTGAACGAGGAGGCGTTGCCGGGGACCGGGATCGACGTCGACGGTTTCTGGTCGGGTGCGGTGAAGGTGATCGAGGACCTGGCCCCGAAGAACCGGGCCCTGCTCGCCACCCGCGACGAGCTGCAGGCGCAGATCGACCGCTGGCACCGCGACCACACCGGCACCCCCGACCCGGCCGAGTACCGGCAGTTCCTGACCTCGATCGGCTACCTGGTGCCCGCCCCGGCCCCGTTCGAGGTGTCCACGGCGAACGTGGACACCGAGATCACCTCGACCGCCGGCCCGCAGCTGGTGGTCCCGGTCCTCAACGCCCGCTTCGCGCTGAACGCGTCCAACGCCCGCTGGGGGTCGCTGTACGACGCCCTGTACGGCACCAACGCCATCGGTGAGGACGGCGGCGCGCAGCCGGGCACCTCCTACAACAAGGTCCGCGGCGACAGGGTCATCGCCTGGGCCCGCACCTTCCTCGACACCGCCGCCCCCCTCACCGGCGGCTCCCACGCCGACGCCACCGGCTACCGCGTCGACGGGGACACCCTGCGGGTGGAGTTGGCCGACGGCACCGTCACCGCCCTGGCCGACCCCGGCAAGTTCGTCGGCTACCTCGGCGACCCGGCCACCCCCACCAGCGTGCTGCTGCGCAACCACGGCCTGCACGCCGACATCCAGATCGACCCCACCTCCCCGATCGGCCAGACCGACCGGGCCGGGATCAAGGACGTCGTCCTCGAATCCGCGGTCACCACCATCATGGACTTCGAGGACTCCGTCGCCGCCGTCGACGCCGACGACAAGGTCATCGGCTACCGCAACTGGCTCGGTTTGAACCGCGGTGACCTGACCGAGGAGATGACCAAGGGCGGCCAGGCGTTCACCCGCCGGCTGAACCCGGACCGCACCTACACCGCCCCCGACGGCACCGACCTCACGTTGCACGGGCGGTCGCTGCTGTTCGTCCGCAACGTCGGGCACCTGATGACCACCCCGGCGATCCTGCACCCGGACGGCACCGAGGTCCCCGAGGGCATCCTCGACGCCCTGCTCACCTCCCTCTGCGCCATCCACGGCCTCACCCGGTCGGAGGCGTCGGGGCCGCTGGACAACTCCCGCACCGGATCGATCTACATCGTCAAACCCAAACAGCACGGCCCCGACGAGGTCGCGTTCACCACCGAACTGTTCGGCCGCGTCGAACAGGTCCTGAACCTGCCCGCCAACACGTTGAAGGTGGGGATCATGGACGAGGAACGGCGCACCACCGTCAACCTCGCCGCCTGCATCCACGAAGCCCGCGAGCGGGTGGTGTTCATCAACACCGGGTTCCTCGACCGCACCGGCGACGAGATCCACACCTCGATGGAGGCCGGGCCGATGATCCGCAAGGCCGAAATGAAGCAGCAGACCTGGATCACCGCCTACGAGGACTGGAACGTCGATGTCGGCCTGGCCGCCGGCCTGCAGGGCAAGGCGCAGATCGGCAAGGGCATGTGGGCGATGACCGAACTGATGGCCGAGATGCTCGAGCAGAAGATCGGCCACCCCAAGGCCGGCGCGAACACCGCGTGGGTGCCGTCGCCGACCGGGGCCACCCTGCACGCCACCCACTACCACCAGGTCGACGTGTTCGCCGTCCAGGACACGCTCAAGGGGGCGCCGCGGGCCACCCTCGAGCAGATCCTCACCATCCCCCTCGCCCCGAACACCGACTGGACCGAGGAGCAGAAGCAGGAGGAACTCGACAACAACTGCCAGTCCATCCTCGGGTACGTGGTCCGGTGGATCGACGCCGGCGTCGGCTGCTCCAAGGTCCCCGACATCCACGACGTCGCGCTGATGGAGGACCGCGCCACCCTGCGCATCTCCAGCCAGCTGCTGGCGAACTGGATCCGGCACGGAATCGTGACCGCCGACCAGGTCGTCGCCTCGCTGCAACGGATGGCGCCGGTGGTGGACCGGCAGAACGAGGGTGATCCGACGTATCGGCCGCTGGCCCCGGACTTCGACACCAACATCGCGTTCCAGGCCGCCAAGGAACTCATCCTCGACGGCACCGCGCAGCCCTCCGGCTACACCGAACCGATCCTGCACCGCCGCCGCCGCGAATACAAAGCCGCCAACGCCTGACCCCCACGTGAGTGGCAAAGCGTGCGGGAGCACACTTTGCCACTCACGTATCCGGGGGTCGACACCACGCATCACTACACTGCGAGGGTCAACGTCGAACTCGTCGGACAGGGGCTGGAAAGCACGTGGGGCAGCATCGCGGCGAATCGCGCGCCAGGGGTATCAGCAAGGGGCCTTTGATCGTGCTCGGTCTCGTCGTCGTGCTCGTGCTCGGCATGCTGGGCTGGATCCAACTGCGTGACCGGATCAACGATCAGGGAGTGGCGGCCGCCGGCGCCTGCGTCGAAGGCGAATCGGTGCTCGCGGTCGCGGCGGATCCCGACATCGCACCCCAGCTGCAGACTCTCGCCGACAAGTACACGGCGACGGCGCCGGTGATACGCGACCAGTGCGTCTCGGCGACGGTCACTGCCGTCGCGTCCGACACCGTGCGGAACGCCCTGTCCGCGGGCCCCGACGGCCCGTGGGACGCAGCGGCATTCGGCCCCCGGCCCGCCCTGTGGATTCCGTCCAGCTCGCATTCCGTCAAGCAGGTGTCGGCGACCGGTGTCATCAGCGGCGAGGCACGTCCGCTGGCGACCAGCCCGGTGGTCCTCGCCGTCCGGACGGCATTCGCGAACGCACCGGGCACGGCGGCGCTCGACTGGAAGGACTTGCCGTCACTGCAAACAGGACGCGATTCCCTCGCGACTCTCGGTCTACCGGGCTGGGGCAGCGTGGGCTTGGCGCTCCCCGTCGGCTCCGGCGCCGAAAGTACGGAGATGGCCGTCGAAGCGGTCGCTGCCGCCGTCACCGGAAGCAGCACCGGCCCGGTGACGGAAGAGCAGGCGCGTTCCATTCCTGTCACGTCGGCACTCACCGATCTGGCGCTCGGCTACGAGGCGTCGACGGGGACGAAACCCGCGACGACGCGGGAGGCGCTCACCGCGCTGGCCGAGCAGGGCGACCCCGCCACCTCCGCCATCCATGCGGTCGCGACCACCGAACAGCAGGTCTATCAGGCCCTGCGCGACGCACCCGGAGCAGACATCACCGCAACGATGCCGAAAGGCCCCACACCCGTGGCAGATCACCCGGCGGCCGTCCTGGCGGGCCCGTCCGTCGACGAGACGCAGAGCCGCGCCGCCGCGCAGTTCGCGGAATTCGTCCGTCGACCCGAACAGGCGCAGGTCCTGGCCGACGCAGGTTTCCGGGTCGAGGGGCTCGCCCGCCCCGACGACACCACGCTGGCCTTTCCCGGTTTCGAATCCACCCTGGTTCCCGCGGACGCCGCCGCTGCCGCCGAGCTGATGCAGGTGATCCGGAATCCGATCTCGCCGCGCACGTCCACCATCCTGCTCGACGTCTCCAGTTCGATGAGCGAACGCGAGGGGACGGCGACACGCCTGGCGAACACGACGGCGGCGCTGGCCGCCCACGTGAATCGTTCCCCGGACTCGTCGAACCTCGGGTTGTGGGAGTACAGCACCACCCTCGACGGGTCCCGGCCGTACACGACCGTCGTCGCCACCGGTCCCCTGTCGGCGGGCGGATTCACCGAGGGCACCCGCCGGCAGGCCCTCGACGCCCGGCTCGCCAAGGCGACGTCCGCCACCGGATCCTCGACTTACACGTCGCTCGAGGCCGCCTACAAGAGCGCGGTCGACGGATACACGCCGGGCCGCACCAATTCGGTTCTGCTCGTCACCGACGGCGCCAACGACGATTCCGTCGCGCGCGCGGATCTGCTGTCCGCCGTCGCCGCGGCCTCGAGTACGTCGAAGCCGGTCCGCATCGACGTGGTGACGATCGGCGAGAATCCCGACCTCAACACGTTGCAGGCGCTGGCCGATCGCACCGGCGGGTCCTTGGAGAAGGTCGCGTCCTCGGACGGGGCGGCATTGCCGACCGCGATCAGCAAGCTGCTGTCGTGACGAGGCTCCTGGTCTTCGCGGTCTTCCTCGCGCTCGTCACCTGGTGGCTTCATCGGCGGCTCGTCCGGGCTACCGGGTTGAGGCGCCCCTGGTCGGTGGTCGTCGACGTGACCCTCGTCGTTCTGTGGGTTCTCGCCGTCATCGGCGTGGGCAGCGGCGAAGCCTTCGATCCGGGATGGGCGCGTCCACCGGGATGGGTGGGCTGGGTGTGGCTCGGCGCGATGTTTTATCTGGTGCTCGGACTTCTCCTGGTCGCCCTGGTGTCGCTGCTCACCCGGCTGTTCGCCCGCCAGCGCGGCAGGGGGCGCGACGAACAGGTCGATCTGTCCCGTCGGCGAGGTCTGCGCGTCGCCACCGCGGTCGTGGTCGTGGGTGCCGTCGGCGCCGCAGGCTATGGGGTGCGCGAGGCCGCTCGTCCACGGATCGTGCGGGTCCGCGTACCGCTGCGGCGCCTTCCCGCCGAGTTCGAAGGTGTGCGCGTGGCGCTCGTCTCCGACCTGCACGTCGGCCCGGCGCGAGGAGTCGATTTCACGCGCCGCGTGGTCGATCTCGTGAACGCGGAGCGGCCTGATCTCGTCGCGATCGCGGGCGACCTGGTGGACGGGACCGTCGCGAAGGTAGCGCCCGACCTACAGCCGCTCGGCGACCTCGAAGCCCCGCTCGGGGTGTTCGGGGTCAGCGGCAACCACGAGTTCTACGCCGACGACGGTGGCCGGTGGCTCGATGTGTGGGACCGCCTGGGCATCAGGACGCTGCGCAACGAACACGCGACGATCACGCGAGGCGGCGCCGCCATCGACATCGCGGGCATCCACGACTACTCGTCGCCGGCCCCGTACGAACCGGACCTCCCTGCCGCGCTCGCGGGACGCGATCCGTCGACGTTCGTCGTGCTGCTCGCGCACGAACCGCGACAGGCCCTGGAAGCGTCGGACCTCGGTGTGGACCTGCAACTGTCGGGGCACACGCACGGTGGCCAGATGTGGCCGCTGAATTACCTGGTGCCGTTGCAGCAGCCGTCGGTGGCGGGACTCGACCGGATCGGGAACACCGTCCTCTACACGACCCGCGGCGTCGGCGCGTGGGGACCGCCCGTGCGGGTCGGCGCCCCACCCGAGATCACGATCCTCGAACTGGTGCGCGCGGACTGACCTGCGCACGGACTGAGGCGGGACCCGCCCCGCCGAAGCGGGACGGGCCTCCGGTGTCAGGCGCCTTCGAATGCGGAGATCGGCGGGCAGGAGCACACGAGGTTGCGGTCACCGTGCGCGCCGTCGATGCGCCGCACCGCGGGCCACACCTTCGGCCGGGCCTTGCCGCGAGGGAACACCGCCGTCTCGCGGGTGTAGGGGTGGTTCCATTCCGCCGCCAGGCAGCCGGCCGTGTGCGGGGCGCCGCGCAGCGGGTTGTCGTCCACCGTCCACTCCCCCGAGCCGACGCGGTCGATCTCGGCGCGGATCGCGATCATCGCCTCACAGAAGGCGTCGATCTCTTCGAGGTTCTCACTCTCGGTGGGCTCCACCATCAGCGTGCCCGCCACCGGGAAGCTCATCGTCGGTGCGTGAAAACCGTAGTCGGCGAGACGCTTTGCGACGTCGTCCACGGTCACACCGGTGTCCTTGGTGATCGGCCGGAGGTCGAGGATGCACTCGTGGGCCACCATTCCGCCCTCGCCCGTGTAGAGGACGGGGAAGTACTCGTCCAGGCGGCGCGCGATGTAGTTGGCCGACGCGATGGCGGTCAGGCTGGCGCGGCGCAGTCCGACGGCGCCCATCATCCGGATGTACGCCCACGTGATGGGCAGGATCGACGCGCTGCCGTACGGGGCCGCGGAGATCGGGCCTGCGGTGCCGAGTTCGGGTGCGAGCGGATGTCCGGGCAGGAACGGTGTGAGGTGCGACCGCACACCGATCGGACCGACACCGGGGCCGCCGCCGCCGTGCGGGATGCAGAACGTCTTGTGCAGGTTGAGGTGGCTGACGTCGCCGCCGAACCGTCCGGGCCTGGCCAGACCGACCAGGGCGTTGAGGTTGGCGCCGTCGACGTACACCTGGCCGCCTGCGTCGTGGACGGCGGCGCAGATGTCGGCGATCTCGTGCTCGTACACCCCGTGGGTGGACGGGTAGGTGATCATGATCGCCGCGAGGCGCTCGGCGTGGTCCGCGATCTTCGCCCGCAGATCGTCGAGGTCCACGTCACCGTTGGGGCGGCACGCGACGACCTCGACGCGCATCCCGGCCATGACCGCCGAGGCGGCGTTGGTGCCGTGGGCGCTCGACGGGATGAGGCAGGTGTCGCGGTGGTCGTCGCCGCGGCTGAGGTGGTAGTTGCGGATCGCGAGCAGTCCGGCGTACTCGCCCTGGCTGCCGGCATTCGGCTGCAGGCTGACGGCGTCGTAGCCGGTGACGGCGACGAGCCAGTTCTCGAGGTCCTTGATGATGCGCAGAATTCCCGGGGTGTCCCCGGTGGGCGCGAACGGGTGCAGTCCGGCGAATGCGGGCCAGGTGATCGCTTCCATCTCGGCGGTGGCATTGAGCTTCATCGTGCAGGAGCCGAGCGGGATCATGCTGCGGTCGAGTGCGATGTCCTTGTCGGACAACGCCCGCAGGTAGCGCAGCATCGCCGTTTCGGTGCGGTACCGGGTGAACGCCTCGTGCTGCAGGTAGTCGGATCCGCGGAGCTGCGCGTCCGGGACGGATGTGCCCGCCTCGGGGGCCACTGCGCCGTCGCCGCCGAACGCCGCCAGCACGTGGGCGACGTCGTCGTCGGTGGTGGCCTCGTCACAGGCGACGGCGACGTGATCGGCGTCGACGAGCCGCAGGTTGATGCCGGCGTCCTTCGCCTTCGCCACGACGTCCGCCGCCCGGCCGTCGACGCGCACGAGGATCGTGTCGAAGAACTGGTCGTGCACGACGACGGACCCGGTCTTGCGGAGGGCGGCCGCCAGGGAATGTGCCGTGTTCGCGACGCGCAGGGCGATCGCCTTCAGACCCTCGGCGCCGTGGTAGCTGGCGTACATGGCCGCGAGAATCGCGAGGAGCACCTGCGCGGTGCAGATGTTCGAGGTCGCCTTCTCACGGCGAATGTGCTGCTCGCGGGTCTGCAGCGCCAGCCGGTAGGCCTTGTCGCCGTCGGCGTCGACGGAGACGCCCACCAGGCGGCCGGGGAGCTGGCGTGCGTGCTTGGTGTGCACGGCCAGGTAGCCGGCGTGCGGGCCGCCGAAGCCCATGGGGACACCGAACCGCTGGGTGGTGCCGAAGCAGGCGTCGGCACCGATCTCGCCGGGCGGGGTGAGGAGAGTCAGCGCCAGCAGGTCCGCTCCGACTGCGACCAGTGCGCCGCGCTCGTGGGCTGCGGCGATCACGTCAGTGTAGTCGGCGATGCGGCCGGACGCGCCGGGCATCTGCCCGAGGACGCCGAAGAAGTCGCCGTCCGGCAGGCCTGCGGACAGATCGGCCACCACGATCTCGATGCCGAGCGGCTCGGCCCGGGTCTCGACGACGGCCAGCGTCTGCGGGAACAGGTCGGCGTCGACGACGAACCGCGGGGACTTGCTCTTGCTCGCCCGGCGCAGCAGGGTCATCGCCTCGGCGGCGGCGGTGGCCTCGTCGAGCATCGACGAGTTGGCGACCTCCATGCCGGTCAGGTCGGCGACCATCGTCTGGAAGTTGAGGAGGGCCTCGAGGCGGCCCTGGCTGATCTCGGGCTGGTACGGCGTGTAGGCCGTGTACCAGGCCGGGTTCTCGATGATGTTCCGGATCAGAACCGGCGGGGTGAGGGTGTCGTAGTAGCCGAGCCCGATCATGGACGTCGCCACGGTGTTCTGCGCGGCGAGTGCGGACAGTTCGGCGAGCGCCTCGTGCTCGGAGACCGGTGCGGGCAGGGCGTCGAGGCCGTCGGCGATCCCACCCGTGACCCCGTCCAGGATGACGGCGGGAACGGCTTTCGACGCGAGGTCGTCCAGCGAATCGGCCCCGACCAGTTCGAGAATGTGCGCGAGTTCCGCAGCGTTCGGGCCGACATGACGATCGGCGAATGTACGGCTTCCAGCGTCGATCACGACAACTCCCAAGCAGTTCGGAGGACCAGGACACGCCCCGCTCTGCGGAACGTCCCTCCCCCTCTGTCGCCTGCTCGGGTCGAGCGCCTGAGAGATTCGGTACCGTCGTTCACGTGTGAAGACGGCCCTTTCCCCGTGGGCGGGTGGGTGCTCCCACCGCTTTCCAGAGGCGTCGGAGCCCGCACGGTCCTGTTTGCCTGAGAGATTGACGGGGAGGTGTTGCTCCTTCGGCGCCCGAACTCCCGCACACACGATGCTGCTGTGCATGCAGTGCCCGGAACTCTCCCGCACGGCGTCGACGCACCGCCAGTCTATGTCACGAGCTCAGAGAGCGGCGCCACCAGCGCCGCGCTCCTGGGGTTGCGGCCTAGCCCGTCTTGCGGCTCGCGCGGTTCTTGCGCCGCGACGCCAGCTCGTCCTCGGGGCTCTGCTCGCTCTCGCCGCCGTCGGCGCGCTCTGCGGGGAAATCGGCGATGGTGCCGGTCAGTTCGCGCATTGCACCACTGACCGCGATACCGAACACACCCTGCCCACCCTGGAGCAGATCGACGACCTCCTCGGCCGACGTGCACTCGTAGACCGTCGTCCCGTCCGAGAAAAGTGTGATCTTGGCCAAGTCCCGCACTCCGCGCTTACGCAGGTGGTCGACGGCCACGCGAATGTTCTGCAAGGAGATTCCGGTGTCGAGCAGGCGCTTGACGATCTTGAGGACGAGGATGTCCTTGAACGAGTACAGCCGTTGGCTGCCCGACCCGGCCGCGCCACGGATGGACGGCACCACGAGGGATGTGCGAGCCCAGTAATCGAGCTGGCGGTAGGTGATTCCCGCGATCTGGCAGGCGATGGGGACGCGGTATCCGACGAGGTCGTCGGGCACGGAATCGTCCGGGAAGAGGCCCGGCTGGATCTCCTCGGAGCTGAACTCGGACTCGGCAACGTTGTCGCCGGGCGCAAGATTCAGCGCATTCTCCTGCGGCCGATCTCCCACTGACTACTCCCTCTCGCATGTTGCACTGAACCCGACGATCAGTGCGCCTGTGACGCGCGTCGCCAGTGTCCGCGGCAATCCGCAGCACATCGAGCGGCGCAAGCGCCACCAGTGACATCGAGCTAGTCCGTACCCTGAACCTACTCAGCGTACGCCCGATACAATCTGCAGGGCAGAAAATCACTGCACCGAACGCTATGACTCCGAGGAGACCGGGTCAACGCAACGCGCCGGAAGAACCTCAACCGTTACTGCGCCGGCGGCTCTTCCGCTGGAGAAACTAGCCGTCGGTGGCTTTGAAATCGTCCGGCGACACGGACTCGAGGAATTCCTTGAACTTCTCGACCTCGTCCTCACGCTCGTCGGGCATGACCAGCCCGGCCTCCGTGAGCACCGATTCCTCGGCGAAGATCGGGACCCCGATGCGCAGTGCGATGGCGATGGAGTCGGACGGGCGGGCCGAGACGCGAGTGTTCTGGTCGAACACCAGGTCGGCGTAGAACGTGCCCTCGCGGAGTTCGACGATGCGGACTTCCTTCAGAGTGCGGCCGAACGCTTCGATCAGGTTCTTGATCAGGTCGTGGGTCAGCGGACGCGCCGGCTCGACACCCTGCTGCTCGAGTGCGATGGCGGTGGCCTCGGTCTGCCCGATCCAGATGGGCAGGTACCGCTCGCCGTCGGTTTCCCGCAGCAGCAGGACAGGTTGATTCTGGGGCTGCTCGACACGAACTCCGATCACGTGCATTTCGCTCATCGCGTCTGCCTCCACCCTGCAATGGTCCGTCCGCGGCACACAATGCCGTACCAGGATTCTATTCGATTCGTGTCTGCTCTTCGACCGTACAGCCGTTCGAGCGCAGCGTCGTTGGGAAGTTCCGAGGTGGGACCGCCGGCGAACTCACCTCACCGATCGAGCGCACCTCGGACGGCCGACTTCACCAGGCAGGTGTGCAACGTCAGAGACAGCGCGGCCAGTTCCCGCACCATCTCCTCGGCGCGATCCCGTGCGCCGGCGTCGCGGCCCTTGGCGACGGGCCCGGCGATCTGCGCGACCAACCCGGCCTCGCGGTCGGCGGCCAGTTTGAACGCCCGCAGGTGCCGCACCTCGAGTCCGAATTCGGACATCGCTCTCGCGGTGCGCGCCAGGGTCACCGCATCCTCGTCGAAGAACCCCGCAGGCCCGGGAACCACCAGGCCGCCCCGGGTCAGCTCGACGAGGAACTTCTCGTCGATCCCGGCCCGGGAGATCAGGTCGTCGCGGCTGATCCGCACCTCGCGGTCGGAGCGGAATTCCTCCGGGGACACCTCTCCCGGGGCCACGGTGAGCGCGCGCGGCCGGCGCGGCGAAGAATCGCCTGCGCCGACCGTGGCCACACCTCTGTCGATGGCCTCGAGCTGCTCCTTGATGACCTTCAGCGGCAGATACTGATCGCGCTGCGCCGTCAGGACGTAGCGCAGTCGTTCAGTGTCGGCGATCGAGAATCGCCGATACCCCGAGGGAGTGCGCTGCGGGCTGATGAGACCCTCGGCTTCGAGGAATCGGATCTTCGAGATCGTCACATCAGGAAAATCGGGGCGCAGTCGATCCAGCACGGAGCCGATCGACATCCCCGAATGCGCCTGCTGCTGCCGCACCGCGGTCATTGGCTACCCGCACCAGCTGACGTCTCACCGATCTGCGACCCACCGGCCGTGGTCCGGGGTCCGGTCAGGAAGACCAGCCGGAACTTGCCGATCTGCACCTCGTCGCCGTTCGCGAGGACTGCCGAGTCGACCGGCTCACGGTTGACGTAGGTGCCGTTGAGGCTGCCGACGTCGACCACCTGGAACTCGTCGTCCTCCTGGCGGAACTCCGCATGACGACGGCTGACGGTGACGTCGTCGAGGAAGATGTCGCTGTCGGGATGCCGTCCTGCGGACGTCGTCGGCTGGTCGAGCAGGAAGCGCGACCCTGCGTTCGGTCCACGCTTGACGACGAGCAGAGCAGAGCCCGCGGGCAGTCCCTCCACACCCGACACCGGAGCCTCCGGAGCCTGGGTTGCCGAGGAGTTGTCGAGCTCATTGAGAAAGTCCGCGCGGAAGACCGACGTGGTTTCCGCCGGCGTCTCCCCATAGACCGCGTCGTTGCCGTTCTCGCTCACCGTTTCTCCTCCTAGTTCGATCATCCAGCAAGATTCGCTGGACTACGCAATGCCACTCGGTACTACATAATTCGGTTCCCGTGCACATTAACTTCTGTGCAAACTCCCACGATCACATTCAAACTACGGACCTGCGCCCCGACACGGCACATGCGTTCAACATTGACCGTACCCTGCGCACGCCGGTGCGTGTAGTGAGACAGGCCGCCAGTACATTACGAACCGGTATTCCGACAGCGGATTTCTCCGGCAACCCCGTTTTCCGGGCTGTCGGCACCTTCCGAAACTATCCGATTACCGCTTCGCGTGTTCGGCGGGAAATTATCCTGCCGTGATGTCTGCATACCCGGCGGCGTCCAGCATTTCGGCCAGTGCGGCGTCGAGGGTCGCCTCGTCGTCGACGCCGAGTTCCACCAGCCACCCCTGCCCGTAGGGCGCGGAGTTCACGAGTTCCGGGTTGCCGTCCAGATCAGCGTTGGCGGCAACGACT
The DNA here is from genome assembly GCF_017068395.1 of Rhodococcus pseudokoreensis. Classification (NCBI taxonomy): domain Bacteria; kingdom Bacillati; phylum Actinomycetota; class Actinomycetes; order Mycobacteriales; family Nocardiaceae; genus Rhodococcus; species Rhodococcus pseudokoreensis. The sequence goes on along the minus strand of NZ_CP070619.1, from coordinate 7,968,488 downwards.
TTCGCCGTCAGCGGGGCGAAGATGTCGGAGACGCTCTTGGTGGATTCCACCTCGCCGAACGATTCGCCCGCCGTCACGTCCTCGTCGACGGCCGGAAGCTGGACGAACACGACGTCGCCGAGCTGGGACTGCGCGAAATCGGTGATGCCGACGCGCACCGTCGTGGGCCCCGTCCGCTCGACCCACTCGTGTTCGGCGGTGTACCGACGATCGGCGGGGATTTCGAGCTCACTCACAGTGGCTTCCTTTCGATGGCAATCCGCGGGCGGATGCGAAGATCAATTTCCGGGCTGAGCGTATTGGCGAGGTTTCGCCTCCCGCAAGGCGGAGATCGTGACCTGCTGCGATTGTTCGATCGTCAACTGTCCACCGCTGCGCGCGACCGTGTCGACCACCCCGCCGGGAATGTTCAGGGCGGCCGCCAGAGTCGGCGGATCACCGATGGCGACAACTCCGTAGGGGGCGTTCACCTTGCGGCCGTCCACCGACACGCCGCCTGCCGAACCGGACACCCAGGAGTCGACGCCGATCCGGATGGGCGGGCCGTCGGCACCCTGGATCTGCACGGCCTCGGCGCCCGCGGCGCGCAGTTCCTGGACGAGGTCGAGCAGGACCTCGGATCCGACCCCCTTGTTGGGGTCGGTGATGCGCAGCGTCACGCCGGGGCCGGTGGCCGGCGCGCTCCCGACTTGGATCGACAGGGCCGTCAACCGGGCCTGCGCCTCGTCGAGTGCCGCCCCGGAACTGCCACTCTGTTGCAAGGTTGCCAAGGTCTGTTCCAGCGAGGCGATCTCCTGCCGCAGAGCCGCCTCCCGCTGATTCAGCGTGTCCAGGACGACCAGCAGATCCGCGGGGCTCGCCGAGTCGAGCGTGTCGCCGGACCCGGTGTTCTTCACCTGCGTCACGATCGCGATTCCCAGCCCGCCGAGCAGGAGCGCGGCCAGCAGCGCGAAGACGACGTGTGAGCGCCGCGACGTCGTGGGTTCGTTGCCATGGAGTTCGTGTCTGCCCTCGTGCCCGCTCACGTCGCGATCACGCCCCGAGCAGACGGCGCCGCAGCGCGGCCGCGTTGCCGAAGATGCGGATGCCGAGCACGACGACGATCGCGGTGGACAGCTGGGTTCCGACACCGAGTTGGTCACCGAGCCACACGATCAGCGCCGCCACGAGGACGTTGAACACGAACGAGACGACGAACACCTTCGAGTCGAAGATCTCGTCGAGGTATGCGCGCAATCCGCCGAACACCGCGTCGAGCGCGGCGACGACGGCGATGGGCAGGTAGGGCTGCACGGCGTCGGGCACTTGCGGGCTGAACACCACTCCCAGCACGATCCCCACGATCAGGGCGAGCACCCCGTAGATCGCGGATCCGCCCTTCAGTGCTGCCTTCATTCGTGTGACGCCTCCATCCGACTCCGCCGTTGTCATCGTGTTCCTGCTTCCCGGGCTGCCCGCACTTCCCGCGCCGGGGCGGCAGGCAAGTGGAGATCGTCGGCCTCCGCGACGGCGAAGCCGATGCCGTACAACTGCGCCACGCTGGACATCCGCAGGTAGGCGTCGCTCACCACGAATCCGGTCTGCATCGGCCCCTGCGGGCCGATGGCGGAGACCACGTACGGCGAGAACACCGGCTGATTGTCCACGAGCATCGCGCCGCCCGCCTGCCGGATCGTCACCGACGGCCCGATCCGCACGTCGCCGACCGCAATGGCCTCGGCGCCGCCCGCCCACAGCGAATTGACCACCGACTGCAGGTCGCGATCGAGCACGACCGCCTTCCCCCCGACACTGCGCTGGGACGAATCGGACAGGTTGGGTTTGGCCGCGGGGTCGGTGAGCGTCACGGTCAGTCCGGGACCGTGCACGGTCTCGACCCCGGCGTCCCCCTCGAGTCCGTGTAACTCGTCGAGCAGTGCGGCACCGCGGGCGTCGCCGGCCAGCGCGGTGGCGCGGGCGTCGTCCGCCTGTGCCGTCAACGTGTCCCGGGTCGCCGCGAGGGCGCCCGCCCGGTCCTCCGCGTCCTGCACCTTGCTCAGGAGTTCGGACCGCACCTGCTCGGTGCCCGGGATGCGTTCGGTGGCCTGCCGGTAGGCGACCGACAGCACCAGGCCGACGAGCAGTGCGCCGATCGCGATCCACACCTGCCGACCGACCCGTGTCTGCCGCGAATGTCCGTGCTCGCGATCCTCGGCCGCGCCCTCGTAGCCGGGGTCCAGATGATCGTTCATCAGAGACTGCAGCAGGGACGGCACCGGATTCCTGCGGACGCCGGACTCGGTCCGTTTCATCAGCGGACCTCGCGTTCGTCGCCGCCCGATCCTCGCGCGGGAACGGTGCGCGCGACGGTCAGCGCGTTGACGGTGTAGAGCAGCCCGGTCCACACGTACAGCACCGTGCCCCAGATCAGGAGTGCAGCGCCGAGCGGTTCCGCCACCGTGGCGATGCTCCAGTCACCCTGCGCCGCGAGGGTGATCGGCAGCGCGAACATGAGCAGGAACGTGGCCCCCTTGCCGAGGTACATCACGTCGGGGGGTGGCAGTCCGCGCCGCCGGTAGATCAGCAGTGTCAGCGCGAGAACGACGTCGCGGCCGATCAGGATCGCCGCCACCCACCACGGGATGAATCCGCGCACGACGAACGTCACCAGTGTCGTGACGACGTAGAGGCGATCGACGAACGGATCGAGCAGCGCACCCAGCTTCGACGACTGGTCGAGGATCCGGGCCAGCTTGCCGTCGAGCCAGTCGGTGAATCCGCTGATCATGAGGATCGCGAGGGCCCACCCGTCGGAGTGCGTCACGAGCAGCAGGTACACGAAGAGCGGCACTCCGAGCAGGCGTACCACGCTCAGGAGATTCGGGACGGTCACGATCCGGTCCGACCGCACAGTGTCCCGGTCCACCGAATTCACCAATATCTCCCCAGCGTCGAGTGCGGACCTGTTCTCGGGCGCTCGTCGCACCGCTCTCGCCACTCTTCCACAACCGCGGCGGTGGTCCGTCGATCCTCCCCCGGAGAATCCATCGGAGCAGGTCAGGACCGTCTCACTCGCCGGCAGCGACGTCGGGTCGTGGCGGAACCGGGACCCGCGCGACGGCGTCCGCGGTCAGACTTCCCAGGTACAGCCACCCGTCGTGCTCCCGCACCCCGGTGACGGGTGCGTAGCTGCCCTTGCCGCCGCGCAGGCTGTGCACGATCTCGCCATGCCGATCGAGTGCGACCACCCAGCCCGCGTGCACCGGATTCGGCTGGACGGCATCGGGCAGGTTCGCCGCGACGATGCGCAGCGCCGGGTACGGCGCGAGCAGATCCAGCAGCCGCATCCGCGGGCTGTACAGCGCCACCCAGAAAAGCCCGTCGTCGGTCTGCGACGTCATGTTGTCCGGGATGCCGGGCAGATTCTCGGCCCACACGGACGTCCGGCCCTGCGACGGTCCGGTCAGGTCGACGCGGGAGATCTGGTACGAGCCGGTCTCGGCGACGAGGACGAACGATTCGTCCGAGGCCAAGCCCACGCCGTTGGCGAACTGCAGTCCCTCGGCGAGAAGGTCGGTCTCCCCTGTGCGCGGGTCGAGACGCAGCAGCCGACCGGTCCCCCGGTGTTCGAGAAGGTCGTAGCGGTGGTCGGCGATCGTGAAGTGCGCGGAGGAGTCGGTGAAGTACACGACGCCGTCGTGCCCGACCGCGGAGTTGTTGCACGCCACGAGTGGGCGCCCGGCCGCGGTGTCGGCGAGCACGTCGACGCGCCCCTTCTCGTCCACCCTCAGCACGCCGCGCTCGGCGTCGCAGATCAGGTACCGGCCGTCGTCGAGGACCTCGACCCCGAGCGGCCGGCCGCCCGTGTTCGCGAGTTCGGTGGCGTCGCCGCGGCTGTCGAACCGCCAGATTCGGCCGTCGTTGCCCCCGGTGACCACCCGGCCGTCGTGATCGACGGCCACGTCCTCCGGTCCCTCTCCGGTGGGCAGGGCCCAGCGGTGCACGCCGTCGAGCACGCCGTTGGGAGCGAGCACTCCCGTGAGCGGAGGGGACGGCGGGGCGTGCCAGACGACGGGGTCGATCCCGGTGCGGTCGAGTTTGCGGGCGAGAGACTCGAAGAAGGTCACGGACTGTGAGATTAGTCGCGTTCCCCGGCGGATGTGGCCGCCCTACCTCCAGGCGAAGACGGGTTGGTCGAAACCGTCGATCCGGGTGTGCCGGTCGTGCAGTGCGACCTCCCGGAACTGGTACACGACCGCGCCGGTCGGGGCGTGCACGAGGTGACGCCGGAACGGCCACTGGATCACCGGTTTCGACGATTCGGGGATCTCCACGAATCGCGGCTCGGCGTCGATCTCGGCGACGCCCACCGAGAACACTTCTGCCACTTCCTCGTGGTTGGGGACGAGCGAGGTGATCGACTGCTCCGACCACACGACGAAAGGCGTGATGACGTACCCGGAACGGGTCACGTAGTCGTCGAGCCTGCCGAGCACCGCGGACGGCCCCACGTCGAGGCCGAGTTCCTCGTGCAGTTCGCGCCGGGCGGCGTCCTCACCGGTCTCCCCCGGATCCACCCCGCCACCGGGCAACGCGAACTGCCCCGGATGCGCGCGCATCTTGCTCGGGCGCCTGGTCAGCGGAACGGCCTGACCGTCCGCGCCGTCGTTCATCACGGCGATCACGACCGCCGCGGACCGCCGGTTCGTCGGGTCCACGATCCGTGGTTCGAAGCGTGCCAGCGCGTCGGCGAGCCGTTCCCTGCTGAGTACGTGCCCATTCACCATCACCCGACAGTATCGCCACTCGCCGCGAAACCCACGTTCCGCGTCCCCCGCGTTTCGAGGCCCGCGCGTCGAGGGCCGCCGTCAGCCGAGCAACTGCTGTTTGATCTCGTTCTTGAGGACCTTCCCGAGTTTGGAACGAGGCAGATCGGACCAGACCAGGATCTCCTTCGGGGTCTTCACGCTGCCGATGCGCGCCTTCACGAACGCCGTGAGCGCGTCGGCCTCGATCGGTGTTCCCGCTCGCGCCTGGACGACGGCGACGACCCGTTCGCCCCATTTGTCGTCGGGGAGCCCGATCACCCCGCAGTCCTGGATGCCCGGGTACGCCATGAGCGCCTGTTCCACTTCGACGGAATAGACGTTGAATCCGCCGGTGATGATCATGTCCTTGGCGCGGTCGACGATGTACAGGAAGTTGTCCTCGTCGAGGTACCCGATGTCGCCCGTGTGATGCCAGCCGTGCGCCGACGCCTCCTGCGTCGCAACGGGATTCTTGTAGTACCCCGTCATGACGAGTGAGCTGCGCACGACCACTTCGCCCCGCTCCCCGGCAGGCAGCAACGCCCCCTGCCCGTCCATGATCGCGACCGTCACCAGCGGGGAGGGTCGGCCCGCGGAGCTCAATCGGGCGGTCGCCACCGAGCCGTCCGCCAGGAAATGGTCTTTCGGCGCCATCGTCGCGATCATCATCGGCGCCTCGCTCTGCCCGAACAACTGCGCCATCACCGGCCCGATCCGGGTCAGCGCCTCGCTCAGCCGTGTCGGCGAGATCGGCGCCGCGCCGTACCAGAAGCATTGCAGCGAACTCAGGTCCGTCGTCTCCAGGTCGGCGTGGTCGAGCAGCATGTAGATCAGCGTCGGTGGGAGGAACGTGTGGGTCACGCGGTCCCGGTCGATGTGCGCGAGGAACTGCCCGAGGTCGGGCGCCGGCATGATGACCACCTGCCCGCCGAGGGCGAGGATCGGAAAGCACAGGACACCCGCCGCGTGGGTCAACGGCGCGAGGGCGAGGTACTTCGGTCTGCCGTCGAACGGGTAACTCATCAGGGTCAGCGCGGACATCGTCTCGATGTTCCGGCCGGTGAGCATCACCCCTTTCGGCCGCCCCGTCGTCCCGCCGGTGCCGACGATCAGCGCGAGGTCGTCGACGGGTTCGGTGTCGAGGCGTTCGGCACCGAGCCACGCCTCGAACGAGTCGGCGTACGTCTCCTCCCCGTCGAGGCAGACCAGCGTCGTGAGCAGCGGCAACTGCTGCCGGATCCGATCGACCAAGGGCGCGAACGCTTTCTGGAAGATCAGGCAGCGACAGTCGAAGAGGTCGAGCAGGTCCCGATTCTCCACGGCCTCGTTCCGCGGGTTGATCGGGCACCACACTGCCCCCGCTCGGCTGATCCCGAACACGCAGGAGAACGCGGTCGGGTCGTTGCCGGACAGGACGGCCACCTTGTCGCCGGCGGCGATCCCCGACCGTGCCAGCGCCGCGGCGACCCGCCGGCTCAGGTCCTGGACGTCCGCGTACGACAGCGTCCGCTCGCCCATCGTCAGACACGGCGACGACGGTCCGAGCGAGGCGCCCTTGTCGAGGTAGTCGGTCAAGCGCATCGTGCGGTCCTCCTGAATGTCGCGGCCGGGACGGTCAGCTCTGCACGGTGACGACCGGCTCCATCACGAGACCGAAACTGCGCAGGATTCCCAGGAGTTCCCGATGACCGAACGCCTGGCATGCCGACGCCAGTCCCGCCCGCTTCGGCGGCTGCTGCAACAGGGAGTACGCGGCGTAGGCCTGCAAGAGACCCGTCTGCTTGTAGTTGCAGTTGCCGTGGATGACGCAGTGCGCACGCCCGAGCGGCCCCGACGCGTACACGGAGTCCAGCGACGTGTTGACGCGCGGGTTCTCGCGCGGCGGCATTCCCGCCTGCACGGAACCGGCTATCTCGGCGAGCGCGGCCTCCTGCTGGTCCGCGGGCAGGGTCTTGATCTGCTCCTCGACCATCTTCTGCGTCGCGACGACGCCCTCCATGACGGACCGGTCGAACACGCCGCCCGCGGCCTTCACGTTGGCCACCCGCGGATCGTCCTTGAACCACACGGGATGGCAGGTACCTCCCCACGGCAGCGCGAGTGCCATCTGGTGCTGTCCCGGAACGACGACCTCGAATGTGCTGCCGGGCTCCCACTTCGCGTACCGGTTCTGTTCCAGGTAGTACCAGTCGGCCTTGAGGATGGTGAAGATCGTCTGGGTGGACGCGTACGTGGGAAATCCCTTCCACAACACCAGGATGTCGAGTGTGTCCAGACCCGGCGTCTCCAGCGCGATGTTCGCGGCGATCTCTCCGGTGGTGTACATCTGGGCGACGCCGGGAGAGAGCAGCAGTCCCTTCTCCGCGAACTGGTCACCGAACTTCGCCTGCACGTCCAGAACCCAGTCCTGCTCACCGGTCGTGTCGGTGTAGTGGCATCCCGCGGCGAGGGCCGCCTCGACGACGACGGCACCGTACTTGATGAACGGGCCCACCATGTTGCTGACCACGCGTGCGCCGCTGAACAGTTCGGTCAGCGCTGGGACGGTGTGCTCGACCTCGACCACGTCGTGGTCGACGGTGTCCAGGCCGGGGATGCGGTCGAGCACTTCCTGGATCCGCTTCTTGTCCCGCCCCGCGGCGATGAACGGAATGTTGAACTCGCGCAGGTATTCACACACGAGTCGTCCGGTGTATCCGGAGACTCCGTAGACGATGACGGGTTTCTTGTCGGTCATGACGTGCCCTTTCGGTGAATGTGGGGAGAGAGCCGGAGCGGTCGGTCACATGCCCATGCCACCGTCGACCGGCAGGCCGATTCCGGTGACGAAGCGGGCGGCGTCGGAGGCCAGGAAGACGACGGTGTCGGCGATGTCCGCGACCTCACCGAGCCGCCCGAGCGGGGTCAGGCCGATCACGTCGGCAACCGCGGCGTCGGCGCTGGGCCACAGTCCGAGCCTCTCCATGTCGGCGGCCAGTCCGAGTCCCATCTCCGTGGCGACCAGCCCCGGGTACACGCAGTTCACGCGGACGCCGTACCCGAGTTTTCCCGCCTCCTGCGCCGCGACCCGGGTCAGCCGGTCGACGGCGGACTTGGTGGCGGAATAGCCGGCGATGCCGGGGAACGGGATGGTCGCGGCGACCGACGAGACGTTGACGATCGACCCTCCCGCGCCCGCGCCACCGCCGGGGCGCATCGCGCGCAGACCGTGCTTCAGGCCGAGCGCGACACCGAGGATGTTCACGTCGCACATCCGGCGAACGTCGGCGGGGTCGATGTCGACCACGAGTGACGAGATCTCGATGCCGGCGTTGTTGACGAGGAGGTCGAGTCCGCCGAGTTGCTCCACGGTGGCAGCGACGGCGCGCTCCCAGTTGCCGTCGTCGGTGACGTCGAGGGTCACGAATCCGGTGTCGACACCGGTCTTCCCGAGCGAGTCGGCGGTCGCGCGCCCCTCCTCCTCGAGGACGTCACCGATCACGACCGCCGCACCGGCGTCGGCGAGGGCGGCGGCCATTCCGGCCCCCAGCCCCTTCGCACCCCCGGTGACCAGCGCTTTTCGTCCTGCAAGATCACGCACGCTCATTCCGACCTGCCTTCGCACCGAGACGATTCGCGGAAACCACGTCGCGAGTCACTGTCGCATTGTGGTGTGGGTCACAGCGTATTCGACTCTGGACGACTGTCAAGAATTCTCTTGACGACTGTCAAGAATTTGTTACACAGTCGTCAAGGAACCCGGGCTAGACTGATGCTCACCGTGCTGGACTCCGCGAGCCGAACAGGAAGAATGCCGTGACACCCGTCGCCGAGAAGAACGCCGACCGGGTCTCGCGCCGCCAGGTCGACAAATTCGCCGAGCGCCGGGATCAACTCGCCGAGGCCGCGTTGCAGACCCTCTCGGAACTCGGCTACGCCCGCACCAGCCTCCGGGAGATCGCCCAGAACTCCGAGTTCTCCCACGGCGTTCTGCACTACTACTTCAGCGACAAGGTCGATCTGATCACGCACTGCGTAAAGCACTACAAGGCGCGCTGCGTCACGCGCTACGACGGCGTGGTTGCCACGGCGCAGACGCCCGAGGAGTTGAGGGCGGGATTCGGCCGCGTGCTGGTGGATTCGCTCCGCGACGAGGCCTCGATGCATCGCCTCTGGTACGACCTCCGCTCGCAGTCGCTGTTCGAGGAGTCGTTCCGCGCGGACGTCGCCGCAATCGACCAGAGTCTCGAAAACATGATCTGGCGCATCGTGTCCCGTTACGCGGAACTGGCGGGACGCACGATCACGATCGCCCCGCCCACCATGTACGCGGTGTTCGACGGACTGTTCCAGCAGAGCCTCGCCAGGTACCTGTCGGGCGACGACACGGCGGCGGATGCCCTCGCCGACAACGTCGATCAGCTACTGACGCTCGTCATCCCGGCACGGTAGGTCCGGTCACTTCTCCGCGGCGGCCTTGATTCGCTGCGCGAAAGCGGGCGCGTCCTTGCGGGCCGCCCGCAGCGCGAGGGGTGCGATCAGTTTTCCGATTCCGTGACCCTCCAGCACGTTGAAGATCGTCACCTTCGTACCCGCGCCCGACGGTTCGAGGTCGTAACCGCCCTCTTTCGCGGTCACGGAGTTCGTCGATCGCTCCGCCCAGCGAATCTTCCGCGGCGCCTCGAATTCGGTGATCTCGAACTCCCGCTTCGTGGTCATTCCCGCGTCCTTGACGGTGCTGACGAAGACGGTGCCGACTCCGGGAGGACCGTCCGTCTTCTTCACGATCTCCTGAACCCGCGGGCTGAACTCCCGGTCGTTGACCCCGGCGGCGAGGTATTCGAACACTTCCTCGATGGGGCGATCGATCACCACAGTGCCTTCGAACCGTCCAGCCATGCCAGCCTCCCGTTTCCGTGACCTGCCGGGTTCCGACAGTACTCGCGACGCGGCCGGTGCGCGGTCACATCGCCGCCGGGCCGTCGGTCATAGAAGTGACGACCGAAGAACACAGGAAGGCCCGACATGAACACCTCGATCACCGGCACGTCCGGATCGCGACGATCGACTACGACACCGCAGTTTCTTTCCACCGCCCGCGGCAGACTCACCCTGACGTTGTTGTGCGCCGTGGCTTTTCTCGACTTCGTCGACGCGTCCATCGTCAACATCGCGCTGCCCGACATACGCAGCGACCTGAACTTCTCGGTGCAGCAACTGCAGTGGGTGCCCAGCGGCTATCTCATCACCTACGGCGGGTTCATGCTGCTCGGCGGTCGCCTCGCCGACCTCCTCGGCCGCCGTCGCGTCCTCGTCACCGGCACCGTCGTCATCGGATTGTCCTCGCTGGTCGGTGGTTTCGCCGGCAACGCCGAGATCCTGATCGGCGCCCGGCTGGCGCAGGGTGTCGGTGCGGCGCTGATGCTTCCGGCCGCGCTGTCGATCCTGACGACGACATTCGAGGAAGGGTCCGAACGCCATACCGCACTCGGTGTCTGGGCCGGCGTGGGCGGTCTCGCGTCGGCGGTCGGGGTGTTTCTCGGTGGTGTGCTCACCGAGGGCCCGGGCTGGCGATGGGTGTTGTTCGTCAACCCGGTGGCGTGTGTTCTCGTGCTGCCCGCAGTCTACGCGCTGATTCCCGACGACCGCCGACGCGCCAGGCTCGCGGACTTCGACCTGGTGGGCGGCGTGCTCGGTACCGGCGGGATGCTGATGTTCGTCTACGCCCTGGTCGAGGCGCCCGAGCAGGGGTGGGGGTCTGCTCGCACGATCAGCGCGTTCGCCGGGGCGTTCGTCCTGATCGCCGCGTTCGTGGTGAACGAGCAGCGCAGCCCCGATCCACTGCTGCCGCTGTCGATCTTCCGCATCAAGGGCCTGGCGGCGGCAAATGTCACGGGGCTGATCGCGTTCGCCGGTCTGCTCGCGATGTTCTTCTTCCTCACCCTCTACATGCAGAACGTTCTGGGCTACTCCCCCATGCAGACCGGGGCGGCGTACCTTCCGCTCTGCCTGGGCGTCGGCGTCGCAGCCGGAATCTCCTCCCAGTTGCTCACGCGCATCGGAACCCGCCCCGTCACCGTCGTGGGCGCGCTGGTGGCGGCGGCGGGCCTGTTCTACCTGTCCCGGATCCCGGTCGACGGCGCCTATCTCGCCGATCTGTTCCCGGGACTGATGATCGTGTCGCTGGGTCTCGGTGCCGTCTTCGTCGGCGTCACCACCGCAGCCAACGCGGGTGTGCCTGCCGAGGAGGCGGGGTTCGCGGCGGCGTTGCTGAACGCCTCGCAGCAGGTCGGCAGCGCGCTCGGTCTGGCGATCTTCGCCGCGATCGCCACCTCCCGTACCCAGCACCTGCTCGCAACGAATTCGCCTGTGCCCGAGGCACTCACCTCCGGCTTCCAGCGAGCGCTGCTGACCGGCAGCATCTTCCTCGCCGCCGCAGCGCTGATCGCCCTGCGCACCGGCAACGCCCACGGAGACGGCGGGCACCGCGCGGAATGACCTCGGTGGGCTCGTCAGTCGAGATTCTCGACGACGAGCCCGGCGAGGCGCTCGCGGTCGGCGAGGATGTCGATCTCCACAATCGTCCCCTGCCGGATCGTGACGCCCATGACGGACAGCAGCTGTCCCTCGGAGATCGCGACCACGCCGGCGGCACCGTTGACGAGTGCCGGTTGCGCGAACCGGGCCAGCCGCGCGTACCCGAGCACCCGGCCCGCGACGGTCTCCGCACCGCGCACCATGGTGGAGGCGCCCGGGGGCAACGCGCCCGTGTCGGCCCGGAGCACGACATCCGGATCCAATACCGCCACGAGGGCGTCGAAGTCGCCGCCCCTCGCCGCCGCCAGGAACGCGTCGACCACTGCGCGCTGCCGGACGGGATCGGTGTCGGGAACGGGTGCTCCCTGCAGTCGGCGCCGTGCGCGGCTCGCCAGTTGCCGGGCGGCCGCCGGGGATCGCTCGACGATGGGGGCGATGTCCTCGAACGGCACGGCGAACATGTCGTGCAGCACGAACGCCAGCCGCTCCGACGGGGTGAGCGTGCCCAGGACCACGAGCAGCGCGAGACCCACCGAATCGGCGAGCACCGCCTCCTGTTCGGGGTAGCTGCCGTCCGAGAGAGTCACGATCGGATCCGGCACCTGTAGGTCCAAGGGCTCTTCCCGCCGCGACCTGCGGGACTGCAGCATGTTCAGGCACACGCGGGCCACTACCGTCGTCAGCCAGCCGCCCAGGTTCTCCACCGAATCGGTGTCCGTGCGGCTCAGCCGCAGCCAGGATTCCTGCACCGCGTCCTCGGCCTCGGTGAGCGAGCCGAGCATCCGGTAGGCCACCGCCCGCAGGTGCCGGCGATGCGTCTCGAACTGCTGCGCCAGCACATCGTTCTCGTTCATCGGTCACATCCCTCCGTCGCCGTCTGTCACCTATGTGACCGGCGAAACGCGGCCGATGTGACGACGGCGCGTCGCCCGTGGCCCTCTGATGCGCGTAATGCATCCAGTTTCCCTGGTTCCGCTGTCGGATATCGCCGTGGTTAACTGAAATGACGCTCACAGTCTCTGAAGGGCTGGACGGCATGTGGAAATCGCAGCAGGTCGGACGTCTGTTCCTCGTCTCGGTACTCGCGGCACTCGCCGTGTGCGGAGTGAGCGCCGCCGCGTCGGCGACGCCCCCAGCCGTCACCGGAAAGATCCTCGCGCCGGCACTCTCCCCCGCGAGCGGTCAGGTCGTCGGCATCGCCCATCCCGTCGTCGTCAGGTTCACGTCTCCGGTGCCCGATCGCGCGCTCGCCGAGCGTGGTGTCCGGATCACCCCGTCGACACCGGTGCCCGGGCAGTTCTCCTGGATCGACGACCGCACCCTGCAGTGGAGCCCGGACCACTTCTGGCCTGCGCACACCGCGGTGACCGTCGAGGCGGCGGGCGCGAGGTCGCAATTCCAGGTCGGTGACGCACTCGTCGCCGTCGCGAACACGACGACGCACCAGTTCACGGTCAGCATCAACGACCAGGTCGTGCAGACCATGCCCGCGTCGATGGGCAAACCCGGCTACGAGACACCGCTCGGGACCTTCCCCGTCATCGAGCAGTTCCGCGACATGATCATGGACTCGTCGACGTACGGTGTCCCGATCGACGACGAGGAGGGCTACCGCCTCTACGTCGAATACGCCACCCGCATCACGTGGGGCGGAATCTTCGTGCACGCCGCACCGTGGTCGGTGGGTTCGCAGGGATTCGAGAACGTCAGCCACGGCTGCATCAATCTCAGCACCGAGAACGCGCAGTGGTTCTACGACAACGCCAAGGTCGGCGACCCCGTCATCGTCACGGCGTGAATCCCGCGCCGGAGACACAGAAAAGGCGGTTTCCCGTTTCCGGGAAACCGCCTTCGCTGATCATCTGGTCGGGCTGACAGGATTTGAACCTGCGACCACTTGACCCCCAGTCAAGTGCGCTACCAAGCTGCGCCACAGCCCGTCCACACCCTCGTTCAGGTGCTCGATGAGATTACATCAGCGGCAGTCCGTAACGCTAATCGCCTGGTCAGAGCGCATTCTGTCGGATCAACGACTCCGTCGCTCACGCTTTTCCCGCACTCGCACCGAGATGCGGACGGGGCTGCCGTCGAAATTGAACTCCTCACGCAGACGCCGCTCCAGGAACCGGCGGTAGCCTGCCTCGAGGAACCCGGTCGTGAACAGCACGAACGTCGGCGGACGCGTTCCGGCCTGCGTGGCGAACATCACGCGAGGCAGCCGGCCACCGCGCATCGGCGGCGGGGTCGCGGCGACGACTTCCTTGAGCCACGTGTTGAGCCGGCCCGTCGGAATGCGCTTGTCCCACGATTCCAGCGCCGTGTCGAGGGCGGGCACCAGTTTCTGCACCGCGCGTCCCGTCTGCGCCGAGATGTTGACGCGCTGCGCCCACGGCACCCGCACCAGGTCCCGATCGACTTCCCGATCGAGCTGCAGGCGCCGGTCCTCGTCGACCAGATCCCACTTGTTGAACGCGATGACGAGGGCCCGGCCCGCGTCGGCGACCATGCTCAGCACGCGCAGGTCCTGCTCGGAGATCGGCTCGGATGCGTCGATCAGCAGGATCGCGACCTCGGCGGCCTCGATGGCGCTCTTCGTCCGCAGCGACGCGTAGAACTCGGCGCCGCTGGCGTGGCTGACCCGCTTGCGCAGACCGGCGGTGTCGACGAAACGCCACGGCCTGCCGCCGAGTTCCACGATCGAGTCGACCGGGTCGACGGTGGTACCGGCAACGTTGTGGACCACCGAACGTTCGTCGCCCGACAGCTTGTTCAGCAGGCTCGACTTCCCGACGTTCGGCTTCCCGACCAGGGCCACACGTCGCGGTCCGCCGCCGGGGATGCCCTCACGCGGGGTCTCCGGCAGGGCGGCGAGCACCTCGTCGAGGAGGTCGCCCGTGCCGCGGCCGTGCGTCGCACTCACCGAGTGCGGCTGTCCGAGCCCCAGCGACCAGAGTGCGGCCACCTCGGATTCGGTGCGGCCGTCGTCCACCTTGTTGGCGACCAAGAGAACCGGCGTCTTGGACCGGCGCAGCACCTTGGCCACGGCCTCGTCGGTCGCGGTGGCGCCGACGACGGCGTCGACGACGAGCAGGATCGCATCCGCGGTCTGCATCGCCAGTTCCGCCTGCCGGGCCACGGACTGCTGCAGGCCCTTGGCGTCGGGTTCCCAGCCGCCGGTGTCCTGCACCATGAATCGGCGGCCACTCCAGTTCGCCTCGTACGAGACACGGTCCCGGGTCACACCGGGAATGTCCTCGACGACGGCTTCGCGGCGGCCGATGATCCGGTTGACGAGCGTCGATTTGCCGACGTTCGGGCGCCCGACCACGGCGAGGGTCGGCACCGGGATGTGGGCCTCCCCGTCGCCGCCGTCTTCGAGGTCGAGGACCTCCCAGTCGGATTCCTCACTCCAGGTGCCGTCGCCGGCGAACTCGGTGGTGAATTGTTCGGTCACTGCCCTGCTCCACTTCTGTCGCTTACCACCAGCAGCAACCTGCCGATCACGTCGTCGATTCCGAGTTCGCTGGTGTCGACCAGCACGGAATCGTCGGCCGGCCGCAGCGGCGACACGGCGCGCGTGGAGTCGAGGTGGTCACGACGCTGCACGTCGGCCAGTACGGCCGCGTAGTCGTCGCCTCGTCCTTCCGCGAGATTCTGCGCATTCCTGCGCTGGGCCCGGGCTTCCGCCGAGGCGGTGAGGTAGATCTTCACGTCGGCGTCGGGAAGCACGACGGTGCCGATGTCCCGGCCCTCGACGACGATCCGTTCGGTCTCGCCCGTGATTCGACGCTGCGCGGCGACGAGCAGTTCACGCACCGCGGGAACGGCGGAGACAGCCGAGACGGCCTTGGTCACCGCGTCGCCGCGGATCTCCTCCCCCACGTCCTCGCCGTCGAGCAGAACCTGCTCGCCCGCCGGGTCGGTGCCGATCGACCACGGCAGACCCGCGGTCGCGTCGGCGATCGCGGCGGGATCGGTGAGGTCCACGCCCTTGCGCAGCACATGCAGCGTCGCGATGCGGTACATGGCGCCGGTGTCGAGGTAGCGGGCGTCGAGGCGCTGCGCCAGCATCCGCGAGACGCTCGACTTCCCGGTTCCGGACGGGCCGTCCATCGCGACGACCAGCGAAGGGGTACTCACAGGCCCACCGCCCCGTAGAGACCGCCGACCTCGCCTCGACCCAGGACGCGGAGCGTGCCGGGCCGCTGGTCGCCGAGAGCGACCGCACCGATGTCCGTCCGAACCAGCCGGATGACGGGATGGCCAACGGCGTCGAACAAGCGGCGCACGATGTGCTTGCGGCCTTCGTGCAGCGTGACCCGGACCAGCGACTTGCCCTCGTTGATGTCGAGGAGCGTGAACGTGTCGACCTTCGCCGGTCCGTCCTCGAGTTCGACACCCTCCTTCAGCTTCTTACCGACGCCGCGCTCGAGAGCACCCGACACTGTCGCCAGGTACGTCTTCGACACCTCGAACGACGGGTGCATCAGCCGATGCGCGAGATCACCGTCGTTGGTGAGCAGCAGCAGTCCCTCGGTGTCGGCGTCGAGTCGGCCGACGTGGAACAACCGCTGACCGGCGGCGACCCGCTCGGAGACGATGTCGCCGACACACGGGCGACCCAGGTCGTCCGACATCGTCGACTGCCAGCCGCGGGGCTTGTTGAGGGCGAGGTGAACCAGGTCCTTCTGGACGACGACGCGGACACCGTCCACGCGCACCACCGCGTTCTCGGGGTCGATGCGCAGTCCCTGTTCGATGACGATGCGGCCGTCGACCTCGACGCGACCCTGCGATATCAGTTCCTCGGCCGCACGACGCGACGCGACGCCGGCCTGAGCGAGAACCTTCTGCAGGCGCATGCCGTCGCCCTGCGGCGGGCCGACGGGCCGATCGGCGTCGGCGTACTGGTGTCGGGCCGGCTTGGCGTTGCTGATCTTGGGGGCCTGGGCCTGCGCGCGCTGCGGCTTGGCCGACTTGGGCTTGCCGCGCTTGTTCTTCGCGGCAGGGTCGGGCCTGCCGGGTTTGCCCTTCGCGGCGTCGGGCCGGCCTGATCGATGACCGGCCTCGGCCCTGTCCGGACGCCCTCCGGCCTCCGACCTGGTGCGCCCTCCGGTCTCCGACCTGGTGGGGCGCTGCTTCTTGTTGTTGCGATCCGGTGTGCCATCTCGGCGAGCGGGTTTCTTCACTTTTGTACTATCCCTGTCAGTCTTCGGTGTCCAGCCCGGTGTCCAACTCTTCTGTGGAAGCCGTAGCTTTATTCATTCTCGCAAATCGTGGGTCAGATTCCAGACTGTCACTGATGTCATCTATCAGGTCCACATCCGGCAACAACGGAGCCAAGGCGGGAAGATCGGCCAGAGACGCCAGGCCGAGCCGTTCCAGGAAGAGTTCCGTCGTCGAGTACTGCGTGGCGTTGGTATCGGGGTCGACGCCGGCTTCGGCGATCAACCCGCGAGCGAGAAGTGTGCGCACCACACCATCCACGTTGACGCCGCGCACCGCACTGATCCGTGCGCGGGTCAACGGTTGACGGTATGCCACCACGGCCAGAGTTTCCAATGCCGCCCTCGTCAGTTTGGAGCGCGCTCCGTCGAGCAGGAGCCGTTCCACGTAGGGCGCGTACGCGGTGCGGGTGTAGAGACGCCAACCGTCACCGGCATATCGGAGGTCCATCCCGCTTTCCCGGGCGGTGAGCTCGGCCGACATGCGGTTCAGGGCCTCCGTGATGCGATTCACAGAAGCACCGGTCGCGGACGCGAGCTGCTCCGCGCCGGCCGGAGAGTCGACGATCAGCAGCAACGACTCGAGAACCGCCGCGAGTTCGGTGTCCGACAGCTCGGGTTCGGTGTCCGACAGCTCGGGTTCGGCGTCCGACAGCTCGGGTTCTCTGTCGACGGCGCCGGGCTCGTCCGGCTCGTCGAACGGGGCCGAACTCATCCGTAGTCCTCCTCGGTCACGGGGGCGTGTAATCCTTCCCCGGTCCAGCTCACCAGTAGTTCCCCGAGCGGCTCGGGCTGTTCGAACAACACCGACTGCTCGCGGTACAGCTCGAGCAGCGCGAGGAATCTTGCCACGATTTCGACGGTAACCTCGCACTCCGAGACGAGGTCGCCGAAGCTCGCCCACTCCCCGGCTCCTCGTTCGCGGAGCAGTTCCAGCATCCGCGCCGCCTGTTCGGGAACCGACACCGCGTGCATGTCGTGCAGGTGGTCGAGTCCCACGGTGGGCTTCGGGCGGGGTGTGAACACGGTCGCGGCGATTTCCGCGAACCGCTGCGGGTCGACGCCGAGCAGCACTTCCGGCAGCAACTGGGTGAACTGGTCCTCCAGTGCCGCCGAACGCGGGTATCGACGCAGCGCAGCCGCCTCGAGCTCACCGAACAGTTGCGCCACCTGCTTGTACGCGCGGTATTGCAGCAGCCGGGCAAACAGTAGGTCGCGCGCCTCGAGGAGCGCGAGGTCCTCGGCGTCGTCCACCTGTCCCGCGGGGAGCAGACGCGCCGCCTTCAGATCGAGCAGCGTCGCCGCGACCACCAGGAACTCGGTGGTCTGGTCGAGTCCCAACTCCGCGCCGAGCGTGCGCATGTAGGCGATGAAGTCGTCCGTCACCTGGTGCAACGCGACTTCCGTCACGTCCAGCTGTCGCTGGTTGATCAGGGTGAGCAGCAGATCGAACGGACCCTCGAAGTTCCGCAGCGTCACCCGGAAGCCGGGCTTGACGGCGGGCGCCTGCGGGTCCTCGCCGTTCGAACCCTCGGTCTGCGGTGGTGCCGGAATGTCTTGCGTATCCACCACTTACCGGCCGGACCGGTGGATGACCTCGCGTGCCAGCGCACGGTACGCCTCGGCACCGGTCGATTTGGGCGCCCACGTGGTGATCGGTTCCCCGGCGACGGAGGTCTCGGGGAATCGCACGGTCCGGTTGATCACGGTGTCGTAGACCAGATCCCCGAACACCTCCACCACGCGGGCCATCACCTCGCGCGCGTGCAGGGTCCGCGAGTCGAACATCGTCACGACGATGCCGGCGAGTACGAGCCGCGGGTTGAGCCTGTCGTGGACCTTCTCGACCGTGTCGTTGAGCAGCGCCAGGCCACGCAGGCTGAAGTACTCGCACTCCATCGGAATGATCACCGAGTCCGCGCAGGCCAACGCGTTGACCGTGAGCAGACCGAGCGACGGCTGGCAGTCGATGAGGACGTAGTCGTAGCGGTCGAGCACGGGATGCAGCACACGTCCGAGCGTCTGCTCCCGCCCCACCTCGGTGACGAGCTGGATCTCGGCCGCCGACAGGTCGATGTTGCTCGGCAGCAGGTCGAGACCCTCGACACGTGTCCGCATCAGGACGTCGTCGATCGAGACGCGCGGTTCGACGAGCAGATTGTGGACGGTCAGTTCGAGGTCGTTGTGCGCGACGCCGAGGCCCGCGGACAGCGCCCCCTGGGGATCGAGGTCGACGAGCAGGACCCGCCTGCCGTACTCGGCCAGCGACGCACCCAGGTTGATCGTCGACGTCGTCTTGCCGACGCCGCCCTTCTGGTTGCACATCGCGACGATCTTGGCCGGTCCGTGCGAGGGCAACGGGGCGGGTTCCGGCACGTCACGCGTCGGCCGTCCCGTGGGGCCGAGTTCCTCCTCCACGACCACGGCAGCGTCCTCGAACAAGTCTGCGGTTTCAGTTTGCCGCACGTCGAACATGTCGCCCTCCGGTTGCGAGTGCTCTGACTCCGCCGCTGGCGGCTGCGGTGTCACCACGGTCCGATGATCCCCTGTTCTCTCGATGATCGCTGCCGATCCCACATCGTTATACGAACGCTACCGCCTCGTACCGTGAATTTTCCCCTCGACACGCTTTCCGCTACCGCGCCCGGGGGTGCGCTCCCGCCCACACTTCGCGGAGCGCACCCACTGTCACCAGCGCAGATATCCGGGTGGTCGTCACCGACGCGTGTCCCAGCAACTCCTCGACGACGCGGACGTCGGCGCCGCCGTCGAGCAGGTGGGGTCGCGAACGAGTGGCGGAGTGTGTGCGGTCAGGCCCGCGCGGCTTCGTCCCCGGCGGCACGTGCGCGCTTCCGCTCGCTGAACCGCTCGGGACGATCGACCCAGGGTGCGCTCACGTCGCGGAGTTCGCCGACACCGCCCGGCCGGGACCGGGCGGCGGCGAGGGCCATCACTCCGGACGCGGCCGTGGCGTTGACGATGGTCCCGTTCAGCACCATCGACACGACCTCGTCGAACGGAATCCGCTCGATCTCGAGGTCGGCTTCCTCGTCCTCCGGGTCGGGCCGGTCCACCTCGTACAAGTCCTCGGCGAGGAACACGCGCACCGACTCGTCCGTGAACCCCGGTGAGAGAACGACATCCACGAGAACGGACCAGCGCCGGGCCGCGAGGCCGGTCTCTTCCGCCAGTTCGCGCCCGGCGGCGTCGACGGGGTCCTCCCCGGGCTCGTCCAGCAGGCCCGCCGGGATCTCCCACAACCGGCGCCCCACCGGGTGCCGATACTGGTGGATCAGCACGATCCGGTCCTCGTCGTCGAGCACCACGACGGCGACGGCGCCGTGGTGCTCGACCACCTCACGTTCAGCGGTCCTGCCGTCCGGCATCGCGACGTGATCCACGCGCAGCGCGAGGATCGCGCCGCTGTAGACGGCGCGCGAGTCGAGAGTCTCGAATTCGTGCCGGCCGATGTCGGGCATGGTCCGTGTCGCCCTATCCTGCGCTGTCGACCGACGCGACCTCGTCGCGGTCGGCGGAATCGGCGATCTCGTTTTCGGCGGCCGCACGCTCCTCACCGTGCACGTCGACGGGGAGGCGCTCCTCGAGCTTGTGCCGCAGCGCCGCGTCGACGAACGCCGCGAACAGAGGATGCGGACGCGTCGGACGGCTCTTCAGCTCGGGGTGGGCCTGCGTGGCGACGAAGAAGGGGTGCTGGTCGGCCGGGTACTCGACGAACTCGACGAGGTGACCGTCGGGAGAGGTGCCGCTGAACCGGAGTCCGCTCTTGGCGATCCGGTCGCGGTACGCGTTGTTGACCTCGTAGCGGTGACGGTGACGTTCGGACACCTCTTCGCTGCCGTACGCCCGGGCGACGACGGATCCCTTCGCCAGGACGGCGGGGTACGCGCCGAGGCGCATCGTGCCGCCGAGGTCGGCCTCGCCGGCGATGACGTCTTCCTGGTCGGCCATGGTGGAGATCACGGGGTGCGTGGTCTCGGGCTCGAACTCGGCGGAGTTGGCGTCGTCCAGACCCACGCTGCGCGCGGCCTCGATCACGACGCACTGCAGACCCAGGCACAGTCCGAGAAGGGGGATCTTCCGGTGGCGGGCGTACCGGATCGCGCCGAGCTTGCCCTCGATGCCGCGGATTCCGAAGCCACCGGGAATCAGCACGCCGTCGACGTCGCCGAGCGCGGCCTGCGCGCCCGCTTCCGTCTCACACGCGTCCGACGGCACCCACGAGATTTCCACTTTGGAGCGGTTCGCGAATCCGCCGGCACGCAGCGCCTCGGTGACGGACAGGTACGCGTCCGGCAGGTCGACGTATTTCCCGACGAGGGCGATCCGCACGGTCTCGCGCGGCTGGTGGACACGCTCGAGCAGGTTTCCCCACACGGTCCAGTCCACGTCGCGGAACGGCAGTCCCAGCTGGCGGACGACATACGCGTCGAGGCCCTCGCTGTGCAGCACCTTCGGGATGTCGTAGATCGACGGCGCGTCGGGGGTCGAGATGCAGCCGTCGACGTCGACGTCGCACATGAGCGCGATCTTGTTCTTCAGCGCCGGGGGAACCTCGCGGTCGCAGCGCAGGATCAGCGCGTCGGGCTGGATACCGATGTTCCGCAGTGCGGCAACCGAGTGCTGGGTGGGCTTCGTCTTGAGCTCACCCGACGGCGCCAGGTACGGGACCAGGGAGACGTGGAGGAAGAAGACGTTGTCCCGGCCGACGTCGTGGCGCACCTGACGGGCGGCCTCGAGGAACGGCTGCGACTCGATGTCGCCCACGGTGCCGCCGATCTCCGTGATGACGACGTCGGGGCGGTGCCCCTGCAGATCCGGCCCGCTCATCGCGAGGATGCGGCTCTTGATCTCGTCCGTGATGTGCGGAATGACCTGGACGGTGTCGCCGAGGTATTCCCCGCGCCGCTCCTTGGCGATGACCGTCGAATACACCTGGCCGGTGGTCACATTCGCCTGACCGGACAGGTCGCGGTCGAGGAAGCGCTCGTAGTGGCCGACGTCGAGGTCGGTCTCGGCACCGTCCTCGGTGACGAAGACCTCACCGTGCTGGAAGGGGTTCATCGTGCCCGGATCGACGTTGAGGTACGGATCCAGTTTCTGCATGGTCACGCGCATTCCCCGCGCGGTCAGCAATTGCCCGAGGCTCGAGGCTGTGAGGCCCTTGCCGAGTGAGGAGGCGACGCCGCCGCTCACGAAGATGTGCTTGGTGGCGGTACGCGAATGAGTGCGTGACTGTGGCAAAGGGGCTCCCGTGACGACTGTGCAGGGCTTGGTCTGTTCGAGCAATGCTGGGGCCTGCCGACCCACGGGACTTCACGGTAACACCTCGGTGGACGTCCCGGAAACAACGCGCCGCGATTGCCCGCACCGATGTGACGCGCGCTACGCCGGGGTGGCCCCCACGGTGACTCCGGTCGTGCCGGGTCCCGTGCCGTACCGGCCTGCGCCGCCGTTCAGCTGCTCCTGCAGTGCGAGCGGAACGGTGATCTTGCCCGCTTCCCGGTCGATGTTGTCGATCGTCGTGAGGGCCGCCGAGAGGGCGGCGTCGGCCCGTGCCACGGCGACGGCGCCGTTGCCCTGGGCGGAGGCCGGACGTCCGGCGAGCACCGCACCGGCGCCGCGCGAGTTCAGCGCGCCCGCGAACCGGGCCACGACCGCACCGCGGTTGCCGCTGACGCCGTCCTCGACGTCCCGGTCACCGGTCAGCACCACCGCGACCTGCGCAGGCTGGACGGCCCCGTCGTCGTAGCTGACGAATCCGGCGCCGCGCAGGGTCTCGAGGGCGAGCGCCATCTCCTGGGCGGAACTCTGCGGCTGACCCGTCTCCTTGCCGAGCATGAGGACCGAGCCCAGCAGGTCGCCTGCGAGGCTGCCCTGGTCGACGGCCCCGGTCTTCAATGTGACGCCCGCGGGGATCACGTTGTTGACGACCGTCCGCAACCGGTCGCCGCCAGTGGCGTCGACGAACGAATCGGTCAACGACACCCGCCCGGTCACCGAACCGCCGGCTTGCGCGATCATCCGGTTGACCCCGTCGAGGTCGGCAGGGTCGGCATCGGGGGTCGTCACGACCATCACGGTGCGCTGCGCGAGCGAGCCTGCGACCACGCGGCCGCCCACCGCGGAATCGAAGCCGTCGGCCGAGTTCAGCTGCTCGGTCAGTTGGTTGTTGCGTTCGGTCGCGTTCTCCATGTCGGTCTGCAGGTCGGCCTTGTCGTCGCGCAGTCCCGACACGAGACCGCTCGACAACAGGCCGGAGCCCATCACCACGCCGATTGCCAGAGCCAGAAAGATCGCCGCTATGGAAATGGCATGTTGACGCAGAGAAATCACTTGAAGAACCCCTGGACCCACAACGCGAAGCTGTTCCATGTCGCGACGGCCCAGTCGAGTGCCTCACCGCCCACGTTGGACACGACCAGGGCCACGATCACGGCAACGAGAGCGGCGAGGACGAGCAGCGCGATCGCGCCGCCCGACACCCGGCTGCGGTACAGGGTCGCCACGGCCTTCGCATCCACCAGTTTCGGCCCGACCTTCAGGCGGGTCATGAACGCCGACGGGTTGCTGTCGCGGCGGCCGCGGTCGAAGAACTCGTCGAGGGAGACGGTGCTCCCGACCGTGACGATCAGCGACGCGCCGTGGTGGTCGGCCAGTAGCAGGGCCAGGTCGGACGGGGACCCGGACGCGGGGAACGTCATCGCTCCGATGCCGAGGTCCTGGATGCGCGACAGACCGGGTGCGTGACCGTCCTGGTCGGCGGGCAGGACCACCTCGGCGCCCGACTTCAACGTCGCGCTCGTGATGTCTTCGGGGTCGCCGACGATGAGGTCCGGGCGATAGCCCGCCGACTTCAGCACGTCGGCGCCCGCCCCGACGCCGATGAGGATCGGTGAGTACTCCTTGATGAACGGTTTGAGGTTCTTCAGGTCGGACGCGTGGTCCGGGCCGTCGGACACGATGACGACGTGCCGGTCCTTCATGTCGACGTCGACGTCGGGGACCCCGACCCCGTCGATCAGCAACGGGCTCTCGGTGCGGATGAACTCGATGGTGTTGCCGGAGAACGCCTCGAGGTGGTCGACCAGTCCGGTCTTCGCCTCGATCATCCGGTCGGAGATCTCCGCCTCGGTCTGTTCGTCGCCCTTCGCGATGCGCCGTTCCCCGGAGTAGACACCTCCCCCGTTCACCCGGACCTTACTGCCGTCCTTGATGCTCTTGAAGACCTCGGCGCCCGCCGAATCCACCAGGAGGATCCCGTTGGCGACGATCACCTCCGGGCCGAGGTTGGGATACCGCCCCGAGATCGAGGGCGACGCGTTGATCACTGCGAGAACGCCGGCCTTCACCAGGGCGTCCGCGGTTCCGCGATCGAGGTCGAGCTCGTCGAGTACGACGATGTCACCGGGTCCGACGCGGCGCAGCAACTTGGCCGTGTTGCGATCCACCCTGGCGATGCCGCTGACCCCAGGCAAAGTTTCGGTGTTACGTGACAGCAGTGCCGGCATCTTCATGAATTCGATGATGGACCGGAAGCAGGACTGACCTGTGGAGGCGCGCCGAACCGTTTACCACATCAGTCACACCATTACCACGGCGGCCGAAAGTTCGCCGGGCCGGGTCAGGCGGAACGCTCGGCGTTGGCAGTCGCCAGCAGCTCCTCCGCGTGGGCGCGACCGGTCTCCGTGTCGTCGAGGCCGGCGAGCATCCGGGCCAGTTCCACGACCCGTTCGTCGTCGGTGAGTGTGTGCACGCCACTGCTGACGACGCCGTCCTCGTCGTCGACCTTGTCGACCACCAGGTGGGTGTCCGCGAACGCCGCGACCTGCGGCAGGTGCGTGACGACGATGACCTGATGCGTGCGGGCCAGCCGGGCCAGCCGCCTGCCGATCTCAACCGCGGCCCGTCCGCCGACACCGGCGTCGACCTCGTCGAACACCATCGTCGCGCCCGAGTCGGACCCGGCGAGCACCACCTCGAGAGCCAGCATCACGCGCGACAGCTCACCGCCGGACGCGCTCTTGCTGATGGGCAGCGACTGCGCGCCGCTGTGCGCCGACAGCCGGAACTCCACTTCGTCGACGCCGGACGATCCCGCGTGCAGTTCGGTGCCGTCGACCGTGAGCGGGGCCGTGTCCTGTGGTCCGGCGATCCGGGGCCGGACCGTCACCTCGAGCGCCGCCCGGCCCATTGCCAGACCGGCGAGTTCGGAGCTGACGGCCTTGGCGAGCTTGGTCGCGGCCTTGACGCGGGCCGCGGTCAGTTTCGACGCGGCCTCCGCCGTCGACGCCGCCGACTCCTCCACCTGCTTCGTCAGGGCGGCCAGCGCATCGGAGGAGACGTCGATCTTCTCGAGCCGCGCACGGGCGTTGTCGGCCCATTCCAGGACGCCGTCGACATCGGCGGCGTACTTGCGGATGAGGTTCTTCAGCTCGGCCTGCCGGGACAGCAAGGAGTCCAGCGCCCCGGGGTCCGCCGGCAGCCCGGCGAGGTACGTGGTGAGGTCGGCGGAGACGTCGGTGACCACCGCGATCGCGTCGGCGAGGCGGGGTCCGAGCCCGTCGAGTTCGGGGTCGGTGGCCGATTCGATCCGAGCCCGAGCCTCGGACAGCAGGTCCAGCGCGGGCGCGGCCCCACCGTCGCCGTCCATGTCGTCGCCGCCGGCGAGCGCAGCGTGTGCTTCCTCCGCCGCCGACCGCAGCGAGTCGAGTTCGCTGAGCCTGCGCACCTCCGACACGATCGACTCGTCCTCGCCCGGGGTCGGGGCGACGCCGTCGATCTCGTTGAGGGCGAACGTCAGTTGGTCGGCTTCCTGCGCGAGTTCCCGGGTACGACCGGTCCGTTCGATCAGTTCGGATCGCGCGGTCATCCACTCGTCGCGGTGCTTGCGGTACCGCGCGACCAGCGGCCCGACCGCCTTGTCCGCGAATCGGTCGAGCGCGGCGCACTGCTGGTCCGGGCGAAGCAACCGCAGCTGATCGTTCTGCCCGTGCACGGTGAGCAGCGGATCGGTGAACTCGGACAGCACACCTGCCGGAACGCTGCGACCACCCAGGTGGGCGCGGGACCGACCGTCGCTGCCGACGGTGCGGACCGCGATGATTGTGCCGTCCTCGTCCCGCTCCGCCCCGGTCGATTCGAGCAGCCGGGACACGGCGCGTTCGACGTGCTCCGAGCCCTCGTCCGTCATGAACCGGCCCTCGACGACGGCGCGCGGCGCACCGAGGCGCACCCGGCCCGCGTCTGCCCGCGCACCGCTGAGCAGGTGCAGGCTCGTCACGACCATCGTCTTGCCCGCGCCGGTCTCGCCGGTGAGCACTGTCAAACCTTCGTGGAATTGCGCCGACGCCTCGGAGATCACACCGAGGTTGTCGATCCTGATCTCTGCCAGCACGTCTAGGGCTTCCTTCCTCGCCACCCGGTGACGGGCAGCTCGAACTTTCGCACCATCCGGTCCGCGAACGGCGCCGAATCCAGTCGCACCCAACGAACGGGTTCCTTGCCACGCACCACTTCGACGCGGGCTCCCGCGGGCAATTCGAGGGTCCGGCGACCGTCGCAGAACACCAGGCCGTCGTGGCTGCCTGCCACCGTCTCCACAGCGATCAACGATTCCGGGCTCGTCACGAGGGGGCGTGCGAACAAGGCGTGCGCGTTGCTCGGGACCACCAGCAGCGCCTCGAGCTCCGGCCACACCACGGGGCCGCCCGCGGAGAACGCGTATGCCGTCGATCCGGTGGGTGTGGAGATGAGGACGCCGTCGCAGCCGAACGCCGACACCGGCCGTCCGTCCACTTCGAGCACCACCTCGAGCACACCGAGCCGGGACCGGTTCTCGATGCTCGCCTCGTTGAGCGCCCAGCCTCGTTCGATGATCTCGTCGTCGACACGGACCAGCACGTCCAGCGTCATGCGGTGTTCGATGCGGTATTCCCGGCGCACCACCTGGCCGAGTGCCTCGTCGAGGTGCTCGGCCTCCGTTTCCGCGAGGAACCCGATTCGGCCCAGGTTGATGCCCAGGACCGGAATGGACGCGGCCTGGGCGAGTTCCGCTGCCCGGAGGAAGGTGCCGTCGCCGCCGAGGACGAGCACCATTTCGCATCCGAGGGCGGCGTCGGGGCCGGCCTGCACGATGGTGACTTCCAGCCCGGGAACCAGGAATTCGTCGGCCGCCATCCCGTCCATCGGTTCGATGCGGGTGCTGTCGACCTCGTCGACGAGCACACGCAGTCCGATCCCGGCCCGCTCGAAGATCTTGCCGACGCGTCGCGCGGTCTCCGTGATCTCGGCGCGACCCGGGTGCGCCACGAGCAGGATCTCCCGCTCGCGTTGCTGGGCGCCGCTGCTTCCCCCGCTCACTGTGGTCCCTCCTGCACCGCGGTGCGGATCAACTCTTCTACCGACTCGACCGGTACATCATCCGTCCCGGGTGTGACATCCGCGCGGAGCCACAGGAAGTATTCGACGTTTCCCGACGGCCCCGGCAGTGGACTGGCCACCGCACCGACGGTACGCAGTCCCAGCGACGCCGCCGTGTTGGCGACGTCCAGTACCGCGGCGACACGCAACTCCGGGTCACGCACCACCCCACCGGAGCCCACGTGATCCTTGCCGACCTCGAACTGCGGCTTCACCATCGGAATCAGATCTGCGCCCTCGGCCACGCAGGCGACGAACGCCGGGAGCACGAGTTTCAGGGAGATGAACGACAGGTCCGCGACCACCAGTTCGACCCGGCCGCCGATCTGCTCGGCATCGATGGATCGCACGTTGGTGCGGTCCACGACGTGCACGCGGTCGTCGGACTGCAGCCGCCACACCAACTGCCCGTACCCGACGTCCACCGCCACGACTTCCCGTGCGCCGTGGTGCAGGAGCACGTCGGTGAAGCCGCCGGTCGATGCGCCGGCGTCGAGGCAACGCTTGCCGTCGACTTCGAGTCCGCGGGGGCCGAACGCCTCGAGCGCACCGAGGAGTTTGTGCGCGCCGCGCGATGCCCAGGACACTTCGTTGTCGACCTCGACCACCCGCAGCGGGGTTCCCGCTTCGATGGCGGTGGCCGGTTTGGTCGCTGCCGCACCCGAGATCAGCACTCGACCGGAGGCGATGAGTTCTTGCGCGTGTTCTCGGGACCGGGCCAGCCCCCGCCGAACGAGTTCGGCATCCACCCGTGCTCGACGGGCCACGTCAGATCTTGTCCACGGTGGCCAGGGCCTCCACCAGCACGTCGTGCGCCTTCTCGAGAAGGTGGGCTTTGCGTGGGATGACCCCGACGCCGTGCTCGTCGTCGGGATCAGGTTCGACGGCTCCGAGCCGCGACAACAATCCGTCGACCTCCGTGTGGATCTTCTCGGGGTCGACACTCTGAGGAGGCACAGGTAGATGGGCTCCCGGGCGCGGTATTGGCGTGCTCATCGGGCACAACGCTAGTCCATCGCGTTCCGATACGCATACAGCGAATCGCGTGACGAACAACGCGGGTCCGGCAGGGTTCAGGCACCCCAGCCGGACACGACCACGCTCACCGCGGGCGTCGTCGACATGATCCGCGCGAAGTCGGGGAATTTCCATGCACCGACGGCCACGGCCCGCAGCAACGCAGCCGAATCCACCGGTTCGGCCGAATCCGCGGCTGGTTCGATCACCAGATCGGTGCCGTCGAACTCGACGGACCACCGGCTGTTCTCCCCGACGAGCGACTCGTCGGCGGGCTGGTTGAGCGCGTCCAGTTCGGATGCCAGGTACGTGGGGCGCTGCTCCGGGACGGCACGCAGCACGTCGATCGCAGTGCTCACTCCGGTGAGCACCAGCAGCGAGTCGAGACCGACGTTGTTGGCGCCTTCGATGTCGGTGTCCAGCCTGTCGCCGACGACGAGGGGCCGCACACAACCGCTGCGGCGCATCGCATCTTCCATCAGAGGCGCGGCCGGCTTGCCCGCCACGAGTGGTTCGCGGGACGTCGCCGCGCGCAGGGCCGCGACCATCGAACCGTTGCCGAGGACGAGGCCACGCTCGGTGGGGAGGGTCGAGTCCAGGTTCGCCGCCACCCAGACGACACCCGCACGGATCGCGAGGGTCGCCTCGGCGAGGATCGCCCAGTCCGTGGTCGGCGAATGTCCCTGGACGACAGCGGCGGGTGCGTCCTCGAACGAACGCACCGGACGCAGTCCGACGTTCCGGACCTCGTCGGCGAGCGCTTCCGTGCCCACGACGAGCACCGGCGAGTCGGGTGCGACGTTCTCCGCGAGGAGCCTGGCCGCCGACTGCGAACTCGTCACCACCGTCGACTCGTCGGCGGCGAAGCCGAGTTCGGTCAGGTGTTCCGCGACGTCGCCGGGACTGCGACTGGCGTTGTTGGTCACGTAGTAGCAGGACTGTGTCCCGACCGCCAAAGCCTCACGCGCACCGGGGATTTCCTGCGGCCCCTGGTACAGGGTGCCGTCGAGGTCGAGCAGCAGAGCGTCGTAATTCTCCCGCAGGGTCGTCACTGATCGTCTCCGGTCAGCTCGGCCACACGCTCCTCCGCGTCGGTGTCACCCTCGAGATCCGCGGCGGCGGAGTTGAGGAACCACTTGAGTCCGTCTTCGATACGACCGGCCGCAACCAGGGCATCCGCGTACGCGTAGAACAGGCGAGCGGCACCGGGACCGGTCCGCGCGGCATCGAGATCGGGAGTCTGCAGCGTGACGACGGCCTGATCGAATTGTCCGAGGTCCATGCGCGCTCCAGCGACCACCATGCGCAGCTCGGCAGCCTCGTCACCCGAGAGTGCAGCGGCTTCCTCGCTTCGTCCGAGTTCGATCGCACGCTCCGGGCGACCGAGTCCACGTTCGCAGTCCGCCATCACCGCGAGCAGCCCGGGACCGCCTGCCATGCGACGAGCAGCGCGCAACTCCGACAAGGCTTCCGCCCATTCGCCGGCGTGGTACGCGGTGATACCCGCAGCCTCACGGACGATGGCAATGCGACCCGCACGCTGACGCGCGGCCCGGGCATGTGCGAGTGCGAGGCGCGGATCATCGTCGACGAGCTTGCCGGCCATCACCAGGTGACGCGCAACCGTGTTCGCGTTCGTTTTGTCCAAGCTCAGCAGGTCTCGGCGGACGGCCGGATCGAGTTCGCCTGCCTCGACGTTCTCGGGCAGATCCGGTTCGTCCGGACGGGCCTGCTGCCGCTGCGGACGGTCACCTTCACGTCCGCGAGGCGCGAAGCCTCCCTCACCGCCGCGACGGGGTCCGCCACCGCGACGATCGCCCCCTGCGCCGCCACGGTTGTCGCGCGAATCACGACGGGGACCGCCGGACGAGCCACCACGAGCGGAACCGCCGGCACCGCCACGGTTACCTCCGGAGGCACCGCCACGATCGTTGTGGGAGGCACCGCCACGGTTAGCACCGGAGGCACCGCCTCCGCGGAAGGACCGACGTCCGTCGTCACTCTCCGACACAGTCATTCCTTTCACACAAACCACGAAAGGGGACCCAGTATATTGGGTCCCCTTTCGGTAACGGATGTTCGGCGGTGTCCTACTCTCCCACACCCTGTCGGGTGCAGTACCATCGGCGCTGGAGGGCTTAGCTTCCGGGTTCGGAATGGGACCGGGCGTTTCCCCTCCGCTATGGCCGCCGTAACTCTATGAAACTGTCACACGGAACATCAGCGAAGACACAACCCACACATCGTTTTGATCGATGATGGGTGTGGTTCTTCATTCTTCAGTTCTGAAACGTGTGTGTTGTTTCAGATACTGCACAGTGGACGCGTAGCTTCTTTGTGGTAAGTCCTCGGCCTATTAGTACCAGTCACCTGCATGCATTACTGCACTTCCAGTTCTGGCCTATCAACCCGGTGGTCTGCCGGGGGCCTTACCCCCTCGAGGGGGTGAGAAACCTCATCTTGGAACAGGCTTCCCGCTTAGATGCTTTCAGCGGTTATCCCTTCCGAACGTAGCTAACCAGCGGTGCTCCTGGTGGAACAACTGGCACACCAGAGGTTCGTCCGTCCCGGTCCTCTCGTACTAGGGACAGCCTTCCTCAAGTTTCTAACGCGCGCGGCGGATAGAGACCGAACTGTCTCACGACGTTCTAAACCCAGCTCGCGTGCCGCTTTAATGGGCGAACAGCCCAACCCTTGGGACCTACTCCAGCCCCAGGATGCGACGAGCCGACATCGAGGTGCCAAACCATCCCGTCGATATGGACTCTTGGGGAAGATCAGCCTGTTATCCCCGGGGTACCTTTTATCCGTTGAGCGACACCGCTTCCACTTG
Source organism: Rhodococcus pseudokoreensis (assembly GCF_017068395.1). NCBI lineage: Bacteria > Bacillati > Actinomycetota > Actinomycetes > Mycobacteriales > Nocardiaceae > Rhodococcus > Rhodococcus pseudokoreensis. The sequence continues at coordinate 7,937,670 of NZ_CP070619.1, read as the reverse complement.
CCGGTGCCGGATCACTAGTCCCGACTTTCGTCCCTGCTCGACCTGTCAGTCTCACAGTCAAGCTCCCTTGTGCACTTGCACTCGACACCTGATTGCCAACCAGGCTGAGGGAACCTTTGGGCGCCTCCGTTACATTTTGGGAGGCAACCGCCCCAGTTAAACTACCCACCAGGCACTGTCCCTGAACCAGATCATGGTCCGAGGTTAGAGGTCCAATACGATCAGAGTGGTATTTCAACAACGACTCCACACTCACTGGCGTGAGCGCTTCACAGTCTCCCACCTATCCTACACAAACCGAACCGAACACCAATACCAAGCTGTAGTGAAGGTCCCGGGGTCTTTTCGTCCTGCCGCGCGTAACGAGCATCTTTACTCGTAATGCAATTTCGCCGAGTCTATGGTTGAGACAGCTGAGAAGTCGTTACGCCATTCGTGCAGGTCGGAACTTACCCGACAAGGAATTTCGCTACCTTAGGATGGTTATAGTTACCACCGCCGTTTACTGGGGCTTAAATTCTCAGCTTCGCCACAAGTGGCTAACCGGTCCTCTTAACCTTCCAGCACCGGGCAGGCGTCAGTCCGTATACATCGTCTTACGACTTCGCACGGACCTGTGTTTTTAGTAAACAGTCGCTTCTCACTGGTCTCTGCGGCCCCACCCCGCTCAGGAAGCAAGTTCCATCACCGGACGAGGCCCCCCTTCTCCCGAAGTTACGGGGGCATTTTGCCGAGTTCCTTAACCATAGTTATCTCGATCGCCTTAGTATTCTCTACCTGACCACCTGTGTCGGTTTGGGGTACGGGCCGTGTGAAAGCTCGCTAGAGGCTTTTCTCGGCAGCATAGGATCACTGAATTCGCCTCATTCGGCTATGCGTCACCTCTCAGGCTGCGTGAACGGCGGATTTGCCTACCGTTCGCCCTACAGGCTTACACCAGTATTACCACTGACTGGCTCAGCTACCTTCCTGCGTCACCCCATCGCTTGGCTACTACCAGATCAGGTCCCATGCATCCACATCCAGGGCCCCCGAAGGGACGTAAGGACGCTTCAGGATGGTTAGTATCACTGATTCACCAGGGGCGCGTTCACACGGGTACGGGAATATCAACCCGTTGTCCATCGGCTACGCCTGTCGGCCTCGTCTTAGGTCCCGACTCACCCTGGGCGGATTAACCTGGCCCAGGAACCCTTGGTCATTCGGCGGACGAGTTTCTCACTCGTCTTTCGCTACTCATGCCTGCATTCTCACTCGTGTGGCCTCCACGGCTGGGTCACCCCGCCGCTTCCATGGCCACACGACGCTCCCCTACCCACCCACACCACTGCCCAAGACTCCGCAGAATCAAGGGGGTGCATTGTGTGAGTGCCGCAGCTTCGGTGGTGTACTTGAGCCCCGCTACATTGTCGGCGCAGGATCACTTGACCAGTGAGCTATTACGCACTCTTTCAAGGGTGGCTGCTTCTAAGCCAACCTCCTGGTTGTCTTCGCGACCCCACATCCTTTTCCACTTAGTACACGCTTAGGGACCTTAGCTGGCGATCTGGGCTGTTTCCCTCTCGACTACGAACCTTATCGCCCGCAGTCTCACTGCCGCGCTCTCACTCACCGGCATTCGGAGTTTGGCTGATTTCGGTAAGCTTGTGGGCCCCCTAGACCATCCAGTAGCTCTACCTCCGGTGAGAAACACGCGACGCTGCACCTAAATGCATTTCGGGGAGAACCAGCTATCACGGAGTTTGATTGGCCTTTCACCCCTACCCACAGCTCATCCCCTCAGTTTTCAACCTAAGTGGGTTCGGTCCTCCACGACGTCTTACCGTCGCTTCAACCTGGCCATGGGTAGATCACTCCGCTTCGGGTCTAGAACATGCCACTGGATCGCCCTATTCGGACTCGCTTTCGCTACGGCTACCCCACACGGGTTAACCTCGCGACATGCCACTAACTCGCAGGCTCATTCTTCAAAAGGCACGCCATCACCCCCAGTGACAAGTCACTCGAAGGCTTTGACGGATTGTAAGCGCACGGTTTCAGGTACTATTTCACTCCCCTCCCGGGGTACTTTTCACCTTTCCCTCACGGTACTAGTCCGCTATCGGTCACCAGGGAGTATTCAGGCTTATCGGGTGGTCCCGACAGATTCACACCAGATTTCACGGGCCCGGTGCTACTTGGGTTTCCATCACGACAGTCATCATGTTTTCGTGTACGGGATTCTCACCCTCTACGACAGGCCGTTCCAGACCACTTCCACTAACACAATGATTTCTTACTGTCGGCCAACACGGCAGCATTGACAAGATGAACCCCACAACCCCACGAATGCAACACCTGCCGGCTATCACACATCCATGGTTTAGCCTCTTCCGCTTTCGCTCGCCACTACTCACGGAATCACTATTGTTTTCTCTTCCTGTGGGTACTGAGATGTTTCACTTCCCCACGTTCCCTCCACACACCCTATATATTCAGGTGCGGGTAACACGACATCACTCGTGCTGGGTTTCCCCATTCGGACATCCTCGGATCTCAGCTCGGTTGACAGCTCCCCGAGGCTTATCGCAGCCTCCTACGTCCTTCATCGGCTCCTGGTGCCAAGGCATCCACCGTACGCTCTTCATTACTTACAACAAAGATGCTCGCGTCCACTGTGCAGTTCTCAAACAACACACAACCAACCATGTTCACGTCGCCACCGAACACCAGGAAAAACCCGGCCGGTATGACCACCACAATTGTTTGTCGTCACTTTCCTGTAGAGGAAACACTTGCGTGTTCTCTCAGGACCCAACAGTGCATCGATATAACACTTCCCGCCGCCGGCACTCGGGCCGGCAGTCATCGAGAAGAATGATTGTCAGTGTTCCACCCATGAGCGTCTGCCGTTCCACATGCGGGAACGAAACAGTCTCTGCCAGAGGAGAATCAACCTGTGTTGATCGCCTGCTGGAGATGCGCTCCTTAGAAAGGAGGTGATCCAGCCGCACCTTCCGGTACGGCTACCTTGTTACGACTTCGTCCCAATCGCCGATCCCACCTTCGACGGCTCCCTCCCACGAGGGGTTAGGCCACCGGCTTCGGGTGTTACCGACTTTCATGACGTGACGGGCGGTGTGTACAAGGCCCGGGAACGTATTCACCGCAGCGTTGCTGATCTGCGATTACTAGCGACTCCGACTTCACGGGGTCGAGTTGCAGACCCCGATCCGAACTGAGACCGGCTTTAAGGGATTCGCTCCACCTCACGGTATCGCAGCCCTCTGTACCGGCCATTGTAGCATGTGTGAAGCCCTGGACATAAGGGGCATGATGACTTGACGTCGTCCCCACCTTCCTCCGAGTTGACCCCGGCAGTCTCTTACGAGTCCCCACCATTACGTGCTGGCAACATAAGACAAGGGTTGCGCTCGTTGCGGGACTTAACCCAACATCTCACGACACGAGCTGACGACAGCCATGCACCACCTGTATACCGACCACAAGGGGGGCCGTATCTCTACGGCTTTCCGGTATATGTCAAACCCAGGTAAGGTTCTTCGCGTTGCATCGAATTAATCCACATGCTCCGCCGCTTGTGCGGGCCCCCGTCAATTCCTTTGAGTTTTAGCCTTGCGGCCGTACTCCCCAGGCGGGGCGCTTAATGCGTTAGCTACGGCACGGATCCCGTGGAAGGAAACCCACACCTAGCGCCCACCGTTTACGGCGTGGACTACCAGGGTATCTAATCCTGTTCGCTACCCACGCTTTCGCTCCTCAGCGTCAGTTACTGCCCAGAGACCCGCCTTCGCCACCGGTGTTCCTCCTGATATCTGCGCATTTCACCGCTACACCAGGAATTCCAGTCTCCCCTGCAGTACTCAAGTCTGCCCGTATCGCCTGCAAGCTCGAGGTTGAGCCTCGAGTTTTCACAGACGACGCGACAAACCGCCTACGAGCTCTTTACGCCCAGTAATTCCGGACAACGCTTGCACCCTACGTATTACCGCGGCTGCTGGCACGTAGTTGGCCGGTGCTTCTTCTGCAGGTACCGTCACTCTCGCTTCGTCCCTGCTGAAAGAGGTTTACAACCCGAAGGCCGTCATCCCTCACGCGGCGTCGCTGCATCAGGCTTTCGCCCATTGTGCAATATTCCCCACTGCTGCCTCCCGTAGGAGTCTGGGCCGTGTCTCAGTCCCAGTGTGGCCGGTCACCCTCTCAGGTCGGCTACCCGTCGTCGCCTTGGTAGGCCATTACCCCACCAACAAGCTGATAGGCCGCGGGCCCATCCTGCACCAGTAAACCTTTCCACCAACAGCCATGCAGCCATCGGTCATATCCGGTATTAGACCCAGTTTCCCAGGCTTATCCCGAAGTGCAGGGCAGATCACCCACGTGTTACTCACCCGTTCGCCGCTCGTGTACCCCGAAGGGCCTTACCGCTCGACTTGCATGTGTTAAGCACGCCGCCAGCGTTCGTCCTGAGCCAGGATCAAACTCTCCGTTGAAGACTCAAGATGACCGGCAGAACCGGCAATCAGTCATAGACATCGAGTCAAATCACTAGCAAAAAAACTCAAACTAGCTTCAATCAAACACTGACCCCCCATCCGACGGAAGAAGGAGGGAAGCCAGCAAATACCCACACCTCACTCGCCAACCAAACCCCAAGAGGCGGTTGAACATTCGTGATGTGGAGTACCAAAAACATTTGGCACTGACATTCATCGACACACTGTTGAGTTCTCAAAGAACACGCACACACCATCACTTCTGACTCACGCCAGCCGCTCCGGGGCAACCGTTCCAACTTATCTCCTGCCGCGTCCCGGCGCAAACCGGGGCGATCAGGACATCTCGAAAGCATCGAACCAAGTCGATATTCTCGGGAAGTTCAGGCGCCTGCGTCCAACCTCGTGTCCCCGGCCTCTTGGTCGGGGTTGGTGTCCGTGTCGCTCTGACCTGGAATAAGTTACGCGAATGAAAACGGAGCGTCAAATCCCCTGGTCACAGGCATCCGGCATGTGAAATCCGCTGGTGACCCGCGCTGCGCGCGGGCCACCGGACGGAGTCGGTCCGAATTACGCCGCTGTGACCCGCCGCACGCTAGTTCGACAGCACTTTGACGCCGGCGAAGTTGCGCTTTCCGCGCCGAACCACGAGCCACGTCCCGTGCAGCAGATCACCCGATTCGGGAGTCCAGTCCTCATCGGCGATCTTCTGGTTGTTGACGGAGGCGCCGCCTTCCTTCACGGCGCGACGGGCCGCACCCTTGCTCTCGCACAAGCCACTGAGAACGAGAAGGTCGACGATGCTCGACGGCTCGCCCGGCGCAAGTTCCGCGACGGACGCCTCCCGGAGGGCAGCGCCGAGCGTCGGCTCGTCCAGGTCCTGCAGTTCCGCGCGCCCGAACAGTGCCTGACTCGCGAGTTCCACGGCACGGGTGTTGGCCTCGCCGTGCACAAGGGTCGTCATCTCGGCCGCGAGCCTGCGCTGGGCCTCGCGAGCATGCGGCCGCTCGGCGGTCGCCGTCTCCAGTTCCGCCAGCTCCTCGGCGGTGAGGAACGTGAACCACCTCAGGTACTTGATCACGTCGGCGTCGCCGGTGTTCACGAAGTACTGGTACCACGCGTAGGGGCTCGTCATCTCCGGGTCGAGCCACAGGCTTCCGCCTCCGGTCGACTTTCCGAACTTCTTGCCGTCCGCCGACGTGACGAGCGGGACGGTCAGACCGTGAACCGATTCGGCGTCGACGCGCCGGTTCAGCTCGACGCCGGCGATGATGTTGCCCCACTGATCGGATCCGCCGACCTGCAGCGAGCACCCGTGGCTGCGACGCAGGTGCAGGTAGTCGTTGGCCTGGAGCAGCATGTAGCTGAACTCGGTGTAGGACATGCCGTCGGTTTCGAGGCGGCGCTTCACGGTGTCCCGCGCGAGCATCACGTTGACGGAGAAGTGCTTGCCCACGTCGCGGAGGAAGTCGATGGCCGACAGCTTGCCGGTCCAGTTCATGTTGTTCTCGATGACGGCGCCGCTCGGCGAGTCGTCGAACTCGACGAATCGTTCGAGCTGACCGCGGATCCGATCTGCCCATTCCGCCACGGTGTCGGCGGAGTTCATCGTGCGTTCACCGACGTCGCGGGGATCGCCGATCAGACCGGTCGCGCCACCGGCCAGCACGATGGGCCGGTTGCCCGCGCGCTGGAATCGCTTCAGCGCGAGCAGGGGCACGAGATGGCCGGCGTGCAAACTCGGTCCGGTCGGATCGAAACCGGCATAGAGCGTGACCGGTCCGGCGTCGAGATCACGGCGCAGCGCGTCCAGATCGGTTGATTGGGCAATGAGCCCGCGCCAGGTCAGTTCATCGATGATGTTCTCAGTCACGGGTCCGATCATCCCATCTGCTCGTCTGAGGGCATCGCACGCGGGCTTCTCCGGTATGAGGACACGGCAGGCGACTCCGGAATCCAGAGGCGCCACGGGCGGTCGGCGGCCGTGCTGACCCCGACCCGGGGCCCGCTCACCCAGCCGTCCGAGTCCGCGACCTCCAGCCGAACAGGCGAATCGGCGTCGAACAGTGCCGCGCCGTTCTCGGCGAGGGTGACGCCGGTCGCGGACCCCAGGTTGCCGGGCCCGCGCGCCCAGTCGGCTGACCTCGTGACGCGGGGTCTGCGGGCCCGGACCGTCGCGGACCCGTCGAGCACTTCGCCGGCACGAAGTAGCACCCCGCCCGCGGTGCCGACCGGCCCGTAGGACACGTTCATGCAGAAGTGCATCCCGTAACTGCGGTAGACGTACAGGTGCCCGGCAGGGCCGAACATCACCTCGTTGCGCGGGGTCCTCCCGCGATACGAGTGCGAAGCCGGATCGGGCCACGGGCCGCTCTTCTCCCCGCCGTACGCCTCCACCTCGACGATGCGGATGCGGACGTCGCCGACGATCAGCGTGGATCCGAGGACGATGCGCGCGGCGTCCACGGGTTCCGCCCGGTCGAGTCGATCGATGGTCACGTCCCGATTCTCCACAACCGTTGACGACGCCACCTCGACGGTCGCATAATTCATCACACAATGAATTCACCCAGTGATGAATTGAGGCCCGCCATGAATGGCAGCGCAGCGATCGACATCCGTGATCTGCACGTGCGCCGAGGCCGGAACGAGGTGCTGCACGGCATCGACGTCCAGGTGCCGAGCGGATCCATCACCGGCCTCCTCGGACCCTCCGGCTGCGGAAAGACCACGCTGATGCGGTGCGTGGTCGGCACTCAGATCGTGGAATCCGGGACGGTCACCGTGCTGGGATCCCCCGCAGGCTCGGTCTCGTTGCGAAGCCGCGTCGGGTACGTCACCCAGTCCCCCAGCGTGTACGCCGACCTCACGGTCAGGAAGAACGTCGCCTACTTCGCCGCGCTCTACGGTCAGCCGTCGAGCGCAGTCACCGAAGCCGTCGACGCGGTGGGGCTCACACGCTTCGCAACCCAGAAGGCGGCCGACCTATCGGGCGGACAGCTGGGCCGGGTCAGCCTCGCCTGCGCACTGGTGGCGCGCCCCGAGATCCTCGTCCTCGACGAACCCACTGTCGGCCTGGACCCACTCCTGCGCGTCGAACTCTGGGAGCGGTTCGAGGAACTCGCCGCCGCCGGAACCACCCTGCTGGTGTCGAGCCACGTCATGGACGAGGCAGAACACTGCGCGTCGCTCCTGCTCATGCGCGACGGCTACGTTCTCGCGCAGGTCTCCCCCGGCGGGCTCCGGGAACAGACCGGAGAGAAGAGCCTCGAAGACGCCTTCCTGAACCTCATCCGCGCATCACATGTCGGGAGTGAGAACTGATGAACGTCACTATCTTCGCGGCCACGGCGGGCCGGATCCTCGCGCAACTGCGGACGGATCACCGCACCGTCGCCATGATTCTGGTGGTGCCCAGCCTGCTGATGGTGCTGCTGTACTTCCTGTACCAGAACGTTCCGGCGCCGCCCGGTCAGCAATCGCTGTTCGAGCGCGTCGCTATCACGATGCTGGGCATCCTGCCGTTCGTCGTGATGTTCCTCGTCACGTCGATCGCGATGCAACGCGAGCGGACGTCGGGCACCCTCGAGCGCCTGCTCACGACGCCGATGGGCAAGCTCGACCTGCTCGGCGGCTACGCGGCGGCGTTCTCCACGGCCGCTGCGGCGCAGGCGGCGCTGGCGTGCGCGGTGGCATTCGGATTCCTCGGCCTCACCACCGAGGGCAGCGTGACGTGGGTTCTGCTGATCGCCGTGCTGAACGCGATCCTCGGCGTGGCCCTCGGTCTGCTGTGCAGCGCGTTCGCGCGCACCGAATTCCAGGCGGTGCAGTTCATGCCGGTGGTCGTGGTTCCCCAGCTCTTCCTGTGCGGGCTCCTCGTTCCGCGGGATCAGCTCCCCACCTGGCTGGAGTGGATCAGCAACGTCCTCCCGCTGAGCTACGCCGTCGAGGCGTTGCAGCAGGTCGCCACCCACCCCGGTGCGACGGGCCTCATGTGGCGCGACCTCGCGGTGGTCGCCGCCTTCGCCCTGCTCGCGCTGTCGCTGGGCGCCGCAACGCTGAGGCGCCGCACACCATGACCGACCCCGCGACACGCACGGACGGCGCCCCCGGGCTGCGGACCGGGCGACGCCCGGGCAACCCGGACACGCGGTCGCGAATCCTGACTGCCGCACGAAAACTGTTTGCACAGAACGGATTCGACAAGACCAGCGTGCGTTCCGTGGCCACCGGGGCAGGCGTCGACTCCGCGCTGGTTCACCACTACTTCGGAACGAAGCGACAACTGTTCCTCGCGTCGGTGGACATTCCGGTGGATCCGACAAAGGTGATCGCGCCGGTGCTCGACACCCCGCCGGACGAGATCGGCAGCCGCCTCGCCGAGGCCGTGTTCTCCGTCTGGGAATCGCCGCACAAGCCGGCCGTGGTCGCGGCGTTCCGGTCCGCGATGGCGGGGAACGAACCGACCCTCATCCGCACGTTCCTCCTCGAGGTCGTGCTCCGGGACCTCGGACCGCGCGTCGACGAACCACCCGGAACCGGGATGCTGCGCATGCAATTGGTGGCATCCCAGATGGCTGGTGTCCTGGTGACGCGGTACGTCCTCGAATTCGAGCCACTCGCGTCGCTGCCCGTCGACGACCTGGTCGCGATCGTCGCACCGACGTTGCAGCGCTATCTCACGGGCGATCTGCCGGTGTGATCAGGACTCGCCGGACGCCCGGGCAAGCAGTGTCTCGTGCTCGGCCGCGTCGACATCCCGGGCCTCGTCGATCAGCAGGACGGGGATTCCATTCTCGATGGGATACGCCCGCCGAAGGCGAGGGTTGTAGAGCCACTCGTCACCGACCAACAGCAGAGGACCCTTGTCCTGTGGGCACGCGAGAATGCCGAGCAACGTCGGATCAATAACCACGGAAGTCCTCTCCAACCGTTCGGGTGAGCAGTGTCAGGTTACCGCGCGCCAGCGGGCACTCCGGCGGAGCCGTCCTGGAACTCGGCGGCCACCGCCTTGGTCAGCCGCCGGTACTGGTGCGATTCCGGATCGGCGTACCACACACGGGTTCCCGGCTTGGGCAGGCCGGCGGAGCTCAGGGCATCGGCATTCGGGCGGTACGAGGACCCCAGCGGGATGTCCTCCACCACCTGGATGATGTCGGGCCGCAGCGCGGGCGCAAGCGCGTCGAGCGCGTCCGAGATCTCCGCCAGTCTCGGCGGCCGCCCGTCGCGGAGGGTGAACGCGGCAACGGCCAGCGTGCGGCCGCCGACTGCCACGCCGTAGGCCACCGCGAGGTCGACCCGATCGACGGATCCGAGCGCGTCGACGATCGGCTGGGTGAACACGGCGCCCCGGGGAGTCGCGATCACGGTCTTCCTGTGGTCGACGAGCCAGTAGTCGCCGTCGGCGTCGCGGCGGAAGAGGTTCTCCGTCGGAATCCATGCGTCGCCCGCGGCGAAGATTCCGCGCATCGCGCCGCCGGACATCTCGGCGTGCACGCCCGCCCTGCCGAGGAGCAGACCGACCTCGTCGTCCTCGCATTCGCGGATGAATCCCTGCTCGTCCTCCAGCAGCCGGCCGGCGATCGGGTCGTAGGCCGCGAGCCGCACCTCGGCGCTGCCGGGCAGGGGCCGACCCTTCGCCCCGACCTTCGCGCCTGCGACGTTCGCGAGAACGACGTCGCCCTCCGTGGACGCGTAGAACTCGAGGACCTTCGCGGGCGCGAACCGTTCCGTCGTGCGGCGCCATAAGCCCTGCGGCATTCCGGATCCGATGAAGAGCCGGACGGGGTGACTTCCGTCGAGTGCGAGGTTTTCGGCGTCGAGGATCTCGCGCATCATCGTCCACGTGTAGCTGACCACCGTCACGCCGTAGCGGTGGACCTCCTCGGCGAACCGCTCGGGGTCGAGTCCGCGGGAGAGCGCGATCCGGGATCCGCCGGCCACGGCACCACCGATCGCGGCGAGCAGGCTCGACGAATGATGCAGAGGCGCAAGGCAGTACACGGTGTCGCCGCGGTCGAGATCGGCGGCCGAGGCCGTTCCGAAAGCCGACAGCGCCCACCGGTAGTTCGTGATCTGCTTGGTCTCCCAGTGCCCGTTGGACTCACTGCAGATGATGAACGCCAACTCGCGGGCCAGGCCGGGATCGGGCCGGTACCAGCCCGGCAACGTCACGGCGCCGGGGTCGATCTTCTCGAGATCGACGACGTTCGCCGACGGATCCACGTCGAGGTCGCGCTGGGCGCCGCCGCCGAGCACGAGGACCTGCATGCCGGTGGCGATCGCGGCGTCCAGATTCTCCGGGTCGGTGACGATGCGCTCGACACCGTCGATGCGGAGGGCGGTGTGGACTTCCCGCCCCGGGGGCAGCAGGACCGCGACGGCGCCGAGGCGGGACAGCGCGACGATGGCGGCGAGCGCGCTCGGGCGCGTCTGCATCACGACGCCGACGTGAGCGGCGGGACGGACACCGGCCTGGATCAGACCGCGGACCACGTTGTCGATGCGCTCATTGACCGCCTCGTAGGTGTGGACGCGATTGTCGAAGAGGAAGCACTCGCCGCCCGGCGCCTTCCGACGCTGCTCGGCCAGCAACCGGCTGAGCGAGATCTGCGTGTGCGGCTGGATCTGGCCGAGCCGGGCCAGCCGGGGCAACGCCCGCGTGGCCTCGCCGGACAGTTCCACCGTGCCGCGCAACGCGCCGGACGCGAAGTCGCTGATCCCCTTGCCGACACCGACACCCACCTCGGCGACCGACGCCACGGTGTGAATGATGCGGTCGCTGATGGACACTCCGGATTCGCTACCGAAATGCTCGTCGTAGCGCATGAGCTCGATGTTGGTGGGGCGCGGCCCCAGCCCCTCGTTCCACAGCACCCACTTGCCTGTCGTGGGCCACGTGTGGGTCGCCGCCGCGGAGCCGACGACGAGACCGAAATGCCCTGCCCGCAACGTCGATTCGTACACATTCGCGCGTGGGGCGGCCCGGCGGATGCCGCGGACCGCCAACGGCTGACCGATGTCGTCGACCTCCCCCACGAACGCGAGGACGGGGCAGGTCAACTCCGCGAGCGACACCACCTGGTCCTTGATCACGAACCCCCCGGTCATCATGCGGTTGTGCACGATGAACTGCTTGAGCAACTCGGCGACGGCCGGACCGGACCATGCAACCCAGCCCTCGGTCGCGAGGAACCGTCGCTGCTGCTCCCGCGGCAACAGCGCTTCCCTGTCGTGCAACTGACGGAGGAAATCCAACCTCGACTTCAGTGTCTTGACGGGGTCGAGGAGCTGAAACCCGGTGCGGGCCATCCACCCCGACACCGCGAGCCGGTTGAAGACGTGGTCCGCGAGGAAGCCCGCGGCGTCGGTGGCGAAGCCTGCCGGGATCCCGAACGGCAGCCCGGCGAGCGTGTCGACCGGGCTGCCGAACGTCACGAGTCCGGCGATGTTGCGGCTGCGGCGGTAGGCGGCGGCCTGGTAGGCGAACATGCCGCCCTGCGAATATCCGGACAGGTAGACGTCACGACCGGTGTGCGACCGCACCTGGTCGATGATCTCGCTGATCGCGACGATGTGGTCGGCGAGATTCCGATCCCAGCCGCCCTCTTCTGAATCCGGCGATCCGAAGTCGACGACCCAGGGGTCGATTCCCATCGAGCGGAGGATGCCGACCGCACCCTGGTCCCGTGTCACGTCGTAGACGTCGGCCGACATCATCATCGGCGGGACCAGGACGATCGGGGGTCCGGCTTCGGCCGGGTCCGTGTCCGGGAAATACCGTCGGAGCCGATACATCGGTGCACGTTCGACCACCTCGAACGGCGATGTGGTGAGGTCCGTCTCGAGTCCGCCGAGACGAACCACCTCCAACCCGTTCTGCGCCGTCGCCACCACGCGACGGATCGGGCCCATCACCGTTTCGGTATTCAGTCCCACGAACACTCTCCCAGACTCTCGAACCGTGACGCACGTCTCGCTGCCGCCCGCCCTCACCCTACTGCGCTCGACGCGTCACACTGCCCCTAATCCGGGGCGTCCGACGCCGGTGTCATCGACACCACTCGCGCAGCGACTCGGACAGCTGACGGACCCCGCCCAACTGTTCGGCCACACGGATACCGGCCGTACCGCCGCGGGCGTTACGCGAGGCGATCGAGCCCTCGACGGTGAGCACCTCCCGCACGTCCGGGGTGAGAGCCGGATCGACCCCGGCGAGCTCGTCGTCGGTGAGATCCTCGAGTCCGGCGCCCCGCGCCTCGGCGACGCGGACACACGCCCCCGCAGCCTCGTGCGCCACGCGGAACGGGACGCCCTGACGGACGAGCCACTCGGCGATGTCGGTGGCCAGCGTGAAGCCCGCCGGTGCCAGTTCCGCCATTCGATCCGTGTGGAATTCGAGGGTGGAGACCAGTCCGGTGATCGCCGGGAGCAGCAACTCGAGCTGCGCCACCGAATCGAAGACCGGTTCCTTGTCCTCCTGCAGATCCCGGTTGTACGCGAGCGGCTGCGCCTTCAGCGTCGCCAGCAGCCCGGTCAGGTTGCCGATCAGCCGGCCCGACTTGCCGCGGGTCAGCTCGGACACGTCGGGGTTCTTCTTCTGCGGCATGATCGACGAGCCCGTCGACCAGGCGTCGGCGAGCGTGATGTAACCGAATTCCGGAGTGCTCCACAGGATGACCTCCTCGGCCATCCGCGACAGGTCGACGCCGATCATCGCGAGTACGAACGCCGCCTCGGCCGCGAAATCCCGCGACGAAGTGGCGTCGATCGAGTTCTCCGCCGACGAATCGAACGCGAGTTCCGCGGCGATCGCCTCCGGATCGAGTCCGAGAGACGAGCCGGCCAGCGCCCCGGAACCGTACGGCGACACAGCCGCCCGCACGTCGAAGTCCCGCAGCCGCTGAACGTCACGGAGCAACGGGTGCGTGTGCGCCAGCAGGTGGTGCGCCAGCAGCACCGGCTGCGCGGCCTGCAGGTGGGTCTTGCCGGGCATCACCGCGGACGGGTGCGCCGCCGCCTGAGTCGCGAGGGCGTCGACGACGTCGAGGACACCGTCGGCGACGCGGCGGACCGCGTCCCGCAACCACATCCGGAACAGCGTCGCCACCTGATCGTTGCGCGAACGCCCGGCGCGCAGGCGTCCCCCGACCTCCGGACCGACCCGATCGATCAGACCGCGCTCGAGCGCCCCGTGCACGTCCTCGTCGGATTCGCTCGGGACGAACTCGCCGCTCGCGACGTCGTCCGCGAGCCTGCCGAGACCGTCGAGCATCGTCGCCAAGTCGTCGTCACCGAGCAGACCGGCCTTGTGCAGCACCCGGGCGTGCGCCTGGGATGCGCGCACGTCGTACGGGGCGAGCACCCAGTCGAAGTGGGTGGACTTGCTCAGCGCCGCCATGGCGGCGGCCGGTCCGGACTCGAACCGGCCGCCCCACAGTGCGCCGGTCACGGTCGCACCCTGACGGGGGGCTCCTTCGTTGGTGCCGTCGGCGCTCATACCTAGAGGCCCAGATCGCGCTTCGCCGCGACCTTCGAGGACAGTCCGTGGATCTGCACGAATCCCTTGGCGTAGGACTGGTCGAACGTGTCGCCCTCGTCGTAGGTGGCCAGGTTGAAGTCGTACAGCGACTGGTTGCTGCGGCGGCCGTTGACGATGATCGCACCGCCGTGCAGCACCAACCGGATGTCGCCGGAGACGCGTTCCTGGGTCTTCTCGATGAACGTGTCCAGCGCGACCTTCAGCGGGGAGAACCACAGGCCGTCGTACACCAGCTCGCTCCAGCGCTGCTCGGTCTGACGCTTGTAGCGACCCAGCTCGCGTTCCTGCGTGACGTGCTCGAGTTCCTGGTGCGCGTTGATGAGCACCATGGCACCGGGAGCCTCGTAAATCTCCCGGCTCTTGATGCCGACGAGACGGTCCTCGACGACGTCGAGGCGGCCGACGCCCTGGGCGCCCGCGCGGCGGTTGAGCTCCTGGATGGCCTCGAGGACACTGACCGGCCTGCCGTCGATCGCGACGGGGCGTCCCGCCTCGAAGCTGATGATCAGCTCGTCCGGGGCCTGCCAGTTGACGGTCGGGTCCTGCGTGTAGTCGTAGACGTCCTTGGTCGGCGCGTTCCACAGGTCCTCGAGGAACCCGGTCTCCACGGCGCGGCCCCACACGTTCTGGTCGATCGAGAACGGCGACTTCTTGGAGACGTTGATCGGGATCTCGTTCTCCTCGGCGAACGCGATCGCCTTCTCCCGGGTCCATGCGTAGTCGCGGACCGGAGCGATGACGTCGAGGTCGGGAGCGAGCGATCCGAAGCCCACCTCGAACCGGACCTGGTCGTTGCCCTTGCCGGTGCAGCCGTGCGCGACCGTGGTTCCGCCGTGGGCACGCGCGGCCTCGACGAGGTGCTTGACGATCAGCGGGCGGCTGATGGCCGACACGAGCGGGTAGCGGTCCATGTAGAGGGCGTTGGCCTGGATGGTCGGCAGGCAGTACTCGTCGGCGAATTCGTCGCGCGCATCCACCACGACCGATTCGACCGCACCGCAGTCGAGTGCACGCTGGCGCACGACCTCCATGTCCTCGCCGCCCTGGCCGAGATCGATGGCGACAGCAACAACTTCCTTGCCGGTCTCCTTGCCGATCCAGCTGATGGCGACTGAGGTGTCCAGCCCGCCCGAGTAGGCGAGTACGACGCGATCGGCCATGGTCCTTGTGCTCCTTAGGTTGAAGATCTGTAGAGATGATTCAGTTGTCAGGCGAGGGATTCGATCTTGGCCGCGAGTTCCGCCCCGCTCAGCGGCTCGCGTGCCACCACGAGAACGGTGTCATCCCCCGCGATGGTTCCCACGACGTCAGGTAATGATGCCCGATCGAGTGCACTCGCCAGATAGTGCGCTGCCCCCGGGGGGGTTCTCAGCACCGCCATGTTGCCACTGGCATCGGTCGACACCAGTAGCTCCCCCAGCAACCGCGACAGCCGGTCGGTTCCGCCGGACACGCCGCGGACGGGATTTCCGTCCTCGGGCACCACGTACACCCCGGCGCCGCCGTCTGCGGCGCGGAGTTTTACGGCACCGAGTTCTTCGAGGTCGCGCGACAGCGTCGCCTGGGTGGCGTCGATGCCTTCGGCCGCGAGCAGCGCCGCGAGTTCGGTCTGGCTGCGGACCGGGTTGTTCGACAGGATCGCGATGATGCGCGCCTGCCGTCCCGCCCGGGTCGGTGCCGTGGCCGCATTCACGGACGGTCTCCGGTTCGTTGCGCGAGCAGCCACACCAGCAGTGCCTTCTGCGCGTGCAGGCGGTTCTCGGCCTCGTCCCAGACGACGCTCTGCGGTCCGTCGAGGACGGCGTCGGTGATCTCCTCGCCGCGGTGGGCGGGCAGGCAGTGCAGGACCACCGCATCAGCGGCCGCTTTCGCGAGCAGCGCCTCGTTGATCTGGAACGGGCGGAACGGGCCGACCCGGTCCAGTCCGTCGTTCTCCTGGCCCATCGACGTCCAGGTGTCGGTGACGAGTGCGTCCGCGCCGACGACCGCCGCCTGCGGATCCTCGGTGAGGGTGATGGTCGCGCCGGTGTCGGCGGCCCGCGCGCGGGCTGCCTCGACCACCCAGGGCAGGGGTGCGAATCCCTCGGGGCCGGCGATGGTCACGTCGACACCTGCGGTCACACCACCCAGCATCAGTGAGTGCGCCATGTTGTTGGCGCCGTCGCCGAGGTAGGTGAGTTTCAGGCCCTTCAGCGAGCCTTTCCGCTCCGCGAGGGTCTGGAGGTCGGCCAGCACCTGGCACGGGTGGAACTCGTCGGACAGGGCGTTGACGATCGGGACGTCGGCGCCGGACGCCATCGCCTCGAGCCGCTTCTGGCCGAACGTGCGCCACACCACGGCGTCGACGTACCGCGACAGGACGCGGCCGGTGTCCTGCAACGTTTCCTCGCGGCCGAGCTGGGTGCTGCGCCCGTCGACGACGATCGCGTGACCGCCGAGTTGTGCGATGCCCATCTCGAACGAGAACCGGGTGCGCGTGGAGTTCTTCTCGAAGATCACGCCGACCCCGCGGGGACCCTCTAACGGACGCTCGGCGAACGGTGCCTTCTTCAGCCTGGCGGCGAGCTCGAGGACCTCCGCCTGCTGTTCGGGGGTGAGGTCGTCGTCCCGGAGAAAGTGTTTCACCACGGTCGTCACTGCTTTCCCGGCTGAGCGGCCGATTGCGCGTTGTCGAGGATCGCGGGCAGCGCCGCGACGAAACCCTCGGCCTGTTCG
Source organism: Rhodococcus pseudokoreensis (assembly GCF_017068395.1). Taxonomy (NCBI): domain Bacteria; kingdom Bacillati; phylum Actinomycetota; class Actinomycetes; order Mycobacteriales; family Nocardiaceae; genus Rhodococcus; species Rhodococcus pseudokoreensis. Next base: position 7,920,921 of record NZ_CP070619.1, on the reverse strand, counting down.
TCCGTGAGGACGAGGGGCGGAGCGAGCCGGACGACGCCCGGCTGCGCGGCGTTGATCAGGTACCCGGCCTCGCGGGCGGAGTTCTCCACCGCGGGGGCCACGTCCTGGGTGAGGACGATTCCGAGCAGCAGTCCGGCGCCGCGGACGTGGTCGATCAGCGGGTGGCCGAGACCTTCGATGCCTGCCGACAGCGACTTGCCGAGCGTGTCGGCGCGGGAGATGAGGTCGTCCTCGGCGATGGTCCGCAGCACGGCGAGCGCCGCCGCCGCGCAGACGGGGTTCCCGCCGAACGTCGTGCCGTGCTTGCCGGGCCCGAACAGGTCCGCGGTCGCTCCGGTGGCGATGCACGCGCCGATCGGCATCCCGCCACCGAGACCCTTCGCGAGAGTCATGACGTCGGGCACGATGCCGACCGCCTGGTGGGCGTAGAACCAGCCGGTGCGGCCGATGCCGGTCTGCACTTCGTCGAGTACGAGCAGGGCGCCGCGATCGGCGGTGATCTGCCGTGCGCCGGCGAGGTATCCCTCCGGCGGAACGACGACTCCGCCCTCGCCCATCATCGGCTCCAGGAAGACCGCTGCGGTGTCGGCGTCGACGGCGCGATCGAGTGCGTCGAGGTCGCCGTACGGCACGTGCTCGACACCCGGGGGCATCGGCTCGAACGGCGTCCGCTTGGCGGCCTGCCCGGTCAGCGCGAGGGCGCCCATCGTGCGGCCGTGGAACGAGTTCTCCGCCGCGATGATCTTCGATCGTCCGGTGGCCCGCGCGAGCTTGAACGCCGCCTCGTTGGCCTCGGTGCCGGAATTGCAGAAGAAGACACGTCCGGGAGCACCCAGATGGGACAGCAACTTCTCGGCCAGTTCGATCGCCGGTTCGCTGGCGTACAGGTTCGACACGTGCCCGAGGGTCGACAACTGCGCCGTGACGGCCTCGATGATCGCCGGGTGCGCGTGCCCGAGAATGTTGACGGCGATGCCGGCGAGGAAGTCGACGTACTCCTTGCCGTCGGCGTCGGTGAGCACCGCACCCTGACCGCGCGTGAGAGCCACCCGGGGGACGCCGTAGGTGTTCATCAGGGCGCCGGACCAGCGCTGCTGGAGTTCCGGGGTTCCGGTCATGAGGCAACTCCCTCGGTAGGTGAAGTCGGGGCGGGCGTGACCATCGTGCCGATGCCCTCGCCGGTGAACAGTTCGAGCAGAACGGAATGCGCGAGGCGGCCGTCGATGACGTGCGCGGTGGGTACCCCGCCGCGGACCGCGCGCAGGCAGGCCTCCATCTTGGGCACCATGCCGGCGTCGAGACTCGGCAGCAGTTGTGCGAGCGCGTCCACGTCGATCTCGGTGGCCAGCGAATCGCGGTCCGGCCAGTTCGTGTACAGCCCTTCGACATCCGTGAGGACCACGAGTTTCTCGGCGCCGATGGCCTCGGCGAGCGCAGCGGCGGCGGTGTCCGCGTTGATGTTGTGCACCACACCGTCCGAGTCGGGGGCGATGGTGGACACCACGGGAATGCGGCCCGCGCGGATGAGGTCGAGAACGGCGTCCGGATTCACGGTCGTGACGTCGCCGACGAGTCCGATGTCCGTCGGCGTGCCCTCGACCATCACGGTGCGCTTGGTGGCGGTGAACAGGTGTGCGTCCTCGCCGGAGATCCCGACAGCGTACGGGCCGTGGGCGTTGATCAGCCCGACCAGTTCACGGCCGACCTGACCGAACAGCACCATCCGGACGACGTCCATCACCTCGGGGGTGGTGACGCGGAATCCGCCCTTGAATTCCCCTGTCATGCCGAGCTTTCCGAGCATGGCATTGATCTGGGGGCCGCCGCCGTGCACGACGACCGGCTGAATTCCGACCGTCCGCAGGAAGGCCATGTCGGCTGCGAACGCCGTCTTCAGTGCGTCGTCGACCATGGCGTTGCCGCCGTACTTCACGACGACGACCTTGTCGCGGAACTGCTGCAGCCACGGCAGCGCCTCCGCCAGGACGTGTGCCTTCTGGTAATCGGTGATGCCGGTGAGCGCTTCGCTGGCCGCTGTCATGACGAATACGCCGAGTTCTCTTCGACATAGGCGTGCGAGAGGTCGGTGGTCCGGATGGTCACCGCGTGCTCGCCCAGACCCAGATCGATGTCGAGGGCGATGTCGATGTCGCTCAGGTCCACGTCCCGCGCACCCGGGGCGCCGACGCCGTCGATGCAGACGGGGGCGCCGTTGAACGACACCGAGATCTTGTCGGGGTCCAGTTCGATCGGCGCGATGCCGATCGCGGCGAGGACCCGGCCCCAGTTGGGGTCGGAACCGAACAGCGCCGTCTTGACGAGACTGTCCCGCGCCACCGTCCGGGCCCCGATCAGCGCGTCGTGCTCGCTGACCGCGCCGCCGACGGTGACCCGCACCCGCTTGGTGACGCCTTCCGCGTCGGCCATCATCTGATCGGCCAGGTCGTCACAGACGGCTGTCACGGCCGCGTTCAGTTCGTCCTGGGTGGGTGTCACGTTGCTCGCGCCGGACGCGAGCAGCAGCACGGTGTCGTTGGTCGAGGTGGCGCCGTCGACGTCCAGTCGGTCGAACGTCACCCGGGTGGCCGCCCGCAGCGCCGCGTCGAGTTGGGCCGCGGTCGCGACGGCGTCGGTCGTGACCACGCACAGCATCGTCGCCAGCGCGGGCGCCAGCATGCCGGCGCCCTTTGCCATCCCGCCCACGTTCCACTTGCCCGCATGGTGCAGGGCGGCCTGCTTCGGCACCGTGTCGGTGGTCATGATCGCGTACGCGGCGTCGGTGCCGCCCGAGATTCCGCCTGCGAGTTCGTGTACGGCCTCCGTGACGCCGGTCAGGACCTTGTCCATGGGCAGGCGGTCGCCGATCAGACCGGTGGAACACACGGCGACCTCGACGGCACCGGTCTCGGTGCCCCAGTTGCTCAGCGCCGACGCCACTTCCTCGGCCGTCTTGTGCGCGTCCTGGAATCCGCCCGCACCCGTGCACGCGTTGGCACCACCCGAATTGAGCACGACGGCGCGCAGCCTGCCCGTGGTGAGCACCTGCTGTGACCACAGCACCGGGGCGGCCTTCACCTTGTTCGCGGTGAAGACGCCCGCCGCCGCGAGTTCCGGCCCCTCGTTGAGCACGAGGGCCAGGTCGGCGTTGCCGCTCGCCTTGATACCCGCCTTGATCCCGGACGCGCGGAAACCCGCGGGCCCCGACACTCCCTGGCTGCGGACCAGGGTGCCGCCGGCGATTTCCCGGGTCGGGTGCGGATCGATCGTGCTGTCACTGCTCACGGGGCAACTCCCACTGTCGAGAGACCGGCGGTCTCGGGTAGTCCAAGCGCAAGATTCATCGATTGCACCGCTCCCCCGGCGGTGCCCTTCGCAAGGTTGTCGATCACCGCGACCACGACGATCTGGCCGGCGTCGGCGTCGACCGTCACCGCGAGCTGGACCGCGTTCGATCCGACGACCGCCCCGGTCTGCGGCAGCACACCCTGGGGCAGCACGTGCACGAACGGCTCGTCGGCGTATGCCTTTTCGTAGATCGCGCGTACCTCGTCCTCGGTCGCCGTGGTGACCGCGGTGCAGGTGGCGAGGATGCCACGCGGCATGGGCGCGAGCACGGGGGTGAACGACACGGTGACGCGCTCACCGGCGAGTTCGGAGAGGTTCTGGATGATCTCCGGGGTGTGGCGGTGCACGCCGCCGACGCCGTACGCGCGGACCGAACCCATCACCTCGGAGCCGAGCAGATCGGCCTTGGGGGCACGTCCCGCGCCGGACGCGCCGGTGACCGCGACGATCGTGACCCGCGGTTCGACGATGCCCGCCGCGACCGCGGGCGCCATCGCCAGGCTCGACACCGTCGGGAAGCACCCGGGGACGGCGATGCGGGTGGCGCCCGCCAGCTTCTCGCGGGCACCGGGGAGTTCCGGAAGTCCGTACGGCCAGCTGCCCGCGTGCGGGCTCTTGTAGTACCGCTCCCAGTCCTCGGCGTTCGTGAGCCGGAAGTCGGCGCCGCAGTCGATGATGACGGTGGACTCGGGCAGGTCCTTCGCGTACTGCGCCGAATTGCCGTGCGGCAGACCGAGGAACACCACGTCGTGACCGGAGAGCGTGTCGACGGTGGTGTCTTCCAGCACTCGGTCGGCGAGGGGAAGCAGATGCGGATGGTGCGAACCCAGGGTCGAGCCGGCGTTGCCGCCGGCGGTGAGCGCGCCGATGACGAGCGAACCGTCCGCGTACGACGGGTGCCCCAGCAGCAGACGCAGCACTTCGCCACCGGCGTATCCGCTCGCGCCGGCGACGGCAATCCTGATCGGTTTTCCCGCGTGCTCAGTCATACGATTGATTATGCATCATCATGCAAGCTAATACACAACGTGGTCTCCCGGCGGGACGGGAACCGCGGTCACTGCTTGCCGAGCGACCGCCGGATCTCGTCGAGCTTGGCCTTACCCGCCTTCTCCCGCTTCTCCCACGCGTCCTCCAGCGACCGCCCCGACGGGCTGTCGTGCGCGAGTCCCGAGGAGCCCATCGCCGTGCCGAACCGTCCCTCGATCCGCTCACGTACGCGGTCGAACGTCGGGACGCCTCCCGAGGTGTAGTCGGGTTCGGGCACACCCGGCACGACGTGGGGCACGACCTCCGCGGTCACCGGATCCTCGGCCGGGATCGCCGCACCCACGTCCACAGCCGCGAGCAGCGCGCCGAGACCCGGACGTCCGGCGGCCACCGCGCGCACGACCTCGAGAAATTCGGCGTCGGTCAACTGACTCGCCGCCGCCACGACGTCGCGCACCTCGGTCATCGCACCGCTCCTCACCGTCCCGGGCCCTCCACCCAGGCTACGGGTCAGCTGCGCAGTTCGGCACCCACCGCTGCGGACGCCGCGGCGACCGCAGCGTCGCGGGCGGCGCTCGCCTCGTCCTCGGTCAGCGTGCGGTCGGCGCCCCGGAATCGCAGCGCGAACGCCAGCGACTTCCGGCCCTCCCCGACCTGCTCGCCCTCGAACACGTCGAACAACCGGATGTCCTCGAGGAGTTCCCCGCCACCCGACCGCAGGGCGGCCTGGACCTCGGCGGCGGGAACCGCCGTGTCGACGACGACCGCCACGTCCTGAAGGACCGCGGGGAAGGGCGAGACCTTCGGCGCGGGCAGATTCTCCACAAGCGGCAGGGCACTCAGATCGATCTCCACCGCACTCGTCCGCGGGGGGAGCCCGCCGCGCTCGAGCACTGCGGGGTGCAACTCACCCGCGTGCCCGACGACGACGCCGTCCACGAGAAGCTCCGCGCCGCGGCCCGGATGCCACGGCAGGTACTGCGTCGCGCGGAACTCCAGCTCGACACCGGCCGCGGCGGCCACCGTCCGGGCTGCGGCGAACGCGTCGGTGGCGTCGGCTGCGCGTCCCGCGCCCCACGGACCACTCGGCTCACGCTGTCCGGTGAGCACCGCCGCCACGTGCACGGGCTGATCCGGCAGCGACTGCAGCAACGCCGTGATCTGTTCGTCGGTCGGACGCCGGTCCACCGGGAGCGCCGCGACCGGCTTCGTGTCCGCGCCGGGCAGCACGACCTGCGCGATGCCGAAGAGCGACAGGTCGCGCTGGCCGCGGGACACGTTGCGGGCGAGGACCTCGAGCAGTCCGGGAAGCAACGTGGTGGCCAGTTCGGGCCGATCCGATTCGAGCGGATTGAGCACCCGGCCGGTGTTCCTGCGGGGATCCTCCGGATCCAGCCCCCACGTGTCGAAGACGGCGGTGGGCAGGAAGACGGGGGGAAGGATCTCGACGTACCCCGAGAACGCCAGGGCGCGGCCGACGGCCCGCTTGCGGCGCTGCGTCGGCGTCAACCCACGACCCGCGGGGGCCGCGGGCAGCACCGACGGAATCTTTTCGAGACCCTCGAGGCGCAGCACTTCCTCCACCAGGTCGGCGGGCTGCACCAGGTCGGGGCGCCACGACGGCGGGGCCGCGACGAGCTGGCCGTGCCCGCTGTCGCTGACCCCGACCTCGACGGTGCAGCCGATCTGCGTCAGGCGGCGCGCCGAGGTTCCGGTGGGGTACTCGACGCCCGCCACGCGGTCGGGGAGGTCGATGTCCATGTGGATGGGCTGGTGCGGGGTGACCGCACCGATGTCGGTGAGCGCCGACTCGACCCGTCCGCCGGCGATGTCGACGAGCAGCGCGGCCGCCCGGTCCAGTGCCGCGACGGGGATCTCGGGATCGACGACGCGTTCGAAACGCTTGCCTGCCTCGCTCGTCAGCTTGTGCCTGCGCGCGGTCTTGAACACCGCGAGCGGATCCCACGTGGCCGCCTCGAGCAGGATGTCGGTGGTTCCCGGTCCGACCTCGGTGGATGCGCCACCCATGATGCCTGCCAATGACAGGACTCCCGAATCGTCGGCGATCACGACGTCCTCGGGGTCGAGGACGCGCTCGGTCTCGTCGAGAGTCGTCAGCTTCTCCCCCGCCACCGCGCGGCGCACGACGAGTTCGCCGCTGATCTTCGCGGCGTCGAACGCGTGCAGCGGCTGGCCCAGTTCGAGCAGAACGTAGTTGGTGACGTCGACGGCCGGCGAGATCGGGCGGACACCCGACAGCAGCAACCGGCGCTGCAGCCACCACGGGCTGACCGCATTCGGATCGATACCCGTCACCCGGCGGGCGGCGAAACGCGTTGCCTTCGACTCGGGTTCGACGCGGATCGGCCAGGCGTCCCCGTCCGAACGAGACGGCGCCACCGCCGCGGGGTCGGCGAAGTCCAGGTCGAACCCGCACGCCAGTTCACGGGTGAGCCCGCGGACGGAGAAGCAGTAGCCGCGGTCCGGGGTGATGTTGAGTTCGATGACCGTGTCGTGGAGACCCATCAACTCGTTGGCGTCCGCGCCCGGAAGCGCGGTACCCGGCTCGAGGACGAGGATGCCCGAGTGGTCCTTGCCGATGCCCAGTTCGGCCACCGAGCAGATCATCCCGTCGGAGACCTGCCCGTACGTCTTGCGGGAGGCGATGGCGAAACCACCGGGAAGGACCGCACCGGGCAGGGCGACCACCACGAGGTCGCCTTCGGCGAAGTTCCGGGCGCCGCACACGATGCCCTGTGGCTCGGCCGCACCCACATCGACCTTGCAGAAGCGGATCGGCTTCTTGAACTCGGTGAGCTCGGTGATCTCGAGAACCTTGCCGACCACGAGGGGGCCGTCGACGGGCTCGAGCCGGTCGACTTCCTCGACCTCGAGCCCGACCCGGACGAAACCTGCGTCGAGTTCCTCGGCGGTGACGTCCCAGTCCGGGGTGGCACGCTGCAGGATCTCGGTCAGCCAGGATTGCGCTACTCGCACGTCTGCTCAGCTCTCTCGTTCGTGAAAATGTCGTGACTGTGGTGGACGGGATCCGGGTGACGCGGGGTCAGCCCTGGACACCGAAGGGCAGCGTGAAACGCACGTCGCCCTCGACGATGTCGCGCATGTCCGGGATCCCGTTCCGGAACTGGAGTGTGCGCTCGAGCCCCATCCCGAACGCGAACCCGGTGTACACGTCGGGGTCGATTCCGGAGGCGCGCAACACATTCGGGTTGACCATTCCGCAGCCGCCCCACTCGACCCAGCCCGCGCCGCCCTTCTTGTTCGGGAACCACACGTCCACCTCGGCGGACGGTTCCGTGAACGGGAAGTAGTTCGGGCGCATCCGGGTGCGGGTGTCGGGACCGAACAGTGCGCGGGCGAACGCGTCGAGCGTGCCGCGCAGATGAGCCATGGTGAGGCCCTTGTCGACCGCGAGCCCCTCCACCTGGGAGAAGACGGGGGTGTGCGTCGCGTCGAGTTCGTCGGTGCGGAACGTCCGTCCGGGGCAGACCACGTAGATCGGCACCTCGCGCGAGAGCATCGTGCGCACCTGTACCGGCGACGTGTGCGTGCGGAGCACCTGTCGCGAGCCCTCCGGCGCGATGTGGAACGTGTCCTGCATCGTCCGCGCGGGGTGATCGGGCAGGAAGTTCAGAGCATCGAAGTTGAAGTGCTCGGTCTCGACCTCCGGCCCCTCGGCGACCTCCCAGCCCATGGCCACGAACACGTCCTCGACCTGCTCGGAGATGATGCTGATCGGATGGCGGGCACCCACCGGCTGACGCTGCGACGGCAGCGTCACGTCGATGGCCTCGGCCACGAGAACGGCGGCGTCGCGCTCGGCGAGCAGCACGGCGCGGCGATCGTCGAACGCCGCACTGATCCGGGTGCGGGCGACGTTCACGCGCTTGCCCGCGTCGGCCTTCTCCTTGCCCGGGAGGGCTCCCAGTCCGCGGCGGGCGAGGGCGATCGGCGACTTGTCGCCCATGTGCTCGACCTTGGCCTTCGCGAGGTCGTCGAGATCCGCCACCGACGCGAACGCCTTCTCGGCGCTCTCCGCCGCCGCAGTCAGGGCGTCCTCGGTGAGCGCACTCGCATCGACCGCACCGCCTTCGACCCCCGTGGAGGCAGCGCCCTCTTTTTTAGCCACGACCGGTGCCACTCCTTAAGTTCGTTCAGTCAACACTCTCGACGAAACCGAAACAGCTCGCCGTCAAATCCTATGCGATCCGATTGTCGCCGTTTCAGCTGTCGGTTCGCTTGCGGTTCTGGACCCGCGCGCTCGAATACAGGCAGATCGACGCCGCCGTCGCCAGGTTGAGGCTCTCGGCTCGACCGTGGATCGGGATCCGCACCCGGTGGTCCGCTCGCGCCGCGGTGGCCGCGTCGAGACCGTGGGCCTCGTTGCCGAACAGCCACGCCGTGGGGCGGGCCAGGAGTTCGTCGGCGTCGTCCAGATCGACTTCGCCGTCCGCCGCCGTGGCGAGCAACTGAATGCCCGCCGCGCTGATGCTGTCGAGAACCGCGGCCGTGTCCCGTTCACGCACCACCGGAAGGTGGAAGAGACTTCCGGCGGACGCCCGGACACATTTTCCGTTGTGCGGGTCGACGCTGTCGCCGGCGAGAATCGCCGCGTCCGCGCCCACCGCGTCCGCGACCCGGATGACGGTGCCGGCGTTGCCCGGCTCCGCGACCGCGACCGGAACAGCCAGCAGGCGGGTTCCGGGACCCATCGCCTCGGCCAGCGGAACGTCGAGGAGATCACACACCGCGACGAGACCCGGCGGGGTCACCGTGTCGCTGAGCGCCCGGACCGCCCGGTCCGTCACCAGCGACGTGCGGACACCCGCGGCATGCGCCCGGTCGATCAGCGTCGAGTACCGCTGCTCCGCGTCCGCGGTGTAGAAGAGGTCGTGCACCGGGTGTGTGGCGAGTGCCTCGCCGACGGAGTTCTCCCCCTCCACCAGGAAGCGCCCGACCTTGCGGCGTTCCGCGGTGCGCAGCAGCTTGACAGCAGAAACGACCCGTGGGGTGCGCTCGGTGAGCGGGTCCACGGGTCGTTTCCTAGGCTCGAACGGCCGGGGCTCGAAAGGCCGGGGCTCGAAAGGCCGGGGCTCGAAGGGCCCGGGTACGAGACTCAGGCTGCTTCTCCGGCCGGAGCGTTCACGTCAGCCGGGAGAGCTGCCTTGGCGAGGGCCACGAGGCCGGCGAATGCGGCGGCGTCGGACACGGCCAGCTCGGCCAGGTTCTTGCGGTCGACCTCGATCTCGGCCAGACGCAGACCCTGGATCAGGCGGTTGTACGTGATGTCGTTCGCCCGTGCAGCGGCGTTGATACGCGTGATCCACAGCTTGCGGAAGTCGCCCTTGCGCGCACGGCGGTCACGGTAGGCGTAGGTCAGCGAGTGAAGCTGCTGTTCCTTGGCCTTGCGGTACAGGCGCGAGCGCTGTCCGCGGTAGCCGCTGGAGGCTTCGAGAATCGAACGACGCTTCTTCTGGGCGTTTACCGCCCTCTTTACGCGTGCCACTGAAAAATCCTGTCAATCTTGGGGCGGTGAGCCGCCCCGGGTGGTCAGTAAAAGGGGTGTCGACTCAGATGTCGAGCAGGCGCTTGATGCGAGGAGTGTCAGCCTTGCTGACGACAGCCACGCCATCGAGGCGACGGGTCACCTTGGTGGCCTTGTGCTCGAGCAGGTGGCGGCGACCGGCCTTCTGGCGCAGGATCTTTCCGCTGCCGGACACCTTGAATCGCTTCGCGGTGCCGCTGTGGGTCTTCGACTTGGGCATGGAGTCCTCAGTTCTCTGGTATCCGGACCATGATCCGGGTCGTGCTGGTGTAGTCGGACTAGCTGGTCGGCGCTTCGCCGGGCGTAGTGCCGCCCGCCTGCTCCGCAGGTGTCGCCGGAGCCTGTGCCGGAGCGGGAGTTGCCCGCTGCGCCGGCGGCGCGGCGGCGCTCTCCTGCGCCTTGACACGGGTCTTCGCGCCCTTGTGCGGAGCGAGCACCATCGTCATGTTTCGACCGTCCTGCTTGGCGGACGTCTCCACGAACCCGAGATCCGCGACGTCTGCACCGAGACGCTGCAGCAGCCGGAATCCGAGCTCCGGACGCGACTGTTCGCGTCCGCGGAACATGATCGTGACCTTGACCTTGGATCCGGCCTCGAGGAAGCGCACGACGTTGCGCTTCTTGGTCTCGTAGTCGTGATCGTCGATCTTGGGGCGGAGCTTCTGCTCCTTGATGACCGTGAGTTGCTGGTTCTTGCGCGACTCACGAGCCTTCTGCGCGGCCTCGTACTTGAACTTGCCGTAGTCCATGATCTTGCAGACCGGCGGGCGAGCGTCGGGGGCCACCTCGACCAGGTCGAGATCGGCCTCGAGGGCCAAGCGGAGTGCATCTTCAACACGCACGATGCCAACCTGTTCACCTCCGGGTCCGACGAGGCGGACCTCGGGAACTCGGATGCGATCGTTGATGCGGGTCTCAGTGCTGATGGGGCCTCCTAGGTTGAACGGTCTTGTCTCGAGACCGCCAGCAGCCCGTACGCCCGGGATTCCCAACAAAAAAGCCCCGCTGCGGTGAATGACTCTCACCATGCGGGGCCCGATGTCGACCGATCAGACGAACTCACGGCTCACGCCGCTCCCTCATCTCCTCACATTCGAGGAACTCGGGCCGAGGAACCTCGGACCGAGCGACCGGACCACTGAGCTGCAGTTTTACCTGCCGCGCAGAGGTGGGAGTCGGACTCCACTTGCTGCCCCCGACAAATCCGAAGGCGGTCGTTGGACCAAGAGTAACATTTGCGCACGTCGTCAGCTAATCGATACCGGGACGTTGCGTCCCACGGCCACCTGGCCGCCCGGTCACCGGCCGCTGGTGGAATCCTCTAGGGCATGACGGACAACATCGATGACACCCCGAACGACGGCACCGTGAACGACGGTGACCAGAATACCGACGTCCGGGAACTGGCCGACGTTCCCTCGGTCGAGGTCATCAGCCGCGCCGCGGTCATGCTCATGAGTTCGGCAGCCGAGAAACTCGGCCTGTCCGACGCCGACCCCGACTCCAGCCCCCACCGCGACCTCGACGAGGCCCGGCGGGTCATCACCGCCCTCGCCGGCCTGGTGACCGCGTCCATCGAGTACCTCGGACCGCACGCTGGGCCGATCCGCGAAGGCCTGCAGGCGCTGCAGCGCGCGTTCCGCGAAGCGTCTTCGCACCCGGACGAGCCCGGCAAGGGTCCGGGTGAGAAGTACACCGGACCGGTGTACTGAGAAACGGCGAGCACCGAGATGGCGGGGTACTGAGATGGCGAGCCGCAACAAGACCGAGCAGACGTCGGCCGGTGTCGACGAATTCCTCGACACGATCGCCGACCCGGTGAAGCGCGCCGACAGCGCACGGATGGTGGAATTGCTCACCGCCGCGACGGGTGAGCCCGCCGCGATGTGGGGAACCAGCATCGTCGGATTCGGCTCCCGCCATTACCGGTATGCCAGCGGCCACGAGGGCGACACCGCCCTGATCGGATTCTCGCCGCGGGCGGCGGCACTCACCCTGTATCTCTCCCTCGACTGCACCGAGCACGAGGACGAACTCGCCGCGCTCGGCAAGCACAAGGTCGGCAAGGGCTGCCTCTACGTCAAGAAACTCGCCGACGTCGACGAGTCGGTTCTCGTCTCGCTGGTGAACCGATCCGTGGCGGCCGCCCGCGCGCTCTGATCGCCCTCACCGGTCGAACACGGTGCGCGCGTCGGCGGGCGGTTCGCCGAAGAGGTCCGGATCGCGCGGGACGAACGACCGGCCGGTGAGGGTGGCGTCGGAGACCCGGTCCAACCGGAACCAGCGCACACCCGCGCGGCTCACGCACCACGCGACGAGGAACCACGACCCTCTCGTGTGCGCGAGAAGGTGCGGTTCGACAACCCGTTCGGTGCGTCCGCCGTCCCGGTCGACGTACCGCAGGGAAACCATCAGTTCCCGCTGCAATCCGTCTTCGACGACGCGGCGGATGCGGGGTTCCGCGCTGCCTCCGGTGGTGTCTCGCCGGATCCACACCTTCGCGCCGAGTCGCTCCACCCGCTCCCTCGACTCCGTGTCCATCACGTCGAGCAACTTGGCGAGCGCGGCCCGCCCGTCCGTCGCGAACGGCGCATCGCGAAAGGCTGTGAGGGCGAGCGCCACCGAGACCGCCTGAGCGGGAGTGAAATTCACCGGCGGCAACGTGCCGTTCCCGATGATCCCGTATCCCCCACCCGGTCCGGCAGTGGCCCGGATCGCGGCGCCCGAGGACTGCAGTACGGCGATGTCCCGCTTGATCGTGCGGGCCGTCACCTCGAACTGCGCCGCCAACTGCTCCGCGGTCCGGCCCCGGTCACCCGCGCGGCGCAGTTCTTCCGTCAGGGCGTGGAGGCGGGCGGGACGGTCCATGAGGGCAGTCTGCCGAACGTCCGCGGCAAAGTCCCGATTCTGATCGGGCCGGTTCCGTTATGAGACTGTGACGAATACGGTGACACGCTGATGTCACCGGTGCGGGTTCACTCTTGTCTCATGACTCGGACAAGCGAAGTACACGGCAGCACAGGCACTCACATCATTCTGGTCCCCGGATTCTGGCTCGGCGCATGGGCCTGGGCGGCAGTGGAATCCGACCTGATCGGGCAGGGGCATCGCGTCACCGCGGTGACGTTGCCGGGACTCGACTCCACCGTCAGCGACCGCGCCGGCGTCCGGCTGGACGACCACATCGCCGCGATCACGGAGGCCGTCGCGAACACACCGTCGTCGGAGCGGGTGGTGGTCGTGGCACACAGCGGTGCGGGGCCGGTGGCCTACGCGGCGAGCGATCGGGTGCCCGACCGACTCGCCCGCATCGTCTACGTCGACTCGGGACCATTGCAGAGCGGAACCGCGCTGCGCGACGATCTCGACCCGGCGGACGTCGAGATTCCGCTGCCGTCCTGGTCCGAACTCGAGGCCGAAGGCAGCAGCCTCGATGGGCTCGACGACGACACGCTCGAGACGTTCCGCAACCGGGCGGTGCCCATGCCCGCCGGACCGGCGAGGGACACGCTCGAACTCGCCGACAGCAGGCGATTGGACGTGCCGACCACGGTGATCTGCACCAGTTTCCCGTCGGAGGTCATCCAGCAGATGGCCGCAGCGGGCCACCCGATGGCGGCCGAACTCGCGCAGATCGCGAAAGTCGACTACGTCGATCTGCCGACCGGGCACTGGCCGATGTGGTCGCGGCCCGCAGACCTCGCGACCGCGATCGACGCGGCCGCGAGGGACTGACCGGATTCAGCTGACTGCTGCGGCCTTCTTCGGCGCCCGCTTACGCGGTGTCGCCGTGGCGGCCGCGGCAGTCTTCTTCGCCGACGCGGACTTCCGCGTCGGCGAGGACTTGGCTGCCTTCGACTTCGCCGGAACGGGTGCCGGCACCGAGAGAACATTCTCGAGGAACCGGCCCGTGTAACTCTCCGGAACCTGCGCGATGTCCTCAGGGGTTCCCTGCGCGACGACGGTTCCGCCGCCGGACCCGCCCTCGGGCCCCATGTCGACCACCCAGTCGGACGTCTTGATCACGTCGAGGTTGTGCTCGATCACGATCACCGTGTTGCCCTTGTCGACCAGACCGTTGACGACCCCGAGCAGCTTGCGGATGTCCTCGAAGTGCAGACCCGTCGTGGGCTCGTCGAGGATGTACACCGTGCGGCCCGTCGAACGTTTCTGTAGTTCGGCGGCGAGCTTCACGCGCTGCGCCTCACCACCGGACAGCGTGGGCGCGGGCTGACCGAGCCGCACGTACCCGAGACCGACCTCGACGAGGGTCTTGAGGTAGCGGTGGATCGAGGTGATGGGCTCGAAGAATTCCGCGGCCTCCTCGATCGGCATGTCCAGGACCTCGGCGATGGTCTTGCCCTTGTAGTGGACCTCGAGCGTCTCGCGGTTGTACCGGGCACCGTGGCAGACCTCGCACGGTACGTACACGTCGGGCAGGAAGTTCATCTCGATCTTCAGCGTGCCGTCGCCGGAGCAGGCCTCGCACCGGCCGCCCTTGACGTTGAACGAGAACCGGCCCGGCTGGTAGCCGCGCACCTTCGACTCGGTGGTGGCGGCGAACAGGGTGCGGATCTTGTCGAACACCCCGGTATAGGTGGCCGCGTTGGACCGCGGGGTGCGGCCGATCGGCGACTGGTCGACCTGCACGAGCTTGTCCAGCTGGTCGAGCCCGTTGATGCGGGTGTGCCTGCCGGGCACCTGACGGGCGCCGTTGAGCTTGTTCGCCATGACCGTCGCGAGGATGTCGTTGACGAGCGTCGACTTACCGGACCCGGACACACCGGTGACCGACGTGAGCACGCCCAGCGGGAAGCTGACGTCGATGCCGCCGAGGTTGTGTTCGCGCGCGCCGACGACCGTGACCTGCCGCTTGCGGTCGACCGGCCGGCGGATGGCGGGAATCTCGATGTGACTGCGGCCCGACAGGTAGGCGCCGGTGAGGGATTCCTCGCAGTCGAGCAGTTCCTGGTACGGCCCGCTGTGGACGACCTTGCCGCCGTGCTCGCCGGCGAGCGGTCCGATGTCGACCACCCAGTCGGACGTGCGGATGGTGTCTTCGTCGTGTTCGACCACGATCAGCGTGTTCCCGAGGTCGCGCAGGCGCGTCAGGGTCTCGATGAGGCGCCGGTTGTCGCGCTGGTGCAGACCGATCGACGGCTCGTCGAGCACGTACAGCACGCCCACCAGACCCGAGCCGATCTGGGTGGCGAGACGGATGCGCTGCGCCTCACCACCGGACAGGGTGCCTGCGGCGCGGGCGAGGGAGAGGTACTCGAGGCCGACGTCGAGGAGGAAACCGAGGCGCGCCTGGACCTCTTTGAGCACCTGACCGGCGATGGCCTCCTCGCGGCTGCCCAGCGTGAGGCTGTTCAGGAAGTCGGCGCAATCGGAGATCGACAGTTCACAGACCTCGGCGATCGATTTCATCCCGAACTTCTCGTTCGCGATCGTGACCGACAGGATCTCGGGGCGCAGTCGCGCACCACCGCACGCGGGACAGGGGGTGTCCCGCATGTAGCCGTCGTAGCGTTCCTTCATCTGGTCGGACTCGGTCTGCTCGAGCCTGCGGTGCAGGAACGGCATGACGCCCTCGAACTCGGCGTAGTAGGAACGGGTACGCCCGTACCGGTTCTTGTAGCGGACGTGGACCTGCTCCTCACTGCCCTCGAGGATCGCCCGGCGCGCCTTCGCCGGGAGCTTGTTCCACGGCGTCTTCATGTCGAAGCCGAGGATGTCGCCGAGGCCGGACAGCAGGCGACCGAAGTATTCGGAACTCTGCCCCATCGACCACGGCGCGATGGCCCCGTCCTCCAGCGACAACTCGGGGTCCGGGACGACGAGGTCCGGGTCGACCTCCTTGCGGATTCCGAGGCCGGTGCACTCGGGGCACGCGCCGTACGGGGAGTTGAACGAGAACGACCGCGGCTCGAGGTCATCGATGGACAGGGCGTGGCCGTTGGGGCACGCCAGCTTCTCCGAGAACCGTCGCTCCCGGTCGGCGGCGTTCTCCTCGCGGTCGACGAAGTCGAGGACGACGATGCCCTCCGCCAGTCGCAGCGCGGTCTCGACGGAATCGGTGAGCCGCTGCTTGGAACCGGCCTTGACGGTGAGGCGGTCGACGACCACCTCGATGTCGTGCTTTTCCTGCTTCTTGAGCTTGGGCGGCTCGGACAGCGGATACACCACGCCGTCGACCCGCACACGCGAGTAGCCCTGCATGTTGAGCTGGTCGAACAGGTCGACGAACTCGCCCTTGCGGGTACGCACGACGGGGGCGAGCACCTGGAAGCGGGTGCCTTCCTCCATCTCCAGAACCTGGTCGACGATCTGCTGCGGCGTCTGCCGCGCGATCTGCTCCCCACAGACCGGGCAGTGTGCGGTGCCGGCCCGCGCATAGAGCAGACGGAGGTAGTCGTAGACCTCCGTGATGGTGCCGACCGTCGACCGCGGGTTCCGGTTGGTCGACTTCTGGTCGATGGACACCGCGGGCGACAGACCTTCGATGAAGTCGACGTCGGGCTTGTCCATCTGGCCGAGGAACTGGCGCGCGTACGCCGACAGCGACTCGACGTAGCGTCGCTGGCCCTCGGCGAAGATCGTGTCGAACGCCAGACTCGACTTGCCCGAGCCCGACAACCCGGTGAACACGATCAGGCTGTCGCGGGGCAGATCGAGATCGACCCCTCGCAGATTGTGCTCACGGGCACCCCGCACGATAAGGCGATCCGCCACTCCAAGTCCCTTCATTGTTCGACAGCCGAGGACGCGCGTGGACGCTCAGCCCTCTGGCCGTGCCATGGTAAGCCGGGGCACCGACACGTTCTGTGGGACGGATGGCCGCCCTGCCACTCACCTGCCTGTATTCGACGGTAGCCTCCCCATCATGACCGAGCAGCCCATGGTGATAGAAGACTCGTACACCGGCCACCTCTCCCCCGGTTCGGCGCCGCAGCGCCGCACGGTTCCGGGAGCCACGATCACGAAGATGTCCGTCGGCCCCATGGACAACAACGTGTACCTGGTCGTCTGTTCCGCAACCGGAAAATCCGTCCTCATCGACGCCGCCAACGAGGCGGACCGCGTCAACCAACTGATCGGCGAACACGCGCCGTCCCTCGACCTGATCGTCACCACGCACCAGCACGGCGACCACTGGCTGGCGCTCGAGGACGTCGCGGCGGCCACCCGCGTGGACACCGCCGCCCATCCCCTCGACGCCGACGCACTGCCCGTCCGGCCCGACCGCCTCCTCGAAGACGGCGACACCGTCACCGTCGGTGAGATCACCCTCGACGTGATTCACCTCGCCGGCCACACCCCCGGCTCCGTCGCGCTCGCGCTCACCGAGGCAGGCGGCGGACGCACCCACCTCTTCACCGGTGACTCCCTCTTCCCGGGCGGCGTCGGCAAGACCGCCGACGCGGGGAAGTTCGCATCGCTGCTCACCGACGTCGAGACCAAGCTCTTCGACCGCTACGGCGACGACACCGTCGTCTACCCCGGCCACGGTGACGACACCACCCTCGGCGCCGAGCGCCCCCACCTCGGGGAGTGGCGCGAACGCGGCTGGTGACCGCATCCGATCGCCGATCGCGCACCGCACGGTCCGCGATTGGCGATCGGCCTCCCTGGGTACTGGTGAATGGGCGGACCGTCGGTCCGGCAACACTGTCGTACGCCGACGACTGCCCAGAACTCTCGTTAGTGTGAGACGGGAGAACTCGAGATTGGGAGGCCAGGAATGCTCGTCCGTCGTATCGCTCGCCCACTGCTGTCCGCGATCTTCATCAGCGGAGGGATCGATGCACTTCGAAATCCGGCGCAGAAAGCACAGGCCGCCGCACCACTGATCGACAAGTCCACCGAGGCGCTTCCCGGGTCCGTCACGCAGAAGATCCCGTCCGACCCGGAGACGCTGGTCAAGATCAACGCCGCCGTGCAGATCGGCGGCGGCGTTCTCCTCGCCACCGGGAAGGCACCGCGCCTCGCGTCGCTCGCGCTCGCAGGCAGCCTCGTCCCCACTACCGTTGTGGGGCACGACTTCTGGAACGAGACCGACCCCGCGAAGAAGGCGGCGCAGCGCACTCAGTTCCTCAAGAACGTCAGCCTGCTCGGCGGGCTGCTCATCGCCGCCGTCGACACCGAGGGCAAGCCGTCGCTGGGCTGGCGTGGACGCCGCGCCGCCCGGCACGCACAGGAGACCGTGGCCGCGGCCCTGCCACTCGGCTCCGGTCACGACCATCACGGCCCCGAGATCGGAGAGGCCCTGGCCGCGGCGTCGGAGCGTGCCCGCATCCTGTCCGGTGAGGCCGCCGAGCGCGGGTCCGGCCTCCTCGAGGTCGCGAAAGAACACGGCGCCGAACTCGCGAAGGTCGCGGCGGATCGCGGCGCCGAGTGGGCGGAGGTCGCGAAGGAGCACGGCGCCGAGTGGGCGGACGTCGCCCGCGAACGCGGCGCCGAATGGGCGGACGTCGCGAAAGAACACGGCGCCGAGTGGGCGGACGTCGCCCGCGAACGCGGCGCGGAACTCGTCGAGGCGGCGAAGGAGCACGGCCCGGAACTGGCCGAGGTCGCCCGCGAGAAGGGCGGCGAATGGGCAGGCACCGCCGCAGAACGCGGTGAGGTGCTGAGCAAGCGGGCCCGCAAGCAGGCGGAGACCGCGCTCGAGAAGGCCAGGGCGAAGCGGGACGAACTGTCCCACTGACCCGGCCCGCGCCGGATATTCGATCTGATCGGCCCCGGAGACCGCCGCTGACCTGCGATGTCAGCGACACGCCTCCGGGGCCGACTAGACTGTCCAGGCACTTTTGCAGCCGATCCGGTTGCAGCCGAACCAGTCAAGGAGACCTCTTGCCCGACGAGGACACGTCACGCGACGAGCGCGAGCTCGAGCAGCAGTACGTGACGATGCTCTACACCCGACTGGACGGCCTTCGCCAATACGCGGCGAACCGGCTGAGCCGTGTACTGCTCGAGACCGGCGGAACCCCGCAGGCCAGGAGCGAGCGGGAGTCGTTCAACCAGCTCTACACCGAAGACCTCGCCAAGTACGACGCCGCGGAGAACGGACTGTGCTTCGGCCGGATCGACCTCGACGGCGAGCACCGCTACATCGGCCGCCTCGGCATCCTCGACGAGGAGAACGACTACGAGACGATGCTCCTCGATTGGCGTGCGCCCCTTGCCCGCCCGTTCTATCTCGCGACGCCCGCGGCCCCCGACGGGGTCACCCGCCGACGGCACATCCGGTCGCGGAGTCGCCGGGTGACCGCCGTCAACGACGAATACCTGGACCTGGCGGCCGCGGAGGCCGCAGGCACTGTCACCGGCTCGGACGGCGTCGCCGGTGAGAGCGCGCTGCTCGCGGCGTTGAACGCGGCCCGCACCGGGCAGATGAACGACATCGTCGAGACCATCCAGGGCGAGCAGGACGCCATCATCCGGTCGGAGCACAAGAGCGTGCTCGTGGTCCAGGGTGGTCCCGGAACCGGCAAGACCGCGGTCGCTCTGCACCGCGCCGCCTACCTGCTCTACACGTATCGCCAGCAGCTCGCGAAGGCCGGCGTCCTCATCATCGGCCCCAATGCCACGTTCCTCGACTACATCGGCCAGGTGCTGCCGTCGCTCGGCGAGACCGGTGTGCTGCTCTCCACCATCGGCGACCTCTACCCCGGTGTCCGCGCCACCGTCGAGGACAGCCTCGACGGCGGCGAGATCAAGGGCTCTCTCGACATGCTGGAGGTTCTCAAGAAGGCGGTCCGGGACCGGCAGGAAGTGCCGTCGCGGCCCGTGGAGCTGACGTTCGACACCTACCGGATCACCCTCGACCGCAAGGTCGTCACCCGCGCTCGTGGCCGGGCGAGGTCGTCCAGGCGCCCGCACAACCTGGCCCGCCCCATCTTCGTCTCCTCGGTCATCGAGGCGCTCGCGCAGCAACTCGCGGACACCCTCGGCGCCAACGTCGTCGACGGCGGGAACCTGCTGAGCCGGGACGACATCGCCGACATGCGCGACGAGATGCGTGAGGACCCGGACATCATGACGGCGATCAGCGCGCTGTGGCCGGAACTGTCGCCGCAGCAGGTGCTCGCCGAGCTGTACGCCTCACCGAAGCGGCTGGCCGATGCCGCGCCGAATCTGACGGAGGCGCAACGCGTCTCGCTGCACCGTCCCGGAATGCGCGGCTTCAGCGCCGCCGACGCCCCACTCCTCGACGAACTGGCGGAACTCCTCGGCGTCGACGACGCCGCCGAGCGGGAGCGCGCCCGTCGCCAGTGGCGGGCGCAGATCGCGGACGCCCAGGGCGCCCTGGACATCCTGACCGGATCGGCGCCGCAGGATCTCGAGGACGAACTGGACCCGGAAATCCTGATGGCCTACGACCTGATCGACGCCAGCCAGCTCGCGGAACGCCACGACGTCGGGCAGCACCAGACCACCGCGGAACGCGCCGCCGGCGACCGAACGTGGACCTACGGTCACGTGATCGTCGACGAGGCGCAGGAGCTCTCGGAAATGGCCTGGCGAATGCTGATGCGGCGCATACCGAATCGCTGGATGACGTTGGTCGGCGACACCGCGCAGACCGGCGACCCGGCGGGAACGTCGTCGTGGCAGCGGATCCTCGAACCGTACGTCGCCAAGCGGTGGAAGCTGACGGAACTGACCGTCAACTACCGCACACCGGCGGAGATCATGACGTCGGCCCGGCGGGTTCTCGCCGAGATCGACGCCGAGCAGACCGTGCCGCGGTCGGTGCGCGAATCCGGTTTCGCGCCGTGGGCCCTGCAGGTGTCCGAGGCCGAACTGGCAGACACCGTGCGCACCTGCGTGTCCCGGGAAACCGGACCGGGCACCACCGTCGTGATCGGCGGCCACGACCTGGTCGCCGCACTCGCCGACCTGCGGTCGGACACGGTCAGCGTCCTCACGGTGCGAGACGTCAAGGGACTGGAATTCGACTCGGTGCTCATCGCCGAGCCCCAGGACATCCTCGACGAGTCGCCGCGCGGCATGAACGACCTCTACGTCGCCCTGACCCGGGCGACGCAACGACTCGGTGTGGTGCACACGAAGGCGTTGCCCACTGTGCTGTCCGAACTCGGCCCGGCAGAGGTCGGGATCCTGTCGTGACCCCGGGCGGTCGCGGTCGGCGGATCGGGTGTGGGCTCGTCCTCACCACGATTGCGCTGACCGCGTGCTCGGAGGCCACCGCCTCCGACCCGCCGCGCACCGCCTCGGTGGCATCCACCACCGCCGCATCACACCTGGATGCCCGTGGCCTGCGCTACAAGGAGGCGCTGGTCGCGGCGGGAATTCCGGCGCCGCCCGACGATACGGTCCTGGCGCTCGCCAACGGGATCTGTGGTCAGCTCTCCGAGGGGACCGACGAGCCGACGATTCTCGCGCACCTCACCCCGATGGCGCAGTTCGCCTCGGCGACGTCGGATTCGGGCCTCACCACCGAACAGGTGGCGCAGGTGTATCTCGATGCCGCCGAGGCGAATTACTGCTGATCGGTCCGGTGTCAGCGCACCGTGTGGACGATGAGGACGTCGGACGTCGACTTGCGTGCGGCATCGGACGGAACCGACCCGAGAAGCCGCCCGGTGAGGGTGTTGAGTCCACGGTTACCGATCACCAGGAGACCGGCCTCGACCTCGTCGACCAGGTTGAGCAGCGACTCGACGGGGGCGCCGACGACGGCGCGTTCGACGACCTCCTTGGCGCCGGCGGCGTGTGCGCGCTCCTTCGCGGTGCGCAGGATCTCGTACGTCGGGGCCGAACCGGTGATCTGGTAGGCCTCGTCACCGAGCGCGTCGGCGGCCTGCCCGACGTCCTTGGGATCGGCCGGGTAGTACGCGCAGGCGATGATCAGCTTGGCACCGGCGTCCCCCGCGATGGCGGCAGCCTTCTCGACGGCCAGAAACGACGACTCGGAGCCATCGGTTCCGACGACAACGGTCCGGTAGGCGCTCATTCATTCCTCCATGTCTGCGGTGGTCGATTGGCCGGGGTCCGGACACACGTCATGCCTGGACCCAGCAGCCACTGCGCTGACCCTAGCCGTCCCGGTCCCCTCATAGGTGCATTTGCAACACATGCCACAGGGGATATCCCCGGTGCATGACGGATCACATTTTGCGTGCGCGCGGACTGTGATCGGTGTCAGCGGGACACGGCGACCTTGGGCCCGAACACGCCGGCCGGGAACACTCCCGCCTCGACGATCGCGTCCCGCCACGGGGTCGCGAGTTCGACGAGACGGGCCGCCCCGTCCTCGCCCAGTGCCGCCCACGGGGCCAGCGCGAGATCGTCGGTGAGATCCTCGACCAGTTGCCGCAGTTCCTTGCCTTCGGCAGTGAGTTCGCCCCGGGCGTCCAGGATTTCCCGGTCACGCAGACTGTCGCATGCGGAGTCCCACTGCTCCTGGGTCCAGGCGCGGCGGGTGATTGCGAACTTCTTCTGGAACCCATACCCGGTGGCGGTGTGGGTGATCAGCGATTCGAGTCCGCTCAGACCTGCGGTCTGCAGGGCGGCGATGTGACCGTCGCCGCGGTACTCCCGCAGCACCGTGAGGGCATGCCAGAACGCGAGATGCGGTGAGTCCGGCCACTCGACCTCCGTGTAGCCCGCACAGAGCGGCCTGCCCTCGACACCCGGGACACCCCGCGCCGCAATGGACGCCAATTCGGCCGCCTCGGCCATCTCCGGTGACGCGGTCACCGATTCACCGAGCAGTCGCACATACGCCTCGCCGACCGCCCGGTACCGCGCCTCGACGATTGCCGCGGGCGTGGCCAGACTCCAGGCACGCGGAATGATCGACGCGACCGCGGCGGGACTGAAGTTGAAGAACGTGGCCGTGACCACGCCCGCGCCGACCGCACCCATCGGCGCGGAACGTCCGGCGAAGTAGGTCATCCGGCCCGGTTCGAGCCCCGTCTCGACCAGGCGTTCCTCGACCTCGGGAACGAAATAGCTGAGGGAATGTAGCAATTCCAGGGACCGGGCGGTGCGACCTGCGTTGTGTGCATCCATATGTGCGACCGTACTGCTGCGCGACCGTACTGCCTCGGCGCCCTCGCTATTTCAGGCCCGCGGCATCCATGCCGCGCAACTCCTTCTTCAGATCGGCGATCTCGTCGCGCAGTCGCCCGGCGAGTTCGAACTGCAGATCACGGGCGGCGTTCATCATCTGATCGGTCAATTCCTTGACCAGGTCGGCCAACTCCGCCCTGGGCATCGACTTCGTGTCGCGGCCCTCGTACACGCCCGCACTGACCGAGCGTCCCGCCTCGCCCTGTGCACGACGCCCCCGGGTCGCGTTGCGTCCGGAACCTCCGACATCGACGCCACTGGCCGTGTCCTCGGCCTCCTCGTAGACCTGGTCGAGGATGTCGGCGATCTTCTTCCGCAGAGGCTGCGGATCGACGCCCATCTTCTCGTTGTAGGCGATCTGCTTCTCACGACGCCGCTCGGTCTCCTCGATCGCGTGCTGCATCGAGTCGGTGATCTTGTCGGCGTACATGTGCACCTGACCGGAGACGTTACGAGCCGCACGGCCGATCGTCTGGATGAGGCTGGTCGAGCTCCGCAGGAAGCCCTCCTTGTCGGCGTCGAGGATGGCCACCAGCGACACCTCGGGCAGGTCGAGGCCCTCACGCAGCAGGTTGATGCCCACCAGAACGTCGTACTCCCCCAGCCGCAGCTGCCGGAGCAGTTCGACGCGTCGCAACGTGTCGATGTCCGAGTGCAGGTACCGCACCCGGATCCCGAGCTCGAGGAGGTAGTCGGTGAGGTCTTCCGACATCTTCTTCGTCAACGTGGTGACGAGGACGCGCTCGTCGCGGTCCGCGCGTTCCCGGATCTCGTGCACCAGGTCGTCGATCTGCCCCTTGGTCGGTTTGACGACCACCTGGGGGTCGACGAGACCGGTCGGGCGGATGACCTGCTCGACGAACTCGCCCCCGGCCTGCCCCAGCTCGTACTTGCCGGGTGTGGCCGACAGGTACACCGTCTGCCCGATGCGCTGAGTGAACTCCTCCCACGTCAGCGGGCGGTTGTCGGTGGCCGACGGCAACCGGAACCCGAACTCGACGAGGTTCCGCTTACGCGACATGTCACCCTCGTACATCGCACCGATCTGCGGGACCGTCACGTGAGACTCGTCGATGACGAGGAGGAAATCCTCCGGGAAGTAGTCGATCAGCGTTGCGGGCGCGGTGCCCGCTCCACGACCGTCGATGTGCCGCGAGTAGTTCTCGATGCCGGAGCAGAACCCGACCTGCTTGATCATCTCGAGGTCGTACTGGGTGCGCATCCGGAGCCGCTGCGCCTCGAGCAGCTTGCCCTTGTTCTCGAGGTCGGCGAGCCGCTCCTCGAGCTCGGCTTCGATGTCTTTGACGGCACGTTCCATCCGCTCCGGACCCGCGACGTAGTGCGTGGCCGGGAAGATGCGTACCGAGTCGACCTTCCGCACGATGTCCCCGGTGAGCGGGTGCAGGTAGTACAGCGCCTCGATCTCGTCGCCGAAGAACTCGATCCGCACCGCCAGTTCCTCGTACGAGGGAATGATCTCGACCGTGTCACCCCGCACCCGGAAGGACCCCCGGGTGAACGCAAGGTCGTTGCGGGTGTACTGCACGTCGACCAGCAGCCTCAGGAGGGCGTCGCGCGGAACCTCCACACCGACCTCGAGCTGCACCGAGCGGTCGAGGTACGACTGCGGGGTGCCGAGGCCGTAGATGCACGACACGGACGCCACCACGACCACGTCCCGCCGCGAGAGCAGGCTCGATGTCGCGGAGTGCCGCAGCCGCTCGACGTCGTCGTTGATCGACGAGTCCTTCTCGATGTAGGTGTCGGTCTGCGCGATGTACGCCTCGGGCTGGTAGTAGTCGTAGTACGAGACGAAGTACTCGACGGAGTTGTTGGGCAGCATGTCGCGCAACTCGTTGGCCAACTGCGCGGCGAGCGTCTTGTTGGGCGCCATCACCAACGTGGGTCGCTGCACCTTCTCGATCAGCCACGCCGTGGTCGCCGATTTACCGGTACCAGTGGCGCCGAGCAGGACCACGTCCTTCTCACCTGCGTTGATGCGGCGTTCCAGATCCGCGATCGCCGTCGGCTGGTCGCCTGCCGGTTTGTGGTCGCTGACGACCTCGAAACGCGCCTCCGACCGCTCGATCTCCCCGATGGGACGGAACTCGGAATGTGCCACCACGGGGTGCTCGGATGCAAACGCCATGCAACCAGGGTAGGCCGAGGGACCGACAAACTTCCCGGGCGATCTCCGTCGGCTGAAAAATCCCGGTAGGTTCCCTGCCATGGCAGGCGCGACGCACGACATCCACCCACCGAAGGTCGAATACTTCGACCTCCGCGATCACACCAACACCGACCCCAAGGGTTTCGTCCGTCACGTCGACCACTACCGCGTCGAACCATGGGGGCTGTACATGGCGCGCACCGCCGACCACCGGCAGTTCCACTACCTGGAGTCGTGGCTGCTCCCCGACCTGGGTCTGCGCGCGTCGATCTTCCATTACCACCCGTACCACCAGCGCGATCAGGACCACTACGTCGACATCGGCACGTTCACGCGCGGTGAGAACGTATGGAAGTCGGAGGACCACTACCTGGATCTGGTCATCCGCACCGGTCGAGACACCGAACTCCTCGACGTCGACGAACTGATGGAGGCGCACCGCGCCGGCCTGCTCGACGCGGCGACGGCCGAGCAGGCGATCCTCACCGCCACCACGGCGATCGACGGAATCGCCGCACACGGCCACGACCTCGGCGGCTGGCTGGCCTCGATCGGCATGCCGATCGACTGGCGGTGACCTACGCGGTCCAGCCGGCCTGCTCGGCCCACTCCCACGCCCGGTGATACGCGCGGTCGAACCACGGGGTCTTCGCGTCGACGTAGGCGGTGATCGCGTCCTGATAGTCGGTGTGACCGGCCGCCTTCTCCGCCGCGGCCTCCTTGACCGCGAGGTACTCGGCGCGGGCGTCGGTGTCGGCGCGGAGCCAGTCCCGGAACACGAGTGCGAACTGCTGTCCCGGCCACCCGTCGACCCGAAGGTGGATGTTCACGGGCCGCCCCGGATCGGCGCCGCCGTGGATCCGCTTGCCCCACAGCGCCGGATCGGTCTCGCCGCCCTGGTAGGACGGCTTCGGGTCGTCGGCGGTGATGTGCTCGATGCGGGGGAACCCGGCGCCGGCGAGTGATTCTGCGAGTTCGTCCGCGGTGTCGAGGCTCGCGACCGTCACCTGGACGTCGATGACGTCCTTGGCAGGCAACCCCTCCACGGCCGTCGACCCGATGTGGTCGATCCGGACGGCGCGGTCGCCGCACGCCAGGCGCAACCGGGCGATCAACCGGTCCGCCTGGGCAGGCCACTGCGGATTCGGCGCGGCGAGTACGGGCCGCACCCGGACGACGGTCCGCGTGCGGATGTTCGACTCGAAGGGTACGAGACGCTCCGCCCACAGTGCCCGGATCTCCGGCTCGAGCGCGCCCGCGGCACGGCTGTTGTCGAGCCGGACGTCGGCCGCAGCCCGCCGCTGATCGTCGTCCGCCTGGGCGGCGATCCGCGCCCGCGCGTCGGTCTCGGGCATCCCCCGCGATCCGACAAGCCGCTGCACCCGCTCCTCGGCGTCGACGAACACGACGACGACCAGATGGAACGCGGCACCCATTCCGCCCTCGACCAGCAGCGGAATGTCCTGGACGAGCACCGCGTCCTCCGGCGCCGACTCGATGGTCTCCGCGGTGCGCGCCCCGACGAGCGGGTGGACGATGGAATTCAGCGCCAGCCGCGACTCCTCGTCGGCGAAGGCACGCGCTGCCAGGGCGGGCCGGTCGAGCGCGCCGTCCGCCGT
The DNA here is from genome assembly GCF_017068395.1 of Rhodococcus pseudokoreensis. Taxonomy (NCBI): domain Bacteria; kingdom Bacillati; phylum Actinomycetota; class Actinomycetes; order Mycobacteriales; family Nocardiaceae; genus Rhodococcus; species Rhodococcus pseudokoreensis. The sequence continues at coordinate 7,894,127 of NZ_CP070619.1, read as the reverse complement.
CAGAATCTCCTCGCCGAACCGGTCGACGAGGGCAGCGAGGCCGGGCGTACCGGGTTCGACGACCTCCCGCGCGATCAGATCGGCGTCGACGATCACCGCCCCGAGTTCGGCGAGGACCTTCGACACGGTGGACTTACCGGCTCCTATGCCTCCAGTGAGGCCGATTCTCAACACGCCCCCCAGTGTTGCACCCGCCCCGAAGCGACGACGCACGTCCCTCGCAGATCACCACCCTCTTCCCGCTCAGCAGACTCACCTGCCCCAAATACCACAGAAGTCCGACACGTTCGGTTATGTTCGAGCGAACGCACCGACCTGCACCTTCTCGAAGAAGAGGAACGCCATGCGCGATCACCGCAACCAGTTCGGTCGGCACCGCCTCGGCATTGCAGGCGGGGTGCATTGCATCGAGATTCCCGAGGTCGCCTCCGCGCTCGCCGAGCATCGCCGGACCTGGCTCACCGCGCTCATCAGCCAGGGCAGGCACAGCTTCGCGACAATGCGCAAGCGCGCCGAGGTGCAGTCCTCGCCCGGTTACTGGATTCCCGCAACCGCGAACTGAGCGCCCCCACACGCTGTGGCCCGACCTCCGAAGAGGTTGGGCCACAGTCGTATTCAGCACCTCTGCCCGCGGAAGTCCAGAAACGACGAAACCCCGCCCCTGCAGTGCAGGAGCGGGGATTTCGACTGTGCCTGACGAGTCAGGCGGACTTGCTAGGCGTTGCCCGACAGCTTCTCGCGCAGAGCGGCGAGCTGTGCGTCGCTGGCCAGCGATCCACCGGCAGACTCGGACGACGAGGAGCTGGAGGACGAAGCGGCGTCGGCGTCGCCGGCACCCGACTCGGAGGAGTAGCCGGCAGCAGCGGTGGCAGCCTCGGCGGCCTCGTCTGCAGCGGTCTTCTCCATCTGAGCGGTGTGCATCTTGTGACGACGCTCAGCCTCGGCGTAGCGGTTCTCCCACTCTTCACGCTGCTTGTCGAAGCCCTCGAGCCATTCGTTGGTCTCGGGATCGAAGCCCTCGGGGAAGATGTAGTTGCCCTGCTCGTCGTAGCTGTCCGCCATGCCGTACTTGGACGGATCGAACTCGGCGTTGTAGTCCTCGTTGGCCTGCTTCAGCGACAGCGAGATGCGACGACGTTCGAGGTCGATGTCGATGACCTTGACGAGTGCATCGTCGTTGACGCCGACAACCTGGTCCGGGACCTCCACGTGGCGCTCGGCCAGCTCGGAGATGTGGACGAGGCCTTCGATTCCCTCTTCGACGCGCACGAAGGCACCGAACGGAACCAGCTTCGTGACCTTGCCGGGCACGATCTGGCCGATGGCGTGCGTGCGGGCGAACTGACGCCACGGGTCTTCCTGGGTGGCCTTGAGCGACAGGGAGACGCGCTCGCGGTCCAGGTCGACGTCGAGAACCTCGACGGTGACCTCGGTGCCGACCTCGACAACCTCGGACGGGTGGTCGATGTGCTTCCAGGACAGCTCGGACACGTGCACCAGGCCGTCGACGCCGCCCAGGTCCACGAAGGCACCGAAGTTGACGATGGAGGACACGACGCCCTTGCGGACCTGGCCCTTCTGCAGCTGGTGCAGGAACTCGCTGCGAACCTCGGACTGCGTCTGCTCGAGCCACGCGCGGCGCGAGAGGACGACGTTGTTGCGGTTCTTGTCGAGCTCGATGATCTTGGCCTCGATCTCCTTGCCGACGTACGGCTGCAGATCGCGGACACGGCGCATCTCGACGAGCGAAGCGGGAAGGAAGCCACGCAGGCCGATGTCGAGGATCAGGCCGCCCTTGACGACCTCGATGACGGTGCCCTTGACGGCCTCGTCCTTCTCCTTGAGCTCCTCGATGGTGCCCCAGGCACGCTCGTACTGAGCGCGCTTCTTCGACAGGATCAGTCGGCCTTCCTTGTCCTCTTTGGTGAGGACGAGAGCTTCGACCTCATCGCCCACGGAGACGACCTCGTTGGGGTCGACGTCGTGCTTGATGGAGAGCTCACGGGAAGGGATGACGCCTTCGGTCTTGTAACCGATGTCGAGCAGGACCTCGTCACGATCGACCTTGACGATGGTGCCTTCGACGATGTCGCCATCGTTGAAGTACTTGATCGTTGCGTCGATGGCGGCGAGGAAGTCCTCGGCGGAGCCGATGTCGTTTACGGCTACCTGCGGCGAGGTCACGGTGGTGGAGGGCATGTGTTGAGTTGCTCCGGACGGGTTGTGGTCGGTTGATGGTGTTCTGTCGGACAAGCAACCCGACCCGACGAAAATTCCCGCCGAATCAGATCACCGCAAGCGCAAGGAACGACACCCGACTGGAACCGAACAAACTCGAACTGAACCGAATCCGATGCCGCACACATAGACACTCGCGTGGAATAGGCTACGCGCCCGTGGGCAAGCTGGGCAAACCCGGGTACGTTCCCACGCTCTACTCTGTTGCCCATGCCCGATCCTCGCCCGTCCGATTCTCCCCTGTCCGCGGAAGACGACCGCCACGGCACCGCCAACAGCGTCCTCGGAACGTCGGGGGTGAGCCGCGTCCGCGTCGACTCCGAGTCCAGCGAACGCGCGAGCCGGGCCTGGTGGGACGCCGACGCGGACGACTATCACCGCACGCACGGCGAGTTCCTGGGCGTCGACTCGTCCCGAGGCGAGTTCGTCTGGTGCCCGGAGGGGCTACACGAGGGCGACTACCACCTCCTGGGTGACGTGGCAGGCAAGGACGTCCTCGAGGTGGGCTGCGGTTCCGCACCCTGTGCGCGGTGGCTGGCCGGCCAGGGCGCCCGAGCCGTCGGGCTCGATCTGTCCATGTCGATGCTGACCCGCGGGGCCGAGGCCATGCGGGCGGGCGGCCCGGCCGTGCCGCTCGTGCATGCGGGAGCCGAGCACCTTCCCTTCGCCGACGCGAGCTTCGACATCGCCTGTTCGGCTTTTGGTGCAGTTCCGTTCGTGGCGGACTCACAGCAGGTGATGAGTGAGGTCGCCCGGGTCCTTCGCCCCGGCGGGCTGTGGGTGTTCGCCGTCAACCACCCGATCCGCTGGATCTTCCCCGACGATCCGGGCCCGCGCGGTCTCACCGCATCACTCCCCTACTTCGACCGCACGCCCTACGTCGAGGTCGACGGCGACGGCGTCCCCACCTATGTCGAGCACCACCGGACCATCGGCGACCGGGTCCGCGAGATCGTCGCGGCCGGGCTGGAGGTGCGGGACATCATCGAGCCGGAGTGGCCCGAGTGGCTCGACCGGGAATGGGGGCAGTGGAGCCCGCTGCGGGGACAGATCTTCCCCGGCACCGCCATCTTCAGCTGCCGCAAGCCGTGAGTACTTCTTAACCGCCGGCGGTTAAGAAGTACTCACGGGGCCGAAGGCCACTAGAGCAGTTTCGACAAGAACGCCTTGGTGCGGTCGTGCTGCGGATTGGCCAGCAGCTCGCGGGGATCGCCCGATTCGACGACGACGCCCGCGTCCATGAACACCAGCTGGTCCGCCACCTCGCGGGCGAAACCCATCTCGTGGGTGACGACGACCATCGTCATTCCGCCGGCCGCGAGATCCTTCATCACGGTGAGCACCTCCCCGACCAACTCCGGGTCGAGGGCGGACGTCGGCTCGTCGAACAGCATCAGCTTGGGGTCCATCGCCAGCGCGCGGGCGATGGCGACGCGCTGCTGCTGACCACCCGACAGTTGCGCGGGGTACGCGTCGGCCTTCTCGCTCAGCCCCACCTGGTCGAGGAGATCCCGCGCCCGTTCGAGCGCCTTCTTCTTGCTCAGTTTCTTCACCTGGATGGGCGCCTCGATGATGTTCTCGAGCGCGGTGCGGTGCGGGAAGAGGTTGAAGTGCTGGAAGACCATCCCGATGTCCCGGCGCTGCTTCGCCGCCGCCCGGGGGTGGAGTTCGTAGAGCTTGCCGTTTCGCTCGGAGTACCCGACGATCTCGCCGTCGACGTACAGCCGGCCTGCGTTGACCTGCTCGAGGTGATTGATGCACCGCAGGAACGTCGACTTGCCCGACCCGGACGGCCCGACCAGGCACAGGACCTGGCCGGCGCCGATCTCCAGCGACACACCCTTGAGCACCTTCAGCGCCCCGAAGTTCTTGCAGACCCGGTCCGCCTTGACCATCGGCGTCATTTTCGTTCCCCTCCGGGTGTGTCGGGCAGGGTCTCGGGACCGGGTTCGATCACCAGCGGCTTGCCCTGCGCGTCGGCGAGCGCCTGCAGTTGCCGCGCGGTGAGCTTGCGGGACGCCCCCTTCGAGTAGTACCGCTCCAGGTAGAACTGGCCGATCATGAGCAGGCTCGTGATGGCGAGGTACCAGGTGGCGGCCACCATCAGTAGCGGGATGGGCTGGAAGTTCGCGCCCGAGATGTCTCTGGCACGTCCGTACAACTCCAGGCTGTACGGCACCGCCGTGACCAGCGACGTCGTCTTCAGCATGCTGATCAGCTCGTTGCCGGTGGGCGGGATGATCACCCGCATGGCCTGCGGCAGAACCGTGCGGCGCATGGTCTGCGACCACGTCATGCCGAGCGCCACCGACGCCTCGGACTGCCCCTCGGCGACCGAGTTCACGCCGGCGCGGACGATCTCGGCCATGTACGCGGCCTCGTTGAGTCCCAGCCCGATCACCGCGAACAGGAACGCCGCGTTGATGCCCTGCAGGTCGATGTGCACGAACTGGTGGACGAACGGGATCCCCAGATCCAGCTGCTTGTAGATGGACGGGAACAGTCCCCAGAACACCAACTGCACGTAGACCGGGGTGCCGCGGAAGATCCACAGGTACCCCCACGACGCCGCCTTCAGAACCGGGTTCGGCGACAGCCGCATGACCGCGAGCACGACACCGAGCGCGATGGCGATGACCATCGACAGGATGGTCAGCTGGATGGTGTTCCACGCCGCGGCCGAGATCCGGGCGTCGAACAGATACTGCGCGTAGACGTCCCAGCGGTACGCCTCGTTGGTGCGCGCACCGTTGACGAACAGCGCCAGCAGCAGGCCGACGACGATCGCGGCGATCCACCGGCCGGGCCGCCGCAGCGGGATCGCCTTGATGGGTTCCGGTTCCTGCCCCGTCTCGGTGCCCGTCCGGTCCGGAGCCTTCTCCACGTCAGACACTCGTCAACCGCTCAGCTCGTGGCGCCGTTGATCTGCGACGTGGTGATGACGCCCGCCTCGACACCCCAGTTCTCCGCGATCGTCCGGTAGGTGCCGTCGTCGATGAGGTGCTGCAGCGCCTGCTGCAGGGTCTGTGCGAGCGGCGAGCCCTTCGCGACGGGCCAGCCGTACGGCGCGGCGTCGAAGACCTCGCCCGCGGCCTCGATCTTGCCGTCGCTCTGCTTGATCGCGTACGCGGTGACGGGCGAGTCGGCGGACATCGCGTCGACCTTGCCGAGGGCGACGGCATTGGCCGCGTCGTCCTGGCTGTCGAACTTCACGATGTCGATGGGCGGCTTACCGGCGGCGACGCACGCGGCGCTCTTGGCGGGCACCTCCTCGAGGTCCTCGATGGTGGTCGTCTGCACACCCACCCGGAGGCCGCACGCGTTGGTGGGGTCGACGGACTTCCCGGCGGGCTGCGCCCACTGCACCCCGGCGCTGAAGTAGGTGGTGAAGTCGACCGACTGCTCGCGTTCCTTGGTGTCGGTGAACGACGACATACCCATGTCGTAGCTGCCGGCCTGGATCGACGGGATGATCTTGTCGAAGTCCGCCTCGGTGTACTGCGGTGTCACGCCGAGCACCTTGCCCACGGCGTCCACGAGATCGACGTCGAAGCCGACAATCTTGCCGCTCGGATCCTTGAACTCGTTGGGCGAGTAAGGAATGTTGACGCCGACGATGATCTTGCCGGACGAGGCGATCTTCTCCGGCAGTGTCGCCGCGATGGCATCCACCTTGTCGACTTCCACGGCGACGGTGTCTTCTCCGGACGGCGAGCCGCCGCCCTCGGTGTTGCTGGCGCAGCCGGCGAGCAGCAGAGCACTGCCACCCGCCAGTGCACAGATGGTGCGGGCCATTCGGCCTCGCGCGAAGACGGATCGACCAGACACTGGCATGTCCTCCAAGAATCGTGGTGCACCGAGCGAGCTACGGCGACGGAGAACTCTCGAACTCCGACCAGTCGAACGGTAGGTCACGACACCCGCGACTGCGGACGTCGTTACCCGAACATTAACGGCCTGACCCGGCCCGTGGCGGTGGTTTCAGCGACGCAGTGTCCGGGCGAGGACCGTCTCGGTGAACTCGCTGGTCGACGCGAGTCCACCCAGGTCAGCCGTGGCGACCCCGGAAGCGGTCGTGGCGCGGACCGCGTCGCGGATACGGTGGGCGGCGCCGCCCAGATGCCGGTCGGCGCGCCGGTCCCCGAGCCACTCGAGCATCATCGCCGCCGACAGCATCAGGGCCGTCGGATTGGCCCGGTTGCGGCCCGCGATGTCGGGGGCGGCCCCGTGCGCCGCCTGCGCCATCACCCTGGTCTCGGAAGTGTTGATCGACGGCGCCGTGCCGAGCGAGCCGGACAGCTCGCCCGTCAGGTCCGACAGGATGTCGCCGAACATGTTCTCCGTCACCACGACGTCGAAGTCACGCCCCCTGCGGACGAGGTGCGCGGTCATGGCGTCGACGTGCTCGTCGTCGACCCGCACGTCCGGGTAGTGGCGCTCCCCCACCTCCCGGCAGACGTCGCGGAACAGTCCCGTGGTCATCGCCAGCACGTTGGCCTTGTGCACGATCGTGACGTGGCGACTCCGCGTACGCGCCAGCGCGAATGCGGTGTGCGCGATGCGCTCACACGCCCGCCTCGTCACGACGCCGACGGCCAGCGCCACGTCCGGAGTCGGCATGAACTCGCCGCTGCCGGCGAACATGTTCCGATCCGCATACAGGCCTTCGGTGTTCTCCCGGACGATGACGAGGTCCATGTCCGGCACCGTCGAGGCGACGCCCTCGAGCGAGCGCGCGGGGCGGATGTTGGCGAACAGGTCGAAACGCTTGCGCACCACCCCGCCCGGGGTCAGCCTGCCGCGGAACGGCTCCGGGTAGGCGGCGCTGTCGTGCGGACCGAGGATCCAGGCGTCGAGTTCGTCCAGCGCGGAGAGTGTGGAGTCGGGGATCGGCGTCCCGTGCGACTCGATGGCACCGAGGCCGAGGGGCAGTTCCACCCAGTCGACGTCACCGCCTCCCGCCGCGGTCACCGCGGCCGAGACCACCCGCTGAGTCGCCGGAACGATCTCGTGGCCGATGCCGTCGCCGAGGAGCACCCCGATCCGGTTGCCGGAAATGTTTGCCGTAGCACCGCTCATGAGGCCATCATTGCCTACCATGGTCCAGTCGGTGGAACTGCTGTTCGACGAAGCGACCGACGTTGCCGTGCGCGCCGAGTGGCAACGCCTGTGGGATGCGGGGATGCCCAGCCGCACCCGGGTTCGCGCCGAATCGAATCGACCCCACATCACCCTGTTCGTGGCACGCCACATCCCACCCGAGATCGACGAACTGCTGGGCCGCCGGATCGCGACGCCCTCGTTCCACATCCGGCTGGGCGGGCTCGTGATGTTCGGCGGCAGGCACGTCACGCTGTCCCGGCTGGTGGTGCCGTCGAAGGCCCTGCTGTCTCTGCACCGCAGCGTGTTCGATCTGGCGGAGCACGCCACGGAGGTCACGCCGCACATCCGCCCCGGCGAGTGGACGCCGCACGTGACCCTCGCACGGCGGCTCCCGGCGGATCAGATCGCGGAGGCCGCGCGGCTGCTCGACGGCGGCGACATCGTCGGCCGGGCGTCGGTGGTGCGCCGGTGGGACGGGGAGGCCAAACGCGAGTGGGTGGTCACGGCACCCCCGTGATCACGGCGTCCGCGCGGCGATCGTCGCGGCGGCCCGACGCGAAGACCGTTGGGTGACGACGATTCCCGCGATCACCGCCAGCGCCCCGACCGGCTGGTTCCAGGAGATGTGCTCGTCGAGTGCGACCGCGCCGAGCACGACGCCGACCACCGGCGTCAGGTAGGTGACGGTGGACGCCGCGGTGGGTCCCCAGCCACGCACGACGTTCGTGTTCCACACGAATGCCAGTCCCGTGCCGAACGCCCCGAGCCCGATCATCGACGCGACGATCGCGGGGGTCAGGTGCATCGGCGTGCTCGCGACCCACGGGGTCGCGAGAACCATGACGGCTGCGGCGATGGACACCTGCATGAACGCGATCGTCGGGGTACCGACGCCGCGCGGGAGGATGAACCGCCTCAGGTAGACCAGCGCCACGCCGTACGACGCGGTGGCGCCGAGGCACGCGAGCTGGGCGGGGACACTGCCGAGAATCCCCGACTGCCACGGCGCCAGCACCACGACGACACCCGTGAATCCGAGCAGGAGGCCGAACAGCTTTGCGTCCGTGAGCTTCTCCCCCGGCAGAAACGCCAGGGCCACCGACATCGTCATCAGCGGTGTGGTCGCGTTGTAGATGCTGGCAAGGCCCGAACTGATGCTCTGCTCGGCCCAGCTGAACAGCAGCCACGGCAGCAGGCACTGCGCGAAAGCCAGCACCGACAGGTGCGCCCAGGTCGCCGCTTCGCGCGGCAACCGCGTCCGGGTGATTCCGAGGACGGCACCGAGGGTCACCGCCCCGAACACGAGTCGCCACAGCACGACCTGGGTGAAGGACAGGCCTTCGAGGCCGACCTTGATGAAGAGGAAACTCGCACCCCAGGCGAGCGCCGTGCTCGCGTACTGGACCGCCAGATTCCCTCTCAAAACCGGAAGTCTCCGTGCTGGATGACTTCGTTGTGCGTGTCGGGCGTGCGGCCGGCGAGCGCCAGCGCAGCGAGCGCCAGGAACACGAGGAGTACCACGACCAGGATTGTCATGCCTTCAGCCTGGTTCCCTCGACCGCCGAGCAAAAGTGGCAGAAACGACATAGTTGATCGTTTTCCTGCCATACTGGGTTCGTGCTGAAAAAGGTCGTCGTGCCATTGATGCCGCTCACCGAGGCGTTCGAACTCGGCGTCGCCTGCGAGGTGTTCGGTTTCGACCGTTCCGACGACGGCCTGCCCACCTACGACTTCTCCCTCGTCGCCGGCTCACCGGAACCCATCCGCACCCGATTCGGATACGGCATCGACGTCCCGTACGACCTCGACCGGCTCGACGACGCCGACCTCATCGTCGTTCCCGCGGGCGGCACCTACGCCGAGGAGGACGGCTCCTACCTGTGCGCGAAGGAGCCCGCCTCGCACATGGATCCGCTCCTCGGCAAACTCCGGGCGGCGGTGGACCGCGGCGCCAAGGTCGCCAGCCTCTGCAGCGGCGCGTTCGTGCTCGGCGCCGCCGGACTGCTGGACGGACGCAAGTGCACCACCCACTGGCGGCACGCCCGGCGGCTCGCCGAACTCCACCCGGCGGCCACCGTCGATCCCAACGTCCTCTACGTCGACGACGATCCCGTCCTGACCAGCGCGGGCACCGCCGCCGGCATCGACCTGTGCCTGCACATCGTGCGCAAGGAACAGGGCAGCAAGGTGGCCAACGTGATCGCCCGGCGCATGGTCGTCCCGCCGCACCGCGACGGCGGCCAGGCGCAGTACGTGGCGATGCCGCTGCCGTCGACAACGATCGACACGCTCGGGCCGCTGCTCGACTGGATGACCGAGCACCTCGCCCTGGACCTCACGGTGACCGCGGTGGCCGCCAAGGCCAACATGTCGCCGCGGACGTTCGCGCGACGCTTCCAGGCCGAGACCGGGACCACGCCGGCACGCTGGCTCAGCGACCAGCGGGTGCTGGCCGCACAGCACCTGCTCGAGAACTCGGATCTTTCGGTCGATGTAATCGCCGAACGCGTCGGCTTCGGCGGTGGCGCGGTGCTACGGCAGCATTTCCTGCGGCTACGCCACACCACCCCGCAGGCGTACCGCCGCACGTTCCGGGACACGGAGCGCACCGGCTGAGGAACCGGCAGGGAAGAATCGACGGCGACGCAGCGTTGCACAGGCAGACCCACCGATCGAAAGGACCCTCGTGGCCACCAAGACTCTGACTCAGCAGAACTTCGACGAGACCGTGACCGGCAACGACGTCGTTCTGGTCGACTTCTGGGCATCGTGGTGCGGACCGTGCCGCTCCTTCGCCCCCACGTTCGAGGCCTCGTCGGAGCAGCACCCGGACGTCGTGCACGCCAAGGTCGACACCGAGGCGGAGCAGGGCATCGCCGCCGCCGCGAACATCCGCTCGATCCCGACGATCATGGCGTTCCGCGAGGGTGTGCTGGTGTTCAGCCAGCCGGGTGCGCTGCCGCCTGCGGCGCTCGAGGATCTGGTCACGCAGGTCAAAGCCCTCGACATGGACGAGGTGCGCAAGCAGATCGCCGAGCAGGCCCCCGCCGAATAGGGCGAGGGCCCCGGCCGAACAGTGTGACGGACCGCCGCCGCCTAGTGTGCGGCGGCGTCCCAACTGCGGCCGGTGCCGACGGACACGTCGAGCGGCACCGACAGTTCGATGGCGGAGGCCATCTTGTCGCGGACCAGTTGTTCCACCCGGTCCCGTTCCGCCTCGACGACCTCGAGCACCAGTTCGTCGTGCACCTGCAGCAGCATGCGCGACTTCAATCCCGCCTCACGCAGTGAGCGCTGCACGTCGATCATCGCGACCTTGATGATGTCGGCGGCCGTGCCCTGGATGGGGGCGTTGAGCGCGGCGCGCTCGGCGACCTCCCGCCGCTGCCGGTTGTCGCTGGTGAGGTCGGGCAGGTAGCGGCGGCGCCCGTACAGCGTCGACGTGTAGCCGTCCTTGCGGGCCTGTTCCACGACCTCGTGCAGGTAGTCCCGCACTCCGCCGAACCGGGCGAAGTACGCCTCCATCTGCGATTTGGCCTCTTCGGTCGAGATCTTGAGCTGCGTTGCCAGACCGAACGCGCTGAGCCCGTACGCCAGCCCGTACGACATCGCCTTCACGCGGCGGCGCAGTTCGGGGGTGACCTCCTCGATCGGCACGCCGAACGCCCGGGCACCGACGAAGCTGTGCAGGTCCTCGCCGGTGTTGAACGCCTCGATCAGCCCCTCGTCGCCGGACACGTGCGCCATGATCCGCATCTCGATTTGGCTGTAGTCGGCGGTGAGCAGCGAGTCGAAGCCCTCCCCGACGACGAACCCGTCGCGGATCTGACGGCCCGCGTCCGTGCGCACCGGGATGTTCTGCAGGTTGGGCTCGGTGGACGACAGCCGGCCGGTGGCGGCGACGGTCTGGTTGAACGTCGTGTGGATCCGCCCGTCGTCGGCGACCGTCTTCAGCAGACCGTCGACGGTCACCTTCAGGCGCGTCGCGTCGCGGTGCGCGAGAAGGTGCTCGAGGAACGGGTGCGACGTCTTCTCGAACAGGTTCTGCAGCGCCTCGGCGTCCGTGGTGTAGCCGGTCTTCGTCTTCTTCGTCTTGGGCATCTCCAGCTCGTCGAACAGCACGACCTGCAGCTGCTTGGGCGACCCGAGGTTGATCTGCTTGCCGATGACCCCGTAGGCCGCCTCCGCCGCCGCGGACACCTCCGCCGCGAACCGGCTCTGCAGGTCGTGCAGGTGGTCGCCGTCGACCGCGATACCGGACGCCTCGATGTCGGCCAGCACCGCCAGCAGCGGCAACTCCATCTCGGACAGCAGGGCCGTCGACTCGATGTTCTCGAGTTCCGTGTCGAGCGCGGCCGCGAGGTCGAGGACGGCGCGGGCACTGAGGATCTCGGTCTCGGCGGCTTCGGCGTCGACCTGATCGGCGTCGTCGAGCAGCGACAGCTGCTCCTGCCCCGTCTCCTCCACCCGCAGTTCCCTGTGCAGGTAGCGCAGCGACAGGTCGTCGAGGTTGAACGTCCGCTGCCCGGGGCGCACCAGGTACGCCGCGAGCGCGGTGTCGCTGGTGAGACCGCCGAGTGCCCAGCCGCGTCCGCGCAGCGCGTGCATCGCCCACTTGGCCTCGTGCAGAGCCTTCGGCTGATCGGCGTCCGCGAGCCAGTCGCCGAGCGCCTTCTCGTCTTCCGGGGTGGCGGACGCGGTGGCGATGTACGCGCCCTCGCCATCGGCGGCCGCGATCGCGATCGCCGTCACGTCGCCGCCGTACGGGGTGCGGGTGCCGACCACCGACACACCGGACCGCTCGCCCGTCGACGCGTGCGCCGACAGCCAGTCTGCGACCGCACCCGGTTCGAGCGCACTGCCGCGCACCTCGAAGCCCTCCTCCGCCTCGGCTTCGACGGGGGCGAGCGTGGCGAACAGCCGGTCGCGCAGCACCTTGAACTCGAGGTCGTCGAACAGCGCGTGGATCTTCTCCCGATCCCACTGCACGAGCATCAGCTGATCCGGGGTGTAGGGCAGCGGGACGTCGCGCACCATCTCGGTGAGCTCCCGGTTGAGCAGCACGTTCGGCAGGTTCTCCCGCAGCGCGTCACCGACCTTGCCGCGAACCTTGTCGACGTTGTCGACCAGGCCGACGAGATCCCCGTATTCCTTGATCCACTTGGTGGCGGTCTTCTCCCCCACACCCGGGATGCCCGGCAGGTTGTCGCTCGGGTCGCCGCGCAGGGCCGCGAAGTCGGGGTACTGAGCAGGTGTGAGCCCGTACTTCTCCTCGACCGCCGCAGGCGTGAACCGGGTGAGGTCCGAGACGCCCTTCTTCGGGTAGAGCACCGTCACCCCGTCGGTGACCAGCTGGAGCGAGTCCCGGTCGCCGGTCACCACGAGGACGCGGTACCCGAGCACCTCCGCCTGGGTGGTGAGCGTGGCGATGATGTCGTCGGCCTCGAAGCCCTCCTCCGCCATCACCGGGATGCCGAGGGCCCCGAGGACGTCCTTCGTGATCTCGACCTGCCCCTTGAACTCGTCCGGGGCCTTGCTGCGATTGGCCTTGTACTCGGGGAACTTCTCGGCCCGGAACGTCTGCCGGGACACGTCGAACGCCGCCGCCACATGGGTGGGCTGTTCGTCGCGCAGCAGGTTGATCAACATCGACGTGAACCCGTAGACGGCGTTGGTGACCTGACCACTGTGTGTCTTGAAGTTCTCGGCGGGCAGGGCGTAGAACGCACGGAAGGCCAGCGAATGGCCGTCGAGCAGCATCAGGGTGGGGCGATCGTCGGACGGCGCGACTGCGCCGGACGCGGGGGACGTGGTGGACCGGGGGGTGGTTGCAGGGCTCACGGTTGCCCAGTCTAGGGAGCGGATACGACACCGATCAGCCGGATGGTTCGATACCCAACCGAAACGTGCCGGAAATCCGAGAACCCCATTTCGCGCGACCGGAGCCGTTAGAGTCCGGAAATTGCGGCACGGGCGGTAGCCCTGCCCGTCGCCGCACGTTCCTGACCGACTACACGTCCCCGGAGGACCTGCGTGGCCCCAACCGTGAGGAAGCGACTCCCAGCAGTGAGGACGCGACCGACATCCGCGAGGAAACACACGAGACGAGGTCCGGTCACCCGGCAACTCGGCCGTGCGTTCGTCCTCGTCCTACTCGGCCTCGTCGCGGCGATCGCCTTCGGCGGTCCCGCGGCGGCGCAGGAACCCACGCCGCCCCCACCGACCACGAGCAGTGCGCAACCGGCGCCGCCGGCAAACGCGGTGCGGGTCAGCGGCAATCTCAACAACGCAGGCGAACGGCTCGCGGACGTCGACGTGCGCGCCCTCGACGCCTCGGGCACCGAGGTGGCGAAGGCGACGTCGGAGTCCAACGGCCGCTGGGAACTCCAGCTCGCGCCCGGCACGTACACGTTCGAGATCGTCGCGGACTCCCTTCCCGACGACGTCAGCGTGCAGGGCACGGTGGAGCGTGAAGTGGTGGCCGGTCGCACCAACACGGTGATCTTCTCGTTCGGCGAGGCCCGAACCGGTTCCGCGGTCCCGTTCTACGAGAAAGTGATTCGCCAGACCATCGACGGACTCCGGTTCGGTCTCGTCATCGCCATCGCCGGTGTCGGGCTGAGCCTGATCTACGGCACCACCGGCCTGACGAACTTCGCGCACGGCGAACTCGTCACCCTCGGCGCGGTCGCAGCGTGGGTGATCAACGTGACGTTCGGTGTGCAGCTGATCCCGGCCACCATCCTCGCGGTGTTCGTGGGGATCCTGATCGGCCTGCTCAACAACGCCGCGATCTGGAAACCGCTGCGAAAACGCAAGACCGGTCTGATCGCCCAGCTGGTGGTGTCGATCGGACTCGCGATCTCCCTGCGCTACCTGATCCTGATCTTCTTCTCCGATCGCGCGGAGCCGTTCGTCGACTACCAGGCGCAGGTGGAACGGCACTGGGGGCCCATCGCGATCACCGACGCCAACCTCGTGTGCATCGCGATCAGTCTCGTCGTCCTCGTCGGAGTTGCCCTGCTGCTGCAGAAGACGCGCATCGGCAAGGCCATGCGCGCCGTCTCCGACAACCGCGACCTGGCCGCGTCCTCCGGCATCGACGTCGAACGGGTGATCCGCTTCGTGTGGGGGCTCGGCGGCGGCCTCGCCGCGCTCGGCGGCGTCCTGTTCGGCATCTCCGAACTCGGCGGCCGCGTGCAGTGGGAGATGGGTTTCAAACTCCTGCTGCTGATGTTCGCCGGCATCACGCTCGGCGGACTCGGCACCGCCTACGGCGCGCTGCTCGGCTGCGTGATCGTCGGTCTGCTCGTCCAGCTGTCGACGCTGGTGATCAACCCCGACCTCAAGTACATCGGAGGACTGCTCATCTTGATCGTCATCCTGGTCGTCCGGCCTCAGGGCATTCTCGGCAGCCGGCAAAGGATCGGGTGAGGGCATGGACATCACAGGAGCACTCCAGGTCTCGCTCGCCCAGCTGATCGGCCCGTCCGCGATCTTCTACGCGCTGCTGGCGATCGGCCTCAACCTGCACTTCGGTTACGCCGGGCTGCTGAACTTCGGTCAGATCGGTTTCGCACTCCTCGGCGGCTACGGCGTCGGGATCATGACCGTCACCTACCAGCAGCCCCTGTGGGTCGGCATCCTCGTCGGTCTCGCCGCCGCCGGGTTGCTGGCCGTCGTCCTCGGTATCCCGACGCTGCGGTTGCGGGCCGACTACCTCGCCATCGTCACGATCGCCGCGTCCGAGATCCTGCGGCTGATATTCCGCTCCACCGCTTCGGATTCGATCACCGGATCCACCAACGGCCTGTTCGGCTTCGCCGATCCGTTCACCACGCTCAGCCCGTTCGACTCCGGCAAGCAGTACAACTTCCTCGGCGTGAAGTTCTACGGCGACGACCTGTGGTCGATGGTCGTCGGCTGGACTCTCGTCCTGGTGCTGTGCGGATTCGTGTACCTCCTCACGCACAGCCCGTGGGGCCGCGTCCTCAAGGCCGTCCGCGAGGACGAGGACGCCGCGCGCGCCCTCGGCAAGAACGTCTTCGTCTACAAGATGCAGGCGCTGGTCCTCGGCGGCATGATCGGCGGGCTCGGCGGTGTGTTCAACGCACTGCAGACCAAGTCGATCAACCCCGACTTCTACTCCACCGCCCAGACGTTCTTCGCGTTCGGCGCCCTCATCCTCGGCGGCGCGGCCACCGTCTTCGGACCGGTGGTCGGAGCGATGCTGTTCTGGTTCCTGCTGGCCATCCCGGACGCACTGCTGCGTCAGGCCATCTCCGGCCCGGAGCCGCTGCTGCCGCTGACGGAACAGCAGGTCGGGGCCATGCGGTTCGTCTTGCTCGGCATCATGATCGCAGTGCTGATGGTCTTCCGGCCGCAGGGCATACTGGGCAACAAGCGGGAGGTGCAGCTCAATGCCTGACCACAGACTGCCGGATCATCTGCAGACCGATACCGTGCTCACCGCCGAGGAACGGGCCTCGATCTTCACCGACGTCCCGCACTCCCCCGGCGCACCCAAACCCGACCCGATCCTCCTCGTCGACAACGTGTCCCGGACGTTCGGCGGGCTCAAGGCCGTCGACGTGGCGCATCTGGAGATCCAGCGCGGCTGCATCACCGGACTGATCGGTCCGAACGGGGCGGGCAAGACCACCTTGTTCAACCTGCTCACCGGTTTCGACCGGCCGGACAGCGGCACGTGGTCGATGGACGGCCAGTCCCTCGGCCGGATGTATCCGCACCAGGTGGCCCGCCGCGGCGTCGTCCGCACGTTCCAGCTGACGAAGGCGTTGTCGAAGCTGACGGTGCTCGACAACGTGCGACTCGGCGCCACCGGGCAACGCGGCGAGCGGATCTTCAACACGCTGCTGCCGTGGACGTGGAAGGCGCAGGAACGCGCCGTCACCGAACGGGCGAACGAACTGCTCGCGCGGTTCAAACTCGACACCAAGTCCGACGATCTCGCCGGTTCGCTGTCCGGCGGTCAGCGCAAGCTGCTCGAGATGGCGCGGGCGCTGATGACCGAGCCGACCGTCGTGATGCTCGACGAGCCGATGGCCGGCGTGAACCCGGCGCTCACCCAGAGTCTGCTGGGCCACATCAAATCGCTTCGGGACGAGGGGATGACCGTCGTGTTCGTCGAACACGACATGGACGTCATCCGCGACATCAGCGACTGGGTGGTGGTCATGGCGCAGGGCAGTGTGATCGCCGAATCCACCCCGGAACACCTCTCGTCCAACACCGCGGTGGTCGACGCGTACCTCGGCAGCCACCACGATCAGGCACTCGAATTCGACGAAGACGGGAATCCGGTGGGCGCGACGGCCGCTCTGGCCGAGGCACTCGAGAGCGCCGAGGCCGAAACCCTCGAGACCGGCGGCGACCTCTCCGAACCCGACATCACCGACCTGAGGCGTGAGAACCCATGACCGAACCGACCCCAGCAGAATTCGCGGCCACACCCGAGGAGCACGCCCGGCTCGCCGAGGGTGCCCTCGTCCGCGCGGACGGTGTGGTGGCCGGCTACATCCCCGGCGTCAACATCCTCCGCGAATGCAATTTCTTCCTGCGCGAGGGTGAGATCGTCGGCATCATCGGCCCCAACGGCGCCGGAAAGTCGACGCTCCTGAAGTCGTTGTTCGGGTTGATCCCGGTGCGTGAGGGCTCGGTGACCCTGCGCGGTGAGGACATCACGTCCAAACCCGCCCACGTCCTCGTTCAGAAGGGCGTCGGCTACGTCCCGCAGACGCAGAACGTCTTTCCCTCGCTCACCATCGAGGAAAACCTCGAGATGGGGATGTATCTGCGCCCCAAACTCTTCGCGGAGAGGTTCGCGGTCGTCGGCGACCTGTTCCCGCTGCTCGTCGAGCGGAAGAAGGTGAAGGCGGGCGCCCTGTCCGGCGGTGAGCGGCAGATGGTCGCCATGGGCCGGGCGCTGATGATGGATCCGTCCGTGCTGCTGCTCGACGAGCCGTCCGCCGGCCTCTCCCCGATGTTCCAGGACGAGGTGTTCATCCGCTGCAAGAGGATCAACGCGGCGGGTGTCTCGGTGATCATGGTGGAACAGAACGCCCGGCGGTGCCTGCAGATCTGCGACCGCGGCTACGTCCTCGATCAGGGGCGCAACGCCTACACCGACTCGGGACCCAACCTGATGCACGACCCGAAGGTGATCGAGTTGTACCTCGGCACGCTCGCGGGCAGCCAGGAGAAGAAGTAGTCCGAGCGGTTCCGGACACGACTGTGGGCCAGGTTTCCCTGGCCCACAGTTCGTTTCAGAGCAGTGCGATCACCCGCCGACGACGATGTACCCGTCCGTCGTCAGCTTGTTGTCGGCACCGAACTTCAGCTTGCCGTACGAACCGATGGACGGCTCGCCTGCGGCGGCGAAGTCGAGCTTGCCGGTGATGCCGTTGTAATCGATGTCCGTTCCGGCCTGCACGAGCGGCAGGCATTCCTGGTACGACGTGCACGGCGTGCCGCCCTCGGTGACGTTGTTGATGTTCGCGGCGATGTCGCGGCCCGCCGTCGACTTCCCCGCTTCCGCCGCGAGCGCGGAAATGACGACAGCGTCATAGGACTCACCGGCGTAGTTGAAGTCGATCAACCCCGGGTTGATGGCCTTGAGGCGATCCTGGAATGCCGGGCCGACGTCGGTGAGCGGTGTGGTGCCCTGCATCCCGTCGAGCAGCGGCGCCGCCACCGACTCGCCGAGTGCGTTACCCATGTTGCCGTCCACGCCGTAGACCTTCATGCCGTCGGACGGGCCGATGCCGACCTCGTGCATACGGGTGATGATCTTGGCCGACTCCTCGAATCCGACCACCGCGACGGCGTCCGGGGCGAAGTCCTTGACCTGGTCGACCTCAGAGTTGAACGACTGCGCGTTGGGGTCGTAGATGATCTTCTGGATCTGGTCCTCGGGGATGCCCGCGTCGACGAGGTTCTTCTGGATGTTGTCGGCGAGCCCGGTGCCGTACGGGTCGTTCAGGGCCAGGATGGACACGCGCTGACCGCCGTCGTCCGAGATGAGTTGCGACACAGCCTGAGCCTGCAGCACGTCGGTGGGGGCGGTGCGGAAGTACTGCCCCTTGTCCGGGTAGCAGACGAACTGGTCGGACGTGTTGGCCGGCGAGAACATCACGACGCCGGCGCTGGACACCTTGTCGATGACCTTCAGCGACACCGACGACGACGCCGCACCGATGATCACCTGGGTGCCCGCGGCCAGTTCCCGGTCCACGGTGGTGTTCGCGGTGTCGGTGGTGGTGTCGCCCGAGTCGCCGGGAATCAGCTGGACGGGCTGGCCGAGAACCCCGCCTGCAGCGTTGACGTCATTGACGCCGAGCTGGGTGCCCGCCACCATCGGCGGTCCGAGGAAGGAGAGGCTCCCCGTGTCGGGGAGCAGGGTGCCGATCTTCAGCGGCGCCGTGGACGGGGCACCGGCTGCCGCCGCTTTTTCGGGGGTGCAGTCGGTGGAAACAGTGGTGGCCGAGGCAGAGCTGCCACTCCCGCTCGCGGAGTCGTCGCCACTGTCCGAACTACAACCTGCCAGTGCGAGAGATGCCGCGCCGAGAACCGCGGCCGCCCGCACGAGGGTCCGTTTAGCCATCCAAACTCTCCTTAGATCACCTGTGTACGGGCGCCACCCGAGTTGGCGTCCGCTGTGGGATCAGACGCTAGCGGTCCGGCGGCTTTCGCGATCGGTCCGGAAAGGCTCGTGACCTTACTGTGATCTGAATACGACGAGTGTTTACGCGGCCGTAGCGTGGCGGGCGTCAGGCGCCGACGAGAAGGCGCACGGACTCGACCACCACCTGACGCCGGCGGGCCCGGTCCGCGGGCGCCGACGCGCCGAGTTCCGGGGTCTGCGTGTGCCAGGACATCGCGACGGACCGGACGACGGCGAGCAACTCCACCGGCGCGAATCGGGTTGGCAGCACACCACTTTTCTGCGCCCGCTCGATGTCGGCGAGCTTCGACCGGTTGGACGCGACCACCACCTGGAGCGGCTCACCGTCGGGCCGCTCCAGTTGGTACCAGGTGGCGAGCCGCAGCGTCGCCGGGTTGTCCTCGTACAGGTCGAACGAGCGTCCCGCGTAGCCGGGGAGGTCGGTGGCGTCGAAGCGCACCTGCTCGGTGAACGCCACCACGTGGGCGGCGAAGACGGCGTCGAACAGTTGCCCCTTGTCACCGAAGTACGCGTAGATCATCGACTTGTTCGCCTTCGCGGCGCGGGCGATGCGGTCGACCCGCGCCCCGGCGATACCGAATTCGGCGAACTCGGCCGCCGCCGCGTCGAGTAGTCGTTTCTTCGTTGCCTCTGCATCACGGACCATGCGCCCACACTATCAACTAACCAGTTGGTTGACAGCTTCGCCGCGCGGGTGTTTCATGGGTCCGTAAGTATCCAACCAGTCAGTTGCAAGCAGAAACGGGACCTCCCATGACCAAGACCTGGCTCATCACCGGTAGTTCACGCGGTTTCGGCCGGGAACTCGCGACCGCGGTCCTGCGCGGTGGCGACAACGTCGTCGCCACCGCCCGCAAGCCCGAACAGCTGGCCGACCTACTCGACGCGTGCGGCGACCGGATTCGGACCGTCGCCCTCGACGTCACCGACGCCGCGGCCGCCCGCACGGCCGTTGCGACCGCGGTCGCCGAATTCGGCGGCCTCGACGTCGTGGTGAACAACGCCGGCTACGCCAACAGCGTCCCGATCGAGGAGATGACCGACGACGACTTCCGGCAGCAGGTCGACGCCAACTTCTTCGGCGTCGTCAACGTCACCCGGGCCGCACTGCCGATCCTGCGCGAGCAGCGCAGCGGCTGCTTCGTGCAGTTCTCCTCCGTCGGGGGCCGCGTCGGCGGCACACCCGGGCTGAGCGCATACCAGGCCGCGAAGTTCGCCGTCGAGGGGTTCTCCGAAGTGCTGGCGGCCGAGGTGAGACCGTTCGGGGTGAAGGTGCTCATCGTGGAACCCGGGGCGTTTCGCACCGACTGGCAGGGCTCGTCGATGCGGCGCAGTTCCGTCGGACCCGACTACGAGGCGACGGTCGGCGCGATGAACCGCTACCGGGAGGACTCCGACGGCACCCAGCCGGGAGATCCGGCGCGGGCCGCTCGGATCATCATGGATGTGGTTGCCGCCGAGGACGCCCCACTGCGCCTGCTGCTCGGGGCCGGCGCCGTCGAGATGGCCGAGAAGTCGTCCCGCGAACGCGCCGCCGAGGCCCTCGCGTGGGCCGACGTCAGCCGCTCCGCGGACTTCTCCGCCGGCGGCTGACTTCCTTGAGGTGAAAGACGCGAAAACGTTCCGGCTGCCGCCGATCTCGCGGGGTCAGATCGTGGGGGCTTCGCCGCCGAGGGTCTCGAGCACCACCTGCGCGACCGCCTTCATCGTCGATCGGCGGTCCATCGCGGCCCGCTGGATCCACTTGAACGCTTCGGGCTCGGTCAAGGACTGCTTGTCCATCAGCACGCCCTTGGCCCGCTCGACGATCTTGCGGGTCTCCAGCCGCTCGGACAGATCGGAGATCTCCCGCTCGAGCGCGGTCACCTCCTTGAACCGGCTGGCGGCCAACTCGACCGCGGGCACCAGGTCTGCCGAGGAGAACGGCTTGACGAGATAGGCCATCGCCCCGGCGTCGCGGGCCCGCTCCACCAGCTCGCGCTGACTGAACGCTGTGAGAATGACCACGGGCGCAATACGTTTCGCCGCGATCTCCGAGGCCGCATCGATCCCGTCGCGGCGGGGCATCTTCACGTCCATGATCACGAGGTCGGGTTTCAGCTCCACCGCCAGGTCGACGGCGGCCTGCCCGTCCCCCGCCTCACCGACCACGTCGTAGCCCTCTTCCCGCAGCATCTCGACCAGATCGAGCCTGATCAGCGCCTCGTCCTCGGCCACCACGACCCGTCGCGGCTGCGACGGCACACCTTGCTGCTGGGGAGCATTCATGGCCACCATTCTCCTCTGCTCGGACGACCCCGGCGCGGGGAGCGAACGTTAGAAGGGTACCGGTGGTTGACTCCCGACGGCGATCTTCTACAGTGGTACAGCGCAACACGCCCTCGTATCCCAATTGGCAGAGGAAACGGATTCAAAACCCGTCCAGTGTGAGTTCGAGTCTCACCGAGGGCACTGCGAAGAGCCAGGTAGCTGGCCCTTCAACTTCGACCGAGCGAAATGAACGTGACCACCCGTGATCACGTATTGATTGAAGTCCGGATTTCGGAAAGCGCGACCCGCTGAGTGTCGCTGCCTGGTCCACGCTCGCCGCATCGCCGCCCAACGCCGACGTCAAGACTTATTGAGAAGACGTGCTCGATCGCTATCAATGTGTGGATCCTTTGCTCGCCACATGGCCAACGGCCGCGCGCATGTTGACCTCCGACGCGCGCAGGTGTTCCTCCACCCACATTCGACGCAGCGATCGCCTCACCTTCCGGACGACCAACCACATCATCAAGATGCCAAAGGAGCCGACAATTGATGCCACTCCGGAGAACAGCAAGAGGGGATTATCGAATATCGCAACACCAAAGCTGTAGGGGAACCAATTCTCGAGGACCCACAAGTACGCCGACCACGATGTCCCGGCGAGAACAATGATCGTGACGGCGCGAGTGAATCCATCCTCGGGTTGACGACGCACTGCAGCGACTTCAAGTGCGAGTCGCCTATTATCCTCTCGCAATACGGCACTAGCGGGAGACTCCTCCCCTGCCGCATCGATGATCTTCTGTTGGCGCTCGATCCGGTCAGCCGCCCTACGTTCCCACATCCAATGCTGTAATGCGGCCGGAATACCGATCACGAATAGCGCTGTAGCCAACGTGGCTTGAATCAACGGGACCAAATTCATGCCCAGACGGTAGAGCCCCGATACGACACAGTCAGAGCACCGGTGACTCGGCCTGAAGTGCAACGCAGACCGTTCAGCCCTTGGCCGCGCCCTCTACACGTATGCCCATCGGTCTCACACTTCCGTGAGGCACGGTTCATCGAGACCTCTCAGCCGTCCCCCTCACCACTGCCCGCCCGCGACCTGCCGGGTGGCGGCGTTGATGCGGTTCCACAGGTTCACGCCCGCGATCGACAGCACCAGCGACGCGAGTTGCTCCTCGTCGTAATGCCGGGCAGCCTCGTCCCACACCTCGTCCGGCACCGGGTCCGGTCGATCGCTCAGCCGGGTCATCGACTCGGCCAGCGCGAGCGCGAGCGTTCGGCGTCGCTGAAGTACGGGGCCTCCCGCCACGCCGCCACCGCGAAGATCCGCTGATTGGTTTCGCCTTCCTTCTCCAGTTCACGCGCGTGCATGTCCACGCACACGCTGCAGCCGTTGATCTGGCTCGACCGCAGGTGCACGAGGGCGTGGGTCACCGGCGGCACGTTCGCCTTCGCCGTGGCCTTCCCCAGCGCCAGTAGAGACTTCATGGCGTCGGGAACGATCATCGCGGGGTTGGTCATCCGGGCTTTCATGATTGCCTGCCTCCAAGGGTATTCGGGTACCTTCTCTTGTTTTTCGTTCTCTCTGACATGACGAACCGCGACGGGAGAATGTGACAGATGAACGACAACGAAGTTCTGGCGCACCGCTTCGAGGAGAACCGGACGCATCTGTCGGCGGTCGCATACCGGATGCTCGGCTCGATCGGCGAGGCGGAGGACGCCGTGCAGGAGGGCTGGCTGCGGCTCAGCCGGGCCGAGACGTCCGACGTGCAGAACCTGCGCGGTTGGCTGACGACGGTCGTCGGGAGGGTCTGCCTCGACATGCTCCGGTCCCGCAAGGCGCGGCGCGAGGATCCCCTGGAGGTCCATGTTCCGGATCCGATCGTGCGCGAGGTGGACGGGACCGTTCCCGAGCACGAGGCGGTGCTCGGCGACTCCGTCGGTCTCGCGCTGCTGGTGATTCTCGACACGCTGACGCCCGCCGAGCGGCTCGCCTTCGTGCTGCACGACATGTTCGCCCTGTCCTTCGACGAGATCGCCCCGATCGCCGACCGCACGCCCGCCGCGACCCGGCAACTCGCGAGCCGGGCGCGCCGGCGAGTCCAGGGATCGGGGCCCGCCCCGGAGACCGACCCGACCCGGCAGCGCGAGGTGGTCGAGGCATTCATGACCGCCTCGCGGGGCGGCAGGTTCGACGACCTCCTCGCCCTGCTCGACCCGGACATCGTTCTGCGGGCCGACCGCGGCGCCGACGGGTTCGACATGGTGCGCGGAGCCCGCGCAGTCGGCGAGCAGGCCCTCACGTTCTCGCGTTTCGCTCCTTTCGGCCGGCTCGCCCTGGTGAACGGCGCGCCCGGGGTGGTGACCGCACCCGACGGGAAGACGTTCTCGGTCATGGCGTTCACCGTCGCGGGCGGGAAGATCGTCCGGATCGACATCCTGGCCGACCCGGTCCGCCTGCAGCGTCTGGGCATCTCCCCCGGCGACGCCTGACGACCCGCAGGTAGCGGCGGTTTTTTGTGCCCGATCCTGGGGATCTGCGGCGTCCTGCCAGTACCATGGTGGGACAGGTACGCCCTCGAGCACGGAGGTCACCCATGGAGCTCGGCACCGTCACTTTCACCTACGACGGGCGGGTAGCCCTTCGATTCCAGCAAGCGCTCTCGCACTCGCCGGAGAAGGTGTGGCGTGTTCTCACCGACCCGCAGTACCTGAAGGCCTGGTTTCCCGCCGACGTCGACTTCGACCTCACCCCGGGCGCCGACCTCGTCTTCCGGGTGACACCCGAGCAGGTGCGCCGATTCGGTCTGCCCGCAGATCAGACCACCACCGGAACGGTCATCTCGGTGCATCCCGCGCACATCCTCGAATACCTGTGGGACGCCGAGACGCTGCACTGGGAACTCGTTCCCGACGGCAGCGGCGGCTGCTGGCTGACGCTCACCCACACCGTGGAAGAAGAAGAATCCGCCTACGCGCACGCCGCAGGCTGGCACGCAGGGCTCGAGGTCGTCGAAGCGCAACTGGACGGCCGCGAAGTCGACTGGTCGCTGTGGGATCGGGCCGACGAACTCGCCGAGTCCTACCGCAAGACGTCCTGACCACCCGAAATTCACCGACCACCCGATTTCACCGACAGTAGGGAGTGCGTATCCCGGGCAGCACCACCACACCGGCAGCGACTTTCGTGAAGGAGGTCACCGGCGAGGCGACGCGGCGATGGGGTGTGCGCGGCACCGACCTCGGTTGTCCGGTGCGCCTGGCCGACGGCCGGGTCGCGTTCTTCTTCGGCGACACGTTCAGCTCCCGTGGCCGGAGCGGCCGGGGGTGGCGCAGTCCCGTGATGTTGCGCTCCATCACAACCGATCTCCGCGGCGGCATCGAATTCGACTCTGCGGCAGGCGGCCGGACGGCGAGGGAGATCCTCCCGAACGCGCACGACGTGCGCGAATCACCCGACCCGGAATCGGCGGGCAGCGAGTTCACCGTCGTTCCCGCGGACGCCGTCACCCTCGGCGACCGGACCTATCTGTCCGTCGTCAGTGTGCACTCCTGGGCGTCGCAGGCGTGGCCGACGAACTTCACGTATCTCGCCTGGTCCGACGACGGCGGTGAGCACTGGCACCGGACGCCGGCCCGCTGGGACAACCGCGGCGGGTCGCTCGACCAACTGTGGACCATGGAACGGCACGACGGCTACGTCTACGTCGTCTCGAGCGCGTTCGACCGCGTTAATCCGGGTGGAATGATCCTGCGCCGAGTCCCCGAAGCGCGCATCCTCGACCCCGGAGCCTACGAAGACTGGGGCTGGGCCCGCGGCACCGGATGGGCGTGGGGACAGCCCGCGACCCCGATCCTGCCGGGACCCGTCGGGGAGATGTGCCTGCGGCGGATCGACGGAACCTGGGTCCTCGCCTACTTCGACCCCACTGCCTACGCGATCGTCACCCGCACGGCGCAGCACATCGACGGACTGTGGTCGGAACCGACGGTGCAGGTCGCCGGCGGCGATTGGGGGGCCGCGGACGGCACGTGGGCGCAGATCTACGGCGGTTACATCCATCCGGCGTCCACGCTGGACGAGCTGCATCTGCTTGTGTCGCAATGGAACACGACGACCGGGGATCCCTATCGCGTGCTGCAGTTCACCACTCGGCTGGACGTGCCGGTCACTTCACGAGCTCCGACTCCGTCCACCGCCCTTCCCCTTCGAGTTCCACACCACGGGAATGGAACTGGTTGAGGGTGCTCCGGTGCCCGACACTGACCACGATGCTGTCGGGGAGTTCGGTCCTGAGCAGCGTGTAGAGGGTGTGCTCGAGGCCCTCGTCGATCGCCGACGTGGCCTCGTCCAGGAAGATCACCGCGGGACGGGCGATCAGCACCCGCGCGAACGCGAGACGCTGCTGCTCGCCCGGCGACAGGATCCGCGTCCAGTCGGCGGTCTCGTCGAGCCGATCACCCAGGTTGCCGAGCGACACCCTCGACAGTGCACCACGCACGACGTCGTCGGACGCCGTCGGCTCCTTCGGGTAGGCCAGTGCGGTGCGCAGCGACCCGAGCGGCAGGTACGGGCGCTGGGACAGGAAGATGGCCTCCCCCGAGGGCCGCGACACGGTGCCGTCGGCGTACGGCCACAGATCCGCGAGTGTGCGGAGCAACGTGGTCTTGCCCGAGCCGGACGGCCCCTTGACCAGTAGCGACTGCCCGGGGGTCACGGTGAGCGCGAGGCCCTCGATGAGGGTCTCGCCCGTCGGGATGCGCACGTCCAGCTTTTCGACCTGCAAATCGTCGCCCGACTTGCCGGTCTTCAGGACCGGAAGTTCGGCGGCGTGCAGGTTGTCGTTGGCGAGACCGTTGAGTCGGATGAGGGTCGCGCGGAAACTGGCGAAGTCGGCGTACGACTCGCGGAAGAACGACAGCGAGTCGTGGACCTGCCCGAAGGCCTGCGACGTCTGCATCACGTCACCGAGGGATACCTGGCCGGTGAACAGTCGCGGACCCTGCACCAGGAACGGGAAGATGACGGCCGTCTGGTTGACGGTGAGGTTCCAGCCGCTGAACTTCAACGTCCGGAAGACGATCTGCCACATGTTCCGGATGACGTCCGCGAACCGTCCGGCGAGGGTGCGCCGCTCGACGTTTTCGCCGCGGTAGAACGCGATGCTCTCACCGTACTCCCGCACCCGGATGAGGGCGTAACGGAAGTTGGCGCCGAGTTTCTCGTTGAGGAAGTTCAGCTTGATGAGGGGCTTGCCGATCCAGAACGCCACCGCCGTAGTCACCAGCACGTAGATGTAGACGAGGAAAATCATCGCCCGCGAGATCTCGACACCGAACACGGTCATCGGGCCGGACAGGTCCCACAGGATTCCGGTGAACGACACGATCGACAGCACCGCGGTCACCGCTCCCATCGACAGCGAGCGGGACGTGGTCACGAAGTTGGTGATGTCGGCCTGGATGCGCTGATCCGGGTTGTCGATCGCGTCGCCGAGGAAGCGGTCGCGGTAGTAGGCACGGCTGTCGAGCCAGTCGTCGACGAGATGGTGGTTGAGCCAGGTCCGCCAGTCGATGTCGAGGGTCTGCCCGATCAGGTACTCGACGAGGGCACGGACCACGTGGACGGTCGCCAGGATGGCGAACACGCGGAGGAAGTGCCAGAACGCCGTCTCGTCCAGGTTCTGGATCGAATCGTAGAAGTCGTTGTACCAGTAGGAGAACAGCACCGTCATGCGCACCGCGAAGACCGTCGACAGCAGCAGCACCGCCAGGATGGTCAGCGGCTTGAGGCTGCGCCGCGGATCGAAGTAGGGCGCGGCGAAGCGCCAGAACTGCTTACCCCATTTGGTGAACCGCGCGAGCAGTATCACCACGACGACGAACGCGACGACAGTCATGACGTAGGCCTTGAGCAGCCACATCGAGCTGTCCCATACGACGTTGTTCCAGTCCACGACCCATATCCCCGATCACGAGGTGAAACTCACCAGAAAAGATGGCGAAGTCTAACCCCGGAGGTCGGTGATGGGCGAGAGATCCGCGCAGGACACGCGCCGACTCGGGGACACAGATCGCCCGATGTCCCATTTGCGCGGTTTCGACCACAGGGTGGGACATCGGGCGAGGTGAACGGGCCCAGGCGACAGCGGGTGCTACGAGTCCTTCTCGGGTTCAGGCTCTTTCAGATTGCCGTCGTCGTCGACGTAGTCGTCGAAGGCGGTTCCCGACACCGTGCCGTCGGAGCCGGGCAGGACGACCGTCTCGCGGGCCCCCGGCTCGTAGCGGGCGTCGATCTCCTCCACCTTCTTCCTGGCTTCGGCGAGCGCCTCGTCGTCGGGCACGGGAACTTCGCTCTCGGCCGGCCGGTCGGTCTTCTTCTCGGGTTCGTCTGCGCTCATGTTGCACGTCCGTTCCGTTTCGGAGATTCCAGACCGACCCTACGCCGTGGCCACCGGTTGAACTACCGTTCAAAGCCGTTCGGTGGCAACACCAATGGCAGCGCCGCTATTGACGCGGCGGGAAGTGCCGGATGAGCCCTTCCTGGACCACCGTCGCCAGCAACTCCCCCTCGAGGGAGAAGAAGCGCCCCGTCGCGAGACCGCGGGAACCTGCCGCGACCGGCGACTCGGTGGCGTACAGCGTCCAGTCGTCGAAGCGGAACGGCCGGTGGAACCAGATGGAATGGTTGACGGTGGCCGCGACGATCCGGTCCAGCCCCCACGACAGTCCGTGGGTAGTGATGATGGAATCCAGGACCGTCGTGTCCGACGAGTAGCCCATCACGGCCACGTGGATCAGCGGGTCGTCCGGGAGTTCTCCGTCCGATTTCATCCAGACCCGGTTGTGGTTGAGTTTCTCCCCCGTGCCCTTCATGATCCACGACGGGTCGTTCGCGTACCGCATGTCGATCGGCTTGAGCGCGTCGACGAACATCTTCAGGCGGTCTTCGTAACCCTGGAAGTGGTCGCCGAGCGGCGGCAGCGTGTCCGGGAACGGGACGTCGGGCACCTCGACCGCGTGCTCGAGACCCTTGCCCCAGTCCTGGAACGCCGCCAGCATGACGAACAGTTCCTGACCGTTCTGCAGCGCCGTGACCTGGCGATTCGCGAATGCCCGGCCGTCGCGGTGCCGCTCGACGCGGTATTCGATGGGTTCCTTGACGTTTCCGCCGCGGATGAAGTGGGCGTTGACCGCGTGCACGGCGCGCTCGCCGCTGACGGTGCGGCCGGCGGCGACCAGTGCCTGGGAGATCAACTGGCCGCCGAACGTCCGACTACCCACCTGCGCGGGATGCCGACCTCGGTACGTGTCCTCGCCGGTCTTCTCGAGATCGAGAAGTTCGAGCAGGGTCTGGAGATCGGTCTTCGCCGCGACTTCGCTCACCTAGTGGTCCTCTTCGCCGATTCTGTGGACGTGGATCAGGTTGGTCGAGCCTACGGTGCCGGGCGGCGACCCCGCCACGATCACCACCAACTCACCCTTCTGATACCGGCCCAACCCCAGCAACGCATTGTCGACCTGCCGCACCATCGCATCCGTACTGTCCACCGGATCGACGATGAACGTCTCCGTCCCCCACGTCAACGACAACTGCGACCGCACCTCCGGCAACGGCGTGAACGCCAGCAACGGCAACGGCGTATGCAACCGCGCCAACCGCCGCACCGTGTCCCCGGACTGCGTGAACGCCACCAACGCCTTCGCGTCCAACCGCTCCCCGATATCGCGGGCCGCGTACGAGATCACACCCCGCTTGGTGCGCGGCACATGCGTCAACGGCGGCACCTGCGTGGACTCGTTCTCCACTGCCTCCACGATCCGCGCCATGGTGCGCACCGTCTCCATCACATACTTACCCACCGACGTCTCACCGGAAAGCATCACCGCATCCGCACCGTCGAGGACCGCGTTCGCCACATCCGAGGCCTCCGCACGCGTCGGCCGCGAATTCTCGATCATCGACTCCAGCATCTGCGTCGCCACGATCACCGGCTTCGCGTTCTCCCGCGCGATCTGAATCGCCCGCTTCTGCACCAACGGCACCTGCTCGAGCGGCAACTCCACCCCCAGATCACCACGCGCGACCATCACCGCGTCGAACGCCAGCACGATCGCCTCGAGGTTGTCGATCGCCTCCGGCTTCTCCAGCTTCGCGATCACCGGGATCCGCCGCCCCACCCGGTCCATCACCGCGTGCACCAACTCCACATCCGCCGGCGACCGCACGAACGAGAGCGCGATGAAATCGACGCCCAACCCGAGCGCGAACTCCAGATCCGCGATGTCCTTCTCCGACAGCGCCGGGACCGACACGTTCATCCCCGGCAGCGACACACCCTTGTTGTTGGACACCGGGCCGCCCTCGGTGACCCGGCAGATCACGTCGTTGCCCTCCACCCCGGACACGACGAGACCGACCTTGCCGTCGTCGACCAGCAACCGGTCACCCGGCTTCGCGTCCTCGGCCAACTGCTTGTACGTGGTCGAAACCCGGTCGTGGGTGCCCTCGCACTCGTCGACGGTGATCCGCACCTCCTCACCGTTGGCCCACGTGGTGCGACCCTCCGCGAACCGGCCCAACCGGATCTTCGGGCCCTGCAGATCGGCCAGGACACCGACCGCCTTACCCGTCGCGTCCGAGGCCGCCCTCACGCGTTTGTAGTTCTCCTCGTGGTCGGCGTGCTCGCCGTGGCTGAAATTCAGCCGCGCCACGTCCATACCGCTTTCGACGAGCTCGCGAATACGGTCACCGGTGGCGGTAGCAGGTCCAAGTGTGCATACGATCTTCGTGCGTCGGTTCACGGCCTCGAGCCTAGTCGTCCCGCGCGCCCTTCTCCATTTAGACGACTGCCAGCGGAAGCGCCGTCGGATGCACCGGCGACGGGAGGTCCGACGCCCCGGTGAGGTACACGTCGACGGCGTGCGCCGCGGATCGGCCCTCCGCGATCGCCCACACGACGAGCGACGCGCCGCGGTGCGCGTCCCCGCAGACGAAGACCCCGGGTGCGGTGGTCTGCCAGTCCGGTCCGCAGGAGAGCGCTCCGCGCCGGGTCGGCGACAACCCGTAGTCGTCGAGCAGCGGACCGAGATCGACACCCTCGAAGCCGATCGCGAAAAGTGCTAGTTCGCAAGGCAATTCGATCTCCTCGCCGACCGGCGTGATGATGCGTTTGCCGTCCTCACGGGTGACCTCGACCTCGGCGAGCACCATGGACCGGACGTTCCCGTTCGCGTCGCCGAGGAACCGCTGCACCGCGACCTGGTACCGGCGGACACCGCCCTCGGCGTGCGCGGGCGACGTGCGCAGCACCATCGGCCACGCCGGCCACGGCGTCGCGGCCTCGTCCCGCTCCGTCGGCAACTCCGGGTTGTAGTCCAGTTGGGTCACCGACAGCGCGCCCTGGCGGTGCGCCGTTCCGAGGCAGTCGGCGCCGGTGTCGCCGCCACCGATGATGACGACGTGTTTGCCCTTGGCGGTGATGTCCGCGGGACCGTCGCCTTCGCATTCCTTATTGGAGGTGACGAGATGTTCCATCGCGAGATGGATCCCGTTCAGCTCGCGGCCCTCGACGGTGGTGTTGTCGCGGGCCCGCAGCGCACCGATCGCGAGCACGACCGCGTCGAAGTTCCCGCTCACCTGCTCCACGGTGAGGTCGACGCCGACCTCGCAGTCGGTGACGAAGTGGGTTCCCTCGGCGCGCATCTGCATCAGACGCTGATCGAGAATGGCCTTCTCCATCTTGAATTCCGGGATGCCGTACCGCAGCAGTCCCCCGAGCCGGTCGTCGCGCTCGTAGACGGTGACGTCGTGCCCCGCCCGGGTCAGTTGCTGAGCCGCCGCCAGACCGGCCGGGCCGGATCCGACCACCGCGACCTTCCGTCCCGTGGCGATCATCGGCGGTTTGGGGACCACCGTGCCGGAGTCCCACGCGACGTCCGCGATGGCCTGTTCGATCCGCTTGATCGTGACACTGCCCGTCGTGTGCGTGTCGGCGAGCGAGAGCACGCACGCCGACTCGCACGGCGCCGGGCACACCCGGCCCGTGAACTCCGGGAAATTATTGGTGGCGTGCAGCCGCTCGCTGGCCGCCGACCAGCGGCCGCGCCGCACGAGGTCGTTCCACTCCGGGATCAGATTGCCCAGCGGGCAGCCCGCACTTCCCGAGTGGCAGAACGGGATTCCGCAGTCCATGCACCGCGCCGCCTGCTCGGACACCTCGGCGGCCCGCTCCGCGGAACTCTGCGGCGCGTACACCTCGTTCCAGTCGTGCACCCGCTCGGCGACCGGGCGCTTGCGCGCCTCCTTCTTCACGATGTGCAGAAAGCCCTGGGGATCAGCCACGTGCCGCCTCCATGATCGCAGTGTCGACGTCGAGACCCTCCGCCTTGGCCATCCGGGTCGCGTCCAGCACCCGCTGGTAGTCGACCGGCATCACCTTGGTGAACAGCGCGGACCGCCGGGGCCAGTCGGCGAGCACGGACGCCGCGACCGCGGAACCCGTCCACCGGTGGTGCCGGGTGACGGCGCCGCGCAGCCAGTCCAGATCGTCCGGGTCGGGTTGCATCAGCTTCACCATCGTCGGGTTCACGTCCTCCGGGTCCAGGTCGAGGACGTACGCGATGCCGCCGGACATGCCGGCCGCCATGTTCCGCCCCGTCGGCCCGAGGATCACGACCCGCCCGCCCGTCATGTATTCGCAGGCGTGGTCGCCGACACCCTCCACGACGGCCGACGCACCGGAATTGCGCACCGAGAAGCGTTCCCCGACTCGCCCCCGGAGATAGACCTCCCCGGAGGTGGCGCCGTAGAGCAGGGTGTTGCCCGCGATCACCTGTGTCTCCGGGACGAACAGGACGTCGGCGGCGGGACGGACCACGATCCGCCCACCGGACAACCCCTTGCCGACGTAGTCGTTGGCGTCCCCGGTCAGGTCGACGGTGATGCCCGGCGGCAGGAACGCGCCGAGCGACTGCCCGGCCGAACCGGTGAACGTGAGCCGGATCGTGTCGTCCGGCAGCCCGGCCGCGCCGTAGCGGCGGGTGACCTCCGCGCCGAGCAGTGTGCCGACGGTCCGGTTGACGTTGCGCACCGGCATCTCGATCTCCACGGCGTGCGCGTCCTCGAGGGCGCCCTCCGCCAGCTGGATGAGTGTGCGGTCCAGTGCCCGGTCCAGTCCGTGGTCCTGATCGCGGTCCCGCCGCCGCTGCGACAGCGGCTCCCCGTCGGGCCCGGTGGGCACGGCGAAGATCGGGGTGAGGTCGAGTCCGCGGTTCTTCCAGTGGGCGATGCCCTGCGCGGTCTCGAGGACGTCGGCGTGACCGACGGCCTCGTCGATACTGCGGAATCCGAGGTCGGCGAGGTACCGGCGCACGTCCTCGGCGACGAACCGGAAGAACTCCTCCACGAACTCCGGTTTGCCGGTGTACCGCTTGCGCAGCTCCGGGTTCTGGGTGGCGACACCGACCGGGCAGGTGTCGAGGTGGCACACCCGCATCATGATGCAGCCCGCCACGATCAGCGGGGCCGTGGAGAACCCGAACTCCTCCGCACCCAGCAGCGCCGCGACCATCACGTCGCGTCCGGTGCGCATCCCGCCGTCGCACTGGACGGTGATGCGGTCGCGGAGACCGTTGAGCACGAGCGTCTGCTGGGCGTCGGCCAGCCCGATCTCCCACGGCGCCCCGGCATGCTTCATCGACGTCAGCGGGGTGGCGCCGGTTCCGCCGTCGTTGCCGGAGATGAGGACCACGTCGGCGTGCGCCTTGCTGACGCCTGCGGCAACGGTTCCCACCCCGACCGAGCTGACCAGCTTCACGTGGACCCGGGCCCGGTCGTTGGCGTTCTTCAGGTCGTGGATCAGCTGCGCGAGATCCTCGATCGAGTAGATGTCGTGGTGCGGCGGCGGGGAGATCAGCCCGACCCCCGGCGTCGAGTGCCGGGTCTCCGCGACCCACGGGTACACCTTGTACGCCGGCAACTGGCCGCCCTCGCCGGGCTTGGCGCCCTGCGCCATCTTGATCTGGATGTCGCTGGCGTTGATCAGGTAGTCGCTGGTGACGCCGAACCGCCCGCTCGCGACCTGCTTGACGGCGCTGCGCCGCGACGGATCGTAGAGCCGGTCGACGTTCTCGCCGCCCTCCCCGGAGTTGGAGCGCCCGCCGAGATTGTTCATCGCGACGGCCATCGTCTCGTGGGCCTCGGCGGAGATGGAACCGTAGCTCATCGCGCCCGTGTTGAACCGGGTGACGATCCGCTCGACCGGTTCCACCTCGTCCAGCGGCACCGGCGGCCGCACACCCTCACGGAACGTGAACAGGCCGCGCAGGGCGCCACCCGCCTCGGCGAGCCGGTTCACCTCGTCGCTGTACTGGGCGAACACCTCGTGCCGACCGGTGCGGGTGGCGTGCTGCAGCAGGAACACCGTCTCCGGGGTGAACAGGTGCAGTTCGCCGTCGCGGCGGAACTGGTACTCGCCGCCGTCCTCGAGCCGCCGGTGGGCGAACTCGGCCGGGTTGTCCGGGTACGCCTGCCGGTGGCGGACGGTGACCTCGCGGGCGATCTCGTCGAGACCCGCGCCGCCCAGCTTGCTGACCGTGCCCTTGAAGTACTCGTGGACGAGGTCGCGGTCCAGGCCGATCGCCTCGAACACCTGCGCCGCGGTGTACGAGCCGACGGTGGAGATGCCCATCTTCGACATCACCTTGAGCACACCCTTGCCGAGCGCGGTGAGGTAGTTCCGCACGGCGATCGTGTGCTCGACCCCGGTCAGTTCGCCCTCGGAGACGAGGTCCTCGATCGACTCCATCGCAAGGTAGGGGTTGACGGCGGCGGCGCCGTATCCGATGAGCAACGCCAGGTGGTGGACCTCGCGGGCGTCACCGGATTCGACGACCAGCGCCACCTTGGTGCGTTCCTTGGTCCGCACCAGGTGATGGTGCACCGCGGCCACCGCGAGCAGCGACGGGATCGGCGCCCTCGTGTGGTCGGAGTCGCGGTCCGAGATCACCAGCGTCCGGTAGCCGTCCGCGATCGCGGCGCTCGCCTGCGCCCGCAACTCCTCGATCGCCTCGGCCATCCCCGCACCGCCGCGCTCCACGTCGTACAGCGCACGCAGCACCGCCGCGGCGAGCCCGGGATGGTTGCCGTCCGCGTTCACGTGGATGATCTTGTTCAGTTCTTCGTTGTCGAGCACCGGCCACGGCAGCACGATCTGCCTGCACGACGCCGCGGTCGGCTCGAGCAGATTCTGCTCCGGACCCATGACCCGCGACAGCGACGTCACGATCTCCTCGCGGATCGCGTCGAGCGGCGGGTTCGTGACCTGCGCGAACAGTTCGACGAAGTAGTCGTAGAGCAGCCGCGACCGCTGCGACATGACGGCGATCGGCGTGTCCGTCCCCATCGAACCGAGGGGCTCGCCGCCGGACGTGGCCATCGGGGCGAGCAGGATGCGCAGATCCTCCTCGGTGTACCCGAACGCCACCTGCCGCCGCACCACCGACTCGTGGTTGTGCTGCGCGTGCGGACGATCCGGCAGCGTCTTCAGTTCGAGCAGACCGGCGTACAGCCACTCGGCGTACGGCCGCTCCGCCGCGAGCCGCATCTTGATCTCCTCGTCGGGCACGATGCGGCCCTCGGACGTGTCGACGAGGAACATCTGCCCCGGCTCGAGCCGGCCCTTGGCCACGACCTCCGCCTGCGGGACGTCGAGGACGCCGCTCTCGCTCGCGAGGATCACCCGCCCGTCGACGGTCTGCCACCAGCGTCCCGGGCGCAGGCCGTTGCGGTCCAGCACGGCGCCGACGACGGTCCCGTCGGTGAACGTCACACACGCGGGCCCGTCCCACGCTTCCATCAGCGACGCGTGGAACTGGTAGAACGCCCGCCGGTCGGGGCACATCGACGTGTCGTTCTCCCACGCCTCCGGCACCATCATCATCACCACGTGCGGCACGCTGCGGCCGGCGAGGTGCAGCAGTTCGAGCACCTCGTCGAACGATGCCGAATCCGACGCGTCGGGGGTGCAGATCGGGTACACCCTGCGCAGATCGCCGGGGATCACCGCACTGGACAGCAGCGCCTCGCGGGCCCGCATGCGGTTCCGGTTGCCGCGGACGGTGTTGATCTCCCCGTTGTGCGCGACGAACCGGAACGGGTGTGCGAGCGGCCAGGACGGGAACGTGTTGGTCGAGAACCGGCTGTGCACGATCGCGATCGCACTCGCCATCCGCGGGTCGCGCAGGTCCGGGAAGTACCGCGCCAACTGGGACGTCGTCAGCATTCCCTTGTAGACGACCGTCCGGCTCGACAGGGAAGGGAAGTACACGCCGCTGCCCTCCGACTCGATGTCGGGGGTGACCTGTTCGGCCCGCTTGCGCAGCGGGTAGACGAGTCGGTCGAGGGCGAGCCCGCCGGGCCGGATCCCGCCGACGGCGGGTGCGGCGACGAACAACTGGCTCATGTGCGGTGCGCAGGCGCGTGCGGTGGCGCCGACGTCCGCACCGTCCGGGTCGACGGGCACCGGACGCCAGCCGAGGATCTGGAGTCCCTCCTCGTCCGCGAGGTCGGACACGCGCCGTTGCGCGGCCGCCCGCGCCTGCGGGTCCTGCGGGAGGAAACAGATGCCCGCCGCGTACGTGCTGCTGCCGTCGTCCAGGGGCGCGGGGAGGTCGAACGGGGCGAGAGCCCCGAAGAATTCGGTGGGGAGCTGGAGCAGGATGCCGGCGCCGTCGCCGCTGTTCGGTTCCGAACCCGCCGCGCCGCGATGCTCGAGATTCTCGAGAGCGAGGAGTCCGTCCGAGACGATGGAGTGGGAGCGGCGGCCGTGCACGTCCGCGACCATGGCGACACCGCAGGAATCGACTTCCTGGCCCGGGTCGTACAAGCCCTGGGGACCGGGCAACTGAGAGAACAGCACCGATATACCTCCACATCGGCCGGGAAGACCACCAGTGTGTGCGCTCCGCACGTGCTGTCGGCGGCCTCCGCTAGCGGGGTCGCCACGACGGGCGCTAACTGCTTTTCGGGGGTCTACCGGGACAGCATCGGCCCGTGAAGGTTGTTACCGGACATACACCCGGCGCGCTCAGCTTACCAGGACCGATACCCGGCAAGATATGCCGAATCGGGCCCGGAACGGACGGTGGCCCGTGTCGCATCAGCAACACGGGCCACACGTTTTCCGGGGATCGTCACTGGTCCCGCAGGGGCCGCCCGTACTGGTCCTTCACGCTGCCGGTCAGCATCATGATGCCGTCGACCAGCGGCCAGATGCCGCCGATTCCACACGTGAGCCACGTGACGGCGATCTGCGCCACGGCGATGCCGGGCTGGTTCAGGTAGAACCGTCCCACGCCGAACGCGCCGAGGAAGATCTGCAGCAGTCCGGCGGTCAACTTGGACTTGTCCGAGTACGGCTCACCCGTCAGCGGGTGCCTGCCGAACGGCGCCGACGGATCGGCGTACGCGTTGTAGCCGGGGGCATACCCGGGCGGCGGGTACCCCTGCTGGGGGTAACCCTGCTGCTGTCCGTACCCCGGCTGCTGGTACCCGGGCTGCTGGTAGTCCTGCGGCGATTGCGGAGCCGCCCCGTACTGCGCGCCGTAATTCGGATCCGGTGCCCCGTAGGTCGGACCGTCCGGCTGCTGGGGCTTCTCGTACCCGGAGTACGGCGCGGTCGGAGAAGTCGGCTCGCCCACGTTCGGGAACGGGGCCGTCGGCTCGGTTCCGCCCGGCGACGGGTAGGTGGGCGTCGACCCCCAGCCCGGGCCGTTACCGACACCCGAATACGTGTCCCAGCCCGGTCCCGTCCCGGACGAACCCGGCGACGGCGTCGCGTCGGACGTGGCGGGCGGCTGGGACAGCGAGGCCTCGGCGGTGGCGTCGTAGTCGAAGGGCGAGCCGAATTCGGGCGGCACACTCGAGTCGCTGCTGTTCTCGGTGCCGTCCGCGCTCTTGCCCAGGTCGACCTTGTGTGCGTCGTCGGATGCACCCGTGCCGGAATCGTCGGATGCTTTCCCCGGTTCAGTCATTCGCGTCATCCTTCTTGCTGTCGATGGTCTTCGTGCCCGCGTCGCCGCCGGCACTCGCAGTGCTCGCGGCCTTGTCGTCCGATACCGACTCCGATGCGGACGCCTTCCCGTCCTCGTCCGTGCCCTCGACCTTCTTCTCCCCCTCCGCCGGTGCGGTCTCGTCCGCGACCGGTTCGCCGTCGGCAGGCCGCAGTTCCGCCGGATCCTCGCGCCCCTTCGTGGCGGCGAAGAAGTACACGACGGCCGCGACGAACACCAGGGCGGAGGTGAACGAGTTGACGCGGACACCGGCGATGAGGCTCGCGTGGTCGCTGCGCATCAGTTCGATCCAGAAGCGCCCGGCGCAGTACCCGGCCACGTACAGGGCGAAGAGGCGGCCGTGCCCGATGCGGAATCGGCGATCGACCCAGACGAGCAGGATCACGATCAGCACGTTCCACAGCGCCTCGTACAGGAACGTCGGATGCACCACGAACGCGACCTCGCCGGTGGACACCCCGTCGATCAACTGCGGAGACACCTGGCCGACGTCGTTGCGGCGCTCGAAGATCTCGAGCCCCCACGGAACGTCCGTCTCGCGACCGTAGAGTTCCTGGTTGAAGTAGTTTCCGAGCCGTCCGATCGCCTGCGCGAGCAGGATGGCAGGCGCGACCGCGTCACCCAGCGCCGGCAGCGGGATGCCGCGGCGACGGCAACCGATCCAGGCACCGACACCGCCGAGCGCCACGGCGCCCCAGATGCCGAGGCCGCCCTGCCACACCTTCAGGGCGTCGACGGGATCGCCGCCCTCCCCGAAGTACGTCGGCCAGTCGGTCATCACGTGGTAGAGGCGGCCGCCGATCAGGCCGAACGGCACCGCCCAGATGGCGATGTCGAGGACGGTGCCCTTCTCGCCGCCGCGGGCGACCCAGCGACGGTCGCCCCACACGATCGCGACGACGATCCCGACGATGATGAACAGCGCGTACGCGCGCAGGGCCACCGGTCCGACATACCAGACACCTTGGGGCGGACTCGGAATGTAGGCCAGTACGTCCACAGTGGAAGTCACGACGCCACGGTAGCGGAGCGAACGCCCTCGGCAAGTTCCTCCGTCAGCGACCGCACCGCGTCCAGACCGCTCTCCGCCGCGGTGACCAGCGCGGATCCGACGATGACCGCGTCGGCGTAGGCGGCGATCTCGGCGGCCTGCGCGCCGGAGCGGACACCCAGTCCGACACCCACCGGAATGTCCGAGTGGGCGCGGATGCGGGCCGTCAGTTCGGGTGCCATCGACGACACGGCGTCACGCGCGCCGGTGACACCCATCGTGGATGCGGCGTAGACGAACCCGCTGCTGGCGTCGAGGGTGATCGCGAGACGCTCCTCGGTCGACGACGGCGCGACGAGGAAGATCCGGTCGAGGTCGTGTTCCTTCGACGCGGCGATCCAGTCGCCGGCTTCCTCGGGGATGAGGTTGGGGGTGATCAGGCCGAGGCCGCCCGCGCTCGCCAGATCGCGGGCGAACTTGTCGACGCCGTACTGCAGAACCGGGTTCCAGTACGTCATCACGACGGCCTTGCCGCCGACGGACGCGATCGCGTCGACGACCGTGAACACATCGCGCACCCGGACACCGTTCTGCAGCGCCGTCTCGGCCGCCGCCTGAATGGTGGGTCCGTCCATCACTGGGTCGGAGTAGGCGATGCCGACCTCGACGATGTCGCAACCGGATTCGACCATCGCCTTGAACACGTCGATGGATTCCTGCACGGTGGGGAACCCGGCCGGGAGGTACCCGACGAGCGCGGCGCGCTTCTCCTCGCGGCACTGCGCGAACGTCGGGGCGAGGCGCGAGAGTCGTTCGCTCACTTGGCCGAACCTTCCTTGTCAGTCGTGGTGGTCTCCGTCGAGTCGTCCGGATCGAACAATCCGAACCACTTGGCGGCCGTGTCCATGTCCTTGTCGCCGCGCCCGGACAGGCTGACGACGATGATCGCGCCCTCTCCCAGTTCGCGGCCCAGCCGCAGCGCACCGGCGACGGCGTGGGCGGACTCGATGGCCGGGATGATGCCCTCACGCTCGGACAGCAGTCGGAGCGCGTCCATGGCCTCCGAGTCGGTGACCGGCTCGTAGGTGGCGCGGCCGGTGTCCTTGAGCAGTGCGTGTTCCGGGCCGACTCCGGGGTAGTCGAGGCCCGCGGAGATCGAGTGCGACTCGATGGTCTGGCCGTCCTCGTCCTGCAACAGGTACGAGTACGCGCCCTGGAACGCGCCCGGGGTGCCACCCGCGAACGTCGCGGCGTGCCTTCCGGTCTCGACGCCGTCACCGGCGGCCTCGTAACCGACGAGTCGCACGGAGGGATCGTCGAGGAAGGCGTGGAAGATGCCGATGGCGTTGGAACCGCCGCCGACGCACGCCGTCACGGCGTCGGGGAGCCTGCCGGTCAGCGCCTGCACCTGGACCCGGGTCTCCAGACCGACGACGCGCTGGAAGTCGCGGACGATGGTCGGGAACGGGTGCGGTCCGGCGGCGGTGCCGAAGCAGTAGTAGGTGTTGTGGGCGTTGGTGACCCAGTCGCGCAGCGCCTCGTTGATCGCGTCCTTCAGGGTCCTCGACCCCGACTCGACGGACACGACCGCCGATCCGAGCAGCCTCATGCGCGCGACGTTCAGCGCCTGCCGCTCGGTGTCGACTGCGCCCATGTAGATGATGCATTCCAGACCGAGGAGCGCGCAGGCGGTGGCGGTGGCCACACCGTGCTGACCGGCGCCGGTTTCCGCGATGATGCGGGTCTTGCCCATGCGCTTGGCGAGCAGCACCTGCCCGAGCACGTTGTTGATCTTGTGCGAGCCGGTGTGGTTGAGGTCTTCGCGCTTGAGGATAAGCCGCGCCCCACCGGCGAACTCGCTCATCCGCGTCGCCTCGAAGATCGGGGACGGACGACCGGTGTAGTCGCGCTGGAGTCGGTCGAGTTCGTTCAGGAACGACTCGTCGCCGCGCGCCTTCTCGTACTCGGCGGTGACCTCCTCGATCACCGCCATCAGGGCCTCCGGCACGTGCCGTCCGCCGTACACGCCGAAGTGCCCTCCGGCATCGGGGTCGTGCGTCGTACGCTCGGCGATTCCGGCGCTGGCAGTCGGCAGATTGCCACCCTTGAAGACGGTTTCCTGATTACGTGAAGTCACAGGTCCAGTCTGCCTCGAGGCCGGGTTCCGCCGCCGTCCGGGTCAGGTCCGCCGGGGCGGGGTCAGCGCGACGGCTTGGGGCAGGACGGGTGCGCGCCGGCGTTGACCAGATCGGCCACTGCCTTGCGCGGATCACCGCTGGTGACGAGGCCTTCGCCGACCAGCACCGCGTCGGCTCCCGCACCGGCGTACGCCAGCAGGTCGGCCGTGCCGCGCACCCCGGACTCCGCGATCTTGATGATCTGGGTGGGCAGTCCGGGAGCGATCTCGCCGAACGTGTTCTTGTCGACCTCGAGCGTCTTGAGGTTGCGCGCGTTGACCCCGATGACCTTGGCGCCCGCCTCGATCGCCCGGTTCGCTTCTTCCTCGGTGTGGACCTCGACGAGGGCCGTCATGCCCAGCGACTCCGTCCGATCGATCAGCGACGCGAGCGCGTCCTGCTCGAGGGCGGCGACGATGAGCAGCACCATGTCGGCGCCGTGCGCGCGGGCCTCGTGGATCTGGTACGGCCCGACGATGAAGTCCTTGCGGAGGATCGGGATGCTCACCGCGCGGCGGACGGCGTCGAGGTCCGCGAGGGACCCCTGGAACCGGCGCTCCTCGGTGAGCACGCTGATCACGCGGGCGCCACCGGCCTGGTAGGCGGCGGCCAGTTCGGCGGGATCGGCGATGTCGGCGAGCGCACCCTTCGAGGGGCTGGCGCGCTTGACCTCGGCGATGACTCCGATGCCCGGCTCGAGCAGGGCGGCCGCGGCGTCGAGGGCCGGCGGTGCGGCGGCAGCGGCAGCCTTGACTGCGGCGAAGTCAAGGACGGCTTCGCGGGCGGCGACGTCGGCGCGCACCCCGTCGAGAATCGAGTCGAGAACGGTCATCGTGGCCCGAGTCCTTTCTGGGCAGAAACCCGATGTGAGGAACATCATCAGGGGTGAAGCCAGCCTAGATGGCACTCTGATTGTGTTTACGTCCGGGTACCCGGGTCTTCGTCCGAACCGTCAACTTGGTCGACAGGTCCGGCTTTCCTGTCTTCCACCGTGGGGTCCTCCCCCGCATCCAGGGCGTCCCAGAGCATGCGCTGGGTGACGGGACCGTCGGCGGAATCGGCACCGGCCTTTTTCGCCGCGTCGCGTCGCGCACCGGGGCTGTCGTACTTGGAGGACAGCCCCGCCCGCACCCGCGGTCTGCGAATCAGTTCCACCGCGGCGGCGAGTGCCGCCAGGGCCCCCACCAGCACGAGAACAGCGGGTCCGGCGTGCACGGACACCGTCTGGACGTCGGCCCGGCCGGGCAACTCGGCCAGCCGCGCCGCCTCGTCGTCGGAGGCGCCGGACACGAGCAACCCCACCGCCGGGACGGCGGCCGCGACGGCCACCACCGCGACGAGCACACCCAGCACGCGCAGGGCCCAGCCCTTCACGGCGAACGACGCGGCGATCGCGGCGACGAGGGTCAGCGCCAGCGGTGTGAGCGCCGCCGCCCACGTGCCGCCCACGAGCACCGACGTGCGTTCCTCGCCGAGTCCGTCGGAGGAGGTGACCTCCACCCACGTCATCCGTGACGCGCCCCACAGGCACACGGCGGCTACCGCGAGGAGCAGCACCGCGATCATCGATCGGCGGCGCCCCGCCCGCGCGGGGTCCCGGGCCGGCTCCGACGCGTCGCTCACTGCGTGTCGCCTCCCAGGGTCTTCAGCGTGTGTGCCGCCGCGATCGCGCTGAGCACCGCCATCGCCTTGTTCCGCGCCTCGGTGTCCTCGTACTCGGGGTTCGAGTCGGCGACGACGCCCGCGCCCGCCTGGACGTACCCGACGCCGTCCTTGATCAGCGCGGTCCGGATCGCGATGGCCGTGTCGGCGTCGCCGGCGAAGTCGAGGTACCCGATGATGCCGCCGTAGATGCCGCGGCGGGTGGGTTCGAGTTCCTCGATCAACTGCATCGCCCGGACCTTCGGCGCGCCCGACAGGGTGCCCGCCGGGAAGCAGGCGGTGACGGCGTCGAGGGCCTGCTTGCCCTCGGCGAGGTGACCGGTGACGGTGGAGACGAGATGCATCACGTGGCTGTACCGCTCGATGTGGCGGTAGTCGTGGACCTTCACCGTGCCCGGTTCGCACACACGCCCGAGGTCGTTGCGGCCCAGGTCCACGAGCATCAGGTGCTCCGCGTTCTCCTTCTCGTCGGCGAGCAGGTCCTTCTCGAGCAGGATGTCCTCCTCCTCGGTGTGCCCGCGCCACCGGGTGCCCGCGATCGGGTGCGTGGTGGCCACACCTTCCGACACGGTCACGAGCGCCTCCGGGCTCGATCCGACGATCGAGAACGCGGTCTCGTCGTCGCCGTTCGGCACGTTGAGGAGGTACATGTAGGGGCTGGGGTTGGA
Source organism: Rhodococcus pseudokoreensis (assembly GCF_017068395.1). Taxonomy (NCBI): domain Bacteria; kingdom Bacillati; phylum Actinomycetota; class Actinomycetes; order Mycobacteriales; family Nocardiaceae; genus Rhodococcus; species Rhodococcus pseudokoreensis. Next base: position 7,851,248 of record NZ_CP070619.1, on the reverse strand, counting down.
GGCGCGCAGCATCCGGTAGACGTCGATCGGGTCGGCGGTGCAGTCGATCTCGAAGCGCTGCGACAGCACCACCTGGAAGGCCTCGCCGGCCTCGATGTCGCCGACGAGTTTCTGCACGTCGGCGCCGAACCCCTCGGTGGTGCGCTGACGGCGGTAGTCGGGGGCGGGTTTCGCGAAGGTGGACACGGTCGACGACGCCGGGGCCGACAGGGCGCGCGTCATCCGGTCCAGCCGCTCGACCGCGGAGTCGTAGGCCTCGTCGACGCGTTCGTCCGTGCCGTCCCAGTTGACGGCGTTGGCGATCAGGGTGATGGCGCCCTCGTGGTGGTCGACGGCCGCGAGATCCGTCGCCAGCAGCATCACCATCTCGGGGATCTGCAGGTCGTCGGTGGCGTGCTCGCCGATGCGCTCGATGCGCCGCACCGCGTCGTATCCGAGGAAGCCGACCATGCCGCCGGTCAGCGGCGGCAGGTCGGGCAGCCGTTCGCTGCGCAGCAGTTCGAGGGTCTGGCCGAGCGCCGCGATCGGATCGCCGCCGGACGGTGCGCCCGCGGGAACGTTGCCGTACCAGGCGGCTTCACCGTCGACGACGGTCAGCGCGGCGGGACTGCCCGCGCCGATGAACGACCATCGCGACCACGATCGGCCGTTCTCCGCCGATTCGAGCAGGAAGGTGCCGGGCCGGTTCGCCGCCAGCTTGGTGTAGGCGGACAGCGGAGTTTCCGCGTCTGCCAGCACCTTGCGCGTCACCGGGACGACCCGGTGTTCGGCGGCGAGAGCGTGGAACTGCTCACGTGTGGTGGTCGAGTCGGACCCGCCGTCGGCCGGGGTGGCGGCGGACTCGGGTGCGGGAATCGTGGTGGGCTCGCCGTGCATGCGAACCATCATCCCAGGCGCACTCGTCTCGTCTGCGTGCGCGGGTAGCCTCGGCTCCCATGAAGCCAGGTCAGCTCGCACCGGAATTCACCCTGCCCGATCAGGACGGCATCGAACGATCGCTGTCGAGCCTCCTCGAGGACGGCCCCCTCGTGCTGTTCTTCTACCCCGCGGCGTCGACGCCGGTCTGCACCGCCGAGGCCTGCCATTTCCGGGACCTCGGAACGGAGTTCTCCGCGGTGGGAGCGTCCCGCGCCGGGATCAGCACCGACGCGGTGGCGAAGCAGGCGTCGTTCGCGCAGGCGCAGTCCTTCGACTACCCACTGCTGTCGGACGCCGACGGAGCCGTCGCGGAGAAGTTCGGCGTCCGCCGCGGACTGCTCGGCAAACTCGCCCCGGTCAAGCGGTCGACGTTCGTCATCGACACCGACCGCACCGTGCTCGAGGTCATCTCGAGCGAGTTCCGCGCCAACACGCACGGCGATCAGGCGCTGGCCTTCCTCCGGACGCGTCAGGCCACCTGAATCGACCGCTTGGCCAGTCCCATCCAGAAGCCGTCGATCACCTGCCGGGGAATCTGCTCGGGGTCGCTCGACGCGCCGAGCGTGACGAAGAGCGGCGCGAAGTGCTCGATCGTCGGGTGTGCGTACGGCATGCCCGGCGCGAGCGAGCGGAAATCGATGAGCGAATCCACGTCGCCGGCGGCGAGACGCTCGTCCGCCCAGGCGTCGAACTCCGACGACCAGCCCGGCGCCTTCGCGTCGGGTGACGGGTCGCGCAGGAACGGCAGGCCGTGGGTGGTGAATCCGGAACCGACGATCAGCACGCCCTGCTCGCGCAGGGGACGCAGCCGCTCACCGAGGTGCAGCAACCGCTGCGGGTCGAGGGTCGGCAGCGAGATCTGGAGGACCGGGATGTCGGCGTCGGGATACATGACCGTCAACGGCACGTAGGCGCCGTGGTCGAGGCCGCGATGCGGCTGGTGCGACACGGTCTCGTCGTCCGGCATCAGGGACACGACCTGCGCCGCGAGTTCAGGGGCGCCGGGCGACTCGTACGTGGTCCGGTAGAACCGCTCGGGGAAGCCCCCGAAGTCGTAGACGAGGGGCGTGCCGGTGGTGGTGGATCCGATGGTGAGCGGCGCCGATTCCCAATGCGCCGACACCATGAGGATGGCCTTGGGCCGCGGCAGGTCGCCCGCCCACTTCGCCAGCTGCGACACCCACAGGTCGCTGTCCACCAGCGGCGGCGCACCATGGCTGAGGAACAGGGCGGGCATGGCGTTGGTCATCGCGACTCCTTCGGATCGAGGTCCGGCATCGACGAAGAAGTGAACTCGTCACCGACCGCGATGTTGAACCTTCAAGTTACTATAGGAGTCAACATGCGGGCGCGGCAACTATTCCCCGGGCACGAATCGGCCCCGCGGCGTGCTAACTATTGAGGACACGCTGCACAGTGGATCGACGTACGGACGGAGGACACCACCGATGAGTGGCAACGACGAGGGCAAGCCGGACCAGCCCGGCACCCGATGGCTCGACGCAGAGCAGCAGGAGGCCTGGCTCACCCTCATCGCACTGGTCACCCGGCTCCCCGCCGCGCTCGACACTCAACTCCAACGCGACTCCGCACTCACCCACTTCGAGTACTTCGTCCTCGCCTCACTCTCCGGCGAAGCGAACCAGCGCCTGCAGCTGTCCCTGCTCGCGCAACGCGCCAACGCGTCGCTGTCGCGGCTGTCCCACGTCGTCACCAAAATGGAGAAAGCCGGCTGGGTGCGCCGCGAAAGCATCCGCGGCAGCCGCGGCTCCGACGCCGTCCTCACCGACGAAGGCATGGCCAAGGTCGTCGAGGCCGCGCCGCCGCACGTCGAATCCGTGCGATCACTGATCTTCGACGGCCTCTCCGCCGACCAGGTCCGTCAACTGTCCGAACTGTCCGGCGCCATGCTCACCCAGCTCGACAAGAGCATCGCCGCGGGAACCGGCAAGGCCTGACCGCACTCACAGCTCAACCGAGCGGCGTCCCGCCAGCTCAACCGAGCGGCGTCCCGCCAGCTCAACCGAGCGGCGTCCCGCCGACACCCCAGCTGTCGCGCGGCACCTCCGTGATCGTCACCCACACCTTCGCGGGATCCTTGCCCGTCGCGTCGGCGTAGGCCTTCGTGACGGCCTCGATCGTGGCGCGCTTCTGCTCCGCGGTGAGCCCCGGCGTCTGACTGATCTGAATGAGTGGCATGCGGACATCCTGCCCGAGAGCACACGGACATCCTGCTCGAGGGCCGCTGTGCTAGTCGGCGGCGAGCAGCACGTCCGAGTCGAAGCAGGTGTGCGTGCCCGTGTGGCACGCCGCCCCCTCCTGGTCGACGATGAGCAACACGGTGTCGCCGTCGCAGTCGAGCCGCACCTCGTGGACGTACTGCGTGTGACCGGACGTCTCGCCCTTCACCCAGTACTGCTGACGGGAACGGGAGTAGTACGTGCCCTTACGGGTCTCGAGGGTGCGCGCGAGGGCCTCGTCGTCCATCCACGCCACCATCAGGACATTGCCCGTCGACCGTTCCTGCGCGACGGCGCTGAACAGTCCCGCCTCGTTGCGCTTGAGCCGTGACGCGATGGCCGGATCGAGACTCATCGGACGGTGATCCCTTCTGCACGCATGGACTTCTTGACGTCGCCGATCGTCATGTCACCGAAGTGGAAGACACTGGCCGCGAGGACGGCGTCCGCGCCTGCCCCGACGGCGGGTGCGAAGTGCTCGACGGCGCCCGCTCCCCCGCTGGCGATCACCGGCACGTGCACGGCGGCGCGGACCGCGCGGATCATCGGCAGGTCGAAACCGGCCTTCGTGCCGTCCGCGTCCATCGAGTTGAGCAGGATCTCCCCGACACCCAGTTCGGCGCCGCGGACCGCCCACTCGACCGCATCGATGCCGGTGCTGCGCTTGCCGCCGTGGGTCGTAACCTCCCACCCCGACGGGGTGTCCGGCTGGCCCTGCGGCACGGTGCGCGCGTCCACCGACAGCACGATGCACTGGGAGCCGAAGCGTTCGCTCAGTTCGCGGAGCAACTCGGGCCGCGCGATCGCGGCGGTGTTGACGCTCACCTTGTCGGCGCCGGCACGCAGCAACCGGTCGACGTCCTCGACGGTGCGGACACCGCCGCCGACCGTGAGCGGGATGAACACCTGTTCCGCCGTGCGGCTGACCACGTCGAGCATGGTGCCGCGGTCTGCGGTCGACGCGGTGACGTCGAGGAACGTGAGCTCGTCGGCGCCCTGGGCGTCGTATGCGGCCGCCAACTCGACGGGGTCGCCCGCGTCCCGCAGGTTCTCGAAGTTGACGCCCTTGACGACGCGTCCGGCATCGACGTCCAGACACGGGATCACTCGAACCGCCAGAGTCATTGCGTACGCCCTCCTGAAGGCTCGGAACGGGGATCACCCAGTGATCCGAGGATATCGAGAATTTCGCCGTGCACCCCGGGCGCTCCGGCGAGCACCGAGTCGGACGTCACGGTCCAGGGTTTGCCGCCCAGATCGGTCACCACACCGCCCGCGGCGCGCACCAGCGCGACACCGGCCGCGTTGTCCCACGCATTGTGGCCGAACACCACCGCGCCGCCGAGTATTCCGGCCGCGGTGAACGCGAGGTCGACACCGGTGGACCCGTGGATCCGGATCCGCGAGGACACGCGGCTGAGCTGCGCGAGGACCTGCAGCCGGTACGCGCCGGGGATCCGCCCGCGACTGTCGATGTTCAGCGCCCCCAGGCCCACGATCGACGACGCCAGCGACGTGCGGCCGAGCCGCGGCAGCGGCTGACCGCCCTCGAGCAGCGGGCCGTCCGCGACGGCCGCGTAGCGCCGCCCGACGAGCGGCAGCCACGTGAGACCGAGAACGGGAACGCCGTCGTCGAGGAGCGCGAGCAGCGTGCCCGCGGTGGGCAGACCGGCCGAATAGTTGAACGTGCCGTCGATGGGGTCGAGCACCCACACAGGGCCGCTGTCGAGGTCGGGTCCGCCGAACTCCTCGCCGTGGACGTCGATGCCGGTCCGGTCACGCAGTTCGCCGGTCAGCCGCTTCTCGAGTTCGAGGTCGACGGCGGTCGCGAAATCGTCGGGTCCCTTGTGGACGGCGCTGGGCGCACCCACCCCCGAGACGAACCGGTCGTGCACTCCGTCGAGCAGCTCACTGGCGACGGCGAGGAGTTCCCGGGGATCGCGGGACAGGGCCATGGCGGGAACTCAGCCCGAGACCGCGGCGAGCGCCTCGGGGAGGGTGAACCGCCCCGCGTACAGCGCCTTGCCGACGATGGATCCCTCGACGCCCCGGTCGACGAGTCCGGCGATCGCCCGGAGGTCATCGATGGTGGACACGCCCCCCGAGGCCACGACGGGGGCGTCGGTGGCCGCGCAGACCTGCGCGAGGAGTTCGAGATTGGGGCCGGTGAGGGTGCCGTCCTTGCTCACGTCGGTGACGACGTAGCGGGAGCAGCCGTCCTTGTCGAGCCGGGCGAGGGTCTCCCACAGGTTTCCGCCCTCGGTGACCCAGCCGCGACCGCGGAGCTGGTACTCACCGTCGACGAGGCGCACGTCGAGACCGACGGCGATCTTCTCGCCGTACTTGGCGATGGCGCGGGCACACCACTCCGGGTTCTCGATGGCGGCGGTGCCGAGGTTGACGCGACCGCAGCCGGTGGCCAGTGCGGCCTCGAGCGACGCGTCGTCGCGGATTCCGCCGGACAGTTCCACCTGGACGTCGAGTTCCCCCACCACGTCGGCGAGGAGTTCACGGTTCGAGCCGCGACCGAATGCGGCGTCGAGGTCGACGATGTGGACCCACTCGGCACCGTCGTTCTGCCATGCGAGGGCGGCATCACGAGGCGAGCCGTAACCGGTCTCGCTTCCTGCCTCCCCCTGGACGAGGCGAACAGCTTCACCGTTGACGACATCTACAGCAGGCAAAAGGACCAGGCTCACGTGCGACAACCCTAGTCGCTCAGCGGTCGGAACCCGGCTTCGGGTCCTCGGGGTCGCGGCCGTAGGCGTTGCGGGTCATGCGTTTCGACACGTAACCCATAGCGGCGATAGCACCGACGACGCCGAGCAGCCCGACGAGCAGCCCGAGGACGGGGCCCGGTTTCAGCACCCAGAATGATCGCGGTCGCGAGGACCAGGACCGCGGTGGCGGCACCCATCGCGTACACGGCGAGCCTGCCGATCGACAGGTCGCCGCGCCCGTCCCCGGGTTCGGTCACAGACTGCGAACCCAGTTGCGGAGCAGTTCCGCGCCCGCGTCGCCGGACTTCTCGGGATGGAACTGGGTGGCGGACAGCGCGCCGTTCTCGACGGCGGCGAGGAACTTACCGCCGTGGTCGGCCCAGGTCAGGGCGGGCGGCGCCAGCCGCTCCGGCGTCGGCAGCTCCCAGGTCTGGGCCGCGTACGAGTGGACGAAGTAGAACCGGGTGCCGGGGTCGATACCGGCGAACAGCGTGCTGTTGCCCGGCGCCTCGACGGTATTCCAGCCCATGTGCGGCAGCACATCGGCCTGCAGGCGTTCGACGGTGCCGGGCCATTCGCCGCAGCCTTCCGCCTCGACGCCGAACTCGACGCCGCGCTCGAAGAGGATCTGCATGCCGACGCAGATCCCGAGGACCGGCCGCCCGCCGGCCAGACGCTGGCCGATGATCCGTTCCCCCCGCACCGCGCGGAGACCCTCCATGCACGCCGCGAAGGCGCCGACGCCGGGAACGACGAGACCGTCGGCCGCGAGTGCGACCTTGTGATCGGACGTGACCTCGACGCGCGCGCCGGTCCGGGCCAGAGCGCGGGTGGCCGAATGCAGGTTGCCGGAGCCGTAGTCGAGGACGGCAATCGTGGAGACGGTCATGACACAACCTTATCCGGCGGCCGAACGACGCCGGAGGGCGCGGCCGACGAGCATTCCGGCGGCCGGGACCACCGCGACCGCTGTCGCCGCGACCCCGAACACCCAGGAATACCCGGCCGCCGACGCGACGGCTCCGAGTGCGAGGGAACCGAACCCGGTGCCTGCGTCGAACCCGATGTTCCATCCGGCGCTCGCCGAGCCGAAGCGGGTCGGCCCCGCGGCGGTGAAGATCATGACGAGCGACTCGTTCTGCACCGCGCCGAACCCGAATCCGAATGCCAGCGCCGCGCACACCAGGAGCGGCACGGGCGCCGCTGTCGCCGCGGCGACGGCGAACAGGACCAGGCCGAGGCACACGAACGTCAGCGCGGGAATCAGGGCACGGCCCACCCCGAGCCGGTCGGAGAACGATCCCGCGGCGTACCGCCCGAACAGTGTCGCCCCGCTCGACACGGCGAGGATCACCCCGGCGAGCGACGCCCGCTCCGAGATCGCTATCGGCAGCAGGCTGGACAGACCGCCGAACGCGGCCGCCACGATCGCGATCGACAGCCACGGGGTCAGCACGGCGGCGAGCGGGATGCGACCGCGCGACGCGCGATCCGCGGGGGCGTCGATCGCGGGGAGCCGCGTGACCGCGACGACCGCGAGCGCGGGAATGAGAGCGCCGATCACGAAGACGGGGGTCGCGGACCAGTGCTGCATGATCGCGAGCCCCGCCGGCAGCCCGACCATCTGCGCGGCGGCCACCGCGATTCCCTGCGCCCCCGTCGCGCGGCCCAGCATCTGCCGCGGAACGAGTTCGGCGACCAGCGCACTGCTCGCGACGGTGAGCATGCCGAAGCCCGATCCGCGGACGGCCGACACCGCGAGCACCGGGATCGCCTCGGTGGAGAGCAGCAGGAGCAGCGACGGCGGCCCCAGCAGCATGCAGCCCGCGGCGAGCACCCAGCGGTGCCCCCATCTGCGCAGGAGCCGGGGCACGCCGAGCTGGGTGGCGACGGTCGCGGCCATGAACACGGCCGTCACGCTGCCGGCGAGCGTGTCCGAACCGCCGGACAACGAGACGATCAGCGGGACCACCGGCAGCAGCACCGCCCAGCCGCCGAACGCCGCGGCGCCCATCACCATCGCGGTGGGCAGACCGCGGGTGCGGAGCAGGCCGCGGCGCTCCCCCACAGCGACCGGCACTACATCAACCTGAGAACGCCCGCCACGGCTGCCAGCACCGCCAGTGCAAGCAGCACGCCCGAGGCCAGTTTGTTGAACTTCCACATGGAGTACGCGCCGCCCGCCGCGATCCCCGCGGCGATGAACAGGACGTAGACGAGGACGACGCTCACGAGTGCGTCCGGTTCACAGGCTGCCCTTGGTGGACGGCACACCCGTGACGCGGGGATCGGGTTCGACGGCCTCGCGCAGGGCGCGGGCCACGGCCTTGAACTCGGCCTCGGTGATGTGATGCTGATCGCGCCCGTAGAGCACGCGCACGTGCAGGGCGATGCGCGCGTTGAGTGCGATCGACTCGAACACGTGCCGGTTGATCACGGTCGCATACGGCACCCCCGGGTACCCGCCGATGACGGCGTGCAGCAGGTGTTCCGGTTCGCCGGTGTGGACGCAGTACGGGCGCCCGGACACGTCGACCGACGCGTGGGCGAGCGTCTCGTCCATCGGGATGAACGCGTCACCGAACCGGCGGATGCCCTTCTTGTCGCCGAGGGCCTGACCGAGCGCCTGGCCGAGCACGATCGACGTGTCCTCGACCGTGTGGTGCGCCTCGATCTCGATGTCGCCCTTCGCGTGGACGGTGAGGTCGAAACTCGCGTGGGAGCCGAGCGCGGTCAGCATGTGGTCGAAGAACGGAACCCCGGTGGAGACGTCGACGATCCCGGTGCCGTCGAGGTTCAGTTCGACGGTGATGCTGGATTCCTTGGTGGTGCGTTCCACGCGGGCGATGCGGTCGGTCATCCTCGGTCTCCTGAGCTGGTGAGTTCGGTGGCGGCGATCTCGTCGCTCGCCACGATGAAGGCGTCGTTCTCGGAGGCCAGCCCGACGGTGGCCCGCAGGTATCCGGGGATCCCGACGTCCCGGATCAGCACCCCGCGGTCGAGGTAGGCCTGCCAGGCGCGGGCACTGTCGGTGAACTCACCGAACAGGATGAAGTTCGCGTCGCTGGGAATGACGTGGAACCCCGTGTCCTCCAATGCCTTCGACACCCGCACGCGCTCCGCGGCGAGGGCGTGCACGCTGCCGAGCGTCTCGTTCGCGTGCCGCAGCGCCGCACGGGCAGCGGCCTGCGTGACCACCGACAGGTGGTACGGCAACCGGACCAGGAGCAGCGCCTCGATGAACGCCGGTGCCGCCGCGAGATATCCGAGCCGGCCGCCGGCGAACGCGAAGGCCTTGCTCATCGTCCGCGACACCACGAGCTTCGACGGGTACTCGTCGATCAACGTCAGGGCGCTCGGTGCGTCGGAGAATTCGGCGTACGCCTCGTCGACGATCACGATGCCCGGCGCGGCGTCGAGGACCCGGCGCAGTTCCGCGATGCCGACGCTGTGCCCGGTCGGGTTGTTGGGGCTGGTGACGAACACGACGTCGGGGCGGCGTTCGGCGATCGCCGCGGTCGCGGCGTCCACGTCGAGTGCGAAGTCGGCGCGCCGGAAGATCGGCAGCCACTCGGTCTCGGTGCCGTCCGCGATGATCGGGTGCATCGAGTACGACGGCACGAAGCCCATCGCGCTGCGACCGGGACCGCCGAACGCCTGCAGCAGCTGCTGCAGGATCTCGTTGGACCCGTTGGCCGCCCACACGTTGTCGACCGTGACCGGCACCCCGGTCTGACGGACGAGGTACGCGGCGAGGTCGGTGCGCAGGGCCACCGCGTCGCGGTCCGGGTAGCGGTGCAGTTCGCGTGCGGCCTCCCGCACGGACTCCGCGACGTCGTCGACGAGCGCCTTCGTCGGCGGGTGCGGGTTCTCGTTGGTGTTCAGCTGAACGGGGACCGTCAGCTGCGGCGCCCCGTACGCCGACTTGCCACGCAGATTCTCCCGGATCGGCAGGGCGTCGACCCCGATCGACGAACCGGGCACGTTCGCGGCGGTCACCGCAGCGCCTCGAACCGCAGCCGCACGGCCTCACCGTGTGCGGGCAGATCCTCGGCGTTCGCCAGGGTGATGACGTGGCCGGAGACCTCCTTCAGCGCGGATTCCGAGTAGTCGACCACGTGGATGCCGCGCAGGAACGTCTGCACGCTCAGCCCCGAGGAGTGCCGGGCGCAGCCCGCAGTGGGCAGGACGTGGTTGGACCCGGCGCAGTAGTCGCCGAGGCTGACCGGCGCCCACGGGCCGACGAACACCGCGCCCGCACTGGTCACCTTCGCGGCGACGGCGGTGGCGTTCTCGGTCTGGATCTCGAGGTGCTCGGCGGCGTACGCGTTGACCACCCGCAGCCCGGCCTCGACGTCGGAGACCAGGACGGTACCCGACTGGGTGCCGGACAGCGCGGCGGTGACGCGCTCGCGGTGCTTGGTGATCTCGAGCTGCGCGACCAGCGCGGTGTCGACGGCGTCGGCGAGTTCGACGCTGGACGTGACGAGCACGCTCGCGGCCATCACGTCGTGCTCGGCCTGGCTGATCATGTCGGCGGCGACGTGCACCGGGTCGGCGGTGTGGTCGGCGAGGATCGCGATCTCGGTGGGGCCCGCCTCGGCGTCGATGCCGACGAGGCCGCGGCAGAGGCGCTTGGCGGCGGTGACGTAGATGTTGCCGGGACCGGTGATGAGGTCGACGGGGGTGAGTTCGGCACCGTCCGGGGTGACGTCGTTGCCGCCGTAGGTGAGCAGCGCGACGGCCTGACCGCCGCCGACGGCCCACACCTCTTCGACACCCAGCAGGGCGGCCGCGGCAAGGATGGTCGGGTGCGGCAGACCGCCGAACTCGGACTGCGGCGGCGACGCCACCACGAGCGAGCGGACGCCGGCGGCCTGCGCGGGCACCACGTTCATCACGACGCTGGAGGGGTAGACGGCGTTGCCGCCCGGGACGTACAGCCCGACGCGGTCGACGGGCACCCACCGTTCGGTGACGGTGCCGCCCGGGACGACCTCGGTGGTGGTGTCGGTGCGGCGCTGGTCGGCGTGCACCTTGCGGGTGCGTTCGATCGCGACCTCGAGCGCGGCGCGGACGGCCGGGTCCAGTTCGTGGAGAGCGCGGTCCAGTTCGGCCTGCGGCACCCGCACCTGCGCGGGGCGGACGCCGTCGAACTTCTCGCTGAATTCGAGGGCCGCGTCGGCGCCGCGCTCACGGACCGCCTCGACGACGGGGCGAACCTGATGCAGGACCGCGTCCACATCCACTCCACCTCGAGGAAGTGCGGCGCGAAGTTCGGCCGTGGAAGGGGTACGACCACGAAGGTCGGTGCGGGCGAGCATGAGAGGTCCTCTCTGCGACTGTCGGGACACGGTGTCTCGGACGAGCGGACTGTTCTGCGGAGAACAGGGCTCGACACCGATTATCCAGGATAGGCGCACCCCGTTTTCACCGGTCGGCGGCCGACCGGGTTTCGGCCGGGGTGCCGTGCGCACACAGGCACCCGCCGGCGCCGTGACGCCGGCGGGTGCCGCGTTGTGCTGCCCCGGCCGCGAGGGAACCCGGCGGCCTAGAGCCGGGTCGAGTGCAGGAACCTCCTCGCCAGGTTCTCCTCGGTCGACGCGCCGGGCGTCCACTCGGTGATCCACGGACCGGTGCCTTCGCTCGGGTCGACCACGCCCCGCTCCAGCCACGCGTACCGTCCCTCGAGGATCGAGTGCGCGACCTGCTTGTCGGCGTCGTCGGTGTTGTGCCACAGACCGTCGAACAACTTCTCGACCCGCAGCGCCGCCTGACGGCAGAACACGTCGGCGAGTTCGTAGGCCGCGTCGCCCTCGGCCTCGTTCTCCTGCCGCTGCATCTCCGCCTTGACGCAGGTGGCGGACATCGCGAACAGTTCGGCGCCGATATCCACGACCCGGCCGAGGAAGCCCTGCTGCTTCTCCAGTGCGGCCTGCCACCGGGCCATCCCGTAGAACGTGGAGCGGGCCAGCTTCCGGGAGTGCCGTTCGACGAAACGCAGGTGCTTGGCCAGGACGCCGAATTCGCCGAACGACGTCGGCACCTGCCCCTTGCCCGCGACGAGTTGCGGCAGCCACTTCGCGTAGAAGCCGCTCGCCTTGGCCGCCGCCCGGGCCTTCGCACCGGTGTCGGCGTGCGGGTCGGCGAGATCGCCCGCCGCCGTGAGGTGCGCGTCCACGGCCTCGCGCGCGACCAGCAACCGCATGATCTCGCTCGACCCCTCGAATATCCGGTTGATGCGCAGGTCGCGGTCCAGCTGTTCCACCGGCACCGCCCGTTCACCGCGGGCGGCCAGCGACGCCGCCGTCTCGTATCCGCGACCGCCGCGGACCTGGATCAGCTCGTCGGAGATGACGCAGGCCATCTCGGACGACCACAGCTTGGCGAGCGCCGCCTCGATCCGGATGTCGTTGCGACCCTCGTCGTTCATCTGCGCCGACAGGTCCACCACCGCCTCGAGCGCGTACGTGGTCGCGGCCATGAACGACAGCTTGTTGGCGACGGCCGCATGCTCGGCGATCGCTTTGCCCCATTGGACGCGGACGCCGGACCATTCGCGGGCGATCTTCAGCGACCACTTGCCTGCGCCCGCGCACATCGCCGGAATCGCCAGCCGGCCGGCGTTGAGGGTGGTGAGTGCGATCTTGAGTCCGTCGCCCTCCCGCCCGATCAGGTTCTCCCGCGGAACGCGCACCTTGTACATGCGGGTGACGCCGTTCTCGATCCCGTGCAGTCCCATGAACGCGTTGCGCCGTTCCACGGTGATGCCCGGGGTGTCCGCTTCGACGACGAACGCGGAGATGCCGCCGCGATGGCCTTCGCTCTTCGGTACCCGCGCCATGACGACGAGCAGTTCCGCGACGACGCCGTTGGTCGTCCACAGCTTCACGCCGTCCAATTCGTAGGCGGCACCGCCCTCGATGGGTACCGCCGACGACGCCAGCCGCGCCGGGTCGGACCCGACGTCGGGTTCGGTGAGGAGGAAGGCGGAGATGGCGCCGCGGGCGCAGCGCGGCAGGAACTCGCGCTTCTGCTCGGGAGTGCCTGCCAGCTTGAGCGGTTCGGGGACGCCGATCGACTGATGGGCCGACAACAGCGCGCCGAGGCTCGGGTGCACCGACGCGACGAGCATCAACGCCCGGTTGTACGCGACCTGGGAGAGTCCGAGGCCGCCGTACTCCTCCGAGATCTTCAGGCCGAAGCACCCGAGGTCGGCGAGGCCGCGGACGTATTCGTCGGGAATGCGGGACTGCGTTTCGATGACGCTGCCGTCCATCTCCTCGCAGTATGCGCGGAGGCGGACGAGGAATTCTTCGGCCTTGGCGGCGGCGTCGGCAGCCGGCCGTGGGAAGGGATGAACCAGATCCAGCCGGAACCGTCCGAGAAACAGTTCTTTCGCGAAGGAGGGTTTGTCCCAGCCGGATTCCCTCGCCTCCTCCGCGACTGCTCGTGCTTCTTCTTCGGTGACCTTCGGAGCTGAGGTGTCGACCATGACGCGCCTCCTACTGGCGGGTAGTCCTACTCGCCAGTATCCCCCAATGTGCGCACTCGGGACAGCGTTTCCGCTACTGTTCGGCCGGTGCGGACTCCCTCGCGACTCCTGGGTGCCGGCGCGGTTCTACTGTGCTTGCTGAGCCCCGCCGCCGCGGTGCACGCCGACCCTCTCCCCGGCGACTTCCTGTGGGGCGTGGCGACGTCCGGGTTCCAGTCGGAGGGTTCCTCCCCGGACAGCAACTGGCGCCGGTATTCCGACTCCGGCCGTACCCACGACGCGATCGGAAACTCCGTCGACTTCCGGCACCGGCACAGCGAGGACATCACCCGCGCCGCGGATCTGGGTGTCGACGTGTTCCGGTTCGGCGTCGAGTGGGCACGACTGCAGCCCGCGCCGGGCGTGTGGGACGAGACCGAGCTGCGGTACTACGACGACGTCGTCCGCGAGATCACCGGCCACGGCATGACCCCGATGATCACGCTCGACCACTGGGTGTACCCGGGGTGGGTCGCGGACCGGGGCGGGTGGGCGAACCCGGAGATCGTCGACGACTGGCTCGCGAACGCGCAGAAAGTGGTCGAGCGCTATGCCGGTGTGGGCGCGATCTGGATCACGATCAACGAGCCGACCGTGTACGTGCAGAAGGAGCTGACGTTCGGCGGCATCGGCCCCGACCGGGCGCCGCAGATGCTCGACCGGCTCGTCGAGGTCCACCGCCGCGCGTACGACCTGATCCACGGGATCGATCCGGGCGCCCGGGTCAGCAGCAACCTCGCCTACGTCCCGGCCGCCATGGACGCGCTCGACGCCACGTTCGTCGACCGCGTCCGCGACAAACTCGACTTCCTCGGCGTCGACTACTACTACGGGCTCTCCCTCGACAACCTCACCGCGGTGAACGCGGTCACCGACGCGTTCTACGACATCAGTCCCCAGCCGGACGGCATCTACCACGCCCTGATGCGGTACACCCGCAAGTTCCCGGGACTGCCGCTGTACGTCGTGGAGAACGGCATGCCCACCGACGACGGGACACCGCGCCCGGATGGCTACACCCGGTCCGATCATCTCCGCGACCACCTCTACTGGATGGAGCGGGCGCGGGCCGACGGCGCACCGGTGATCGGATACAACTACTGGTCGATCACCGACAATTACGAATGGGGCACGTTCCGTCCCCGGTTCGGCCTGTTCACCGTCGACGCGCTGACCGATCCCACCCTCACCCGGCGGCCGACCGATGCGGTGGCGACCTACCGGGACGTCGTCGCGAACGGGCTCCCACAAGGCTACGAACCCGGCCGTCGCGCCGGGGTCTGCTCCCTCGTCGATCCGCCCCTCAGCTGCACGAATCCCCCGTAACCGGAACACGGCGGGACGCGACGTACGATCACCACGTGTCGTGGCAGATGTGGTGTGCAGTGCTCGGGGCGTCGTGCGTGATCAGTTTGTCGCCGGGCGCCGGTGCGATCGCGTCGATGGCCACCGGAATGCGATTCGGGCTGCGGCGCGGCTACTGGAACATCGCCGGTCTCCAACTGGGTTTGCTGCTGCAGATCGCGGTGGTCGCCGCCGGGCTCGGGGCGCTGCTCGCGAACTCGACCCTCGCGTTCACGGTGATCAAGTGGTTCGGCGTCGCCTACCTGGTGTATCTCGGCGTCCGGCAGTGGCGGGCGAGCGCGACCGACGTGTCCGGGGTCGACGGTGAGGTCGCCGAGACCAGCGGACCCGCGATGACGCTGCGCGGTTTCCTCGTCAACGCCAGCAACCCCAAGGCCGTCGTCTTCATGCTGGCGGTGCTCCCGCAGTTCATCACCCCGTCGGCGCCGCTGCTCCCCCAGTACCTGATCATCGCCGCCACCATGGTCGCGGTCGACGTCGTCGTCATGACCGGCTACACCGGGCTCGCGTCGAAAGTCCTGCGGCTGATGCGCTCACCGCGCCAGCAGCGGACCACCAACCGGACGTTCTCCGGGTTGTTCTTCGTCGCGGCCACGTTCCTGGCGACGATTCGCCGTGCCGTCTGACCTGTGAGTACTTATTAACCGCCGGCGGTTAATAAGTACTC
Source organism: Rhodococcus pseudokoreensis (assembly GCF_017068395.1). Classification (NCBI taxonomy): domain Bacteria; kingdom Bacillati; phylum Actinomycetota; class Actinomycetes; order Mycobacteriales; family Nocardiaceae; genus Rhodococcus; species Rhodococcus pseudokoreensis. Next base: position 7,835,804 of record NZ_CP070619.1, on the reverse strand, counting down.
ACAGGTGGGGTCACATGTCGAGGCCGAGATCCAGCACGGTCACCGAATGGGTGAGTGCACCGACCGCGAGGTAGTCGACTCCGGTCGCGGCGTACTCGGCCGCGACGTCCAGCGTGAGACCGCCCGACGATTCGAGCTTGGTGGCGGGGGCGTTCGCGTCGCGGCGCTGCACCGCGATCTGGGTCTGCCACAGCGGGAAGTTGTCGAGGAGCACCAGTTCCACGTTCTCGGCAAGTACCTCGTCGAGTTGCGCGAGGCTGTCGACCTCCACCTCGCATTCGATGTCCGGTGCGGCGGCGCGGACGGCCCGCAGCGCCGCCACCACCGACCCCGCGGCGGCGACGTGGTTGTCCTTGATCAGCGCGGCGTCGCCGAGCCCCATGCGGTGGTTGACACCGCCGCCCACCCGGACGGCGTACTTCTGCAGCGACCGCAGTCCCGGCAACGTCTTGCGGCTGTCGCGGATCTTCGCCCCGGTGCCCTCGACCGCATCCACCCACGCGGACGTCGCGGTGGCGATGCCGGACAGGTGGCAGACCAGGTTGAGCATCGTCCGTTCCGCGGTGAGCAGCCCCTGCGTGGGCGCGGACACCGTCAGCACGGCCTGGCCGGGCACGATCCGCGTGCCGTCGGCGACCCGGTCGAGGACCTCGTAGCGGCCCGCCCCGATCACCTCGTCGAGCACGAGCAGTCCCACGTCGAGGCCGGCGACGGTGCCGTGCGCGCGGGAGACCACGGATGCCTTGGCGACCGCGTCGGCCGGAACCGTGGACGCGGATGTCACGTCAGGTCCGTACCGCAGGTCCTCGTCCAGCGCGAGGTGCACGAGCGTGCGGACCTCGTCCGCGTCCAGACCGTCGGGAAGGACGTGGTCGGCCATCACAGCACTCCTGTCAGTTGGGGTTGGAGAAGCTCGAGTTCGCCGTCGCGCAGGCGCACGTGCGTGCTGCGGCGCCACTCGTCGGACGTCTCCGGGTAGTCGCTGCGGGTGTGGCATCCGCGACTTTCGGTGCGCGCGCCTGCGGCGAGCACGAGCGCTGCCGCCGTCAGGGTCAGCGCGGCGTCTTCGAGCGCGGTCTGTCCCTCGGGCACCGTGCGCGGCGCGGCGGCGAGGGCGGCGGCGACGGCCTCGAGGCCTGCGCCGTCCCGGACGACGGAGGCGTTGCCGGTCATCAACTCTTGCACCAGTTCCCGCGGCGCGGACGGCAGTGCGCGTCGCTGCGCGTCGGCCGCCTCGACGCGCAGATCGGCGCGTTCGACGGCCGCGGCGCCGGCCCGTTCGCCGACCACCAGGCCTTCGAGGAGGCTGTTGGAGGCCAGCCGGTTCGCGCCGTGCAGCCCGGTGCGGGCCACCTCGCCCGCCGCGTAGAGGCCGGGGACGGCGGTGCGACCGTCGACGTCGGTGACCACGCCGCCGCACGAGTAGTGCGCGGCGGGCGCGACCGGAATCAGCTGTTCGCGCGGGTCGATCCCGGCTTCCAGGCAGGACGCCGTCACGGTCGGGAACCGCTGCGCGAACCCGGACAGCTGACGGGCATCGAGGTAGACGTGGTCGTGTCCCAGTTCCCGCAGCCGCGACGCGATGGCCCGCGACACGACGTCGCGGGGTGCCAGGTCGCCGCGCGGATGCACGCCTGCGGTCACCGAATCGCCGTTGGCGTCGACGAGGATCGCGCCCTCGCCGCGGACGGCCTCGCTGATCAGCGGACGCCGGCCGAGACCGCCGGGGGTGAACAGCACGGTCGGGTGGAACTGCACGAACTCGAGATCGGCGACGGCCGCGCCCGCGTCGAGTGCGAGCGCGATGCCGTCGGCGGTGGCGCCGGGCGGGTTGGTGCTGCAGGCGTACAGCTGCCCGAGTCCGCCGGTCGCCAGGAGGACGGCGGGTGTGTGGATCACGCCGAGTCCGCGCGGGGAGTCGACGAGAACCCCGGTGACGCCGCGCGCATCGGTGAGCACGCGGACGGCGGAACTGTCGAACAGGACCGGAAGCCCGGCCGCACCCAGTGCGCGCTGGACCTCCGCACCGGTGGCGTCGCCGCCGGCGTGGATGATCCGCCGGGTGCTGTGCCCGCCCTCGCGGGTGCGTGACACGGCGCCGTCGCGGCCGCGGTCGAACACCGCACCCAGATCGGTCAGCGCGGCCACGGCGTCGCGGCCGCCGGCCACGATCGACCGCACGGCGTCCTCGTCACAGAGGCCGACACCGGCCTCGCACGTGTCGGCCACGTGCGAGTCCACCGAATCGGTGACGGCGTCACCGACCACGGCGATGCCGCCCTGCGCGTACTGCGTCGCGGTGTCCGTCGCCCCACCCTTGCTGACGGTGAGCACGGTCAGCCCGCGCAGCGAGGCGGTGCGTGCGGCCGTCAGTCCGGCCACACCACCGCCCACCACGACGAGGTCGGCGTGCTCTTCCCAGGAAATCCCCCGGGCCGGGCTGCTCACTCGCCGCCGCCCGGGTTTCCGATCTCGATCATCCGCTGCACCGACTTGCGGGCACGCTCGGCGGTCGCGAGATCGACGTGAACCTCGTCCTTGCCCTCGAGCAGGCAGCGGAGCAGGGCGGCGGGGGTGATCATCTTCATGTACGGGCAGGACGCGCGGTCGTTGACGGCCTGGAAGTCGACCTCCGGCGCGGCCTTGCGCAGCTGGTGCAGCATCCCGACCTCGGTGGCCACGAGAACCTGCTTGGCCCCGGTGGCGCGCGCGGCGTCGAGCATGCCGCCCGTCGACAGGATCTTCACCTTGTCCTCGGGCACGAATCCCTCGCCGGCGAGGTAGAGCGCCGAGGTGGCGCAACCGCATTCGGGGTGGACGAACAGTTCGGCACCGGGGTGCGCCTTGGCCTGCGCGGTGAGCTCGTCGCCGTTGATGCCGGCGTGGACGTGGCACTCGCCGGCCCAGATCTGCATGTTCTTGCGACCGGTGACGCGCTTGACGTGGGCGCCGAGGAACTGGTCGGGCAGGAACAGGACCTCGCGGTCGGGGTCGATCGACGCGACCACGTCGACGGCGTTGGACGACGTGCAGCAGATGTCTGTCAGACCCTTCACCTCGGCGGTGGTGTTGACGTACGACACGACGACGGCGTCGGGGTACTCGGCCTTCCACTCGCGCAGCTGATCGGCGGTGATCGAGTCGGCCAGTGAGCAGCCCGCGCGCTCGTCCGGGATCAGCACCGTCTTGGCGGGGCTGAGGATCTTCGCGGTCTCGGCCATGAAGTGCACCCCGCAGAACACGATCGTGTCCTCGGGGGCCTCCGCCGCGATGCGCGAGAGTGCCAGGGAGTCGCCGACGTGGTCGGCCACGTCCTGGATGGCGGGCAGCTGGTAGTTGTGCGCGAGGAGCGTCGCTCCCCGCTCGCGTGCCAGCCGTTTGATCTCGGCAGCCCACTCTTCGCTCGCCTCGACGCCCGCGTAACCGCCGGGACCGTCCTGAATCTGCGGGTTGGTACCCGCCCACAACGTCGTGGTCGTCATGGCTTGCTCCTTCACCGTGAACTCGGGCGGGCTGGCCCGAATTTCCGAAATCGAGGTTTTCGACTTAGGATCGAAAACATGCCCAATAGTAACACCACGCATGAAGTGCTTACCGCGGTGTTCCAGGTTCGCCACTTCCCCGGCTATATCGATGCAGGTCACAGCGGTGATATGCGTCACGCGGGGGGCACCGGAGAGCTCGCCGTGCTGCTGTGGCAACGGGCCCTCGATCCACAGGCCGGCGCGTGGTCGCTGCCCGGCGGACTCCTCCACGAGGACGAGGACCTCACGACGTCCGCGCGACGCCAGCTGGCCGAGAAGGTGGACGTGCAGGAGGTCTCCCACCTCGAGCAGCTCTCGGTGTTCAGCGATCCGCGGCGGGTGCCCGGACCGCGCACCATCGCGTCGACGTTCCTCGGGCTCGTCCCCCTCCCCGCCGACCCGCAGCTGCCGCCGGACACCGCGTGGCATCCAGTGTCGGCGCTGCCCGAGATGGCGTTCGACCACGGCACCGTCGTCCGGCACGCCCGGACCCGCCTCGCCGCCAAGCTCTCCTACACCAACATCGCGTTCGGGCTGGCGCCCGACGAGTTCTCCATGTCGACGCTGCGCGAGATCTACTGCGCCGCACTCGGTTACCAGGTGGATGCGACCAACCTCCAGCGCGTCCTCGGACGCCGCGGGGTGCTGACCCCCACCGGCAACACGGCACCGTCCGGCCGCACCGGCGGTCGCCCGGCCGCCCTCTACCGGTTCACCGACTCCACCCTGCGGGTGACGGACGAGTTCGCGGCGCTCCGGCCGCCGAGCTGAATCCGGCCGTCAGGCGGCCGCGATTTCACCCTCCTGCGAGGTGCGCCGCCGCCACGCCGCCGCGACCGACGGCTCCGCGCCGAGCACCGAATCGATGCGGCCGAAGCGGCCGAGAACGCGGTCGAGCAGCTGCTCGACCTGGCGGGGGTCGGACGGATCGGCGGCAACCGCGAGCAGCCGGTGACCGGACATGCCCGGCATGATCCGGGCCAGTTCCACGACCGTGCGTGCGGTGACCGCGACGCACCAGCCCGAATCGAGCAACTCCTGCGCGGTGCGCCTGCCCTGCTCGCTGCCTGCGGCAGTCACCACCACGACACCACGGGCCGAGCCGGCTTCGTCGGTACGCATCATCTTCGCCTCCTGGGGGATCGACATTTCCGACTCCAGGTAAGCGCCGATACTCGAGACTGCGACGGGAGTGCGCTGTGAGATCGCCGGGAGCCGCGTCACGCCCGGGCGAGACCCCGCCAGAACGTGTCGGATGCGGCGGTGACCACTTCGTCCACCGGCGCGTCGTCGAGCATCCCGCCGGCGGCGAGGGTCGCGATCCCGTGGAAGGTGGCGAACGCGACGAGGGCGATGCGCGAGGCGTCCCCGGGTCCGATGTCGCCCGCGGCCTGGGCCTCGGTGACGATCCGGACCGTCAGGTCCATCGAGGTGTGGCCCGCCTCCACGACCTGGGAGGCGGCTCCGGGCGCGTGCTTGTTGCCGTACATCAGGGCCAGCAACTCCCGGTGCGCGAGCGCGAAGGTCACGTAGGCGTCGGCGAGCGCCGCGAAGCGAGCCCGGGCGTGGGGTTCGGCCTGGTCGACCGCGCATTCGAGGGCGGCGGTGAGCCGCCGGAAACCGGATTCGGCGAGTGCGTCGAGCAGCGCTTGACGGTCGCGGAAGTGCTTGCTCGGTGCGGCGTGACTGACCCCGGCCTCACGGGCGAGCTGTCGCAGGGACAGGCCGTCGACGCCGTCCCGCTCGAGGGTGCTCTCGGCGCGTGCGAGCAGCACCTGGCGAAGACTCCCGTGGTGGTAGGGCTGTTCGGCGGCGGACACGGCGCAAGCCTAGCAAAATGTTGTCATTGACTACATAGATGGCACTGACTACATTCGGGATCACCCCACCGCTAGGAGCAGACATGCCTTTCGACGCATCCGGAACCACCGTCCTCATCACCGGCGCGAGCGCGGGCCTCGGTGCCGAATTCGCCCGTCGCTTCGCCGGGCGCGGCGCCGACCTCGTCCTCGTCGCGCGGCGCGCCGACCGGCTCGAACAACTCGCCGCCGAACTCCGCGCCGCACACCACGTGACGGTCACCGTGCTCCCGTTCGACCTCGCGGCACCCGGCGCAGGCGCGCGGTTGCGCAGCGAACTCGCCGCGCGCGACATCCGCGTCGACTCGCTCGTCAACAACGCCGGATTCGGGACGCACGGAGATTTCGCGTCCGCCGACCTGGACCGGTTGACCTCCGAGATCCAGCTCAACGTCACCACCCTCGTCGAGTTGTCGCACACGTTCCTGCCCGACCTGCTCCGCGGGCGCGGCGCACTCGTCAACGTGGCGAGCACCGCGGCGTTCCAGCCGACTCCGGGTATGGCCGTCTACGGGGCGACGAAGGCGTTCGTCCTGAACTTCACGGAGGCGTTGTGGGCGGAGGCGAGAGGCACCGGCCTCACCGTGCTCGCCGTCTGCCCGGGCCCCACCCGCACCGAGTTCTTCGACGTCGTCGGCTCCGAGGACGCCGCCGTCGGCCGCATGCAGACCGCGGACCAGGTGGTCGCGACGGCGCTGCGGGCGCTGGACCGGCGCAGCACACCGCCGAGCGTCGTCTCCGGGCTGATGAACTGGGTGTCGTCGGTGAGCACCCGCTTCGCGACCCGCCGCATCGGCGCTCTCGCCAGCGGGCGCCTGCTCGGCGACATACGAATGCGAGCCTCGGTCACGAAGTAACGGTCGCGTCGCGCTCTTCCGGCTCGTCGAGTTCGACCGGCCCATCGCCGACACCGAGATCGTCGTACGGGTTGAGCGCGGCGAGCACCAACGTCACGACGCACGCGACGAGCGGCTGGAAGATCAGCACCAGCGGGGTCCCGATCCCCGGCGCGACCGCGACGACGGCGCCGGCGGTCGAGGTGTCGGGGTCGGGGAAGCGCAGGGCCGCCACGCCGATGCCGCCGAGGGCCATCACGCAGGCCCCGACCACGCTGCCGGAGAGTACGGCGCCCAGCGCCACGGGACCGCGACTTTTCCGCGCCGTCCACGCCGCGACCGCGGTGAGGATGCCGACCACCAGGCCGGCACACGCGAACATCCCGATCGCGTCGAACCGGTGGACGCTCTCCCCGGTCAGCGACACCCCGCGGTCGGGGGACACCACCAGCAGATGTTCGGGTGGTGCCAGGAGTCCCCACAGCACCCCGGCGAGCGCGCTCGCCACCACCGTCCCGCAGAAGATTCCGGCGGCAGATCGAAGCCTGAAGCGCGGGAGCGTGGTCACACGTTCGACGCTACCGCCGTCCGCGGTAGATCGAGTCGAACACACCGTGGCGGGAACATTTCGCCCACCAGCCATCGGGGCTGATCTGCACCACCATCCGGCGGCCGCACGCCTCGCAGAAGCGGGGCGGTTCCAGCCCGAGCTGCGCGGCGGTGGGCACGGCGTCGTCCACACCGGCCACCACGCGGCGGCCGGTGTACGGGTTGTAGCGCTCCTCCAGACCGTCGGCGTCGCCCGCGGTCGTCTCCATGGTCGTCACAGGGTGTCGTTCAGGGCCTTGATCGGCATCTGCAGATCGACGAGCAGGTCGAGGTCCTGTTCGGCCGGGCGGCCGAGGGTCGTCAGGTAGTTGCCGACGATGACGGCGTTGATGCCGCCGAGGATGCCCTGCTTGGCCCCGAGGTCGCCGAGGGTGATCTCGCGGCCACCTGCGAAGCGGAGGATGGTGCGCGGCAGCGCGAGCCGGAAGGCGGCCACCGACTTGAGGGCCTCGCTCGCCGGCAGCACCTCGAGGTCGCCGAACGGGGTTCCCGGACGCGGGTTGAGGAAGTTGAGCGGGACCTCGTCGGGTTCGAGTTCCGCCAGGTTGGCGGCGAACTCGGCGCGCTGCTCGAGGCTCTCACCCATGCCGAGGATGCCGCCGCAGCACACCTCCATGCCGGCCTCGCGGACCATGCGGAGTGTGTTCCAGCGTTCGTCCCACGTGTGGGTGGTGACGACGTTCGGGAAGTGGGACTTCGACGTCTCGAGGTTGTGGTTGTAGCGGTGCACTCCCATCGCGGCGAGCTGGTCGACCTGCTCCTGGGTGAGCATGCCCAGCGAGCAGGCGATCTGGATGTCGACCTCGTTGCGGATCGCCTCGATTCCGGCGGCGACCTGGGCGAGCAGCCGCTCGTCGGGCCCGCGGACGGCGGCGACGATGCAGAATTCGCTGGCGCCGGACTTGGCGGTCTGCTTGGCGGCCTCGACGAGCGAGGGGATGTCGAGCCATGCCGCGCGCACCGGCGACTGGAACAGCCCCGACTGCGAGCAGAAGTGGCAGTCCTCGGGGCAGCCGCCGGTCTTGAGGCTGATGATGCCCTCGACCTCGACCTCGGGGCCGCACCACTTCATCCGCACGTCGTGGGCGAGGGCGAGCAGGTCCTCGAGCCGGTCGTCGGGAAGTTGCAGGACTTCGAGCACCTGGCTCTCGTTCAGCGCTTCGCCGCGCTCGAGAACCTGCTCACGCGCGAGGGCGAGGATGTCTGTCTGTACCGGGGCCGAGGTCACACGCATCTCCTGGAAAACGGGCCGATCACGTGCCGTGAGTCGACGGAACCGAAAAATTGAACACCGTACAAGTTGAACGGTGTTCACGTTAGATCCGTGATGGAATACTGTCAAAGCCGGAGCAAGCTTTTCGACGAGATTGGGAGATCACACAGTGCAATTGCGACGCGGCGACGTACTCGACGGCGCAATGGCCATCCTCGACGAGTTCGGCCTCGCCGACCTCACGATGCGCAGACTCGCAACGGCCCTCGGCGTACAGCCCGGCGCCCTGTACTGGCATTTCCCCAACAAGCAGACGTTGCTCGGGGCCCTCGCCGACAAGATCCTCGAAGACGTCGACGCCCCGGTCACGGCGCCCGGCTGGGACGCGGAGTTCACCGAACTGGCCCACCGGCTCCGCACCGCGCTGCTCGCCCACCGCGACGGCGCCGAATTGGTCTCCGCCACCTACGCGTCACGCATGACCAACTCCCGGGTCCGGGAAAGCTTCGCCGCAGTGGGTCTGCGATCCGGGCTGTCCCGCGAACACGCCGAACTGTCGTCCTACTCCCTGCTGTACTACGTCCTCGGCCACACCGTCGACGAGCAGTCGCGGGCGCAGATGGAATCGGCGGGCGCCCTCACCCGCGCCGCGCTCTCCCCCGACGCCCCGCAGTCGCAGATCGCGGCGTACGACGAGGATCTTCTCGACGGCGATCCGGCGGTCCGGTTCGACTTCGGGTTGTCGCTGTTCGTGGACGGAATTCGCGCGCGACTGAAAGACTCCGCCCACCACCCCTGAGCGGGCACAATTGAGTGGACGCCGCGCCGGCCACTCGCGGGCCGCGCGGCGCCTCCGACGGCCCAGGGACGGACGCGATGACGTCTTCGCTCGGCCGCCGCGCCGGAACGGTCCTCGCGGCGGCACTCGCACTGTCGCTCTTCGGTGCGCCCACTCCGGCGCCCGCGCAGACCGCGGAGGGCGATCCCGGTGCCGTCGTCGCCGTGACGCCGGTGGCGCCGGACACGCGGCCCGCGGGTGCCGCCGAGGCCACCTACGTCACGTACTGGACGACGGGGCCGATGAACGAACCCGCGCTCAGCACCGGCGCAGTCCTGCTGCCACCCGGTGACGCGCCGCCCGGCGGGTGGCCCGTGGTGTCCTGGGCCCACGGAACGGTCGGCATCGCGGACGCGTGCGCGCCGACGGTGACGGGGAAAATCGCCGGACCGTACGTTCAGGCCTGGCTCGATCAGGGTTACGCCATCGTCGCAACGGATTACGTCGGTCTCGGCACACCCGGCGTGCACCCGTACCTGGACGGTCCGACCGAGGCGCACAGTGTGATCGACATGGTGCGCGCGGCGCGGGCCGTCACGCCGTCCCTGTCGAACCGGTGGGTCGCGATCGGTCAATCGCAGGGCGGCCACGCCGCACTCGTCGCCGCCTCGATGGCCACCACCTACGCACCCGATCTCGACTTCCGCGGCACCGTCGCCACCGGCGCCCCGTCCAATCTCGAGAACCTCGCGCCGCTCGTCGGCCCCGGTTTCCCGCAGATTCCCCTCACCGGGAGCACGGTGTTCGTGGCGTACGCGCTCGCGGGACTGCGCGCGTCGCGGCCCGACCTGGACGTCGACAGCTACCTCACCCCGCTCGGCCTGGACGTCCTCAATCGGGTCGAGTCGCTCTGCTACGAGGAGGCGGCCCCGCAACTCGCGGGCATCTCCATCGGACAGTTGATGTCGCGCCCCCTCGACGATCCGGCGATCCTGGCGGCGCTGCGCACCACGCTCGGGGTCCCCGTCCGGGGCTACGACCGGCCGCTGTTCATCGGTCAGGGACTGTTCGACGACGTCGTCCCCATCCCTCTGACCTGGAAGTTCACCGCCGACCTCGCCGCGAACGGGCAGCAGTTCCTCTTCCGGACGTATCCGACCGGCCACCTCACCACCATGCCCGCGTCCCTGCCCGACACCACCGCGTTCGTCCGGAGCCTGTTCAGCTGACAATCACTGGTAAGACCACTTGACCTCTTACCTGTAGCCGTTCTAGTGTCGAAGTCATGATGTTCGAGCCGATCGCGCGGAAATCCGCCTCCACCGAAGTCTTCGACCAGATCACCGCGCGCGTACTCGGCGGCGACCTCGGCCCCGGCGAGGCCCTGCCCAGCGAGCGGCGCCTGGCCGAGGCGTTCGGGGTGTCACGGCCCGCGGTCCGGGAGGCGATCCAGAAACTCGCGCAGGCCGGACTCGTCGAGGTCCGGCAGGGCGACGCCACCTCGGTCCGCGACTTCCGGCAGCACGGCGGGCCCGAACTGCTGTCCCAGCTGCTGATCCGCGGCGGCGTCCCCGACTGGGCGGTGGTCCGCAGCGTGCTCGAGGCCCGGCGGATGATCGGCGTGCAGGTCGCCCGGCTCGCCGCGGACCGGGCGACCGAGAAGTCGGGCACCGCTCTGCGGGAGGCCGTGGATCACCTTGCTGCCGAGAGTGATCCGGTCGCGCAGCAGGTCGCCGCGCTCGCGTTCTGGGAACGCGTGGTCGACACGGCCGATTCCATCGCGTTCCGGCTCATCTTCAACAGCCTCCGCAACGCCTACGAACCGACCATGACGGCGATGGCCGCCGTCATGGTCGCGGAGGTCGGCCGCACCGACCTGTACCACCAGCTTGCGGACGCTATCTCCACCCACGACGCAGACCTCGCGGCACACACCGCCGCCACCCTGCTCGACCTCGGGACGGCGGCCGTGACCGCCGTGATCGACACACTGCAACAACACGATTCGGAGAAGGACACATGACCACGACACCTCCCGCAGATCGCCGCCAGCGCAGGTCTATCACCCTCCGCGACGCCGCGGACCAGTTCCGCCGCCACCCCTCACCGTGGATGATCGGCGGCATGCTCGTTGCTGCCGTGGTCGCCCGCGTCGTCGTCGGCGACTTTCAGGTCACCGACGCCGCCGTGCCGCTGGTGATGCTGGCGGTGTTCCCGTTCGCCGAATGGGTCATCCACGTCTGCATCCTGCACTGGAAGCCCCGGAAGGTCCTGGGCCTGACCGTCGATTCGCTGCTCGCCCGGAAGCATCGCGAACACCACGTCGATCCCCGCGACGTGCCGCTCGTCTTCATTCCGTGGCAAACCCTGACATGGCTGATCCCGGTTCTCGTGGCGCTCGCGCTATTCGCGTTCACCCGCACGGGACTCGGGCTGACGTTCCTCGTGGTGCTGAGCGTCCTCGGCGTCCTCTACGAATGGACGCACTACCTCATCCACAGCGACTACAAGCCGAACTCCCGCCTGTACCGCGCGATCTGGCGTAACCACCGCCATCACCACTACAAGAACGAGCACTACTGGTTCACCGTCACCACCTCGGGAACCGCCGACCGCATCCTCGGCACCGACCCGGACCCCGAATCGGTCGAGAAGTCGCCCACCGCCCGCAACCTCCACTCTGTGCGCTGACGCACCCGTGAGTACTTGTTAACCGCCCGCGGTTAACAAGTACTCACGGGCGGCGACGCCGCAGCTTGTTGCCCAACCAGACGATCGGGTCGTACCGCCGGTCGACCACCCGCTCCTTCATCGGAATGATGGCGTTGTCGGTGATCTTGATCCCCTCGGGGCACACCTCGGTGCAGCACTTGGTGATGTTGCACAGTCCGAGACCGAAGTCTTCCTGCGCCGCGTCACGACGGTCCGCCGTGTCGAGTGGATGCATCTCCAGTTCGGCGACGCGGATGAAGAATCGGGGCCCGGAGAACGCCGGCTTGTTGTCGTCGTGATCACGGATGACGTGGCACGTGTTCTGGCAGAGGAAGCATTCGATGCATTTACGGAATTCCTGCGACCGTTCGACGTCGATCTGCTGCATCCGGTACTCACCCGGCCCGAGTCCCGGCGGCGGGGTGAACGACGGGATCTCCCTGGCCTTCTCGTAGTTGAACGACACATCGGTGACGAGGTCGCGGATGACGGGGAACGCCCGCAGCGGCGTCACCGTCACCACCTCGTCCTCCGTGAACGTCGACATCCGGGTCATGCACATCAGCCGCGGCTGACCGTTGATCTCCGCGGAGCACGACCCGCACTTGCCCGCCTTGCAGTTCCACCGCACCGCGAGGTCCGGAGTCTGCGTCGCCTGCAACCGGTGGATGATGTCGAGCACCACCTCACCCTCGTTGACGGGGATGGAGTAGTCCTCGAGGTCTCCGCCGTCGGCGTCGCCGCGCCATACCCGGAACTGCGCGTCGTATCCCATCTCAGGCCTTCCTTCCCGGATGTTCCGCGAGTTCGGCGTCGGTGTAGTACTTGGCCAGTTCGTCGATGTCGAACAGCTCCAGCAGTTCCGGTCGCATCGGGAGCTGGGGTTCGCGGGTGACCGTGACGTCGGGGACCACGGAATCGGGGTGCGTGGACATGTCGCCGACGACGCTGCACACCAGCAGGGTGTTGCGCCAGTCCGCCTCCATGTTCGGGTGGTCGTCGCGAGTGTGCCCGCCGCGACTTTCGGTGCGCAGCAGGGCCGCCTGCGCGACGCATTCGCTGACCAGCACCATGTTCCTCAGGTCGACGGCGAGGTGCCAGCCCGGGTTGAACTGGCGGTGCCCCTCCACCTCGACGCCCCCGATCCGGCCCTTGATCTCGGTGAGCTTCTCCAGGGCGCGCGCGATCTCGTCTTCCTTCCGGATGATGCCGACGAGGTCGTTCATGGTCTGCTGCAGTTCGGTGTGGAGCGTGTACGGATTCTCGGTGGTGCCGCCCTCCCCGACCGCGGGATCGAACGGCGACAACAACATCCGGGCCGCCGCGTCCACCGCGTCGGCGGAGACGACCGGACGCTCCTGCAGCGACTTCACGTATTCCGCGGCGCCGAGTCCCGCGCGACGGCCGAACACGAGGAGGTCGGACAGCGAGTTGCCGCCGAGCCGGTTGGAGCCGTGCATTCCGCCCGAACACTCCCCCGCCGCGAACAGTCCGGCGACGCTGGACGATCCGGTGTCGGGGTCGACCTCGATGCCTCCCATCACGTAGTGGCAGGTGGGTCCGACCTCCATCTGCTCCTTCGTGATGTCGACGTCCGCGAGTTCCTTGAACTGGTGGTACATCGACGGCAGGCGCCGGACGATCTCGTCGGCGGGCATCCGCGAGGCGATGTCGAGGTACACGCCGCCGTGCGGGGTCTGCCGTCCCGCCTTGACCTCGGAGTTGATGGCGCGGGCCACCTCGTCGCGGGGCAGCAGATCCGGTGTGCGGCGGTTGTTGTCGGAATCCTTGTACCAGCCGTCGGCCTCTTCCTCGGTCTCCGCGTACTGCCCTTTGAAGACGGGCGGGATGTACGAGAACATGAACCGCTCGCCCTCGGAGTTCTTCAGTACCCCGCCGTCGCCGCGGACACCCTCGGTCACGAGGATCCCCTTGACGCTGGGCGGCCACACCATGCCGGTGGGGTGGAACTGCACGAATTCCATGTTGATGAGGTTGGCGCCCGCGCGCAGGGCGAGGGCGTGCCCGTCGCCGGTGTACTCCCACGAGTTCGACGTCACCTTGAACGATTTGCCGATTCCGCCCGTGGCCATCACCACGGCGGGCGCCTCGAACAGCACGAAACGTCCACTCTCGCGCCAATATCCGAAGGCGCCCGAGATCCGGTCGCCGTCCTTGGTGAGTTCGGAGACGGTGCACTCCGCGAAGATCTTGATGCGGGCCTCGTAGTCGCCGGTGGCGGCGAAGTCTTCCTGCTGCAGCGACACGATCTTCTGCTGCATGGTGCGGATCAGTTCGAGCCCGGTGCGGTCACCGACGTGCGCGAGCCGCGGATAGGTGTGACCGCCGAAGTTTCGCTGACTGATCCGGCCGTCGGGGGTCCGGTCGAACAGGGCGCCGTACGTTTCGAGTTCCCACACCCGGTCGGGGGCCTCCCGGGCGTGCAGTTCGGCCATCCGCCAGTTGTTGAGGAACTTGCCGCCGCGCATCGTGTCCTGGAAATGGGTCTGCCACGTGTCCTTCTCGTTGGCGTTTCCCATCGCGGCGGCGCAACCGCCCTCCGCCATGACGGTGTGCGCCTTGCCGAACAGCGACTTGCAGACGACGGCCACGGACAGGCCCTGCTCCCGGGCCTCGATGACGGCTCGCAGTCCGGCGCCCCCGGCACCGATGACCACGACGTCGTACTGGTGCCGTTCGACTTCCGTCATTCCACTCCCTCTTCGGTGAAGTCAGTTGATCAGGCGCAGGTCGGAGATGGTGCCGCTGGCCACGAGCATCACGTAGAAGTCGGTGACGATCAGTGTGGCGAGCGTGGTCCAGGCGAGCTGCATGTGCCGAGTATTCAGTTTGCTGACCCCGGTCCAGAGCCGGTATCGGATCGGGTGCCGGGAGAAGTGGGTGAGCCTGCCGCCCGTGACGTGCCTGCAGGAATGGCAGGACACGGTGTACGCCCAGAGCAGGATCACGTTGCCGACCATGACGAGGGTGCCGAGCCCGATCCCGAACCCGCCGTCGGCGCCGTGGAACGCGCGGATCGCGTCGTACGTGTTGATCAGCGACACGACGAGCGCGACGTAGAAGAAGTAGCGGTGCGCGTTCTGGACGATCAGCGGCAGCCGCGTCTCCCCCGTGTACTTGCCGTGCGGTTCCGCGACCGCGCACGCGGGCGGCGAGAACCACACCGACCGGTAGTAGGCCTTGCGGTAGTAGTAGCACGTGAGGCGGAAGCCGAGCAGGAACGGCAGCACCAGGAATCCGAGGGGGATGATCATCGGCAACTCGCCGATGGGTGTCCCGAAGTCGCTCGAACCGGGCACGCACGAATCGCTCAGGCACGGCGAGTAGAACGGGGTCAGGTAGTGGTACTCCTCGACGAAGTACGCGGTGCGGACCCACGACCGGACCGATGCGTACACCACGAAGACGGACAGGCCGAGCACCGTCAGCAGCGGCGCCAGCCACCACCGGTCGGTGCGGAGCGTGCGTTCCGCGATCCGGGCACGCGTCGGCGCCCCCACACCGGCACTATCGGAATTCTTCGGCGGCGCGCTCATCCGCGCTCGTAGTGGAGCCCGCCCAGCCCCTCGTCATCGATACCGAGCCACATCGACGCGTCGTACGGGGTGTCCGACACCTTGATTCGCTCCACCGGTTCGCGGTGGACGACGTTCGGTGGCGAGGCGTCGAGATCTCGCGCGTCGATCTCGAGGCGCTCCAGATCATTGCTCAGTCGCCGCACGGATGCTGCGTCGCCGTACATCGTTCGCAACGAACCGACAGCGCGCCGAAGGCGGTCGATGGTGCGATTCAATTCGAGCATTTCGGAGGTCGACATGTGACCCCTCCCAACCCAGCCGGATGTAGCCGTGACCTGAATCACACTACCGATATTCCGGGGAACCGGGGCAGCTTTCGGCCCCCGGAAAACCGGCGGCGATGAATTTCGCCGGGCGGCCGAGTCGATACCTATAGGACCACCGAAACCGAACCCCACCGGGAGGAAATCATGGCCGACGCCACGATCGGAAGCATCCTGCTCGCCAGCACACACCCCGAACGATTGCGGGACTGGTACACGGCCGCGTTCTCGCCGAAGGTCGACCGCACGCCCGGCGAACCGGGCTACGACGTCCTCGATTTCGACGGTTTCTACATCATGCTCGACCGGCGCGACGACGTCGGCGACACGAATCCCGAACCCGGGCGTGTCCTCCTCAATTTCGAGGTCGCCGACGCCAGCGCCGCGGCCGGCCGCCTCGACGACCTCGGGGCCGCGTGGCTGTCCCCGCTCGAGGATCGTGACGGCAGCTGGTTCGGCACCGCCGTCGACCCCGACGGCAACTACGTTCAGGTAATCCAGCTCAGCGCGCAGGCGCGGGCCGAGATGTCCTGACCCACCCACCGGCAGGAAAGAAACAGAGCCATGTTGAACAACGCGAGAGCATTCAGCGGATTCGCCGTCGACGACATCGCCGCGGCCAAGTCCTTCTACACCGACACCCTGGGGCTCGAGGTCACCGAGGAGGAGATGGGCCTGCTGGGCCTGCATCTCCCCAAGGGTCCCGTGGTGCTGATCTACCCGAAACCCGACCACACGCCTGCGACGTTCACGATCCTCAACTTTGCGGTCGACGACGTCGAGAAGGCCGTCGACGCGCTCACCGAACGCGGGATCCGGTTCCTGCGATACGACGGTTTCGAGCAGGACGACAAGGGAATCATGCGCGGCAACGGGCCGGACATCGCGTGGTTCACCGACCCGGCAGGCAACGTGCTGTCGGTGCTCGCGGAATCCTGACCGTCGCGCTCAGCGAGCCGTGATCGTCGTCTTCAGCCAGGTGCCGTCGAACCACGTGGACGCGGCCGCGGCGAACGACGCCGGGTCGAGGCGGCCGCTGCCCGCCGGGATCGAGCCGGCCAGGTCGACACCCGTCACCGCGGGCAGGTCGTCCAGATTGCACCGCTCGGCGAGCCCGGGCTCGTCCGGCCACGACCCGATCACCGTGCCTGCACAGGCGACGCCGGCCGCCGCCAGCGCCCGGGTCGTGAGTTCGGTGTGGTTGAGCGTGCCGAGTCCGGCCGCCGCGACCACGACAGCCGGTGCGCCGAGAGCGAGCGCGAGATCGACGAGCGTGAAGCCCTCGGCGCCCATCCGCACCAGCAACCCGCCCGCACCCTCGACGAGGACCAGATCGTGCCGGTCGGCGAGCCCGCGGACCGCCTCGACGACGTCGTCGCACCGCAGCATCGGCAAACCGCTGCGGCGGGCGGCGGTGTCGGGGGCCAGCGGTTCGGGGTAGCGGGCGAGTTCCACCACCGCGGTGACGCCGGACAGCCGGGTCACCTCCGCAAGATCGCCGTGCTCGCCCGGCGCGACGCCGGTCTGCGCGGGCTTGCACACCGCGACGGACAGGCCTGCCTCGCGCGCGGCCGCCGCGAGCGCCGCCGTCACCACCGTCTTGCCGACGTCCGTCGACGTTCCAGTAACCATCAGGATGCTCATGCCGACGCCCCCGCCAGGACGTCGGTGAGCACGGACTCGATCCGCGCCAGTTCGTCCGGATCGAGCGTCGCGCGGGCGGTGAGCCGCAGCCGCGACGTGCCCTCGGGCACCGACGGGGGCCGGAAGCAGCCGACGTGCAGCCCCTGCTCGCGGCAGGCGGCCGCGGCGTCGAAGGCGCGTTGCGGGTCCCCGAGGATCACCGAGACCACGGCGGACTCGGGTGCCGCGGCACCGGTGAACCGCGCGAGATCCCGGGCGCGGTCCAGGACGGAGTCGGCGCGGTGCGGTTCACGCCGCAGAACGGCGAGGGCGGCCCGGGCCGCACCGACGGCCGCCGGGGCCAGTCCGGTGTCGAAGATGAACGTGCGCGCGGCGTCGACGAGATGTGCGCGCACCTTCTCCGACGCCAGCACCACACCGCCCTGGCTGGCCAGCGACTTCGACAGCGTGGCCGTGACGACGATGTCGTGTTCGCCCGCGAGTCCCACCTCGTGCACGAGTCCGCGGCCCCCTGCGCCGCGGACTCCGACACCGTGGGCCTCGTCCACCACGAGAAACGCGCCGTACTCGCGGCAGACCCGGTGCAGGTCGACGAGGGGTGCGAGATCACCGTCCGCGCTGAACACCGAATCGGTCACGACCAGTGCCCGCTCCTCCGGCCGGGTGGCCAGTGCGCTGCGGACGAAGTCGAGATCGGCGTGCGGCGCGACGGCCACCCGGGCCCGCGACAGCCGGCATGCGTCGACGAGCGAGGCGTGACTGCCCGCGTCGGAGACGATCAGCGATCCGGCGCCGGACAGCGCGGTGACGGCGCCGAGATTCGCGGTGTACCCGGAGGAGAACACCAGCCCGGCGTCGGCACCGACGAACTCGGCCAGTTCCGTTTCGAGCAGTTCGTGTTCGGTGGTCGATCCCGTCACCAGTCGCGAGCCGGTGGCCCCGGCGCCCCACCGCCGCAGCGCGGTCATCGCGCCGTGCAGCACCTCAGGGTGTCGGACGAGCCCGAGGTAGTCGTTGGACGCCAAATCGATGAGCGCGCTGCCGGACGTGCGTGGCCGCAGCTCGCGGCGCAGCCCTGCGGCGCGGCGCCGCTCCTCGACGTCGTCGAGCCAGGTGGTGAAGGTGTGGTCGGTACTCACACTCGGCACCATACGCGACTTGAACGGTGTTCAACCCGGGTGGACCCACTTTTCCTCCGATGGCTAGGGTCGAGACCGTGACCTCCCCGAGCCTGTCCGCCGACGACATCACCTCCCTCGATGCCTCGCTGCTCTGGCATCCATACGGCGCCTTCCCTGCAACGACCACCCCGCTCGTGGTGGCCGAGGCGAGCGGCACCCGCCTCACTCTCGCCGACGGACGCGAACTCGTCGACGGCATGAGTTCATGGTGGGCGGCGGTTCACGGCTACCGGCATCCCGTCCTCGACGCGGCGGCGACCGCGCAGCTCGGCCGGATGAGCCACGTGATGTTCGGCGGGCTGACCCACGAACCGGCCGCGCGGCTCGCCCAGCTGCTCGTGGAGATCACCCCGGGCGGACTCGACAAGGTGTTCCTCGCCGATTCCGGTTCGGTGTCGGTCGAGGTCGCCGTCAAGATGTGCCTGCAGTACTGGCGCAGTCGCGGCAGGCCGGAGCGGCATCGGCTGCTGACCTGGCGCGGCGGCTATCACGGCGACACGTTCGCGCCGATGAGCGTCTGCGACCCGGACGGCGGCATGCATTCCCTGTGGACAGACGTCCTCGCACGGCAGGTGTTCGCGGGACCGCCGCCGCGCGAGTTCGACCCGCGGTACGTCGCGGAGTTCGAGCGCCTGGTAGCCGCGCACACCGACGAACTCGCGGCCGTCGTCGTGGAGCCGGTGGTCCAGGGCGCCGGAGGCATGCGCTTCCACGACCCCCGGTACCTGTCGGAACTGCGCCGCATCTGCGACGAGCACGGGCTCCTGCTCGTGTTCGACGAGATCGCCACGGGCTTCGGCCGCACCGGCGAACTGTTCGCCGCGGACCACGCCGGGACCCGCCCCGACATCATGTGCGTCGGCAAGGCCCTCACCGGCGGATACCTGACCCTCGCCGCGACGCTCTGCTCCACCGACGTCGCCGAGACCATCAGCGCCGGCGACGCGGGCGGGTTGATGCACGGACCTACGTTCATGGCGAACCCGCTCGCGTGCGCCGTCGCGGTGGCGTCGATCGAACTCCTACTCTCGCGCGACTGGCGAGGCGAGGTCGAGGACGTTCGCCGCGGGCTCGAATCGGGTCTCGCGCCT
This sequence comes from Rhodococcus pseudokoreensis, assembly GCF_017068395.1. Taxonomy (NCBI): domain Bacteria; kingdom Bacillati; phylum Actinomycetota; class Actinomycetes; order Mycobacteriales; family Nocardiaceae; genus Rhodococcus; species Rhodococcus pseudokoreensis. The sequence goes on along the minus strand of NZ_CP070619.1, from coordinate 7,816,495 downwards.
GCCCGGGAACTGCCCGGCGTCCGGGACGTCCGGGTGCTCGGCGCGATCGGAGTGATCGAACTCTCCGAGCCCGTCGACATGCGGGCCGCAACAGACGCCGCGGTGGCGGCCGGAGTCTGGTTGCGACCCTTCCGCAACCTGATCTACGCGATGCCGCCGTACGTGTGCACCAGCGAGGACGTGCGCAAGATCACAACCGGAATGCTTGCTGCCGCACGGACCTCCACCCAGGGCTGACGGTGCGCTCTCGTCGGGCTGAGACGGTGCGCTCTCGTCGGGCTGAGAGCGACGCGAACGCGGGCTAGTGTTCTCGATATGGAAGCGAGCGAGTCGACCGGCACCACGCCCATTCCCGTGTGGCCCGGCAGCGCCTACCCCCTGGGCGCCACCTACGACGGGGCCGGGACGAACTTCTCCTTGTTTTCCGAGGTCGCTGAGGCAGTCGATCTGTGCCTGATCGCGAAGGACGGCACGGAGACGCGGGTGCGTCTCGACGAGGTCGACGGTTACGTGTGGCACGCCTACCTGCCGACCGTCGTGCCCGGGCAGCGGTACGGGTACCGGATCCACGGACCGTGGGACCCCTCGGCCGGGCACCGCTGCGACCCCAGCAAGCTGCTCCTCGACCCGTACGGCAAGGCGTTCGACGGCGAATTCGACGGCGACCGGTCCCTGTTCTCCTATGACATCGACGCGCCCGCCTCCGAGGATGCCGGGGACGACGACGCCGGGGACACAGTTCTGATCGTCGACACCGACGACGACCTCGAGGCGGAGGACGCCGGGGACGCACTCGAAGCGGAAGCCGAGGACGACTCGGCGCCGGGGCTGCCCGGACACGATTCGCTCGGCCATACGATGACGACGGTCGTGATCAACCCGTTCTTCGACTGGGCCGCCGACCGCGCACCGAAACACCCGTATCACGACACCGTGATCTACGAGGCCCACGTCAAGGGCATGACGGCGACGTATCCCGGTGTGCCGGAAGAACTCCGCGGCACGTACGCGGGCCTCGCGCATCCGGTGATCATCGACCACCTCGTCGACCTCGGCGTCACGGCGATCGAACTGATGCCGGTGCACCAGTTCATGCACGATCAGACCCTGCTCGACAAGGGGCTGCGGAACTACTGGGGCTACAACACGTTCGGCTTCCTGGCCCCGCACACCGGGTATTCGTCGGCGGAGAAGCCGGGCGCGGCGGTGTCGGAGTTCAAGGCGATGGTCCGCTCGTTCCACGAGGCGGGAATCGAGGTGATCCTCGACGTCGTCTACAACCACACCGCCGAAGGCAACCATCTCGGTCCGACGATCTCGTTCCGCGGCATCGACAACGCCGCCTACTACCGGCTCGTCGACGGCGACGCCGAGCACTACATGGACTACACGGGCACCGGGAACAGCCTCAACGCCCGGCACCCGCACACGCTGCAGCTGATCATGGACTCGCTGCGGTACTGGGTCACCGAGATGCACGTCGACGGCTTCCGCTTCGACCTCGCGTCGACGCTCGCCCGCGAACTGCACGACGTCGACCGGCTCTCCGCGTTCTTCGACCTCGTCCAGCAGGATCCGATCGTCAGCCAGGTCAAGCTCATCGCCGAACCGTGGGACATCGGCGAGGGCGGCTACCAGGTGGGCAACTTCCCCGGTCTGTGGACGGAATGGAACGGCAAGTACCGGGACACCGTCCGCGACTACTGGCGGGGCGAACCGGCGACGCTCGGCGAATTCGCGTCCCGGCTCACCGGCTCCTCCGACCTCTACGAGGCGACCGGGCGCCGCCCCGGCGCGAGCATCAACTTCGTCATCGCCCACGACGGGTTCACCCTGCACGACCTCGTGTCGTACAACGAGAAGCACAACGAGGCCAACGGCGAGGACAACAACGACGGCGAGAGCCACAACCGGTCCTGGAACTGCGGCGTGGAGGGACCCACCGACGATCCGGAGATCCACGATCTGCGGGGGCGGCAGAGCCGCAACATCCTGGCCACCCTCCTGCTCAGCCAGGGGACGCCGATGCTGGCGCACGGTGACGAGATGGGCCGCACCCAGCAGGGCAACAACAACGTGTACTGCCAGGACTCGGAACTGTCGTGGATGGACTGGTCGCTGGCCGATACCAACGCCGACCTCGTCGAGTTCACCAAACGGGTGATCGCGCTGCGGATGAAGAATCCGGTGTTCCGCCGCCGCCGGTTCTTCGAGGGCACCCCCATCCGCAGCGGCGACCAGACCCGCGACATCGCCTGGCTCACCCCGTCCGGTGAGGAGATGACCCCCGAGGACTGGGACAGCGGTTTCGGGAAGTCCCTCGCGGTGTTCCTCAACGGCGAGGGCATCCCCGAACCCAACCATCGCGGTGAGCGGGTGGTCGGCGACTCGTTCCTGCTGTGTTTCAACGCGCACGACGAGGAGATCGAGTTCTCGACGCCGAATTCCGATTACGCCGACGAGTGGGCGGTGGTGCTCGACACCGCCGTGCCGACCGGGGCGAAGGACGCGGTGATCAAGGCCGGGAATTCGCTGCAGGTCGAGTCCCGGTCGCTGGTCGTGCTGCGCCGGACCGCCTGAACCGGGGGCGACGATGGCGATCACGGCCACCTACCGGCTGCAACTGCGCGGAGACTGCTTCACCCTGGCGGACGCCGCCGCCGTCGCCGATTATCTGGACGACCTCGGGATCTCGCACGTCTACCTGTCGCCGATCCTGACGGCCACGACGGGCTCGACCCACGGTTACGACGTCACCGACGTCACCCGCGTGTCCCCCGCCCTCGGTGGCAGGGAGGCGCTGGCCGCGCTGTCGCAGGAATTGCGCGGCCGCCGCATGGGCCTCGTCGTCGACCTGGTCCCCAATCATGTGGGCGTCGCGAATCCGCGTGAGAATGCCTGGTGGTGGGACGTTCTCACGCACGGTCGCGGCTCCGAATACGCCGACTTCTTCGACATCGACTGGAGCGAGGACAACGGCGCGGGCGGACGGCTCGCGCTGCCCGTCCTCGGATCGGACGCCGACCGCGAGTCGCTGACCGTCGACCGCTCGGGACCGGAGCCGCTGCTCGCGTTCTACGAGCACCGGTTCCCCATCGCCCCCGGCACGGACGCGACCGAGCCGGAGTCGGTGCACGACGCGCAGTCGTACCGCCTGGTCCCGTGGAACTCCGGGCTCATCGGGTACCGCCGATTCTTCGCGGTCAGCGAACTGGCCGGGATCCGTCAGGAAGACCCCCGCGTGTTCGAGGCCTCGCACCGCGAACTGCGGGGCTGGGTGGCGGACGACTTGATCGACGGCGTGCGCATCGACCACCCCGACGGGCTGTCCGACCCGGCCGGGTACCTCGACCGGCTGCGCGGCGTGATCGGCGCGGACCGCTGGCTCGTGATCGAGAAGATCCTCGGCCACTCCGAACCCCTGGACGATCACCTGCCGATCGACGGCACCACCGGCTACGACGCACTGGCCGAACTCGGCGGCGTGTTCGTCGACCCGTCGGGAGCTCCCGCGCTCACCGCCCTGTCGGCGTCCCGCACAGGCGACCGGGGTGACGTGACGTGGATCCACGAGCACGAAACCGCGATCAAACGCGACGTCGCCGGCACCGGCCTCGCCCCGGAGGTCCGGCGCCTCGTCCGCGCGATCCGCGCGGAGACGGGCACCGACTGCACCGCCGAGGACCTGCGCGATGCCGTCGTGGACGTCGTCGCGGCGATGCCCGTGTACCGGTCCGACTACAGCCCGCTCGCCGGGCTCGCGACCCGCGTGATCGGTGACGCCGCGCGGCGCGAACCGGGGCGGTCCGCGGCACTGTCCGCCCTCGCCGCCGCCCTGATCGCCTGCGGTGAGGCGGCCACCCGCTTCCAGCAGGTCTGCGGCGCGGTGATGGCGAAATCCGTAGAGGACTGCCTGTTCTACCGCACCGCCCGGCTGGTGTCGCTGCAGGAGGTGGGCGGCAACCCCGCGCACGTCGGCGTCTCCCCCGCCGAATTCCACCTCGCCGCCGCCGAGCGCGCCGGCCGGTGGCCGCGGGCGATGACGACGCTCTCGACGCACGACACCAAGCGCGGCGAGGACGTCCGCGCCCGGATCGGCATCCTGTCGCAGGTGCCGGACCTGTGGGCGGAATGCGTCGACCAGTGGGAGCGCATCGCCCCCAGCCCCGATCCCGCCACCGGACTGTTTTTGTGGCAGAACCTGTTCGGTGTGTGGCCGGTCGACGGCCGCGCCGCGGGCGACGTGCCCGACTTCCGCGACCGCGTCCACGCATACGCGGAGAAGGCCGTCCGGGAAGCCGGGACCCGGACGTCGTGGAACGACGTGAACGAGGACTTCGAACGCGACCTCCACCGCTGGCTGGACACCGTGATCGACGGCACTGTCGGCAAGGCCCTCGGGTCGCTGTGCACGCAACTGGCACCGCACGCCTGGTCCGATGCGCTCGGCCAGAAACTCCTCCAGCTGTGCGGACCCGGAATCCCGGACGTGTACCAGGGCACCGAACTGTGGGAGGACTCGCTCGTCGACCCCGACAACCGCCGTCCCGTCGACTACGACGTGCGGCGGACCGTGCTCGCGGGGCTCGGCACCCCTCCGGTCGACGCGACCGGCGCCGCGAAGATGCACGTCGTGCGGACGGCCCTGCGCCTGCGCCGCGAGCGTCCGGGCAGCTTCGCAGGCGGCACCTACGCGCCGGTCTTCGCGTCGGGGACCGCAGCCGAACACCTGATCGGATTCACCCGCGGGCCCCAGGGAGCGGCGCCGGACGTCGTGACCCTGGCCACCCGGCACAGCGTCGGGCTGCAGCAGGACGGCTGGGGCGACACCACGGTGATCCTCCCGGACGGCACGTGGACCGACCTGCTCACCTCCGCGACGCACCCCGGCGGCCGCATCGACGCCGCCACCCTGTTCGCCCGCTACCCGGTGGTCCTGCTGGCCCCCGTGAGTACTTCTTAACCGCCGGCGGTTAAGAAGTACTCACGGGGGTACTGGCCCTTGTATGCGACGTGTGGTTGCCCGGGCGTACGGAGGGCCGGAGGTCCTCGCGGTGGTCGATGCGGAGCCGGTGGGTCCCGCGCGGGGTGAGGTGGTGATCGAGGTCCGCGCGATCGGGGTCAACCCGATCGACTACAAGCTCTACAGCGGCGCGTTCGGCGCCGATCCCGTAGCGCTGCCGATGCGGCTGGGCAGCGAGGCGACTGGCGTCGTCGCGGAGGTGGGTGACTCCGCCACGGGACCGAGGGGCCCGATCGCGGTGGGCGACGAGGTGATCGCGTACCCGTTGTCGGAGGCGTACGCGGACCGGCTCGTGGTGTCCGGTGATTCGGTGGTCCCGAAACCGGCGTCGTTGCCGTGGAATGAGGCTGCCGGACTTCTCGCGGTGGGTGCCACCGCGGTCGACACCCTCGACACGGCGAACGTCGGCACAGGCGACCTGCTGCTCGTGCACGGGGCGGCGGGCGGCGTGGGGTCGTTCGTCGTGCAGTTGGCGCGGGCTCGCGGCGCCACGGTCATCGGCACGGCGCGGCCCGGGAACCACGACTACGTGCGGTCGCTCGGTGCGACGCCCGTGTCCTACGGGGACGGCCTGAGCGACCGGATCCGTGTCCTGGCACCGGACGGGGTGGACGCCGTCATCGACACCGCGGGCAGCGACGAGGCGATCGACGTGTCCGTGGGCCTGGTGCGGGACCGGTCGCGGTTGGTGACGACCGTCCCCGGACCACGGGCGGGCGAGGCCGGTTTCCGGATCGTGGGCGCGCTCGGGCCGGAAAGCATGGAACCGCGTAAACAGGCCCGAGCCGCCCTCGTCGACCTCGCGGGCAGCGGTGACGTGCGGGTGCGGGTCGCGCGCACGTACGCGCTGTCGGAGGCGGCGCGCGCTCACGCCGATCTCCGGAAGCCGCACGCGGCGGGCAAATTCATCCTGTTGCCTTAGGCGGGGTTGTCGGCGCTCAGTGGAGCAGGCTGGCCCGGATCGTCGCCTTCACCCAGTTCCGGTAGTCGTCGACGTCCCACCCGCACTGCAGGCGCAGCATCGAATACACCTGCGGCGACACGACGGTGAACAGCACGTCGGCTGCCCGCTGGACGGAGATCTCGGGGCGCAGCAGTTCGTGCGCGGCGAGTCCCTCGGCGAGGGTCATCGCATTCTCGGCGGACGCCCGCGCGCCCTCGTCGGCGAACCGCCGCATGTCCTCGTCCGCTCCCGAGGATTCGATCGACGTCGCCATCAGGGTTCCGGCCCGCTCCAGGACGTCGGTGCTGTACTCCACCATCTGTTCGAGGATCCGCTCCACCGGGTCGCCGTCCCGGGGTGTGCGGGCGGCAGGAGCGGCGTCGGTGTCGCCCTGGATCGCCGCGTGCAGTGCCTCGTGGAACAGTTCCGCCTTGCCGCCCGGGAACACGGTGAAGACCGTGCGAGTGGACACTCCGGCTGACTCGGCCACGTTCCGCACCGTGGTGCTGACGTATCCGCGTTCGGCGAACAACCGGGCCGCGGCATCCCGGACGAGGAGGCGGGTCCGGCGCGCCGATTCCGCACGCAGCGGCGATGAGTAGGGCCTCTTGGCGGAATCGGGCACGGTCTCACGATAGACGCATTCGTTTCATCGATCGTGCAACCAATGCGGCACGGCGATCCGCCGCACCTGGACCAGGCGAAACGTCCGATGTCTACGACTTCGGGTGTTCCACCCAGGCATCGGATCCGGGAAACACGAGGGCCTCGTGGCCGTCGTCGTATCGGACGAGATAGGGCGGTTCGCCGTTCTCGCCGTGTACCTCCACGACCTCGGCGGTCGTCTCGTGCACCCCGACCACCCGGCCTTGAACGTGCAACCGGTCTCCCACTGCTACGTGCATGACTGCTCCTCGCGACGTTCGAGTCCGTACTCTCAGCTTGCTACTTCCGGATGCGGGGCGAAAGGGCCGACTCGCCGCCATCTCCGCCGCCGTGTGCCATCGTGGGGGCATGGCTACGTATCGATACCTCGACAAGGACCGTAACGTGCTCGAGGAGCAGGACTTCGGCACGGTGCAGGATGCCGAGGAACACCGGCTGTCGGTCCTGGGCGCCGAGATCATCGAGGAGGTCGAGGACTCCTCCGCGCCCGAGAGCTGACTGTCCTGCGCGGCCCGCCCGGTCGGGGCATGCTGATCGGGTGCACACATTCGAGGTATGGGCCCCGATCCCGACATCGGTTTCCGTGGAGGTGGACGGCAGGCGCCACGAGATGACCCCGTCACCGGACGGGTGGTGGCGGGCCGACGTCGACGCGTCGCCGGACTCCCGGTACGCGTTCGTCCTCGACGACAGCGATACCCCGCTCCCCGATCCCCGGTCGCCGCGCCAGCCCGACGGAGTGCACAGCGCGTCCCAGCTCCACACGCTCGACGAGAGCCTCTGGACCGACTCGCAGTGGACCGGGCGGCAGCTCGCCGGCTCGGTCGTCTACGAATTGCACGTCGGCACGTTCACTCCGGAGGGCACGTTCGCCGCCGCAATCGACCGGCTCGACCATCTCGTCGGACTCGGCGTCGACTTCGTGGAACTGATGCCCGTCAACGGGTTCAACGGAACCCACAACTGGGGATACGACGGCGTCCTCTGGTACACGGTGCACGAGGGCTACGGCGGACCGGACGGACTGCAGGCCCTCGTCGACGCGTGTCACGCACGCGGTCTCGGTGTGGTCCTCGACGCCGTCTACAACCACCTCGGACCGTCCGGGAACTACCTCGACCGGTACGGCCCGTACCTGGCGCAGGGCGCCAACACCTGGGGCCGCAGCATCAACCTGGACGGACCGGACAGCGGCGAGGTGCGCCGCTACATCATCGGCAACGCGCTGCGGTGGTTCCGCGAGTTCCACATCGACGCGCTCCGACTCGACGCCGTCCACGCGCTCGTCGACCACACCGCCACCCACCTTCTCGAGGATCTGGCCGTCGAGACCCGCCGGCTGTCCGCGCACCTGAGGCGGCCGCTGACGCTCATCGCCGAGAGCGACCTCAACGATCCGCGCCTGATCACGTCACGGTCGGCAGGCGGCTGCGGCCTCGACGCCCAGTGGGACGACGACGTGCATCACGCCATCCACGCGGCGGTCTCGGGCGAGAGGCAGGGCTATTACGGAGATTTCGGTTCGATGGCCTGCCTCGCGGACACGCTGCGCCAGGGGTGGTTCCATGCGGGCACGTTCTCGACGTTCCGGGGTCGCACGCACGGCAGGCCGCTGGACACGCGGCGGATCCCGGCCAGTTCGCTGGTCACGTACACGTGCACGCACGATCAGATCGGCAACCGGGCGATCGGCGACCGCCCCGGCACATATCTCGATTCCGGGCAGCTCGCCGTGAAGGCGGCGCTCGTGCTCTGCTCGCCGTTCACGCCGATGCTGTTCATGGGCGAGGAGTGGGGGGCGAGCACCCCGTTCCAGTTCTTCACCTCGCACCCGGAGCCGGAGCTCGCGCGGGCGACGGCGGAGGGACGCAAGGCCGAGTTCGCGGAGCACGGCTGGAGCACGGACGACGTTCCGGACCCGCAGGACCCGGAGACGTTCGAGCGGTCCAAGCTCGACTGGGACGAACCGGCCCGGCAGCCGCACGCCCGGCTGCTGGACTGCTATCGCTCGCTGCTGCGGCTGCGCCGGGAGCGCGCCGAGCTGACGGATCCGTGGCTCGAGAACCTGTCCGTCGACTACGACGAGGCGCAGCAGTGGATCGTGGTGCACCGCGGCGCACTTCGCCTCGCCTGCAACCTGGGCGCCGAACCGGTGACCGTCCCGGTCGGCGGCTCCCCCGTGTTGTGGTGGGAGCCGCCGACGCAGGACCAGACCGCGTCGGCGACGGAGCTACCGGGTCACTCGTTCGTGGTGCTCGACAGCTCGCCCTGACGGTCGCGCAGCATCCGCAGGACGAGGATCGCGGTCGCGAACAGGATCACGGCGGTCGCGCCCGCGGCGACGTGCATGCCGTCGACGAATGCCGACTGCGCGGACTCCAGGAACACCGCCCGCGCCGTCTCGGGGAGATGCTGTGCCTCCGCGACCGCGGCACCGAGCGTGCCCTGCGCGGGCTCGATCTGCTCCTGCGGCAGCATCGACGTGTCGAGGCCGCTGCGGAAGATCGCCATGACGACGCTGCCGAGCACGGCCACACCGAGTGCGATGCCGAGTTCGTACGCGGTCTCGGACACCGCGGAGGCGGCGCCGGCCCGTTCGGGCTCGACGGCGCTCACCACGAGGTCGGACGTCAGCGTCAGCGCGATGCCGACACCGGCTCCGGCGAGACCGAAGCCGACGACGAACATCGTCGGGGCACCGTCGACACCGAGCGTGAGCATCAGTGCCGCACCCACACCTGCGACGGCGAGGCCGCTGCCGAGCACGTGCGAGGTGGCCCACCGGCGCACCATCCAGGCCGCCGCGAGCGCGGTGACCGCGCTCATCAGCATGCCGGGCAGCATCAGCACACCCGATTCGAACGCGCTGTTGCCCAGCACCAACTGCAGGTACTGCGAGCCGAAGAACAGGACGCCGGCGAGCGCGAAGATGGACAGCAGGTTGGTGAGGACGGCGGTCGAGAACGCGGGCTTCGCGAACAGGCCGATGTCGATCATCGGGTCCTTCATCGACTTCTGCCTGCGGACGAACACCACACCCGACAGGACGCCGACGAGACCGACGCCGAGGAGCACCGGGTCGAGGCCGTGCACCACGGTTTCCTTGACCGCGTACACCAGCGGCAGCATCGTCGTCATCGACAGTGCCGCGCTGAGCAGGTCGAACCGTCCCGGCGCGGGATCCTTGGATTCGGGGATCACGAGCGGTCCCACGGCGATCAGCACCAGCATCACGGGGAGGTTGATCAGGAACACCGAGCCCCACCAGAAGTGCTCGAGCAGCCAGCCGCCGATCAGCGGGCCCGCCGCGGTGCCGCCGCCGGCCATCGCGCCCCACACGCCGATGGCGAGGGTGCGCTGGCGCGGGTCGACGAAGATCGTGCGGATCAGGCCGAGGGTCGCGGGCATCAGCGTGGCACCCGAGATTCCCTGCAGCACACGGGCCGCGATGAGCATCTCGGGTGTCGGCGCCCATGCCGCGATCAGCGACGCGATACCGAATCCGGCGGCGCCGATCAGCAGCAGACGGCGCCGTCCGATCCGGTCGCCGAGTGTGCCCATGGTGATGAGCAGTCCGGCGAGGACGAAGGAGTAGACGTCGATGATCCACAGCAGCTGCGTGCTGCTGGGCTCGAGGTCGGCGCTGATGAACGGCAGTGCGAGGTCGAGCACCGTGCCGTCGACGGCGATCAGGAGGACGGCGAAGGCCAGGACGACCAATCCGAGCCAGTCTCGGCGTGATGCGGAGGACTGACCTGGTGCGCCGTAGGCGTCGTTGATCCCGCGATCCGTGGAGACAGACATTTATCTTCCTGCGACTTTCGATTGGGGCCGGCACCGTGATGAACCGTCCGGCCGGTACAGTTTCGTAACCTTACCGTTAACCGTCCGGACGGTAAAGTTATTTCCCGGGTACAGTCGCTCTCCATGGCTGCCGGTACGCGCGATCGAATACTCGACGCCCTCGAGAAGCTGCTGCTCGACGTGGGGATAGCCCAGGTGACCCTCGAAGCCGTCGCGGCGGAGGCCGGGGTGTCCAAGGGCGGATTGCTCTATCACTTCCCCAGCAAGGAAGCGCTCCTCGCCGCCATGGTGCGCCGGCTCGGCGAGCGGGCCGACGCCCAGCTCGCCGACGCCGTGTCCGGCGGCACCTCGATGTCCGAGTGGTATCTGCAGGTCCCCGACGCGAGCACCACCGAGGAACTCGCCCTCTACCGCTCGACCATCGCCGCCCTACGGAGCGTCGACGGTCAGCACGACGAGATCCAGAAGGCCGTCACCGACGTCATGCGCAGCTGGGACGAGGGTCTGCAGGACGAGATCGACGATCCCGTGCAGGCCGAGATCGTGCGCCTCGTCGGCGACGGCATCTACCTGGCCGCGCTGCTCAGGCTTCCCATGCCCGAGCCCGAGCTGTACAAGAAGGTCGTCGCGCGGCTGCTGCAGAAATAGCGACTCAGGTGAGGTAGCGGTACGCCGGGCTTCCCGGCTCCAGGCGTTCCACCTGCATCCGGGACTGCTCCATCCGCTCGAGCAACTCGCCGAGCCCCTCCGCCTTACCGAGCTCGATACCCACCAGAGCGGCGCCGGTCTCCCGGTTGTTCCGCTTCACGTACTCGAACAGCGTGATGTCGTCCTCGGGGCCGAGCACCTCGTCCAGGAAGCGGCGCAGGGCGCCCGGCTCCTGCGGGAAGTCGACGAGGAAGTAGTGCTTGAGACCGAGATTGACCAGCGAGCGTTCCAGGATCTCGCCGTACCGCGAGACGTCGTTGTTGCCGCCCGAGATCAGGCACACCACCGTGGAACCCGGCTCGAACGTGATGTTCCCGAGTGCCGCCACCGACAGCGCGCCCGCCGGCTCGGCGATGATGCCCTCGTTCTGATACAGCTCGAGCATCGCGGTGCACAGCGCACCCTCGTCGAGGTTGGTCATCACGAACGTCTCCGGATCGAGCCGGATCGTGGACGACCGATCCGCCTGGCCCAGCGACGTGTGCGTCACCACCTCGGCACCCAGGGCGGACACCACGGCGTAGGGCAGGTCGCCGACCCGCTTCACCGACGCGCCGTCGACGAACGGGTCGATCTCCGTCAGCGTCACGGGACCACCGGCCACCAGGGCCGCCGTCATCGACGCCGCCCCCGTCGGCTCCACCCCGACGATGGCCGCGCGGGGTGCGTGCGCGTGCAGATAGGTCGCGATGCCGGCGATGCACCCGCCGCCGCCGACCGGAACCAGGACGGAATCGGGGGCGCTGCCGAGCTGCGCGAGGATCTCGGCGGCGATGGTGCCCTGACCGGCCGCGGTCCGGGCGTCGTCGAACGGTGCAACCATCGTCGCGCCCGTCCGCCGCACATCGTCGGCGGCCGCAGCGGCGGCGGCGTCGTACGTCTCCCCCGTCAGGATCAGCTCGACGAACTCGCCGCCGTGCGCGCGGATACGATCACGCTTCTGCTTGGGGGTGTTCGACGGGACGTAGATGCGGCCGGTGATTTCCATTGTCCGGCAGGCGAACGCGACGCCCTGCGCATGGTTGCCGGCGCTGGCCGTCACGACGCCGGCGGCACGCTCGGCGGCATCGAGCTGTGCCATGAGGTTGTAGGCACCGCGAAGTTTGTAGGAGCGGACGACCTGCAGGTCTTCACGCTTGAGGTAGACGTTCGCGCCGGTCAGGGACGACAGGCGTTCGCTCCACTGCAGTGGGGTGGCGTCGATCACGTGGGAAATTCGCTCGATGGCCGCGTCGATGTCGCCCACTGTCAGGGGCGAGGTGATGTTCTGGGCTGCGGTATCGGGCGATGTGGACACCCGGATATGTTCCCACTCTCCGGCCATGGGATACCAGTCGGGTTCAGCCGCGCGGATCGAACTGCGACGGTCGCGGCACGTTCCGGACGTTCGACTTCGCCATTTTCACGGCCTCGCCGACACCCCCGTTCATCACCATCTTCGACAGCGCCAATGCGAAACCGGTGAGCTGGCCACCCGTGATGGTCGGTGGCAGCGACAGCGCCAACGGGTCGGTGACGAGATCGACGAGGGCCGGTCCGTCGTGATCGAATGCCTGCCGCAGACCCGATTCGATGTCGGCCGGATTCTCGATCCGGCGGGCGAAGATGCCCAGCGCGGAGGCCACCGCCGAATAGTCGACCGGCGCGACGTCGACCCCGAAATCAGGCAGCCCGTCCACCAGCATCTCCAGCTTGACCATGCCGAGCGTGGAGTTGTTGAACACCACGATCTTGACCGGGAGCCGGTACATCGCGACCGTCACCAGTTCGCCCAGCAGCATCGACAGCCCGCCGTCGCCCGACACGGACACCACCTGCCTGCCGGGCGCGCACACCTGGGCGCCGATCGCATGCGGCAGGGCGTTCGCCATCGATCCGTGCAGGGCCGAGGAGAGGAAACGCCGCGAGCCGTTCGGCGTCAGGTAGCGCGCCGTCCACACGTTCGACATTCCCGTGTCCGTGGTGAAGATCGCGTCCTCGGCGGCCAGGTCGTCGAGGATCGACGCCGCGTACTCGGGGTGGATCGGGACGCGCTGCTTGGCCGGTTTCGTGTATGCGCCGACCACCTTGTTCATCAGCGTCCGGTGCTTGTCGAGCATGTCGTCGAGGAAGCGGCGGTCGTCCTTCCGCCGGATCAGCGGGGCGAGCGCACGCAACGTGCTCCCCACGTCGCCGTGCACCGCCAGGTCGACGTCCGTTCTCCGGCCGATTCGCTGTGCGGCCCAGTCGATCTGCGCGGTGCGGACGCCGTCCGGCAGGAACTGGTTGTAGGGGAAGTCCGTTCCGACGAGCAGCAGGAGGTCGGCGCCGTGCATTCCGTCGTGCGCCGCCCCGTACCCCAGCAGCCCCGTCATCCCGACGTCGAAGGGGTTGTCGTACTGGATCCATTCCTTGCCGCGGAGGGTGTGCCCGATCGGCGCACCGATCGCGTCGGCCAGGCCGAGCAACTCCTCGCGTGCCGCGCGCACCCCTTCGCCGGCGAAGATCGCGACCTTCCCCGCCGCGTTCACCGCGTCGGCGAGTGCCTGCACGTCGGACTGGTCGGGCACGATCGCCGGCGCACCGGTGCGCGGCACCGACGGCGCCCGCCCCTCGGCGGGACGGTCCGCGATGTCGCCCGGCAGGGTGATCACCGCGACACCGGACAGCGCCGTCGCGTGCGCGATGGCGGACGCCGTGACGCGCGGGGCCTGGGCGGGACTTCCGATCAACTCGGCGTACCGGGAGCACTCGACGAAAAGCCGGTCCGGGTGCGTCTCCTGGAAGTAGCCGAGACCGATCTGCTCGCTCGGAATCTGCGCCGCGATCGCGAGCACCGGTGCCCCCGAGCGGTCCGCGTCGTAGAGACCGTTAATCAGGTGCAGATTTCCCGGCCCGCACGAGCCGGCGCAGACCGCCAGCGTGCCGGTGATCTGCGCCTCCGCGGCGGCGGCGAAGGCTGCGGCCTCCTCGTGCCGCACGTGGATCCAGTCGATCCCGCCGTTCTCCGCGCCGCCCGACCGCCGGACCGCGTCGACGACGGGATTGAGGCTGTCGCCCACGATTCCGTAGATCCGCCGGACGCCGGCATCCTGGAGTTGACGCACCAGCTGATCGGCAACGGTTTTCGCTCTCATCGGGCCTCCGGTCGGGGACGGTCGAACGGCGAACGACAGCGGCGGTGCGAGAATCAGGCGGGTTCGAGCACGAACACCGGGATCTGCCGATCGGTCTTCTTCTGATACTCGGCGTAGTCCGGGAACGCGGCGACGGCCCGCTCCCACCACGTGGCCTTCTCGTCGCCCGTCACCTCACGGGCCACCATGTCGTGGGTCGCCGAGCCGTCGCGGAGTTCGACGTGCGGTTCGGCCTTCACGTTGTAGTACCAGACCGGGTTCTTCGGGGCGCCGCCGAGCGACGCGACGACCGCGTACGTCCCGTCGTGCTCGACACGCATCAGCGGCGTCTTGCGGATCTTGCCGGATTTCGCTCCCCGGGTGGTCAGCAGGACGACGGGCTTGCCGCCCAACGTCGTGCCCTCGGCACCGTCGGTGGATTCCATCAACTCGGCCTGATCCGCTGCCCACTTGGTCGGACTGGGTTCGTATTCACCTGTGAGTGGCATGCGTCCAGTCAACACCTGATCCGCGAGGGCCCGCCACCGATTCCACCGAACCAGCGCACATGCGAAGGACCACATCCGATTGTTCGTTGCGCCGAACTCCGGATTCCGAGTACCCTGATCGCACGCGGGGACGTCCGCTCCCCCGACCCACTCCAGTGAGGTGACCTGCGATGACGACACACGACGCTTGGGTGCGCCGCGATGTGCCCCGCAGCACCCCCGCACGGACGGTCGATCTGGCCGGCACCGAGTGGCCCCTCTACAAGCTGGAGGCCCTGGCAGTCGCGCTGCTGGTCTTCGTCACGATCCTCGTCGTCACCCAGGCGCTGCAGGCGGCCGTTCTCACCGCCGCCGCGGCCGCCGTGGTGGTGTGGTGGGCGCGGCGGCTCTTCCCGCCGCGCTCCTAGCCGCATCCGTCAGAGCGATCACACGGACAGGCAGCTCGGTCCGAGCAGCGCCTTGAGGTCGCCCATCAACGCCGACGACGGTTCCACCCGGAGCACGTCGTCCACCTTCCACAACGTGACCTCGGTGCCGCCGATCAACCGCACGTGCACGTCCGACGTGCCCGGATGGCGGGTGAGCACCTGCCGCAGCGCGCCGATCTTGTCCTTGGTGCACTGACGCAGCGGCAGGCTGACCGCCAGCGGCTTCGCGACCCCCACCGCCGAGAGGTCCGGCACCGCAAGGTCGTTGGCGATGAGTGAGATCCGGTCGTCGCGGATCGACACGCGCGCTTTGACGAGCACCACGGAGTCCTCCGTGACGTCCATCCCGTACACCGAGTAGGCCTGCGGGAAGAACAGCACCTCGATACCACCGGTCAGGTCCTCGAGCTGAGCGGACGCCCAGGTGAGACCGTTCTTGTTGATCCTCCGGTTCACCGACGCGAGGATGCCGCCGACGGTGACCTGGGTGCCGTCCTTGATGTCGCCTTCGAGGATGGTCGGGATCGCGGTGTCGGACTGCGCCGACAGCACGTGCTCGACGCCGTTGAGCGGGTGCCCGGACACGTACAGTCCCAGCATTTCCCGTTCCAGCGCCAACCGGTGCTTGGAGTCCCACTCCTCCTCGGGGATCTTCACGTTGAACACCGACGCGATCGACTCGTCGGCGTCGTCGCCGCCGAACAGGTCGAACTGGCCGATCGCCTCCGCCTTCTTGGTGCCCATCACCGCGTCGATGGCGTCGGCGTGGACGAGCATGAGCCCCTTGCGCGGGTGGCCCAGCGAGTCGAATCCGCCTGCCTTGATCAGCGATTCGGTGACCTTCTTGGAGCAGGCGGCAGCGTCGATCTTGTTGAGGTAGTCGGAGAAGTCGACGAACTTGGACTTCTCCTTGCGCGCCTTGATGATCGAGCCCACCACGTTGGCACCGACGTTGCGGACGGCGCCCATGCCGAACCGGATGTCCTCTCCGACGGAGGCGAAGTTGACCTCCGATTCGTTGACGTCCGGCGGCAGCACGGTGATGCCCATCTTGCGGCAGTCCGCGAGGTAGACGGCGGCCTTGTCCTTGTCGTCACCGACCGAGGTGAGCAGACCGGCCATGTACTCGGCCGGATAGTTGGCCTTGAGGTACCCGGTCCAGAACGACACCAGGCCGTATCCGGCGGCGTGCGACTTGTTGAACGCGTACCCGGCGAACGGGAGGATGGTGTCCCACAGCGCCTTGATGGCGGGCTCGGAGAACTCGTTCGCGAGCATGCCCTCGCGGAAGCCTGCGTACGCCTCCTCCAGCACCGACAGCTTCTTCTTACCCATGGCGCGGCGGAGAATGTCGGCCTGTCCGAGCGAGTACCCGGCCACCTTCTGCGCGATCTGCATGATCTGCTCCTGGTAGACGATCAGGCCGTACGTGTCGGCCAGGATCTCCTTCAGGGGCTCCTCGAGTTCCGGGTGGATGGGTTTGACCTCTTGCCGCCCGTTCTTGCGGTCGGCGTAGTCGTTGTGCGCGTTCATGCCCATCGGACCGGGCCGGTACAGCGCGAGCACCGCGACGATGTCCTCGAAGCCGGTGGGCTGCATGCGGCGCAGCAGGTCGCGCATTGCGCTGCCGTCGAGCTGGAACACCCCGAGAGTGTCACCGCGCGAGAGCAGTTCGTACGTGGCCGTGTCGTCGAGCGCGAGGGTGTCGAGATCGAGTTCGATCCCCCGGTTCGCCTTGATGTTGTCGATGGCGTCACCGATGACGGTGAGGTTCCGCAGCCCGAGGAAGTCCATCTTCAGCAGGCCGATGGCCTCGCACGACGGGTAGTCCCAGCCGGTGATGATGGCGCCGTCCTGGGCGCGTTTCCACACGGGAATCGCGTCCATCAGCGGTTCGGACGACATGATCACCGCGCAGGCGTGGACGCCGGCGTTTCGGATCAGGCCCTCGAGTCCCTTGGCCGTCTGGTAGATCTTCGCGACGTCCGGGTTGGAGTCGATGAGGGCGCGAACCTCCACCGCTTCCTTGTAGCGCTCGTGGGTCGGGTCGGTGATGCCGGACACCGAGATGTCCTTGGCCATGATCGGCGGCGGCAGCGCCTTCGTGATCTGGTCGGCGATCGCGAAACCGGGCTGACCGAACTGGACTCGGGCGGAGTCCTTGATGGCCGCCTTCGTCTTGATGGTGCCGAACGTGATGACCTGGGCGACGCGGTCGCTGCCCCACTTGTCCGTCGCGTAGCGCACCATCTCGCCGCGACGGCGATCGTCGAAGTCGATGTCGATATCGGGCATGGACACGCGCTCGGGGTTCAGGAACCGCTCGAACAGCAGGCCGTGCGGGATGGGGTCGATGTTGGTGATGCCCATCGCGTAGGCGACGAGCGAACCGGCGGCCGAGCCTCGGCCGGGGCCGACCCGGATGCCGACCTCACGCGCGTGGTTGATGAGGTCGCCGACGACGAGGAAGTAGGCGGGGAAACCCATTTCCAGGATGACGCCGATCTCGTAGTCGGCGCGGGCCAGGTACTCCTCGGGCGGTCCGTCGGGGAACCGGCGGTCCAGCCCGCGGAGGACCTCCTTGCGCAGCCAGGTGCCCTGCGTCTCGCCGTCGGGGACCGGGAAGATCGGCATCCGGTCGTGGTGCGCCCACACGTCGTCGTACGGCTGGACACGCTCGGCGATGAGCAGGGTGTTGTCGCACGCGCCGGGTACCTGGTCGTCCCACAGGGCCCGCATCTCCGCGGCGGACTTGAGGAAGTAGCCGTCACCGTCGAACTTGAACCGGGTGGGGTCGGACAGCGTCTTGCCGGTCTGGATGCAGAGCAGCGCCTCGTGGTTCTCCGCCGCTTCCTTCGTGACGTAGTGGCAGTCGTTGGTGGCGAGCGGCGGGATTTCGAGCTTCTTGCTGATCTCGAGGAGGCCCTCACGCACGCGTCGCTCGATCGACAGTCCGTGGTCCATCAGCTCGAGGAAGAAGTTGTCCTTGCCCCAGATCTCCTGCCACTTGGCGGCCGCCTCGAGCGCCTCGCGGTCGTGGCCGAGTCGCAGCCGGGTCTGGATCTCGCCGGACGGGCAGCCCGTGGTCGCGATGATGCCCTCGTGGTGGGTGGCGATGAGGTCTTCGTCCATGCGCGCCCACTTGCCGAGCTGACCCTCGATCGACGCGAGCGAGGACAGCTTGAACAGGTTCCGCAGACCGGTCGCGTTCTCGGCGACCATCGTCATGTGGGTGTACGCACCGCTACCGGAGACGTCGTCGGACTTCTGGCTGCGATCGCCCCACAGCACACGCTTGGTGTTGAAGCGGGACTCGGGCGCGACGTACGCCTCGATGCCGATGATCGGCTTGATGCCCTGCTTCTTCGCCACGTTGTAGAACTCGCTGGCGCCGTACATGTTGCCGTGGTCGGTCATGCCGACCGCCGACATCTCCAGCCGCGCGGCCTCTTCGAACAGGGGGCCGACCTTGGCCGCACCGTCGAGCATCGAGTACTCGGTGTGATTGTGCAGATGTACGAACGAGTCAGCCACGTGCGCCTCTCTGAAGGTCTGGGAGCCTCACGAGTGTAGGCCCTCGGACCGACAGCTCCGGTCGCCGACGGCGGGTGTCGCCGAAGTCGTGACGCGAGTTACGGGACGGGCGCCTGGGACGGGGCGGGATTGCGCCGCTCGCGCCGGACCCGTACCAGCGCATCGGTACTGAAGATCGCGAGCGCCACCCAGATCAGGGCGAATCCGATCCACCGCGACGCGGGCATGTCCTCGTGGAGAACGGCGACGCCCCACGCCATCTGCAGCGCCGGTGTCAGGTACTGCAGCATGCCGAGTGTGCGCAACGGCACCCGTTGCGCCGCCGCGCCGAACAGCAGCAGCGGCAGGGCGGTCACCGGGCCCGCGGCCATCAGCAGCAGGGTGTGCCCGATGCCGAACCCGAGGAACGTGCCTGTTCCGGTGAGGGCGAGGAACACCAGGTAGCCGACCGCGACGGGTGCGGCCACGATGCCCTCGGCGGTGAGGCTCGTCCGCGGGTCGAGCGGCATCACCTTCTTGCACAGCCCGTACAGCGCGAACGAGGCGGCCAGGGTGAGCGCGATGTACGGCGGATGCCCGTAGTCGACGGTGATCACGATCACCGCGACCGTGGCGAGGGCGAGCGCGACGATCTGGGCCGGGACGAGCCGTTCCCGGAAGATCACGACGCCCAGGAGCACGCTCACCAACGGGTTGATGAAATACCCGAGCGCGGTCTCGACCACCCGGTCCGACGTGACCCCGTAGATGTAGGTGCCCCAATTGACCGCGATGGCCGTCGATGCGGCCGCGACCAGCAGCCAGGTGCGCGCGCTGAGCCCGCGCAGCGAGTGGAGCCGGCCGGAGACCGCGAGGACGAGAAACATGAGGGCGAGCGTCCACACCACGCGGTGCGCGAGGATCTCCACCGACCCGGCCGGGCCGAGGAGACCGAAGAACGCCGGGAACGCGCCCCACAGCACGTAGGCGCCGACTCCGCAGGCGGCGCCCACGGTTTCCGCTTTCCACGCCGTCACGAAATGCTCCCCGGGACGACGCCGTCGTCGGGACCGGGCGCGACGGTCCCGACCTGCTCCGGCAGCAGCGGGCGCACGGCGAACCGACCGGCGACGGCGTCGGCGCCGAGCGCTTCGACCGCCCGGACGTCCGGTTCGGACCGCAGCGCGGCCAGGGCGTCGTGATCGCCGCGGACGACGGCGCCGATCACGCACGCGCAGTTCCGGGCGAGTTCCGCCGACGAGACCGCCGCGATCTGCGCCTGCCGCTCCGTTTCGCCCGTCATCGCCTGGGCGCGGCCGGCGGCCAGGTCGCTCGCCCGGGCGAGGGCCGCGTCGCCTGCCGCGACGGACACGGGCACGAGGGGGGTCTGCACCCGGTCGAGCGGCACGCGGAAGAGCACCTGCGACACCCGGGTGCCGGACGCGGCGTCCCGGACGGTGTCCGTGGTCACCGGACGCGTGAACGAGACGAGCGCCCAGCGCTCCTGGCGGCCGTCCGCCTCGTCGAGCGATCGGTCCGCCCGGGCCAGGTAGTCGGCTACCACTTCCCCGTTGTCGGGGCCCAGCGTGTCCGTCGATACGGGCGCGCGCCGGACAGGGTTCAGCGCCCCGAGCAAGACGGTCACCGCGATCAGGACGACGGCGGTGAGCACGGCAGGCACCGCGGTACCGCCGGGGCGCGGGAGCCGCACCTCAGTTCGCCCGCAGAACCCCGAGAGCGTCCTCGAGATCCTTCGGGTACTTGGACGTGATCTCGACCCACCGCCCGTCCGCGGGATGCGCGAACCCGAGCGACCGGGCGTGCAGCCACTGACGCTCCAGCCCGAGGCGTTCGGCCAGCCGCGGGTCGGCCCCGTACGTGAGGTCGCCGCAGCACGGGTGCCGCAGCGCGGCGAAGTGGACGCGGATCTGATGGGTCCGGCCCGTCTCCAGGTGGATGTCGAGCAGGCTCGCCGCCTGGAACGCCTCGACCGTGTCGTAGTGGGTGATGCTGGGTTTGCCGTCCGCGGTGACCGCGAACTTCCAGTCGTTGCTGCGGTGCCTGCCGATGGGGGCGTCGATGGTTCCGCTGCTCGGATCCGGGTGCCCCTGCACCAGCGCGTGGTACCGCTTGTCGATGGTCCGCTGCTTGAACGCGCGCTTGAGGAGTGTGTAGGCGCGCTCCGACGTGGCCACCACCATCACTCCGGACGTACCGACGTCCAGCCGGTGCACGATGCCCTGGCGCTCGTGCGCACCGGACGTCGAGATCCGGAAGCCCGCGGCGGCGAGGCCGCCGATCACCGTCGGACCGGTCCACCCGACACTGGCGTGGGCCGCGACCCCGACGGGTTTGTCGACGGCGACCACGTCGTCGTCGGCGTACAGGATCTCCATGCCCTCGACGGGTTCCGCCTCGATGGTCAGCGGCCGCGGCGGTTCGGGCAGTTCCACCTCCAGCCAGGTGCCTGCGGACAGCCGGTCGGACTTGCCGACGGGAGCGCCGTCGACGAGCACCGAGCCTTCCTCGGTGAGCTGGGCGACCGCGGTGCGCGACAGACCGAGCAGTCGAGCGAGGCCGGCGTCGACCCGCATCGCTTCGAGCCCATCCGGGACCGGCATCGACCGTGTTTCCCTCACTTCTCTTCCCCCTTGCGTGTTCCGTCCGGTTCCAGCCCCACCAGGGTGAGCACGACGAGCAGGATCGCACCGCACACGATCGCGGAGTCCGCGACGTTGAACACCGGCCACCAGCCGACGGAGACGAAATCGACGACGTGCCCCTGCATCACTCCGGGGGCCCGGAAGAACCGGTCGACGAGATTGCCGAGGGCACCCCCGAGCACGAGCCCGAGACCGAGCGCCCACCACGGCGACCGCAGCGTCCGGCCGATGCGGACGACGCCGATCACCACACCCACGGCGACGAGGGTGAGTAGCCACGTCATGCCGGTGGCCATGGAGAACGCCGCGCCGGGGTTGCGCACGAGCCGCAGCGAGACCAGGTCCCCGATCAGCCAGACCGGGCGCCCGGGCTCGATGTTGGCGACGGCGAGGATCTTCGTCAGCAGGTCGGTCGCGAGGATCGTCCCTGCGATCGCGAACAGCAGCAGCCTGCGCTGATGCTTCGCCGGCCGGGGGGCTACGGCGCCGGACGCGTCACCGTCGTTCCGGTCTTCGGCGTCGGTCTCGTTCTCTGCCGTGGGGTCTTGACTCACCCGTTCATCATCCACTACGGAGGCAAGCCTCCGTTCACGCGCTCCCGCGCGCACTAGCCTGGGGGCGTGCCACTGTTCTCGAAATCTCTGCGACCCGGATTCTGCCTACTCGCCGCAACCCTCTCCCTGGTCGCTCTGACCGCCGGGTGCGGAGGCGACGGCGACTCCTCGGAGTCGAGCCCCGCAGGGTCCACGTCCACTCCCGCCGAAGTGACCGTCCCGATCTCCGCCACCACCGTCGAACTGATCCAGCCCGGCGAGGAACCGCGGGAGGTGATCTCACGCAGACCGCCGGCTGGGGTCACGCAGGACGTCCAGCTGACCACGGACGCGCAGGTGTTCCAGCAGATCGACGACCAGCCCGCCCAGGACTTCTCCTCTCCCCAGGTGACGCTCCCCCTCACCGCCGCCGTCGGCCGGGCGTCCGACGACGCGGACGGCAGCACCACCGTCGACCTCACGCTCGGCGACGTCACCAGCCCCGACGACCGCCTCGGCAGCGCACTCGAAGCCAGTGCCGGTTCCGGCGCCGGCTTCACCGTCGATCCCACCGGTGCGATCACCGCGCTGCGACTACGACCGGACGCCGACGCCCAGGACATCGCCCGCTCCGCGATCGAGCAGGCCTTCTACCAGGCCGTGTACCGCACGGTCCCGTTTCCGGCGGAACCGGTCGGTGTGGGCGCCCAGTGGACGATCCGCCAGCAGGTGATGAGCGGCATCGCGCTCGACCAGACGACTGTGGCCACCCTGACCGCGCGGGACGGCAACCGCCTCACCGTCGACTACACGATCGACCAGAAGCCGAAGTCCCCCGTGTGGGAACTGCCCGGAGAGGCAGGCACGCTGAACGTCGACCAGTACGTGATGCAGGGCTCGGGCACCATGACCGTCGACCTCGGTCTGCCGCTGCCGGTGTCCGGGGCGGTGACCGTGGGCGGTGACCAGCAGTACAGCGACCCCGACGGCGCCACCCGCCTGCACCAGACCACGTCGAACTCGGTCCGGTGGGGCTCCTGATGCGCCGCGGACCCGTCGCCGCCGCCTGCTCCCTGCTGGCCGTGCTCGCACTGTCGGCGTGCTCGTCGAACGCGTCCGGCGACGCAGGCGACGCCGGATCGCTGGAGCCGCTCGGTCCGGTCGTGACCGCCGCGCCGGACGCGGCGGGCACGCCGTTCGCCGATCGGGCCGCGCTGAAGGCGGCGCTCCTCGACGTCGGCGACCTACCGGTCGGCTTCACCCCGGTGCCCGATCCCGAGGAGGATCTGGGTTTGCCGCCGGCGTCGGAGTCGGCGGATTCCGACAAGTCGAGCACGGATCCCGCGGACTGCGCCGCGGTGCTGTCACCGGTCGCGGACCAGCGCCCGGGAGCGCCGGCGTCCGCGTCCGGCTGGTTCACCGGCCCGGGCTTCGCGACCATCGACCAGGACGCGGCGAGCTACGCCACCGGCGCCGACGCGGCCCAGGCCTTCGCCGCGGTGCAGGACCGGCTCGCGGGATGCACCCAGTACAGCGGCACGGACGCCGACGGCGTGCAGGTGCAGTACCGGATCGGGGGCCGCGAGCAGCAGCCCTCGGGCGACGCGTCGACGGCGTTCCGGCTCGTCACCACCAGCGAGGGCGTCAGTCTCGTCTCGGACGTGGTGGTGGTCGTCGTCGGCAGCACCGTCACTCAACTGGTCGCGACGGGACAGGACCCGATCGACGCCGGCGTCTTCGGCGACCTGACGAACACCGCCGTGGCGAAGCTCGCGCCCGCACCCGCCGGCTGAGCCGACCCCGAAACGACCGATGCCGGTGCCCCCGAGGGGACACCGGCATCGGTGCGAGAACGCGGCGATCCGTCAGGACCGCACGGTTCGGCCTGGAATCAGGCAGGGCATGCAGGCGAGGTCAGCTGCGCGAGCGACACGATCTGGCATGCGGTGATCTTCGACAGCTTCCACGTTCCGTTCTCGCCGGGAACGAAGATGGCCGGAACGCCACCCTGCTGGACCTGGCCGTTGACGGTCAGCTGCAGCTGGCCGCTTGCGGTGCCGTCACCGTTGTCGATGACCGGGTCGAGAACGGTGACCTGGGCGTTGTTGGCCTTGGCGGCGGCGGCGACCTGGTTGATGAGCTCCGGATCCTGCTCCGAGCCCTCGACCATCGCGGACTTGACCTCGAGCGGGGTGGCCGGGTCGAGGCCCTGCACCAGAAGCGCGTTGAGATCGGCCGCGGTGGGCACCTCGATGGCTTCCGAGGTCTCGGCAGCTGCGGAAGTCGTCGTCGTGGTCTTGGCCGCCGTCTCGCCGTCGTCGGAGCCACACGCGGACATCGTGAGGGCTGCGGCGATTGCTACTCCGGCAACCGTGATCTTACGAAGCTTCAACTCAATAACCTCTTCATTCTCGGTGTTCGTTCTCGGACGATCTGAGCACGTTCGCTACCCGGGCGACATTACCCAAGGGTAGGCATCAGCGCCCGAGGCTACCTGCTCGCGGAGCCGGTCTCCACTCCCTCGTCCGGGCGATGCGTTCGGTCACGCGAGCGAGCCTTCCACATCGGCCGTCTCGAGTTGCCCGTCGTCCTCCTTGAACGTGTGGGCCTTGCCCGGACCCGTTGTGCGCGTTTCGAATCGCACGGTCACGACACCGTGCCCCGCACCCTGCACCCAGCCGTGGCCGAAGTCCGGGTGCACCACATCGAGACCGGGATGCCACCGCGTGTCGATCGCCCGGGCGGGTGCGGGGACTGCCGCGGACAGGCCGTCGTCACCGCCCGCCTCCGTGATCTTCGACTCCTGGTACCCCGGGACGTCCAGGTCCAGTTCGGGGAACAGCGAGCCCTGACGCACCGTCGACAGTCCGGCGAACCCCACCCCGACCAGACGCACCGGCCCGAGTTCGATCGGGTCGATCACCTGACGCTGCGCGGCCGCGACCAGAATCTGACGGTCGAGCGTCGCGTAGGGCAGCGTGACCGAACGCGTCAGAATGCTCATGTCCGCCTTCTTCAGCTTCAGCACCACCGTGCGCGCGGCCCGGCCGTCCTTCTGCAGGCGCACGAACGCCGACGCCGCGCTCGACTCGACGGCACTTCGCAAGTCCGCCATCGTGACGATGTCGGTGGCGAAAGTCGTCTCCGCACTGACCTGTTTCGACTCCGCGCGTTCGGCGACGGGCCGATTGTCGATGCCCTGCGCCAACCGGTGCAGGCCCGGTCCGATCGTGGTGCCCAGAATGGATGCGACCTCCGATTCGGGGGTCCGCGCGAAACCGCCGATGGTCTCGATGCCGAGCCGCTTCAGTTTCTCCTCCGCGACCGGGCCGATGCCCCACAGCTTCCGCACCGGAAGCTCGTCCAGCACCGCGTGCTGCTCGTCCGGCGAAATCACCGTGATCCCGTCGGGTTTGGCCAGACCGGACGCGATCTTGGCCACCTGTTTCCCCGACCCGGCGCCGATGGACGCGACCAGCCCCGTCTCCTCGAGAACCAGGGCCCGCAGGCCCTCGCAATAGCGTTGCACCGTGGCCGCATCCGCTCCGGCCAGTTCGGTGGGTTCACCGAACGCCTCGTCCATCGACAGTTGCTCGAGCACCGGCATCGGCCCGCGGAGCGCGTCGAACACGGACTTGCTCAGCATGCCGTACAGCCGGCCCCGCGGCGGCAGCACCACCGCACCCGGACCCACCAGCCTCCGCGCCTGATGCATCGGCATGGCCGACCGCGCGCCGAACACCCGCGCCTCGTAACTGGCCCCGGCGACGACACCCCGTCCGCCGAGACCGCCGACGAGAACCGGGCGGCCGCGGAGCGTCGGCCGGGTGAGCTGCTCGACCGACGCGAAGAACGCGTCCATGTCGAGGTGCAGCACCCACCGACGACTCACCTGGTGCAAAATACCCGCCCGGTCCGACAGGTCACGCCTTCGTGATCGCCGCCCGCACACCCTCGCCGAGTTCCACGGCATCGGTCGGCGCCTCGGCCAGTTCCAGCTGGACGGCGAGGATCTCACCCGCGATCAGTTCCCGGTGCGCCAGCGCCCAGTCCCGCCGTTCCGCGGGCACGTCGAGGACGACGGTGATCCGGTCGGACACCTCGAGCCCGGCCGCGCGGCGCGCGTCCTGCAACTCGCGGATCCGGTCCTTCGCCCAGCCCTCGGCTTCCAGTTCCTCGGTGACCGCCGAGTCCAGGACCACCAGACCGGCACCGTCGGGCAGGGCCGCCGTCGACTCCGGCTCGGCGGCGACCAGACGCTGCGTGTACTCCTCCGGCAGCAACTCGATCCCCGCCGCGACGACGACGCCGTCCGAATTCTCCGACCAGTCACCGGCCTTCACGGCCTTGATGACGGTCTGCACGTCCTTGCCCAGCCGCGGCCCCGCGGCGCGCGCGTTGACGACGAGCTCGAAGCGGCCGTGCACGTCCACGTCGGTGGTGAGGTCGACCTTCTTGACGTTGACCTCGTCGGCGATCAGGCCGAGGTACGGGCGCAGCCGCTCCGCGTCCTCGGCGGCGACCGTCACCTCGGGCAACGGCAACCGCACCCGCAGGTTCTGCGCCTTGCGCAGACCCAGCACCGTCGAGCACACCGACCGGACCTCGTCCATGGCCGACACCAGCTCCGCATCCGCGGGCAGCTCACCCTGGGCCGGCCAGTCCGCGAGGTGCACCGACCGTCCGCCGGTCAGCCCCCGCCAGATCACCTCACTGATCAGGGGCAGCAACGGAGCGGCGAGCCGGGTGACCACCTCGAGCACGGTGTGCAGGGTGTCGACGGCCTCGGCGTCCTCGTCCCAGAAGCGCGAACGCGACCGCCGCACATACCAGTTCGTCAACGCGTCGCAGAACGTGCGCAGTTCGTCGCACGCCCCTGCGATGTCGTTCGTCTCGAGCGCGTCGGTGATGACGTCCCGGGTGCCCGCCAGCTTCGCGAGGATGTACCGGTCCAGGACGTTCGTCGAATCCGTGCGCCACTCACCGGACGTCGGCGCGTACAACTGCAGGAAACTCCACGCGTTCCACAGCGGCAGCAGCGCCTGCCGGACACCCTCGCGGATGCCCTGCTCGGTGACGACGAGGTTTCCGCCGCGCAGGATGGGCGAGGACATGAGGAACCAGCGCATGGCGTCGGAGCCGTCGCGCTCGAACACCTCCTTCACGTCCGGGTAGTTGCCCTTGGACTTGCTCATCTTCAGGCCGTCCTCGCCCAGGACGATGCCGTGGGCCGCAACGGTCTTGAACGCGGGACGATCGAACAGCGCCGTCGCCAGCACGTGCAGCGTGTAGAACCAGCCGCGGGTCTGCCCGTTGTACTCGACGATGAAATCGCCCGGGAAATGGGAGTCGAACCACTCCCGGTTCTCGAACGGGTAGTGCACCTGCGCGTACGGCATCGACCCGGACTCGAACCAGCAGTCGAGGACCTCCGGCACGCGGCGCATCATCGACTTGCCGGTCGGGTCGTCCGGGTTCGGGCGCACCAGGTCGTCGATCATCGGGCGGTGCAGATCCGTCGGCCGCACCCCGAAGTCACGCTCGAGTTCGTCGAGGGAGCCGTACACGTCGGTGCGCGGGTACGCCGGATCGTCGGACACCCACACCGGAATCGGGCTGCCCCAGTACCGGTTGCGGCTGATGTTCCAGTCGCGGGCACCCTCGAGCCACTTGCCGAACTGTCCGTCGCGGATGTGCTCGGGCACCCAGGTGATGTCCTGGTTCAGCTCCACCATGCGGTCGCGGAACTTGGTGACGGCGACGAACCACGAGGGGACGGCCATGTAGATCAGCGGCTGCCCGCTGCGCCAGCTGTGCGGGTACGAGTGCTCGATCGTCTCGTGCCGCAGCAACTTTCCAGCAGCCTTGAGGTCCTTGATGATCACCGGGTTCGCGTCGAACACCAGCAGACCCTCGTACGGCGGCACCATCGCCGTGAACTTGCCGCCCGGGTCGAGCGGCTGCACCAGTTCGATGCCGTTGCGGACGCAGTAGTCGTAGTCCTCTTCACCGAAAGCCGGTGCCATGTGCACGATTCCGGTGCCGGACTCGGTGGTCACGTAGTCGGCGGACAGCACCCGGTGCGCGTTGTCGTGGCCGGCGAAGAAGTCGAACGGCGGGTCGTAGCTGAGCCCGACGAGCTCGGAGCCCTTGTGCTCGGACAGCACCTCGGGCGCCTCGCCGAGTTCGCGGGCATAGTGCCCCAGCCGGTCCTTCGCGAGTACGTAACGCTTCCCGTCGCCACCCGCGACCTGCACGTAGTCGATGTCCGGGTGGACCGCGACGGCGAGGTTGGACGGCAGCGTCCACGGGGTGGTGGTCCAGATGATGGCGTTGGCGCCGTCGAGCGGTCCCTCACCGCGCAGTGGCATGTCGACCGTGACGGCCGGATCCTGGCGCATCTTGTACGCGTCGTCGAGCCGCGTCTCCTGGTTCGACAGCGGCGTCTGCTCGTACCAGCTGTACGGCAGCACGCGGAAGCCCTGGTAGATCAGGCCCTTGTCGAACAGTTCCTTGAACGCCCACATGACCGACTCCATGAAGTCGAGGTCCAGGGTCTTGTAGTCGTTGTCGAAGTCGACCCACCGGGCCTGACGGGTGACATAGTCGCGCCACTCGTCCGTGTAGCGCAGCACCGACGACTTGCAGTACTCGTTGAACTTCTCGAGACCCATGACGTCGATCTCGGCCTTGTCCTTGATGCCGAGTTGCTTCTCCGCCTCGAGTTCGGCGGGCAGCCCGTGACAGTCCCAGCCGAATCGGCGCTCGACCTTCTTGCCGCGCATGGTCTGGAACCGCGGGACCAGGTCCTTGACGTACCCCGTGAGGAGGTGGCCGTAGTGCGGGAGACCGTTCGCGAACGGCGGGCCGTCGTAGAACACGAACTCGGGGGCGTCGTCGCGCTGGGTGACCGAGGCCCGGAACGTGTCGTCCTCGTCCCAGCCGGCCAGCACCCGCTGCTCGATCTGGGGGAACCGGACGCCGGCGTCCTGGGAGACGCCGTAATCGACCTTGGGGTACGACTCGTTGCTGCTGGTCACGTTGCTGGTGTCGGTCACCGCGATCTCCTCGTGCCTGACGTACTCGGCACGGGGACGACGGGGACGCCTCCTGCGTCACCTACCGCGGTACCACCCCGCTTGCACCCCGGAGGGCGCCTCTCGGTGCCGGGCTGTGACGGGCCCACCCGTTCGGTTCTACTGAGCCGGCGTGCCGGCCGTTCTTCCGAAGGCTCCCCGGTGATGGCCGGATCGTCGCCGCGAAACTCGATTACTGAATTATTCGCTGAATGCAGTCTAACCGCCACCGCCGGACGGCAGCTCAGTCGGTCTCGTCGGATCCGGGCGTCGTGTCCGTATCCGCTGCGGGACCGCGGTCACCGGGGACGCCGCTCGCGGGTTGCCCCGGCACGACCGTGGCCTTCTTGCCCGCGAGGGCGCTGACGAGCAGCAGGACCGCTCCGGCGACGCATACCACGATGCATCCCCAGGCCCACACGACCGAACCGGTCATGAGAGCCACCACCAGGAGAGCGAACCCCACCGCTGCAAGAGCGAGTGTCACGACCAGCACGGCTCAACCTCTATCCGGGCCGCTGGCTGGGCAACTACCGCGCGCTCAGTCAGCTATTGCCCTTGGCGTAGGACTGGCTGTAATTGGACTGCGATCCACCCTGCGCGAACGAATCCTGACCGCCGTCCACCGGAACCGCGGATCCCCGCTGCTCCAGTTCCTCGAGCTGCGACTCCAGGTACGACTTCAGGCGCACACGGTATTCGCGCTCGAACGTCTTGAGCTGTTCGATTCGACCCTCCAGCACCGAACGCTGCTGGTTGATCGTCGCCATGATCTCGGTGTGCTTCTTCTCCGCGTCCGCCTGCAGCGCGTCGGCCTTCTCCTTGGCCTGGCGCAGCTGGGTCTCGGAACGGGTCTGAGCGTCGGTGATCAGTGCTTCCGACTTCTGGCGGGCGTCCGAGATCATCGTCTCGGAACGGTTCCGTGCGTCGCTGACCAACTGCTCCGAGTTGGTGCGTGCGTTGCCGAGCAGCTGCTCGGACTCGGTCTTCGCGTCGCTCGTGAGACGGTCTGCCATCTCCTGGGCGAGACCCAGAACCTTGGCGGCCTGCATGTGAGCGTCGGCGCCCTGAGTGGGAGCCGGGGCAGCCGCGGCGGCCGGGGCCGGAGCGGGCGCCGCAGCCGGCGCCTTGGGCTGCTCGACGACGCGAGCGGGCTCCGCCTTGGCGGCAGGAGTGGGTGCTGCAGACGTGGAGCGGGGAGCCTTCTTCGCATCGGCGAGCTCCTTGTCGAGCTCCCCAACTCGCTGCCGAAGGTCGGCGTTCTCCTCGATCAGGCGCGACAACTCTTGCTCGACGAGGTCGAGAAACGCATCGACTTCGTCTTCGTTGTAGCCCCGCTTACCGATCGGTGGCTTGCTGAACGCGACATTGTGCACATCAGCGGGAGTCAGCGGCATGGAAGGATCCCTTCACGCGTCATTTGGCGGTCTAGCAAGCATTCAGTTACAGCGCAGTCTACGTAACGGTGAAACAAGACTGGATCAATGGGGTCCATTCTGTCACACCACTCCCGCGGCACGCGCTTGTCCCTGAACGATCGACATCAGGATGAAGACGATGAACAGCAAGACCATGATGGATAGATCCAACCGCACCCCACCGAGATTGATCGGGGGGATCAACCGCCGAAGCAGTTTGACCGGTGGATCGGTGACCGTAAAAATCGCTTCGAGAATGACGACCACGACGCCGGTTGGCCGCCAGTCTCGTGCGAAGGTCCGTACGAACTCGACAATGATTCTGCCGATGAGAAGCAGCCAAAAGACAAACAGTATCAAGTAGATCACCGAGAACAAGGCCACACCTTCACTCTGCCTGAGAATGTCCGGGCGATCAAAACGAGCCGCGTGGCCAGGGCGTTCTGCGCCACAGCCGTCGCGGCTCGCGTCGTGTCGGACGTTCGGATCCCGATGGTCGTTTCCCCCGCTCCCCGGCTTACTTCTGGCTGTAGAAACCGGTTTCCGCGATGCGGCGACGCTCCTCGGCGGACACGTCGATGTCTGCGGGTGAGAGCAAGAACACCTTCGTGGCCACCTTGTCGAACGACCCGCGCAGCGCGAATGCCAGACCGGCGGCGAAATCCACGAGGCGCTTGGCGTCGGCGTTGCTCATCTCGACGAGATCCATGATGACGGGGGTGCCGTCCCGGAACCGCTCGCCGATGGTGCGGGCCTCCCCGTAGTCGCGGGGGCGGAGCGTGGTGATCTTGGACAGGGGGCCACCTTCGTCGAAGAGGGGTCCGCGACGGCTCTCGACCCGGTCGGATCGCGTGTCGACGGCGAGCGCGCCGCGGGTGCTGCCGCGCACAGCACCGCTCGCGCTGGGACGTGCCGACCGGACGGCCACGGGTTCCACCCGGGACGAGTGCCGGGGGCTCTCGTAGCGGTCGAAGTCGTCGTCCAGGTCGTCCCGGCGACCGGGCGCGTAGGCGGCCTTGCTGAAGGCCGGTTCGGCGAAGTCGCGGTCGTCACGGTCGAGGTACGGATCGCGTCCACCGTCGCGCGCCGGTCGAGCGGGCCTGCGCGCAGGTTCCGGCTCGTCCAGGTACTCGTCCTCGTAGTCGTCGAGGGGAACCATGCCGAAGTAAGCCTTGAACTTGTGCAGACTGCTCATTGATCGACCTTCCTTGGCGCGGCGGACAGGATCCAACTGCGACCGGTCGCAGCGGTGTGGACGGGTTGGCGATCACCTGAGCGATCTATTTCGAGGTTATAGGCCTCGAACCCAACAGCGCGGTTCCGACACGCACGCAGGTGGACCCGTGTCGGACGGCGTGCTCGAGATCATTCGTCATGCCCGCCGAGAGTTCCGTCGCATCCGGATGGTCGCGCTGCAACCGCACGTGTATCTTCTGCAGTTCCTCGAACGCCGCGTCCGGGTCTGCGTCGATCGGCGGAACCGCCATCAGTCCGCGGTACTCGAGCCCCGGCGACGACTGCACCTGCGCGGCAAGGCGATCGAGGTCGGCGATCGCGGCGCCGCCGCGCTGCGGATCACCGTCCAGACTGACCTGCAGCAGCACCCGCAGCGGCGTGGGCCGCTCCCCCGCCTCCAGGGCCGTGGTCGCCGCGCGGCCGAGGGCGCCGACGAGTCGTTCGCTGTCCACCGAGTGGATCGCATACGCCCAGTGCGCGATGGCCTTCGCCTTGTTGCGCTGCAGGTGCCCGATCATGTGCCACCGCACCGACGGGTCCGTCACCGCGTTGCGGAACTCCGCGATCTTGGCCGTGGCCTCCTGCTCCCGCGACTCCCCGAATTCACGGCAGCCGAGGTCGTACAGGATCCGCGCGTCCGATTCGGGGAAGAACTTCGTGACGGGCAGGAGCGACACCTCCGAGGGGTCGCGGCCGGCGTCCCGGCACGCCGCGTCGAGCCGTGCGCGCACGGCGCCGAGCGCAGCCTCGATGTCCCCGACCCTGCTCATCGTTTCCACTCCCACACCGAATCCCTCACCGGCGACGCCGGCAGTTGTCACCGCCGGCACCGCCGGCAGTTGTCAAGGCCGGCACCGCCGGCAGTCGTCACACGCTGTCCTGCCCAGTATCCATCCAGATCACCGCCGCGAGCCGACCGGTCGGGGCCTGGCGGCGATGACTGAACAGCGTCTGGTCCTCGATGGTGCAGCGCGGATCCTCCGCAACTCCCGCGACCCCCGCGTCGAGCAGTTGCTTCCGCAGACCTGCCCGCAGGTCGAGACCGGGGGTCCCCTTGACGGTGCGGACGGCGCTGCCGGGAAGGAACTTCTCGACGTCCGCCTGCATCGCCGCGGGCACCTCGTACTGCCTGCCACTCGCCGCCGGACCCAGGAACGCGCCGATCCGATCGATCCGCGCTCCCTGCTCGACCATGACGTCGAGAACCCGCGGAACGATGCCGATGCGGGCGCCGATCCGGCCGGCGTGGACGGCGGCGATCACCCCGGCCTCGTCGTCGGAGAGCAGCACCGGGACGCAGTCGGCGCTGAGGGTCGCGAGCGCGAGCCCCCGCACCGTCGTCACCAGCGCGTCCGTCGCGGGCACCGGCGTGTCGGTGGGCCCGTCGACGACGGTCACGTTGCGGCTGTGGATCTGCTCCATCCACACCAGGTGGTCGAACGGCACGCCGATCTCGCCCGCGAGACGGCGCCGGTTCGCCTCCACCGCAGCCGGATCGTCGCCGACGTGATCACCGAGGTTGAACGTGTCGTACGGTGCGACGGAGCGTCCTCCGGCACGGGTGGTGACGACCCGGCGAACCCTGAACTCGGGGGCGGACGGCGAACTCAACGACGCATGAAGGAGGGCACGTCGACTTCGTCTTCACCCTCCTCGTCGGACACCGGCACCGCACGGGACTGCCCGTTCCCGGGAAGCGGCGGCAGACTGCTCGGGCCCTGGTGCGAGCTGATCGTCTCGCGGGTCACCGACATCGGCTCGCTGTTCTGCTGCTCGGCCGACTGCCCGACCTCGCCCGCCCGTCCGGCGCCGATGGCGCTGCGACCGGCGGCACCCGACTCGACCGGCCTGCGGGTGGGGGTTCCGCCGTCGAACCCGGCGGCGATGACGGTGACCCGCACCTCGTCGCCGAGCGAATCGTCGATGACGGTACCGAAGATGATGTTGGCGTCGATGTGGGCGGCTTCCTGGACCAGCGACGCAGCCTCGTTGATCTCGAACAGGCCGAGGTCGCTGCCACCGGCGATCGAGAGCAGCACGCCGCGCGCACCCTCCATCGACGCCTCCAGCAGCGGGGAGTTGATCGCGGATTCCGCGGCCTTGATGGCCCGGCCCTCACCGCGCGAGGATCCGATGCCCATCAGCGCGCTACCCGCACCGGACATGACTCCCTTGACGTCGGCGAAGTCGACGTTGATCAGTCCGGGGGTGGTGATGAGGTCGGTGATGCCCTGGACACCGTTGAGCAGAACCTCGTCGGCACTGCGGAACGCGTCCATGAGGCTGACCGCGGCGTCGCCGAGCTGCAGCAGGCGGTCGTTGGGGATCACGATGAGGGTGTCGCACGATTCACGCAGCGACTGGATGCCGGTGTCGGCCTGACCGCCGCGGCGCTTGCCCTCGAAGGAGAAGGGCCGGGTGACGACACCGACGGTGAGGGCTCCGAGTTTGCGCGCGATACTCGCCACGACCGGTGCGCCACCGGTACCGGTGCCGCCGCCCTCGCCTGCGGTCACGAACACCATGTCGGCGCCCTTGAGGACTTCCTCGATCTCGTCCTTGTGGTCTTCTGCGGCCTTGCGGCCGACTTCGGGATCCGCGCCGGCGCCGAGCCCGCGGGTGAGTTCCCGGCCGACGTCGAGCTTGACGTCGGCGTCACTCATCAGCAGCGCTTGCGCGTCGGTGTTGACGGCAATGAACTCGACTCCCTTGAGTCCCTGCTCGATCATCCGGTTGACTGCGTTCACGCCGCCGCCGCCGATGCCGACGACCTTTATTACGGCGAGGTAGTTGTGCGGGGGCGTCATCGGCTCTCGCCTTCCATGAGTGTGTATCACGCTTTCGTACAGATCAGCCCAGCCTGAACCCTCAACATCAACCATAGGGTTACGGTTATGTCAAGTGCTGCTCGACTAGAGCGAAACGCTATGCACCGTCATACGGATACGCCATTAGGCGCGCCGAGACGCGCCGAGTTATTTGACGAACTCGCCCGCAACTCTCTCGCATCCGGGTCACGCCCCCTCACCGCACCGTCGGCAGGTCCGGACTGGACACGTCGTACGTCTGCCCGGGCTGGGTGAGCAACGGCAGCGTGACCGCGGCCTTGCGCTCGGACTTCTCCGTGCCACCCCACACCACGACCCGGCCGTCGAGCAGGGTCACCGCGATATCCGAAATCGACTTCGCGCCAACCTGTCCCACCTGACCGCGCAGCTGGGGCGGCATCGACTCCAGCACCTCGATCGCCGCCTCCGTCGACGGGTCGCCCCACCCCGGCTTCTCCGTCACCAGTCGCGGCACCCCGGGCGGCGGCGGGGCGATCTCGTAATCCACGGCCTCCACGTCGAGGAGATGGGTGCCGCCGGGGCTGTCGACGAACACGACGGGCACCCGCTCGGTTACCGTGACGCGGATGGTGGACGGGTACACCCGCTGCACGCGGGCGGACGCCACCTTCGGGATGGCGGCGACCCGCAGCGCCGCGCCCTCGGTGTCGACGCGGAGCAGCGGCTGCCCCTGCGGCACCGCCAGCGCCTGGCGAATCTGCTCCTCGGAGATCGACGTCGCCCCCGCGACGTCCGTCTGCCGTACCGACAGCAGCGGCGTGAACCACGCGACGAGACCGAGCGCCACGACCACCACGACGCCGACGGCGCCCATCACCGCAGGACGCCGGTACCACGGACGCCGCGGCGCCTGCACCGCCGCGGACTTCCGTGCCGCCGAAGCCGATTCGCGGGTGCGCCGCGTGCCGGGGTCGGTGGCGGTCGCGCTGCGCCGCCGCGCGGACGTCCCCTCGCCCGCCGTGGCGCGCGCGCCGGACGCGCCCGGTCGCGGACTGCGCGCGGCGTCGCGGCGGACGGGGCGGTCCGGCCTCTCGGACCGGCCGCGGCGCTCCCGCGTCATCGCGACGGGTGGTGGTGCGGAGCCGCACGCAGAGCGTCGAGGATCTGGTTCCCGAGCATCGTCACGTCGCCTGCACCCATGGTGATGACCACGTCACCAGGGGACGCGAGTGCCGCGACCTGACGCGGCGCCTGCGACAGGTCGGGCTGGTAGTGCACCGGCTTCGACACCGACAGCGCGACCAGGGCGCCACTGACTCCCGGGAGCGGTTCTTCCCTCGCGCCGTACACGTCGAGGACGACGACCTCGTCGGCGAGGTCGAGTGCGTGCCCGAATTCCTCCGCGAATGTTGCTGTGCGGGAATACAGGTGCGGCTGGAAGACCACGATGACCTTGCCGCTGCGCACCGAGTCCTCGGATTCGCGGCGATCGGCCTCGTGGGGCTGGCGCACCAGATCGGCGGCGGCGCCGAGCACCGCCCGCACCTCCGTCGGGTGGTGCGCGTAGTCGTCGAACACGCGGACCCCGTGCTCGCGGCCGGTGAACTGGAACCGGCGGTGCACTCCCCCGAAACCGGCGATGCCCTCGAGGATCTCGTCCACGTCGGCACCTGTCTCCCGGGCGGCGAGGAGCGCGGCCAGCGCGTTGAGCGCCATGTGCCTGCCGGGCACGTTCATCCGGATCGTTCTCGGCGCCTGCTCCCCGGCCAGCTGGAACTGCAGTACCCCGCCGACGTCCCTGGCCTCGAAACTCAGCAGGCGCGCACCGACCTCGACGCCGTCGATCGGAGCGAAGGCCCCGTCCGCGTTCTCGGCGCTGCCGTAGCCGAGCACCCGCACCCCGGGCAGTCCCCGCGCCGCCACCCGCTGCGCGAGCGCCGCGGACCCCGGATCGTCGAGGCAGGCGACGAGCAGCCCGCCGTGCGACAGCCGGGCCGCGAAATCGTCGAACACCTGGACGTACGCCTCGGGGCTGCCGAAGTAGTCGAGGTGATCTGCCTCGACGTTGGTGACGACGACGACGTTCGGGTCGTACTGGAGCAGTGAACCGTCGCTCTCGTCGGCCTCGGCGACGAACACGTCGCCGCTGCCGTGGTGGGCGTTGGTTCCGGCCTCGTTGAGTTCGCCGCCGACCGCGAACGACGGATCGAACCCGCAGTGCTGCAGCGCCACCACCAGCATCGACGTCGTCGACGTCTTGCCGTGGGTGCCCGACACCAGCAGGGTGCGGTGCCCCTGCATCAGCGAGGCCAGCACCGCGGGCCGCAGGATCACGGGAATCCCGCGCCGGGCCGCCTCCACGAGTTCCGGATTGTCCTTGGGGATGGCGGCGTGGGTGGTGACCACGACGGTCGGGCCGCCGGGCAGCAGGTCGAGCGCGGAGGCGTCGTGGCCGATGCGGACCTGCGCGCCGCGGGCACGCAGCGCGAGGACGCCGCGGCTCTCCTTGGCGTCCGAACCGGAGACCTGGCCACCCCTGGCCAGCAGGATCCTCGCGATTCCGGACATTCCGGCGCCGCCGATCCCGACCATGTGGACACGTTCCAACTGCGCGGGCAGGTCGGTCATCGGGTTCCCCTCGTCTGCGCGGCCACGTCGATCACGATGCGCGCAACCTCGGCGGCTGCGCTGCGGTGACCCGCGCCGGCCGCGCGTCGCCCCATGTTCTCGAGCTGTGCAGGGTCGCGCAGCAGAGGGATCACGGTTTCCGCGACGAATCCGGCGGACAGGTCTCCGTCGGCCACAATCATTCCACCTCCGGCGGCGACGACCGGCCGCGCGTTCAGTTCCTGCTCACCGTTGCCGTGTGGCAGCGGCACGTACACCGCGGGAAGGCCGACGGCCGACACTTCCGCCACCGTCATCGCACCCGACCGGCAGATCACCGCGTCCGCGGCCGAATAGGCGAGGTCCATCCGCGACAGGTAGGGAACGGCCACGTACGGCGGGCCGCCCGGGGTGGCGGGAACGTCGAGGGTGTTCTTCGGTCCGTGCGCGTGCAGGACGGCCACCCCGGCTGCCGCGAGTGACTCGGCCGCACCCGACACGGCCTCGTTCAGCGACCGCGCGCCCTGGGAACCGCCGAACACGAGCAGCACCGGGCCCTCGGCGGGGAGGCCGAAGTGTGCACGCGCCTCCGCGCGCAGCGCGGCGCGGTCGAGACCGGTGATCGACGCCCGCACCGGGATCCCGAGGATCTCGGCGTCCGAACGCCCCCGCGCCGACACGCCCGAACCGGCCACCGCGGCCAGGACGCGGGCGGCGCGGCGGGCGCCGATCTTGTTCGCGATCCCGGCGCTGGCGTTCGCCTCGTGCACGACGATCGGAATGCGGCGCCGGCGGCGGAGCAGGCCGGGGCCTGCCGCGAGGTACGCCGGCAGCGCCACGTATCCGCCGAAACCGACGACGACGTCGGCGCCGGTCGCGTCGAGCACCTCGCGGGTGCGGCGCACCGATGCGCGCACGCGCCCGGGCAGCCGCAGCAGGTCGAGGGTGGGTTTACGGGGCAACGGCACCGGCGGCACGAGCTCCAGGGGGTAGCCCCGCTCGGGAACCAGCGTCGTTTCGAGGCCGCGCGCCGTGCCGAGGGCGGTCACCACCGCGGTGTCGTCGATCGCCTTGATCGCGTCGGCCACGGCCAGGGCCGGTTCGATGTGCCCGGCGGTACCACCGCCGGCCACGATCACCGACAGGGTGGACTTGTCGCCGTTCACCTACGAAATCCTCGCTCTCCTGCTCGGCCACCCGAGCTTCGCTGTTGACGTGCACCGCGTTCGGGGGTGCGGCCCTTGCCGCGTTCGGGGGTGCGGCCCTTCTCGTATGTGATGCTGCGGGTCCGCGGGGCCATCTCGCGACCGGCCCGGCGACGCGCCTCGGCCCGGCGCACCGCCTCCGCGCGGGCCGCGTCCGCCCGCACCGGTGAATACGCCTCGGGTTTGCGGAGCCGCAGCAGCCGGCCGAACGGGCCGTCCTGCCCGGAGTGCAGCGCCGCGACCGCCTCCGGTTCGTGCCGCGCCGCGTTGGCGACGAGACCGAACATGAACAGTGTGGTCGCCGTCGACGTTCCGCCCGCCGACACCAGCGGCAACTGCAGACCGGTGACGGGGAGCAGCCCGATCACGTATCCCACGTTGATGAACGCCTGCCCGGTGATCCACACCGTCGCCGTTCCCGTGAGCAGCCGCAGGAACGGGTCGGCGGATCGGGCCGCGATCCGAAGGCCCGTGTACACGAACAGCCCGAACAGGCCGAGGACGGCGGCGCCGCCGAGATATCCGAGTTCCTCGCCGATGATCGCGAAGATGAAGTCGTTGTGCGCGTTCGGCAGGTAGCTCCACTTGGCGCGGCTCTGCCCGAGCCCGCGGCCGAGGATCCCGCCGTCCGCGAGCGAGTACATCGCCTGCCGCGACTGGTATCCGATGCCCTGCGGGTCGGAGCCGGGGTTGAGGAATTCGCGGACGCGGGCGGACCGGTAGCCGGCGGTGAGCGCGAGGATCACGATTCCGGTGACGCCGGTGCCGACGATGGCGACGAACAGCTTCAGCGGCAGCCCCGCGAACCACAGCAGCGCCATCAGGATGATGGCCAGCGAGACCGTCGTGCCGAGGTCGGGCTGCAGGATGATCAGGACGAACGCGACGAGCGCGGCCGGAACCAGCGGCACCAGCATGTCGCGGACGCTGGAGATGTCGCTGCGGCGCGACGCAAGGATGTGCGCGCCCCACACCGCCAGCGCGATCTTGGTGAGCTCGGCGGGCTGCAACGAGAATCCGGCGACCACGAACCAGCCACGGGTGCCCTGGGACACGGTGCCGATGCCAGGGATGAGAACCAGGACCAGCAGGATGATCGTGGCCGCGAACGCCGGGAACGACAGGGCGCGCATCACCCGGACGGGGATCTGCAGCGCGGCGTAGAACAAGCCGAGTCCGAGAGCCGCGAACAGCGCCTGCCGGGTGAAGAGGGTGTAGGCCGAACCGTCGGAGGCGTAGGCCTCGACACTGGACGACGACAGCACCATCACCAGGCCGAGGACCGTCAGCAGAAACGCGATGGTCACCACGAGGTGGAACGACGCCAGCGGCCGCGACAGCCACGCCCCGATCCGGGTGCGCGGACTGCGGGGAGGGGCCGTCCGCGTGCGCGGACCCGACGGGGCGCGCTTGGCCACCCCGGGTGCGGCGGCGGTGCGAGCCGGGGACCGCTGTCCTTCGGGGACGCGGCGGGTGCGGGCTCCGGCGGAGGTCATCGCAGCGTCCTGGAGATGTCCGATTCGTCGAGCCTGCCGACGGCGTCGGCGAAGCTGCGCCCCCGGTGCCCGTAACTGTCGAACATGTCGAGCGACGCCGCCGCGGGCGCCAGGACGACGGCATCGCCTGCCGTTGCCAGCGCAGCTGCCTCGCGCACGACGACACCCATCACGGCGTCGCTGTCGGTGTCCGCCGGCAGCACCACCCGGTGCGCCGCGGACTGCGGGACTGCACTCACACCTGCATCGTCTCCCGTTTCGACGGTGACCACGGGAACCTCGGGGGCGTGTCGCGCAAGCGACTCTGCGATCTGCATCGCATCGCAGCCCAGGAGGACGGCGCCCGCGAGGCGGCCGGCCACCTCCCGGACGAGGTCGTCGACCCGCGCACCCTTCAGCAGACCACCGGCGATCCACACCACCCGGTCGTGGGCGAGGATCGACGGGCGGGCGGCGTGCGGGTTGGTCGCCTTGGAGTCGTCGACGAACGTCACTCCCCCGACCTCGGCGACGTGCGCCGCCCGGTGCGGGCCCACCACGTGGGCGGCCAGGCCTGCTGCGACCGCGGCCGGCGGAACCCCGATCGCCCGGGCGAGAGCCGCCGCTGCCAGCGCATCCATCAGTCCGGCGGGCCCGGGCGGGGTGATCCCGTCGGCCGGGGCCAGCCGCTCGCCGTCCGCGAACGCGCGATCGACGAGATAGCCGTCCTCGACACCCAGTTCGCCCGTCGCGGGCACTCCCAGCCGGAACCCCAGAGTGCGGACCGCGCGAGACGAAGAGAAGAGAGAGGACGCGACTTCGTCGTCGAGGCCGAGAACCGCGACCTCACCGGTCAGGGCGCGAGCCTTCGCGTCGATGTACGGCTGCATGCCGCCATGCCAGTCCAGGTGATCCTCGGCGATGTTGAGGATCGCGCCGGCGGTCGGCCGGACCGACGGCGCCCAGTGCAGCTGGAACGACGACAGTTCGACCGCCAGCACCTCCGCCTGCGGTTCGGTCTGCCGCAGTGCGTCGAGCACCGGCAGCCCGATGTTGCCGCACGCGAGGCTCGGCAGCGCGGCCGCCTCGAGAATGGCGTGCAGCATGGAGGTCGTCGTGGTCTTGCCGTTGGTGCCGGTGACCACCAGCCACTGCCGCGGCGGGCCGTAGAGCCCGGCCCGGTCGACATGCCAGGAGAATTCGATGTCGCCCCAGATCGGCACCCCGTCCCCGGCGGCGATCGAGAGCAGCGGCGCGTCCGGGCGGAACCCCGGGCTCGTCACGACCAGCGCGAATTCGGCGATCCTCTCCCGCTCGGCGAGCAGATCGTCGATCGGGACGGTCGCCGCCCCCAGTCGCGCGCACTCGGCGAGGGCGTCGACGTTCGCGTCGGTGACGGTGACGTGGGCCCCGAGGTCGCGAAGAGGTTCGATGGTGGCGCGGCCGGACACCCCTGCACCGGCGACGAGGACACCGCGGCCTCGCAACCAGTCGAGCCCGCCGTGTTCCTCTGTCATGGCGTCAGCCCCCGATCGCTGCCAGGTACTCGCTGTAGAACAGCGCGAGCCCGATCGCGGAGGCGATGGCGGCCAGCAACCAGAAACGGATGATTACCGTGGTTTCCGCCCACCCGGCGAGTTCGAAGTGGTGGTGGAACGGGGCCATCCGGAACACGCGTCTTCGGCTCGACCGGAATACCGCCACCTGGATCACGACCGACGCCGCCTCGGCGACGAACAGCGCGCCGATGACGACCATCAGCAGTTCGGTGCGCGTCGTGATCGACAGTCCGGCGAGCATGCCGCCCAGGGCCAGCGAACCGGTGTCGCCCATGAAGATCTTCGCGGGCGCCGCGTTCCACCACAGGAATCCGATGCACGCACCGGCGCCTGCCGCGCAGATCAGGGCCAGGTCGAGCGGATCGCGGACGTCGTAGCAGCCCTTGCCGGGGCTCGTCTCGCACGCGTTGCGGTACTGCCAGAACGTGATGATCACATACGCGCCGAGCACCAGGCTCATGGAACCGGCGGCGAGACCGTCGAGGCCGTCGGTGAGGTTGACCGCGTTCGACCACGCACTCACCAGCAGGTAGCAGAAGGCGACGAACACGACGGAGCCCATCGTGACCGTCGCGATGTCACGAACATACGACAGGTGCTCACTGCCGGGAGTGAGGTCGTTCGCGCCCCGGAACTGCAGCGCGAGGATGCCGAACGCCACCGCCGCGATGAGCTGCCCGACGAGCTTCGCCGTCTTGTTCAGCCCGAGGTTGCGCTGCTTGCGGATCTTGATGAAGTCGTCGAGGAACCCGACACCGCCGAGCGCCGTCGTGAGACCGAGCACGAGGAGTCCCGACGCCGACGGCCCGTCCGCGTCGTAGCCGATGCCGATCATGTGCGAACCCCAGTAGCCCGCCCACAGTCCGGCGAGGATGGCGACGCCGCCCATCGTCGGGGTGCCGCGCTTCGACTGGTGACTCGCCGGACCTTCGACGCGGATCTCCTGGCCGAACCCCTGCCGGGAGAAGGCCTTGATGAGAACGGGGGTCAGCAGAATCGAAACGGCGAGCGCGATGCCCGCCGCGAAGAGGATCTGTCTCACCGCGTAGCCTCCGAACCCTTCTGTCCCGTGCTTCCCGCCAACACCGTGTCCGCGACCTCCCACAATCCGATGGACTGCGACGCCTTGACCAGCACCAGATCTCCCGGCGCCAGTTCCTTCTCGAGCAGTGCGACCGCACCGGCGATGTCGGGGACGAGGATCGACTCCTCACCCCACGAACCTTCCATGACCGCACCCTGATGCATGGCGCGGGCGGGCCTGCCGGTTCCGACGACGATCAGCCTGCTGACATCCAGCCGGACCGCGAATCTGCCGATCGCGTCGTGTTCGACCACCGATTCTGGACCCAGCTCGGCCATTTCTCCGAGCACCGCCCAACTCCGGCGCGCCGCTCCCCTGCCCGACCTGGCCATCGACACCAGCGCTTTGATGGCTGCCCGCATCGAGTCGGGGTTCGCGTTGTACGAATCGTTGACGACGGTCACACCGTCCGGCCGGTCGCGGACGTCCATCCGGCGCCCCGAGACGGCGGCGGCGCCGGACAGCGCCTGCGCGATCTGGTCGAGGTCCGCCCCGCATTCGAGCGCCACCGCGGCTGCGGCGAGTGCGTTGCCGACCTGGTGCTCACCGTGCACGGCGAGTTCGACCGGGACGCTGCCCGCCGTCGTCGTGAGAGTGAAACGCGCCCTTGCCCTCTCGTCGAGCACGATGTCGGTGGCCCGCACGTGCGCGGACTCCGACCGGCCGACGAGCACCACCCGCGCGGACGTGCGCGGGGCCATCGCTGCCACCAGCGGATCGTCCGCGTTGAGGATCGCGACGCCACCGTCCTCGGCCGAGGGCAGCGACTCCGGGAGTTCCCCCTTGGCGGCGGCGATCGCGTCCCGCGAACCGAACTCGCCGAGGTGCGCCGTGCCCACGTTGAGGACCACCCCGATCTTCGGGGGCGCGATCGCGGCGAGGGAGGCGATGTGGCCGCGGTCGCGGGCCGACATCTCCAGAACCAGGAATCCCGTTCCGGCGTCCGCGCGCAGCGCGGTCCACGGGTGGCCGAGTTCGTTGTTGAACGATCCGGGCGGCGCGACGACGGAACCGAGGGGGCGCAGGACGGCGGCGAGCAGATCCTTCGTCGACGTCTTGCCTGCCGAGCCCGTGACGCCGACGACGGTGAGACCCTTCGCGGTGAGGTCGTCGACTGACGCGCGCGCGAGCTTCGCGAGGGCCGCGAGCACGGCGGCGCCCGATCCGTCGGTGTCGTGTTCGAGCGCCATCGCCCTGCTCGGACCATCGCCGGGCGTCGGGGTGACGACGACGGCGGGGACCCCGACCGGGCGCGCGGCCAGAACCGCGACCGCCCCGGCCTCGACCGCCGCCGCCGCATGATCGTGTCCGTCGACGCGGGCGCCGGGCAGGGCGAGGAACAGTCCGCCGCCGGTGACCTTGCGCGAGTCGAACTCGACCGTTCCCGTCACCTCGGCCGACGGGTCGGCGACGTCGTGCAGTTCGCCGCCCACGATCTCGGCGATGCGGGCGAGTGTCATCGGGATCATCGCGTTCCTCCGACCTGTCGCTCGATCGCGTCGCCCAGAACGTCGCGGTCGTCAAATGGGTACTTCACCCCGTGTATCTCCTGACCGATCTCGTGTCCCTTGCCTGCGACCAGAACCACGTCGCCTGCCTGCGCCCAGCCGACGGCGTCGGCGATCGCCTTCGCTCGGTCCGCTACTTCCCACACCTGTCCCCGCTCGGATTCGGGCACCCCGAGGGCGCCCTCGCGGATCGCGGCCCTGATTTTCGCCGGATCCTCGGTACGCGGGTTGTCGTCCGTGATGATGAGCAGGTCCGCTCCCCGCGCGGCCGCGGCGCCCATCAGGGGCCGCTTGCCCGCGTCGCGATCGCCGCCGGCACCCACGACGACGGCGACGCGGCCGCGTACCTGCTCGCGCAGCGTCGCGATCACGGCCTCGACCGCTGCCGGCTTGTGCGCGTAGTCGACGACGGCGAGGAAGTCCTGCCCCCGGTCGATCCGCTGCACCCGGCCCGGCACGTCGACCCCGGCGATACCCGCGACGGCGTCGCGCGGATCGACGCCCAGCGCGGCGCACAGTGCGACGGCGAGCGACGCATTCGCGACGTTGTACTGCCCCGGCAGCCGGAGGTCCACGTCGAGGGTCGTGCCCTCGGCGGTGGTGAGCGCGAACGTCTGCGAGCCCGAGGGCGATACCGTCGCCGGTCCCGCCGTCCACACCGCGTCGTCGATCTCCGGCGTGGTCGCGACCGTCGTCACGATCGAGTGGGCGCCGCGCGC
The DNA here is from genome assembly GCF_017068395.1 of Rhodococcus pseudokoreensis. Lineage (NCBI taxonomy): Bacteria > Bacillati > Actinomycetota > Actinomycetes > Mycobacteriales > Nocardiaceae > Rhodococcus > Rhodococcus pseudokoreensis. Next base: position 7,771,934 of record NZ_CP070619.1, on the reverse strand, counting down.
CACCTCGGCCATCCGCCGGCCCCACACGTCGTCGACGCAGACGACGGCGTGCTGCGCGTGCACGGACGAGTCGGCCGCGAACAGCCGCGCCTTGGCAGCGAAGTAGTCCTCGAAGTCGCGGTGGAAGTCCAGGTGGTCCTGGGAGAGATTCGTGAACGCGCCCACGTCGAAGCGGACTCCGTCGACGCGGCCGAGGGACAGCGCGTGGCTGGACACCTCCATGACGACGGTGTCGATCCCCTGCTCGAGCATCACGGCGAACAGGGCGTGGAGCTGCGGCGCCTCGGGGGTCGTCAGGGCGCTCGGCACGCGACGGCCGCTCATCCGGGTCTCGATGGTGCCCACGAGACCCGTCGTCCGGCCGGCCGCGTTGAGGGCTCCTTCGACGAGATACGAGGTGGTGGTTTTTCCCGACGTCCCCGTGATGCCGATGACCTGCATCTTCTCCGAGGGCCGACCGTAGATGGTGGCCGACAGCTCACCGAGCACGCCGCGCGGGTCTTCGTGGACGAGCACCGGGGCGTCGGTGCCCAACGCGGACACGAGTGCGAATCCGGCCTCGTCGGTGAGGATCGCGCTCGCTCCGCGTTCGAGAGCGTCGGCCGCGAACTCCGCGCCGTGCGCGCGGGCCCCGGGAAGGGCTGCGAACAGATCGCCCTCCACGATCCCCTGGGCGCGGAGATCCACACCGGTGACGATCACGTGCTCGGCGGTTCCGGTGGGTGCCTCGACCCTCGCTCCGGCGAGCGCTGCCAGAGCGCTCACCGTGGTACGGACCGGCTGGGCGGGGCGAAGACCGTCTGTGACCTTCACCTCCACTGACGCCGACTGCGGGCGGGACGGAACAGGCACCGGGCTCCTCTCGTATGTCGACTCGCACTGACAACGGCGTAGTGCACGGATCGATACAGCGTGCTACCTCGGCAGTTCCCTGCGTCCACGGCAAATGCGCGTGTCCGCTGAACGGCCGACGTGTCAGATTACCGTGAGCGCTCCCGGAACCCGATTCGGCCGACCTTCGCTCAATCGGCCTGCAGCACCAGCCTGCGTCCGGGGTCCGGGGACATCGGCACGCTGTCGCGCTGCAACATCCACGACGCGATGTTGTGGAACAGCGGGGCAGCGGACTGCCCACCGGAGCCGTCCGCACTGCGTGTCGGCGCGTTGAGCATGATTCCGACGACGTACCGCGGATTGTCGGCCGGAGCGATCCCGGCGAACGTGATCCAGTAGTTCGAGTTCGAGTAGCACTTGCAGGCGGGGTCGACCTGCTGGGCGGTCCCCGTCTTGCCGCTGATCTGATACCCGTCGACGGCGGCCTGCACCCCGGTACCGCGCTGGTTGCCCGTGTCGTTCTGGGTGACGGACCGGAACATGTCGCGGACGGTGGCCGCGGTCTGCGGGCTGACGACCGTCACCTCCTCGGGCGCCTCGGTCTCCGTCCGGTTGCCGGACGCGTCGACCGTCGCCTTGACGATGCGCGGCGGGATGCGCACACCGTCGTTGGCGATCGCCTGGTACATGCCGGTCATCTGCAGCAGGGTCATCGACAGGCCCTGTCCGATCGGCAGGTTCGCGAACGTGCCCCCCGACCACTGGTCCCGGCTGGGCACGTTGCCGGCGCTCTCACCGGGAAGTCCGACGTCGGTACGCTGGCCCAGACCGAACCTGGACAGCATGTCCGCGTAACGGTCCTCGCCCACGCGCTGGGCGAGCATCAGGGTGCCGACGTTCGAGGACTTACCGAACACCCCGGTGGCCGTGTACGGGGCGACCCCGTGATCCCACGCGTCCTTCACCGACACCCCCGACATCTGAATGCTGCCGGGAACCTCGAGAACCTCGTCGGGTGAGGTCAGCCCGTACTCGATCGCGGCCGCAGCGGTGACGATCTTGTTGACGGATCCCGGCTCGAACGGCGTACTCACCGGCAGGTTGCCCATCTCCACCGTCCGTGGGTTGTTGCCGACCCCGATCGCCGGATTGAACGTGCTGTCGTTCGACATCGCCAGCACCTCACCGGTGTGGGAGTCGAGCACGACCGCCGACGCATCCTTCGCACCGGACTTGTCCTTGGCCATCTGCACCTGCTGCTGGACGTAGTACTGCAGGTCGGAGTCGATGGTGAGTTCGACGCTCGATCCGTCCACCGCCGGTTGCTTGTCGCGCCAGCTGCCGGGAATCACCGCGCCGTCGGAGCCTCGGTCGTACGTCTGGGAGCCGTCGGTCCCGGCGAGCGTGGAATCGAGCGAATCCTCGAGGCCGAGCAGTCCGTGACCGTCCCAGCCGGTGGCGCCGACGAGGTTGGCGGCAAGCGACCCGCCCGGGTACTCGCGGATGTCCTGGCGTTCGAGACCGACCTCAGGGAACTTGTCGCTGATCTGCGCGGCGATGTTCGGGTCGACGCTGCGGGCCAGATACACGAACGTCTCGTCGCCGTGCAGTTTCTCCTTCAGATCCTTCTCCGGTGCGACGTCGCCGAGCCGGTCGTGGATCTCCTTCGCTATCGCGTCGAGCCGGGAATCGACGTCGGGGGCGGTGTCACTCTTGGCCTTCGCCTCCTCGAGTTCCTTCCGCACCCGCGCAGGCTGAAAAGTCAGCGCCTTCGCTTCCATCGTGAAGGCGACGGGATTGGAGTTGCGGTCGGTGATCGAGCCGCGCAGCGCCGGATCCACCTCAGTGGTCGTGCGCTGGTTCGCCGCCTCCGCAGACAGTTGCGGTGCGTCGATGACCTGGATCCACAGAAGCTGCACGGCGGCGAGGCCGAGCGCCAAGAACATCAATCCGCGCCCGATCCGTTGCCTGAACGGAAAAGACGCGGTCCCGGCGCCCGTGGGGCGCCGGGGACGATTTCTCGGTGCGCTTCGACTCACCGGCGACCACCGGAGGGTGGAACAGTCGTCGGTGCGGCGGCCGAAGGGATCACGGGAACCAATTGTTCACCCTGCGCCTGGATCTCTGCGCCATTGCCGGGCTGCGGCGTGGCGCGTGGAGATTGTGTGGTGCCCCTGTTCGGAGCGGTAGCCACGGAGTTGCCACGCTGAGTGTTCGGGGCGGCGGCGTCGAGCGGAGGCACCGGCGCACCCGACGCCGGGGCCGGCTTTCCGACGACCTCGACGCTGCCGTCGGGGTGGACGACGAGCCGCGCCGGGTCGTTCGCGGGGACCATGCCGAGCTTGGCCGCTTCCTCCGCCAGTTTCGGGGCGGAGTTGGCGGTCTCGACGTCACGCTGGAGCGCGGCCTTCTCCTCTTCGAGGGACTGGTTGTGGGCGCGGGCGGCGCTCAGCTGGTACGAATCCTCCGCGGACCGGGTGGTGAGCAGCAGTGTGACGGCCAGGCCCGTCGCGAGCAGCACGAGGATCGTCGCCACGAACGGGATGCGGGCGGTGAGCGTGCCGGTGCGGTTCTTGCCGGAGACGGCGATCGCGGATCCGTTGTGCACAGCCGCGCGCTGGGTGCGCTTCTTGTACGCCCGCTCAGCCGCGCCCGACCGGTTGTCCGCCCGCGCGGGCCGCATCTCGGTGGAACTCACCTGAACCGTCATGCCGCCGACCTCCTGGCAATTCTTTCTGCAGCGCGCAAACGCACCGGGGCTGATCGTGGGTTCTCTTCGATTTCCTGTTCGGACGCGCGCTCCGCCCCTCGTGTGAGGATCCGGAATTCCGGTCCCATCCCGGGCAATTCGACGGGAAGCCCCTCCGGGCTCTTCGACTTGGACCTGGGAGTGATTTCCTGCTTGACGACCCGGTCTTCCAGGGATTGGTACGACATGAACACGACGCGTCCCCCGACGGTCAACGCGTCGAGTGCAGCCGGTACCGCGGCGCGCAGTGAATCGAGCTCGCCGTTGACCTCCACCCGAAGAGCCTGGAACGTCCGCTTCGCGGGATGTCCCCCGGTACGGCGGGTCGCCGCAGGAATGGTGCGGTACAGCAGTTCGACCAGAGCTGCGCTGGTCGTGAACGGCTCCTTCGCGCGTTGCCGGACCACCTCCGACGCGATCTTGCCCGCGAAGCGCTCCTCGCCGTACGTGCTGAGGATGCGAGCGAGATCTCCGTGGCTGTACGTGTTGAGGACCTCGGCCGCCGTGATGCCGGTGGTCGGGTCCATCCGCATGTCCAGGGGCGCGTCGATCGAGTACGCGAACCCTCGATCCGATTCGTCGAGCTGCATCGAGGAGACACCCAGATCGAAGAGGATGCCGTGCACCGACTCCTGCGCGGACAGACCCGCCTGGGTGAGCGCATCCTCGATGCCGTCATAGCGGGTGTGCACGAACGTGATTCGGTCCGCGAACGGGGCGAGCCGGCCACCCGCGATCTCCAGTGCGTGCGGATCACGGTCGAGGGCGACGAGCCTCAACTGGGGGTAGGTCCGCAGGAAGTGCTCGGAATGCCCGCCGAGGCCGAGGGTCGCGTCGATCATGACGGCGCCCCCGCCCTGCGGGTCGTTCGCGGTGAGGGCAGGGCCCAGCAGTTCGTCTGCGCGGTGAAGCAGTACCGGGATGTGACCGAAACCATCGGCGGGCGAGGAATCTTCCCCCTCGTGATCCACCATGATCCCTCCGGCTCCTGCTCTGTGGTGCTGGTGAACGTGCCCGGTGCCGGGGTCCACTGCTCGAACTTCTCGTGTCGGCCAGTTGCCGTGGCGAATGCTTCGAGGTCCCTGCCCGAAATGAAAACCTGGCGCTGGGGAAGTGCGTCAGGGTTCCGTCGGACAGAGGCCTCGCGGCATTCGCGGGGACGTGTTCACGCTCAGACGATCTCGCCGAGCGCGACTCCTGTTGCCTGCGAGTAGTTCTCCTCGTTCGCCTCGACATAGGTCTGCCAGGCTTGCGCATCCCAGATTTCGAGGAAGTCGACCGAACCGATCACTACGCAGTCCTTGGAGAGACCCGCGTAACGACGGTGATCTGCCGAGAGGGTGATGCGCCCCTGGGCATCTGCGTGCTGCTCGTCGGTACCTGCCGCCAGTCCGCGAACGAAGGCTCGCGCCTCCGGATCGCTTCGCGACGCGGCCGCGGCCTTGCGTGCGAGAGCGGTGAATTCTTCCCGGGGATATACCGCGAGGCTGTGATCCTGACCCTTGGTGACCATCAACCCTCCCGCCAGCGCATCCCGGAACTTTGCGGGCAACGTGAGCCGCCCCTTGTCGTCGAGCTTCGGCGTGTAGGTACCGAGAAACACTCGACACCTCCCACCGCGTTCATATCGAACGCCGCATGCCCGGGCGGTTCACCTTCGCTCCCCGCTGCGCACCACAGTACCCCACTTTCCCCCACCCACAAGGTAGATAACCGCGTGTTGCCACCCAATTTGCCCAATACTTGCTGGTCAACGCGAATTGGAGCAGGTGGGGGGAAATTCCCGACGTGATCACCGACACGGGCACCGTCGATCGCGCTCCGGCACACAGCGGCGCCAAGCATCCGAAAGGCCCAGGTGAGAGCTCACGGAGAGGGTGCGTTACCCCTGCTCCGCGGCTCGTCGCGGACCCGAGGGGGGAAAGTGGGGAAACGGGGTGGGTGAGGGTGGGGATTCGTGGGCGGGAGCGTTCACTGGCCCCACCTGCCGGGCACAACAGGGCCGAATGGGCGCCGGGCGACCGGGTGCCGACCCCGGAGACAGCAGTGGCGGCGTGGCATCACATGCCACGCCGCCACTGAACTGCTGAGCGGGTTGTACTACTCCTGCTCGAATCTCTTCTTGAAGCGGTCTTCCATTCGCGACGAGAATCCGCCACTCTTGCGCCCGCTTCGGGGCTTACCGCGTTCGGCACGGCCGGTCTCGCCTTGCGTGGTCGAGCCACCACGTGAGGACTGTCCGGACTTGCTCTTTCCTCCACCCCACAGGAGGAGGACTCCGGCACCGAACATGACGATGAAGCCGATCAGGCTGATGACGGGAAAACCGCCCGGCTTGATCGGAAGGGCGACGCCGGCGATGAGCAGGACCAGGCCCAGAACGAACAGGGCCACCGCCTGCAATCGACGACGACTCGATGCCGCACGCATGCGACCGCCTCGCACAGTGGAGGCGAACTTGGGATCCTCGGCGTAGAGAGCGCTCTCGATCTGGTCGAGCATGCGCTGCTCGTGCTCGGAGAGTGGCACGGTACCTCCCCCGGCACTGGAGTGTTGGCCACCGCCTCACGGTGCGAGACGGTGGGTAACCGACTTTGGCGGCTACCTAGATTTAATAATACGAGCAGTTCGATCCCCGTACCACCTACTCCACGTACGAGTTCCCCACCAACCTTACGGACTCCCGCACCGAACGACGTTCGGGGCACCGCAATGTCGCGGACGCCGCACCGTTTTCCCGCCGTTTCCGGTCTCCCGGCCGTCCTACGAGGCCCGCAGATCGAGACCTGCGCCACGTTCGATGTGATCTTCGACGGCCTGGAGAAAGCGTCCGACCTCGACGAAGAACTCGTCGGCCTCGAGATCGGTGAGGGTTCTCGACATTCCTGCCTCGATGGCGGCGCGGGTGGGCGAGTGACCGGCGAAGTAGTCGGCCCAGTTCCTGAATTCCGGCGCCGCCCCGGCCATGAGCACCCAGGCGTTACGTGTTCGTGTCCTTTTGCTCCCCGCCGGCCCCTCCGCGGCGGCCAGCACGGCGCCCGCGCCGCGCAACGCGGCCAGATACGCGCTGTGGAATCGATCCGCCGGGCCGCCTGCCCCCACCGATTGGACGAGGAGCGCGTCGGCGCGATCGAGCAGCACCGAGCCGCGGCGCGAGGCCGGGTTGCGTACGTCACCCTTCCGGTGCGAGTTCCCAGAGGTCGGTCCCGTGACCGGATTCGTCAGCACTTCGAACACCTCCAAAACCCCGGTGCAACCACCCCGCCGGGCGTAGTCAGGTCGTGAGTTCGGGGGTCGGCGATGCTCGCTTCCCTCGAGCATCGCCGGATCCCCACCATCGAACATCTGTTCGACCTATTCAATATAGCTGGACCCACCGACATGTCGTCAAGAGAAAGGTGAGACCGGTCGAACCGAACGCTGACCAGACTCCGCTCGTGGTCGAACTCTCGGCCGCCGAGTTCCGCGACCGCCTGCACGAGGCGCTGTCGATCTACGTCGCCGCCATGGGCTATCCCCACGGCACCGAATACCACCGGGCGCCGATGTGGAACGAGCACCTCCAGCGGTCGGGGTGGCGTGGCGTCGGCGCGCTCGTCCCGGCCGGGGACGGATCCACCGACGACGCGGCCGCCCGCCTCGTCGCCATCGCCTACGGCTACCGCGGAGCCCCCGAGCAGTGGTGGCACCAGCAGGTCCGTTCCGGCCTGCGCCACACGGGGTGGACCCGCGACCAGATCGACGTGATCCTCGGCAACTACTTCGAACTCACCGAACTCCACGTCCACCCGGACGCCCAGGGTCACGGGCTCGGCGAGACCCTGCTCCTGCGCCTCCTCGAACGCCGACCCGAACGCGGGGTGCTGCTCTCCACCCCGGAAGTGGCGGACGAGGACAACCGCGCGTGGCGGCTGTACCGCCGCCTCGGCTTCAGAGATGTCCTGCGCCACTTCCGATTCGCCGGCGACAACCGGCCGTTCGCGGTGCTGGGACGCGGGCTTCCCCTGTGATCGACGCGGTGGTCGTCGGATCGGGACACAACGCCCTGGTGTCGGCGTGTTACCTCGCGCGGTCCGGGTGGTCGGTCGAGGTGATCGAACGCGACACCGTGCTCGGCGGCGCCGTGTCCACGGTGGAACGCTTCCCCGGGTACAAGGTCGACCGCGGGTCGTCCGCGCACATCATGGTCCGGCACACGGGGATCGTCGAGGAACTCGACCTCGGCGCGCACGGCCTTCGGTACCTCGACTGCGATCCGTGGGCGTTCGCCCCCGCCCCCGCTGGAACGGACCGGCCGGGAATCGTGTTCCGCCGCAGCCTCGAGGCGACGTGCCGGTCCATCGAGGAGTCCTGCGGGGCCGCGGACGCCGACGCGTACCGCCGGTTCGTGGACGTGTGGGGTCCGCGCAGCGCCCGCGTCATGCGCGCGTTCTCGAATCCGCCGACCGCGCCCGCGCTGCTCTCGTCGTTCTGGGGGCTCGACACGGGCGGCGGCGGCAGCGACCTCTCCCGGCAGTTCCTCGGTTCCGGCGACGCACTGCTCGACGAGTATTTCGACGACGAACGGCTCAAGGCGGCGCTCGCGTGGTTCGGCGCCCAGTCCGGTCCGCCGATGTCGGAGCCGGGGACGGCGCCGATGGTCGGGTTCGCGGCCCTGATGCACACAATTCCGCCCGGCCGCGCCGTCGGCGGCAGCGGAGCCCTGACCGCGGCGCTCGCCTCGCGACTGCAGTCGGACGGCGGGACGGTCACACTCGGCGAGTCGGTGGTCTCGCTGAGCCGCGACGGCGGCACCTGGACGACTCGGACGTCGTCGGGCCGCGAGATCCGCTCCCGTGTGGTGGTCGCAGGCTGCCACGTGCTGACCACCCTCGGCCTGCTCGAACGCGGCGGGTACGACCCGCAGACCCTCGCCCGGTGGCGTCGCCGGATCCGCGTCGGCCCGGGGATCGGGATGGTGGTGCGGCTGGCGACCGACGCTCTCCCCGCCTATCCGAGCGCGCCCGACGACACCGTCACCGACGGGCTCCAGCTGCTGGTCTCGGATCGCGCCCAGCTGCGGCTCGCGCACGGCGCGGCGCTCGCCGGGGAGCTCCCGCCGCGGCCCGCGGTGCTGGGGATGAGCTTCAGCGGACTCGACCCCACCATCGCACCCGAGGGCAGGCACCAGGTGACCCTGTGGTCGCAATGGCAGCCGTACCGGCTGACCGGCGGCAGGCGGTGGAGCGACCTCGCCGCGCCGGAGGCCGACCGGATCGTGGCGGAGATGGACGCGCTGGCACCCGGGTTCGGCGAGTCCGTCCTCGACCGGCACGTGCAGTCGCCGCAGGACCTCGAAGACGAGATGGGGTTGCTCGGCGGCAACGTCATGCACGTGGAGATGTCGCTGGACCAGATGATGATGTGGCGTCCCCTCCCCGAGTTGTCGGGGCACCGGGTTCCGGGGGCCGACCGCCTGTACCTGACGGGGGCCTCGACCCATCCGGGTGGCGGGGTGTCCGGTGCGAGCGGCCGGAGCGCCGCCCGGATAGCGCTCCGCGACGACCGAAAGGGTCTGGCCCGCGTGTGGCGCCGGCGATGACCTCCCGTGTTCCCGTCGTTCTCGCGGGGGCGGCGATCGCGGCGCAGATCCTCTACCCGCTGGTGCACGGCGGGGTCCGTGACGTCGTCACCGTGTTCGTGGTCGTCCTGCTCGCCGCCGCCTCGATCACCCACGCGGCCGTGACCCGGGGCGGACGCTGGGCGGCGGGACTCGTGATCGTGACGGCCGGGCTGGGTCTGGTCTCCGAGGTCGCCGGGACGGCCACCGGCTTCCCCTACGGCTGCTACGACTACAGCGTCGACCGCCTCGGTCCCGCACTCGCCGGGGTGCCCCTCGTGGTGCCGTTCGCCTGGACCGCCGGCTTCTACCCGGTGTGGTGTGCGGCGTCGGCGCTCGCCCGCGGCCCGCACAGGCGGGCGGTCCGGATCGCGCTGACGACCGTCGGCGTCGTCGGCTGGGACCTGTACCTGGACCCGCAGATGGTCGCGGACGGCCAGTGGCGCTGGTGCGTCACCGACGCCGGCCTGCCCGGTGTCGAGCACATTCCGCTGACGAACTACGCGGGGTGGTTCGTCGTCGCGACGGTGATGGCGGTCGCGATCGACCGGATCGACCGCCGCTTCGGCACGGGAACCCGGCACCGCGACGGCGTCCCGATCGGGTTGTTCCTGTGGACGTGGCTGGGTTCGGCGCTGGCCCACTCCGTCTTCCTGGACGCCCCCGAGTTGCGGTATTCGGCAATCTACGGGTGGTGCGCGATGGGAATCCTGGGAGTTCCCCTGCTCGTCTCGCTGCTGCGGCCGGGCGTCCGGCGGCCCGGGGCCCGCGACACGCACCCTCACGCCTGACACCGAACCGGTCCCCTGGCACGATACGACTGTGCAGCTGCCTTCGGTTCCGACCTCGACCCGCTCGCGGAGGGCCGCGTCCCTCGCCGTCCTCGGCCTTCTCCTCGTACCGTTCCTCGCGGGATGCCTGCGGGTTCAGGTGTCGATGGGTGTGTCCGCCGACGACCGGGTCTCCGGCCAGATCGTGGCCGCCGCCGTGCCGGCGAACGATCAGGACAAGGGCCCCCAGCTCACTCCCCCCGGCTCGCTGTCGGACAAGGTGCGCATCCAGGAGTACAAGAAGGACGGCTACGTGGGCAGCCAGGCGTTCTTCAGCGACCTCACGTTCGGCGACGTGGCGCAGCTCGGCACGATGTCGGAGCAGGCCACGGGAAGTTTCCAGATCTCGCTCCAGCGGACCGGCGACCTCGTGACCCTCGACGGGAAGGCCGATCTCAGTTCGGTACCCGCCCAGGGCACCGACGTGCAGTTCACGATCGCGTTCCCGGCCCGCGTCGCCACCACCAACGGCACCCGTGAGGGCGATTCGATCGTGTCGTGGAAGTTGCCCGCCGGCGACACCTCGACGATCCGGGCCGAGGTGCGCTATTCGGATCCCAGCACCCGCAGTTTCGCGGGCTGGGCGGGCATCATGGCCGGTGTGACGCTGGGTGTGGCCGTCATCGTCGGTGCGCTGGCGTGGCTGGCCCGTAACAAGGAGCCGGTGCTCGGCGGCCGTCGCGCACGAGATCATTCGGACGTGTGACCGCGGCGCCGATCGAGCGGGTGGTCCGGTTCGGCTCCCTGGTCTCGGTGCTCGGTCTCGCCGTCTCCGTCGCCAACCTGCGCTCCGCACCGCGGCTCCCTGCTCCGGCCCGCCGGGTCACCGAACCCGTCACGGTCTGCGTCCCGGCCCGGGACGAGCGTGACCGGTTACCCGCTCTGATCGGCGACCTGCGCGCACAGCGCGGGGTCGACGATCTCCGGGTGTTCGTCTACGACGATGCCTCCACCGACGGCACGGCCGGGGCCGCGGAGGTCGCGGCCGGCGGCGACCCTCGCTTCTTCGTGCTGCGGGGAACCGCCGAACCGCCGCCGGGATGGGTGGGTAAACCCGCGGCCTGCCACCGCGTGAGCGAGCACGCCTTCGCGCAGGGACGGGCACACAGCGGGGTCCTCGTGTTCCTCGACGCCGACGTGCGGTTGCGCCCCGACGCGCTGAACACCGCCTGCACCGCCCTGCGCGAGTCCGACGCCGCCCTGGTCTGCGCGTGGCCGTTCCAGCAGGCGGGATCGGCCGGTGAGGCCCTGGTGCAGCCGCTGCTCGGATGGTCGTGGGCGGCGACGCTGCCCGTCCGCGTGGCCAACCGGTCTCGGCGCCCGTCCACCGCCGTCGCCTGCGGGCAGTTCATGGTCTTCGACGCCGCCGCGTACCGCGGGGTCGGGGGTCACGGCGCCGTTCCGGACAGGGTGACCGAGGACCTCGACATCGCACGCCTGCTCCGCCGGTGCGGGCAGACGACCACGCTGGTCGTGGCCGGCCGGTCGGCATCCTGCCGGATGTACGAGGACACCGGTGCATTGCGGGGAGGCTACGACCGCTGGCTGTGGACGGCATTCGGCTCCCGCCTCGGCGCCGCGGCGGTCCTCGGTGTCGCGACCGTGGCGTACCTGGTGCCGCCGGCGGCCCTCGCGGCGGGACGGGGACGCGTCCGCCGGTGGGGCGCGGTGGGGTATCTCGCGGCCACGACATCCCGGCTGTGCGCCCGGGCACTCGAACGCGGCGATCGCCTCACCGCCGCAGATGTGGCAGGCGCGCTCGCGCATCCGCTGTCGGTGGCCGCGGTGACGGCACTGACGGTCTCGTCACACCGCAGTCATCGGCGCGGGCGCACCCGGTGGAAGGGCCGGACGCTCAGCTGACCGGCGCAGGGGTGACCGGGGACGGATCCGCCACGCCCGAACCGACCTTGTCGCCGAGCCGGGCGAGCACCTCGCTGGTGGCGCGCGCGAAGTTGAGAGTGATGAAGTGCAGGCCGGGCGCACCCTCCGCGATGAGGCGTTCACTCATCTCGGTGGCGAGGTCGATGCCGATCTCGCGCACGGCGGCGCGGTTCTCCTCCGGACCGTCCCCGGCGGCCGTGGCCAGCCGCTTCTCGAGGTGCGCCGGCAGACTCGACCCCGACAGTTCGAGCATGCGGCGGACCGACCCCAGCGACGTGATCGGCATGATCTCGGGGATGATCGGCTTCGCGCCCTGCTCGGGGTCGTACGCCGTCACCCGGTCGCGCAGCCGCAGGTAGTCGTCGACGTCGAAGAACATCTGGGTGATCGAGTACTCGGCGCCCGCCCGCAGCTTCGACACCAGGTACCGGGTGTCGTGTGCAAGATCGGGCGCGCGGTAGTGACCTTCCGGGAACGACGCCACGCCGACGTGGAAGTCGCCGAGGTCGCGGACGAGCCGGACCAGATCCTCGGCGTATTCGACGCCCTGGGGGTGCTTCTCCCATTCGCCCAACGGGTCACCGGGCGGGTCGCCGCGCAGGACCAGGATGTTGCTGATTCCGCGGTCGGCGTACGCGCCGACCATCGACCGCAGTTCGTCGACGCTGTGGGACACGGCGGTGAGGTGCGCGACCGGCAGGAGGGTGGTCTCCTCGGCGAGCTGGCCGGTGACGCGGACCGTGCGGTCGCGCGTCGACCCGCCCGCACCGTATGTCATGGACACGAAGGCCGGACCCATCCGCTCGAACTCGCGGACGGCACGCCACAGACGGGCCTCGGCGGCCTCGTCCCGCGGCGGCGAGAACTCGACGGAAAAGGGCACCCGACCGTCGCCGGACGACCGGATCCGGTCGACGATGGACGGGGTGCGGGTCACCCAGCCTTCGCTGGCCCGCCCCCTGACGGAATCGAATGTCACCCGTCCAGCATAGGTAGTGCCCGGAGGAATGCACCCACTGCGTCTCAGCAGGCACCCGGGATCCGGGCAACCGGCTGCCCGGACGAGCGCCCACTATGGTGGTGTCGACGCCTGCTGCCGGTCTCGGCGCACACGCGAAATTTCGATCCTGGAGGCAACACTGTCCGTTGGAACGCGCCCCTCCGCCCTCGCGGCCGAGGTCGAGAATGCGCTGCGCGACTTCTTCGCCAGCCGGCAGGACGTGGTCGACGCCGTGGGTGGCGGCTACCGCGAGGCCGTGACGACACTCGAGGACTTCGTCCTACGCGGAGGCAAGCGGGTCCGTCCCGCGTTCGCGTGGACCGGCTGGCTCGGGGCGGGCGGCGACGCCGGGGGCCCCGAGGCCGGGCCCGTGCTCCGCGCCTGCTCCGCGCTGGAACTGGTGCAGGCCTGCGCCCTGGTCCATGACGACATCATCGACGCCTCCACGACGCGCCGCGGGTTCCCCACCGTCCACGTCGAGTTCGCGGAACAGCACCGCACCGGGGGGTGGAGCGGTGATTCCGCTCACTTCGGCGAGGGCGTCGCGATTCTCCTCGGCGATCTCGCGCTGGCCTGGGCCGACGACATGATCCGCGAATCGGGCATCACCGCGGACGCGTCGGCCCGCATCTCCCCCGTGTGGTCGGCGATGCGCACCGAGGTGCTCGGCGGGCAGTTCCTCGACATCAGCAACGAGGCCCGAGCGGACGAGTCGATCGACGCCGCCATGAAGGTCAACCGGTACAAGACCGCGGCGTACACCATCGAGCGGCCGCTGCACCTCGGCGCGGCACTCGCAGGCGCCGACGACACTCTGGTCTCGGCGTACCGCCGATTCGGCACCGACATCGGTATCGCCTTCCAGCTCCGCGACGACCTGCTGGGCGTGTTCGGGGATCCGGCCGTGACCGGCAAGCCGTCGGGCGACGACCTGCGGGCGGGCAAGCGCACCGTCCTGTTCGCGATGTCGCTGCAGCGCGCCGATGCCGGCGACCCCGCGGCGGCCGCCCTGCTCCGCGAGGGCATCGGCACCGATCTGTCCGATTCGGACGTGGACACCCTCCGGAACACGATCACGTCGCTCGGCGCGGTCGCCGACGTGGAGAAACAGATCGAGGATCTCGTCGCGACCGCGCTGTCCACGCTGGAGACGAGCACCGCGACCACCGCGGCGAAGCAGCAGCTCACCGAGATGGCCGTCGCCGCGACGCGCCGCGACTACTGAGGTCCGCGGTGGCTCGCGCGCTGCGGACGGTTCCCGGCCGCACCGATCACGTCGTGGTCGTCGGTGCCGGCCTCGCCGGTCTCTCGGCCGCCCTGCACCTCACCGGATCGGGCCGCCGCGTCACCGTCCTCGAACGGGAGTCGTCACCGGGCGGGCGGGTCGGCACCTACCGCGGTCCCGGCTACGACATCGACAACGGCGCGACCGTCCTCACGATGCCCGAACTGGTCGGCGAGGCGCTCGCGGCCGTCGGCGCGGATTTCACGTCGACCAGCCCGCCACTGGTCCTGGAACGGCTGTCCCCGGCGTATCACGCGCGGTTCGCGGACGGTTCCTCGCTCGACGTCCACTCCGATCCCGACGCGATGGTCGCGGAGGTCAGCCGGGTGTGCGGGCCGGACGAATCGGCGCGGTACCTGCGGCTGCGGCGCTGGCTCGGCCGGATCTTCGACGCCGAGTACCACCGCTTCATGGACGCGAACTTCGATTCGCCGCTGGATCTCGTCTCGTCCCGTGAGGCCGCGCGGGATCTGCTGAGGCTCACCGCGCTGGGTGGGTTCGGCCGCCTCGGCGCCCGGGTCGACCGGACCATCACCGATCCGCGACTGCGCCGGATCTTCACGTTCCAGGCGCTGTACGCCGGCGTCGCCCCCGCCGACGCCCTGGCGGTGTACGGCGCGATCGCCCACATGGACACCTCGCTCGGTGTCTACTTCCCCCGGGGCGGGATGCGTTCGATCGCGCTCGCCCTCGCCGACGCCCTCACCACCGCGGGTGGGGAGATCCGGTTCAGCACCGAGGTCGCGGCGCTCGAGCGAACCGGTGACCGCGTGGGCGCCGTCGTCACGGCGGCGGGTGAGCGCATCGACTGCGACGCGCTGGTGCTCACCCCCGACACGGCCGTCGTCGACGCGCTGCTGCGCCCGGTGACCCGCCGAACGCCCCGCCGGGTGCGGGTGTCGCCGTCCGCCGTGGTCCTGCACGGGACCGTCCCCACCGCGGTCGCGTCGCGGTGGGCCACCCAGCGGCACCACACCATCGACTTCGGTCACGCGTGGAAACGGACGTTCGCGGAGATCACGGCGCGCCGGGGACGCGGACGGCTGATGACGGACCCGTCGCTGCTGATCACCCGGCCCGCCGTATCGGATCCGGGCCTCGTCCTCGACCGCGCGGGCACCGCCTCGGAACCGCTGTCGGTGCTGGCTCCGTGCCCCAACCTGCACAGCGCGCCGCTGGAGTGGTCCTCGCTGACCGGCCCGTACACGAACGAACTGCTGCGCGAACTCGAGAAGCGCGGGTACAGCGGGATCGCGGAGCATTTCACCATCGACTACGTCGACACCCCCCTCACCTGGCTCGGGAAGGGCATGGCGGCCGGCAGTCCCTTCGCGGCGGCGCACGTGTTCCGGCAGACGGGTCCGTTCCGGCGCCCCAACCTGGTCCGGGGCCTCGACAACGTCGTTCTCGCCGGGTCCGGCACCGTCCCGGGTGTCGGCGTTCCGACCGTCCTGCTGTCGGGGAAACTCGCGGCCGCGCGCATCACCGGGCCGGTAGGAGCACGAAGTGCGGAATTGCACTCGAAAGCACGAAGTGCGGGAGGATAGGGCGAGGCGTGGCGAGAACTGGTGCCGGCAGCAATTAAACTGGTTCCTCGACCATGCGATGCGCGCGACGACGAGCGCACCGACCGCAACCGAACTCACCTCGGGGGAGGAATCTGCACTCATGACGTCCTCTGCCCGGCAGGCGACCGTCGCCGCTGCGACGACCACGCCGCAGCGGTCGTGGCCCCAGACCACGGCCGACTTCCTCCGCAGCCCGGAGGGGCACGCCGCACTTCTCGGTTTCGTGGGCGCCGTGATGATCACGTTCGGTGGTTTCGGTGCGGGCAGCGTCCGCCGCGAGGACCCGCTGCTCGAGGCGATGCACCTGTCGTGGCTCCGGTTCGGTCACGGGCAGATCCTGTCGACCGTCATCGTCTGGGTGGGTGTCGTCGCGATGATCACGGCGTGGGTGCGGCTGGGCCGCGCCACCCTCGGCGGCGACGTCACGCTCCGGCAGTTGCGGATGGTCGTGCCGGTGTGGACGGCGCCGCTGCTGCTGGCCGTGCCGATGTTCAGCCGGGACGCGTACTCCTACCTGGCGCAGGGCGCGCTGCTGCGTGACGGGTTCGACCCCTACGCCGTCGGTCCGGTGGTCAACCCCGGAATCCTTCTCGACAACGTCAGCAACGTGTGGACCACCACCACCGCGCCGTACGGTCCGCTGTTCCTGCTGCTCAGTCAGGGCATCACCGCGATCACCGGCGACAACGTCATCGCGGGAACGATGCTCCTGCGCGTGACGATGCTGCCCGGGCTCGCGCTGATGGTCTGGGGCGTTCCGCACCTCGCGCGGCACCTCGGCGGTAATCCGGCCATCGCGCTGTGGCTCGCCGTGCTCAATCCCTTGGTCCTCGTCCACCTCATCGGCGGTGTCCACAACGAACTGCTGATGGTCGGCCTGATGATCGCCGGCATCGCGCTCGTCCTCGAACGCCGCCATCTGGCCGGCATCGCGCTCGTCGCGGTGGCGGTCGCGATCAAGGCGACCGCGGGCGCCGCGCTCCCCTTCATGGTGTGGATCTGGGTGCTCCACGAGAAGGAGAAGGCCGAGGCGGAGGGGCGCACACCCGCGTCGCCGCTCGCGTCGTTCGCGAAGACCGCGGGTGCGGGATTCGCCGTGTTCGTGGTCGTCTTCGCCGCCGCCTCCGCCGTCGCCGGTGTCGGGCTCGGCTGGATGACGGCGCTGTCCGGTTCGAACAAGATCATCAACTGGTTGTCGCTGCCGACGATCCTCGCCCACTTCGTGACGGTCGGAACGTCGTGGTTCGCGGATCTGCGGCTGGGTGAGGTCCTGGCCGTCACCCGCCCGATCTGTGCGGTGGCCCTCGTCGGGATCGTGCTGGCGGCCTGGTGGCGGTACCGGAAGACCGAGCGGGATGCGATCCTCGGGATCCTCATCGTCCTGGTCGCGATCGTGATCCTGTCGCCGGCCGCGCTGCCCTGGTACTACTCGTGGCCGATCGCCATCGCGGCCGGCTTTGCGTTGTCGACGCGGACGTTGATGATTCTCGTCGGGTTGTCCACCTGGTTGATGCTGGTCTTCCAGCCGGACGGGTCGATCGGTCTCTACACGTTGGCGCACGTGGTGCTCGCGACGTTCGCCGCGGTCGTGGCGGCGGTGTCGCTGCGCACGGTCGACCCGCTGCGGCTGCGCGCACCGCGGCCCGTCGAGGAAGAGCGCACCGCCGACCTCGCTGGTGCGGCGTCGTCGCCCGGCGTCGAATGACCGGTCGATGACCGCGCTGGCCGACAGTTACCGGTACTGCGGCGCGGTGACGGCGGAGCACGGACGCACCTATCACCTGGCCACCCGCCTGCTTCCCGAGCGCCGCCGGGCCGCCGTGCACGCCTTGTACGGGTTCGCCCGCACGGTAGACGACCTCGTGGACGTCGATCCCGGCCGGACCGCCGGGGAGTGCGCCGCCGAACTCGACCGGATCGACGCGGTGCTGCGACGCGGCTTCACCGACCGGAAGGCCGGTGTGTCCGCGTGCTCGCCGCAGATGCGACAGGTTCTTCCCGCGTTCCTCGACACCGTGGCGGACTTCGCCATCCCCCAAAACTACTTCTACGCGTTCCTGAACTCGATGCGGATGGACGTTCCGGGGACTCCCGAGCACCGGGCCGAGTACCGCACTCTCGCCGAACTCCGCACGTACATGTACGGGTCGGCCGTCGTGATCGGTTTGCAGATGCTGCCCGTCCTCGGCACCACCGGGCCCGGCGCCGAACCGCATGCCGCGGCTCTCGGGGAGGCGTTCCAGCTGACCAATTTCCTCCGCGACGTCGGCGAGGACCTCGATCGGGGCCGGGTCTATCTCCCGGCCGAGGAGCTGGCCGCGTTCGGGGTCGACACCGCACTTCTCGTGCACAGCCGCCGCCGCGGCGCGACGGATCAGCGGATCGTGCGGGCGCTAGCCCACCTGATCGCCGTCACCCGGTCGGTGTACCGGGACGCGGAACCGGGCATCGCGATGCTGGATCGACGCGTCCAACCCGGCATCCGGACGGCGTTCGTGCTGTACTCGCGCATCCTCGACGAGATCGAGCGCGGCGGATACCGGGTCCTGGACCGGCGCGCCACGGTTCCGCGCCGGAACCGGTGGGCGACGGCGCTGCCTCAGTTCGCCCGGCTCGCGGTGCCCACCCGTGGCCGGGTGTGGTGAGCGGCGGTCAGAATCCCATGGCCTGAGCGCGGCGGATCACTTCGCGGGCGAGGTCACCGTGCAGGGCCTGGACGGGTGTGCCCGGCAGGCTGTCGTCCTCACGGAACAGCCACAGCAGTATTTCCTCGTCCTTGAATCCGCCGTCGTGCAGCAC
This sequence comes from Rhodococcus pseudokoreensis, assembly GCF_017068395.1. Lineage (NCBI taxonomy): Bacteria > Bacillati > Actinomycetota > Actinomycetes > Mycobacteriales > Nocardiaceae > Rhodococcus > Rhodococcus pseudokoreensis. Next base: position 7,753,386 of record NZ_CP070619.1, on the reverse strand, counting down.
CGCGATGAGTCCGGGCAGCCATTTGACGGTCTCACCGGTCTCGTCGAAGAAGAGTTCGGGGACGCCGAGGACGCCGTCGCGTCGCACGGCGATCAACTGCTGATCCCGGAGAAGCTGCTGCACACGGGTGACAGCCACACCGAGGTTCTTCGCAACGTCCACCAACTGGAGGAGCGAGACGGAAGGGTCCAGGACATCGTCACAGTAAGGGATGGCACTCACTCCCCTAACGTTATCTGGTCGGCTCCGGCGTGGCGCTACCGGTCGGTGTCGCTGGCTACGATTGAGAGGCGCGTGGCCGGGCTGCGCGCACTGACGGGGGAACGGACACTGTGCACGATGGAGGTCAACGTTTGATCGGCGAGCTGCTCGACCGGCGCTATCGGGTGGATGCCACGATCGCGCGTGGCGGCATGTCCACCGTCTACCGGGGGCTCGACACGCGTCTCGACCGTCCGGTGGCCATCAAGGTGATGGATCCGCAGTTCGCGGCCGATCCGGCGTTCGTGACCCGCTTCGAGTTCGAGGCCCGCTCGGTCGCGCGACTCAAGCACCCCTCCCTGGTCGCCGTGTACGACCAGGGACACGACCGCGATCACGCGTTCCTGGTGATGGAACTCGTGGACGGCGGAACGCTGCGCGAACTCCTGCGGGAACGCGGGCCGATGCCGCCGCACGCGGTGGCCGCAGTGGTGGGGCCGGTTCTCGACGCGCTCGCCGTCGCCCACCGGGCCGGTCTCGTGCACCGCGACATCAAGCCCGAGAACATCCTGATCTCCGACGGCGGCGAGGTGAAGATCGCCGATTTCGGTCTCGTGCGGGCCGCCGCCGCGTCGAACACCACGTCGAACAGTGTGATTCTGGGCACGGCGGCGTATCTGTCGCCGGAACAGGTGACCTCGGGGATCGCCGACACCCGCAGCGACGTCTACTCCACCGGGGTCCTGCTGTTCGAACTCCTCACCGGGCGGACCCCGTTCACCGGGGACACGTCGTTGTCCGTGGCCTATCAGCGGATAAACCAGGACGTCCCGCGGCCGGGTTCGTACATCGCGGGTGTCCCGCCCGAGTTCGACGAACTCGTCGCGGAGGCCACGCACCGGGAGCCGTCGCACCGCTTCGCCAACGCCGAGCAGATGGGTTCGGCGTTGCGCGGCATCGCGGCGGCACTCGACCTGCCCGCGTACCGGGTGCCCGCCCCGCGACGCTCCGCGCAGCACCTGAGCGCCGCGGCCGCCGCGAGCGCCCCGCCCCTGGGCGCGCCGCCCGGCCCCGTCGCACCGCCGACGGTGCACCTCCCGCCCGCCGCGCCGCTGTCCCCGCCCAGCCCGCTGCCTGCGCAGCCCGGCGTGCAGCACACGAGGGTCGTCACCGCCCAGACTCCACGGCCACCTCTGGACGAACCGACGTTCGCGGTGGACGACGAACCAGACGACGGCTACCACTACCCCGACTTCGCCGCCGAACGGCAGCGGTCGCGCCGGACCACGATCGTGTGGCTGCTCGTGATCCTGATGCTCGCCCTCGCGGTGGGTTTCGGTGGCTGGTGGATGGGTTCGGGCCGGTTCACCGCCGTCCCGACCACCGACGGTCTCGATCGGGGTGCGGCGGTGACGGCGATCGAAGCGGCCGGTCTGTCGACGGAGATCCGAGGGCAGTATTCGGACACCGCGGCGCTCGACACGGTGCTGGGCACCGATCCGACGGGCGGTTCGCGGATCTCCCGGGACGGCACGGTGGCCCTGCTCGTCTCCCTGGGCAGGCCGACGGTCCCGCCGCTGCCCGCGGGCGGCGAACGCGCGGGGATAGAGCAGGAACTGCGGAACCGCACGTTCACCCCGGTGGACGGCGGTCAGGCTTTCAGCGCGAAGGTACCGATCGGTGCGGTGGCCGCACTCGACCCGGCACCGGGCACGGAACTCGCGACCGGTTCCACGGTCAAACTGATCGTCAGCAAAGGCGCACCACCGGTGGACGTTCCCGACGTGAAGGGCATGTCGGAGGCCGAGGCACGCGCGTCACTCGAGGCGGTCGGCATCGTCGTGCAGGACACCACGACAGACTTCGACCGGAACGTCGCCGCCGGGGACGCGATCGCCACCAGCCCGAAGGCGGGCACCACTGTCAATGCGGGCACCAGCGTGACGTTGAGTGTGTCGAACGCGGTGCGGGTGCCGTCCATGCTGGGGCGGACCGTCGGATCCGCGCGTGACGAACTGAGCCGTCTCGGACTCGACGTGAAGGTGCGTCAGGTGACCGACACCGACAGGTCTCTGGTCATCGGCCAGAACCCGGGCAACGGCGATCTGGTGAAACCCGGGAGCACGGTCACCCTGGTCTCACTGCCCTGACCCCGCGGGAGCAGGGCAGTGAGGGTCTCTGTGCGGGCGATCAGCCGCGGAGCATCTCCGCGACGAGGAACGCCAGTTCCAGCGACTGCTGAGTGTTGAGGCGGGGGTCGCACGCCGTCTCGTAGCGACCCGACAGGTCGAGGTCGGAGATGTCCTGCGCGCCGCCGAGGCATTCGGTGACGTTCTCACCGGTGAGTTCGACGTGGATGCCGCCCGGGTAGGTGCCGAGGCCGTTGTGGACCTCGAAGAATCCCTGGACCTCGTCGACGATGCGGTCGAAGTGGCGGGTCTTGTAGCCGGTGGACGCCTCGTGTGTGTTGCCGTGCATCGGGTCGCACTGCCAGATCACCTGGTGACCGGTGGCCTGTACCTTCTCGATGATGGGCGGCAGCAGGTCGCGGACCTTGTTGTTGCCCATGCGCGAGATCAGGGTGAGCCGGCCCGGCTTGTTGGTGGGGTCGAGGCGTTCGACGTATTCGATCGCCATCTCCGGGGTGGTGCTCGGACCGATCTTCAGGCCGATCGGGTTCGACACGAGTTCGGCGAACGCGATGTGCGCTCCGTCGAGCTGACGGGTGCGGTCGCCGATCCACAGGAAGTGGGCGGACAGGTCGTACAGCTTGGCGTGGTCGTCGTCGTTGTCGAGGCGCAGCATGGCGCGCTCGTAGTCGAGGACGAGCGCCTCGTGGCTGGCGAAGATCTGCGCGTGGTGCAGGCTGGGATCGGTGACACCGCAGGCGTTCATGAACTGCAGCCCGCGGTCGATCTCTGCGGCGAGTGCCTCGTACCGGGCTCCGGCCGGCGACGAAGACACGAATTCGCGGTTCCAGTCGTGCACCTTGTGCAGGTCGGCCATGCCCGCGCCGGTGAGCGCGCGGACCAGGTTCATCGCGGCGCTGGCGTTCGCGTACGCCCGCACGAGCCGCGACGGGTCGTGGGCGCGCACGGCCTCGTCGGCGACGAGGGAGTTGATCATGTCGCCGCGGTACGACTGCAGGCCCAGCGCGTCGACGTTCGACGACCGCGGCTTCGCGTACTGACCGGCGATGCGCGCGACCTTGACGACAGGCAGGCTCGCTCCGTACGTCAGGACGACGGCCATCTGCAGCAGGGTGCGGATGTTGCCCTTGATGTGCGGTTCGGTGTTGTCCGCGAACGTCTCGGCGCAGTCACCGCCCTGGAGCAGGAACGCCTCGCCGCGCGCGACCTGGGCCAGCTTCTCCTGCAGGGCCACGACCTCGCTGGCCACCGTGATCGGGGGCACGCTCTCGAGGACGGTCCGCATCGCAGCGGCCTGGCCTTCGGGCCATTGCGGCTGCTGGGCAGCGGGCTTGGCCAGCGCTGCATCGAGGCGCTCACGCATCTCGGTGGGCAGCGGCGGGAGTTCGGGCAAGCGGTCGATCGGCACGTCGACAGTCCAGTTCACCCATACAGGATATTCGCTCGACCGGAGCAATGGCGAGTCAGGTCACCGGAGTGACCGCGCCACCCGAACTGCCTCGAACTTCGCCAAGTTGTGCCGGGCGTCGGCGAGCGCGTCGTGAGCGTCGCCCGGTGCAGGTGGGAGCGCCGGGCTGCCGTGCTCCTCCCAGTACTGGCGGAGTTCGCGCGTGTACCGGGGCAGCGTCTGCGGCAGCTCCGTCATGTCGCCCCACAGCTGGCAGAGGGCGACGTGGTCGTAGGCGGCCACCCACGCCCACAGTTCGGGGACGATGCCGGGCCGCGGAATCAGGAACGCGTAGAGGTCGTCGCGAATGCGGGCGCGACTCTTCCAGAGGGGCGACGACGGCTGCGGCAGCTTCGGCAGCACGTTCCTGCGGACCCACTTGCCCGCGCGGTCGGGATCGAACTCGGTGGACACCGCGTAGAATTCACGTCCGTCCTCCGCGACCACCCCGATCGACACCAGGTCGATCGTGCGACCATCCTCGATGAACTCGCAGTCGTAGAAGTAACGCACGCCCGCAAACTATGCCTCACCCGTCGGCGTCATCCGGATCCACCCCTACCTCGTGAAGGAGGCCTCGGTGAGCGCACGCTCCGACGGTCGACAGTCCGCCGCCCCTGTCGCGGACCCGCTCGACCGGCCGCGGGTGCCCGTGCATCTCCGCGTCGGCGGTCTCGTGATCCGCGTCCTCGTGCTCGCCGGGCTCGCTGTCGGATTCGCCTACAACCTGCTCGGACTGCCCGGTCTACGGGACTTCGGCTTCTACTACCGGCTCGATCTCGACGTCTACCGGCTCGGCGGTTCGGTGTTCCTGCACGGCCCGACGCTGTACGGGTCGATGCCAGCCACCCAGATGGGCAACTTCCTGCCGTTCACGTACCCGCCGCTGGCCGCGGTCGTGTTCAGTCCGCTGTCGACGGTGTCGCTGGCGACGGCCGGGACCGTCGTGACGGTGTTGTCGCTGATCGCCCTGTTCGGCGTGCTCGTCGTCACGCTCGACTCGCTGGGCATCGCACCCCGCCGCACGCTGGTGTGGACGGCGCTCGGTGCGCTCGCGGTGGCGATGGCCCTCGAACCCGTCTCGTCGACCCTGGACTACGGGCAGATCAACATCCTGCTGATGCTGCTGGTCGCGGCGGACTGCCTGCCGAAGAAGACGCCGTGGCCCCGCGGACTGCTGATCGGTCTCGCGGCGGCGGTGAAGCTGACTCCGGCCGTGTTCATCCTGTACTTCCTGGTGCGCAAGGACTTTCGCTCTGCCGTCGTCACCGCGGTCAGCTTCCTCGCGTTCAGCGCGGTGGGCGCGATCGCGACGTGGAACGATTCCGTCACCTATTGGACGCAGACGCTGTTCGATTCCGATCGGATCGGCACCCCGGCGTATCCCGCGAATCAGAGCATCACCGGTGTGCTCGCCCGGCTCGGCCTGAGCGACGGGATGCGGACCCCGATCTGGCTGCTGCTCAGCGTCGTGGTTCTCGCACTGGTGATCGTCGCGATGGTGCGGGCACTGCGGGCCGGCGAGACGGCTCTCGCGCTGGGACTCAACGCCGTCCTCGGACTGCTCGTCTCCCCCGTGTCCTGGTCGCATCACTGGGTGTGGTCGGTGCCGGTAGTCCTCGTACTCGGCATCCTCGCCTACCGGCGCCGGAGTGCCGCCCTCGCGGTCACGGCCGTCGTCGGCGTCGTCGTCGTCAAACTCGCCGCGCACTGGAAGCTCGGGGTGGGACGCTGGAGCGGAACCCACTGGAATCTGTGGGATCAGTTCCTGGCGTCGTCGTACGTGTGGTGGGGGCTCGCCGTGGTGCTGGTCGCGATCTTCGCGTTCCGCACCCGCACCACGCAGCCCGACGAGGACGATCGGTCGGAGAACTCCGACGATCTGACCGTCCCCGTCGGCTGAGAGGTCGCGGCGGTCAGCTCGCCCGGGTGTCCGGCAGTCGCGTGACGGTGCTCGCATCGCTCGCCGGTGCCACGCCGGCCACCGGCGCGGAGCCGTCCGCGGCGAGGGCCTTCTTCTTCAACGAGGCCGCGTAGATGTCGACGTATTCCTGACCCGACAGCTTCATCAGCTTGTACATGACCTCGTCGGTGACAGCGCGCTCGACGAACCGGTTGCCACCCATCCCCTCGAAGCGCGAGAAGTCGATGGGCTCGCCGACACGGATGGTGACCTTCGCGGGACGCCACACGCGGGAGCCGATCGGGTTGACCTTCTCCGTTCCGATCATCGCGACCGGGATGACCTTCACACCGGACTCGAGCGCCATGCGCGCCAGACCCGTCTTGCCCTTGTACAGGCGACCGTCGGGCGACCGGGTGCCCTCCGGGTAGATGCCGAGCAGCTTGCCCTGCGAGAGGACGCGCAGTCCGGCGTTCAGTGCGTCCTGCGCGGCGTCTGCGCCGGTCCGGTCGATCGGCACCTGGCCGACCACCGAGAAGAACCAGCGCTGGAACGCGCCCTTGAGTCCCGTCCCGGTGAAATACTCGCTCTTGGCGAGAAAAGTGATCCTCCGCGGCACACGCAGCGGCAGGAAGAACGAATCCAGCACGGCCTGATGGTTACTCGCCAGAATGGCGCCGCCCTCCGCCGGAATGTTCTCCGTACCCTCCACGGTCGGTCTGCCCAACCCCCAGAGAACCGGCCCCAAAAACACGTACTTGAAGAGCCAGTACCACATGGCGTCCCTCCCGTTCACAACCCAAGCTTCGTTCGGCTCGACTCTACTTCGGGTGGGTGAGGGTCGCTACACACGGCGGGGAGGCCCGCACAACATCACACTCTGCGGGTTTACAGAGGTAGGCCGGGCGTCAACCCACCCGATCGGGCAGGACCGCCCGCGCGAGTTCGGCCGCCCCGATCATGCCCGCCGCCTCCCCCAGCTGGGTCGGTCGGATCCGGGCCAGCGGCCGGTGCCCGGCGCCCGTCGTCAGCGCCGCGTAGTGCTCGCGGGCCTCGTCGATGAACAGTGCGGAGGAACTGGCGACTCCGCCGGCGATCACGACGAGATCCGGGTCGTACACGTCACCGATGAGAGCCAGGCCGACCCCGAGCCACCGGGCGAAGTCCCGCATCGTCTCCAGGGCGAGCGGGTCGCCGTCCTGTGCGGCGCCTGCGATCCGCCTGCCCGTCAGCACCCCGGGATCGACGGCCACCTCCCGCGCGAGGACGGTCGACGTCGCCGGGTCCGCGGCGAGACGTTCGATCGCGGTGTCGACGAGCGCCGTCCCGCTGCAGTACCGCTCCCAGCAGCCGTGCTTGCCGCACGCGCAGGCGCGACCGTCGGGCACGACCTGGATGTGCCCGAGTTCGGGTGCGACGCCGTGGCTGCCGCGGTACAGCCGGCCGTCCGCGAGGAGCGCCGCCCCGATGCCCGTGCCGATCGCGAGCATCACCACGTTCCGGCCGCCGGCGGCCGCACCGAACCGGTGCTCGGCCCACGCCGCGGCGTTCACGTCGTGCTCGAGGATCACGGGCAGACCGAGGCGCTCCCCCAGATCCCGGCCGACGGGCGCCCCGACCCACGGCAGATGCGGCGCGAACCGCACCGTCGTGCGGTCGGGGGTGATGAACCCGGCGACCGCCAGCCCCACCGCGGCGACGTCGTGCCGCGCCGACAGTTCCCGCACCGCCCGGTCCAGGCCGTTCTCCAGGGCCGTCGCCGACGCCGGGGTCGGCGACTGGAGCGAGTCGAGCACCTCGCCGTCCGAGTCGACCACCGACGCACGGATGCTCGTTCCACCCACGTCGATGCCGATGGTCAGCGCCGAGCCGGGGGTGCGATCGCTGCCCGTGCCTGTGCTCATGAAGATGATTGTGCCCATGCCGGATCGCCGACGTGCAGGAGTCCGCCGATCCCGCCTGCGGCAGGCGCCGTCAGCGCTTGAACGTGATGGTGATCGGTTCGAACGCCGGACCGCCGTCGGGTTCGGTGTTCGAACCGCCGTCGCCCGGACCCGGTTCCGGAGCACCGGGGCCCGAAGGGTCGTGATCGGTGTGCTCGTCGAGGATCTGCCGCAGCACGGCGATGAGCACGGACGCCTGGCCGGCGAGCAGGGTCACGAGGTCGTGCTGTTCGCCGCGGATCAGGGCCGCGAGCGCGCACACCGGGCACCACGTGCATCCCGACCACTGGCCGGCGCCGGCAGGCTCCCCCGCAGCGTCCGCCGGGGGGTGCGGCGCCGCCGCGCGCTGGAGGATCGGCTCGAGACGGTCCAGGGCGGTCTCGGCCAACGTCCGCAGTTCCGCCAGCAACTGCGCGTGGTCGTCGTTCATACCGGCCACACCTGAGGGTCGGGCGTGAAGCGGACGACCAGATCGCTTCCGTCGAGTTCTGCGCCCGCGACGACGCACCGGCGCAGGACCGAGGCGAGGCGCACCCGGCGGCGCACCCCTTCCGCTCCCACGACCAGGTCGTCCTCCACTCGACCCAACGTGAGGGTCGACGGGTTCACGAGCGGCAGATACATCCGCATCGTGTACACAGAATCCACACCGGCCCCCGATTCCAGCCCCACCCGCACCGCAGGCGGGTTCTTCCCCAACACCGCAACCGCGTCCGTGTCGTCGGCATACAACTCCCGGGCGATACCGCCGAGATCGGCCCACCCTACCGGCTCCGTCACCGACCGGGTGACCGAGAGGATCACCGTGGTGCCCGCAGAGGCGGTCAGCTCGGCGAGCACCCGCTGCTGCAGCGCTCGTCGCCTGATCAACCATGCCACACCGGGATCATCGTGTCCTGCCGGCGAATCGAAGTGCGGCAGAAGGTTGTTCACGAGGATGGCGTCGATGCGCAGCCCGGACAGTGCGGCCACCGCGACGGTGCGCCGGGTCTCCGTCAGAACCACCCGCTCCGGTGTCGTCACCAGTCGCACAGTGGTTTTCGCGCGGTTCGCGAGCAGCTCCCGGACCTCGCCGACCGCGGAGACGACCTGTTCGATCAGCGTCACCAGCATGACGAGCCGGGGGTCGGAACCCAGCAGCGCGGCGATGCGGCGGTGCTGCGGCCACACCCGTTCGAGGTACTCCAGTGTCATCGCGGGCGCGGCCAATGTCCGGAGGCAATCCGCGGTGGGCGGGCAGTCGACCACGACGGCGTCGTAGTCGCCCTCGGTGGCGAACCGGACGATCTCGCCCAGCCCGAGCACGTCTTGCACGCCGGGAAGCCCGGTCAGTTCCTCCGGTTCGAGCGCCGACAACTGGGCACCGTGGTCGTGCGTGCCTGCGGCCGCGAGAACCGCTGCCAGGCTGCGGAATCTGTTCTCGAGCAACGTGAGGGTGTCGAGTTCGAGGACGTCGAGGGTGTCGGTCACGGACACGACGTCGCGGGCGGCGGCGATGCCGACCACATCGGCGAGGGAGTGCGCCTGGTCGAGCGAGACGAGGAGCGTCCGGTTGCCGGACTCGGCCGCCGCCTGTGCCGTCGCGGCCGCGAGCGTCGTCTTGCCGACGCCCCCCTTCCCCACGAAGAACTGGACCCGCGCAGGTCCGGCACGGCCCTCGCTGCTCAGCCTTCCACCCGCTTCTTGAGTTCCTTGAGCGCGGTGTCGGTGATCGCCTTCTCCGCCTTGCGCTTGAACAGGCCGATCATCGGAATGGTGAGGTCGACGGTGAGCTCGTACGTGACGGTGGTGCCGCCGTCCGGCTCGTCCTCGAGGACGTACGAACCGAACTGCGACTTCTGGATCTCACCGGACTCGAGTTCCCAGCTGACCGACTTGCCGTCGGGCGCCCAGTCGTAACGGAGGACGTACGTGTCCTTGACCATGCCCGCGTCGAGCACGAAACGCACCCGGTCGGCGCGGCCGTTCGTCCCGGGTTCCATGACCTCGACGGATTTCGCGGCCGCCACCCACGCGGGGTATGCGTCGAAGTCGGCGATCACATCCATCACCCGGGCGGGCGGCGCCTCGATACTGATCGACCTCTTGGTCCTCTCGGGCATGGAGTGAACGCTTCCTTTCGCCTGGCCGACCCGCTCTCGATCGCGGGGCCACGCCGTTACCGGTTCCGTATGTCTGTGTGGTGCCCGACTATCACACACGATTCCGGCGCCCGGACACAATGCCGACCCCGCCGCGACGGCCGGAACGGGTTCAGGACGGCGGTTCTCCCGCTGCGCGACCGGCCTCGAGTTCCTTCTTCACCTCGAAAGACATCACCTTGCCCTCGACGCGCCTGCGACGGTTGAGGGCGGCCAGATCCGGGGCGGCCTCGCTGCGCGCCGGTTCGGCGTGGAGGAAGTAGTGCACGATCGCTCCGTCCAGCACCGGCTCGAGCCATACTTCCATCGTTCCGGTGAGGGGTCCGGCCACGGTCCAGCGGATGCCCTTCTCGGCGCGGTCCTCGCGGACGGCGAGGGTGAGGTCGGGCCACCACCGGCGCCAGCGGGCAGGCTGCGCGATCGCCGCCGCGACCTGCTGCGGTGGGGCCGCGATGAACGTCTGGTCTGCGACCTGAATGCTGCTCACGGCGACAAGCTTCACATATGGCCATCGGATGGGTTCCGCGGTGCCCCGCGAGCAGGCCTCTGACCACCCGTGTTCGGCCAGGAGGCGGAGCCTTCGGGAGAAGGTCTAAAGTTGGGAACGCAATCCTACTCGTCAGTATTTTCAGTGTCGGAGGTTTTCGTGCCCGAGTTCAGCGCGCCACAGTCGTTCACGATCGCGGAGGACGCGTCCGCGGTCGACTCGGTGTTCGCCCATGCCGCGGCCCACCCGACGCTGGTCGTGTACAAGCGCAAGATCGACGGACGGTGGACCGACGTCACGGCCGCCGAGTTCGCCGCGCAGGTCACCGCGGTGGCCAAGGGACTCATCGCCATCGGCGTCCAGCAGGGCGACCGGGTGGCCCTGATGTCGGCCACCCGGTACGAGTGGCCGCTGCTCGACTTCGCCATCTGGGCGGCAGGCGGCGTCACCGTCCCGATCTACGAGACGTCCTCCGCCGAGCAGGTCCGCTGGATTCTCGAGGACTCCGCCGCGATCGACCTCGTCGTCGAGAACGCGGCGCACGCCGCCACGGTCAAGTCCGTGGCCGCCGAGGCCACCACGCTCCGCGGCGTCTACCGGATCGAGGCGTCGGAAAATGATCGCGGCGTCGTCGCGGAACTGACCGAACGGGGCACCGACGTTCCCGACTCCGAGGTCCGGACCCGCGTCGCCGCGCTGAAGTCCAGTGATCCGGCCACCCTCATCTACACGTCCGGCACCACCGGCAGACCCAAGGGCTGCCAACTCACCCACGCCAACCTCATCGCCGAGTCGAAGGGCATCCTCGATTCCAGTCTCGGCACCCTCCTGAAGACGCCCGGCGTCAGCACCCTGATGTTCCTGCCGATGGCGCACGTCCTGGCGCGTGCCGTCAGCATCGCCTCGTTCGACGCCGGCGCCGCACTCGGACACACCAGCGACATCCCGAACCTCGTGCCCACGTTCGGTGAGTTCCGTCCCGACTTCATCCTGTCGGTGCCGCGGGTGTTCGAGAAGGTATACAACAGCGCCCGCGCCAAGGCCCACGGCGAGGGCAAGGGCAAGATCTTCGACGCCGCCGCCGAGACGGCCATCGCGTGGAGCGAGGCGCAGGACAACGGCGGCCCGGGACTGGTCCTCAAAGCCAAGCACGCACTGTTCGACAAGCTGGTGTTCTCGAAGCTGCGGGCCGCGCTCGGCGGCAAGTGCCAGCTGGCGATCTCCGGCGGCGCTCCGCTCGGTGCGCGCCTCGGCCACTTCTTCCGCGGCATCGGCATCACCATCTACGAGGGCTACGGCCTCACCGAGACGTCCGCGGCGTTCGCCGTCAACACGATCGGCGAGCAGAAGGTCGGGTCGGTCGGCAAACCCCTTGCCGGCAATTCCGTTCGCATCGCCGAGGACGGCGAGATCCTGTTGTCGGGGCCGGTCGTCTTCGGCGGCTACTGGCGCAACGAGAACGCGACCGCCGATGCGATCGAGAACGGCTGGTTCCACACCGGCGACCTCGGGTCGGTCGACGCGGACGGCTACATCACCATCACCGGCCGCAAGAAGGAGATCATCGTCACAGCGGGCGGCAAGAACGTCTCCCCCGCCCAGCTCGAGGATCACCTGCGCGCCCACCCGCTGATCAGCCAGGCCATCCTCGTCGGCGACCAGCAGCCGTTCATCGGCGCGCTCATCACCATCGACGCCGACGCACTGCCCGCGTGGAACGAGCGCAACGGCAAGCCCGCGGGTACGACGGTCGCGGATCTGCTCGCCGACGCCGACCTCACGGCCGAGATCGACGAGGCCGTCGCCGAGGCCAACAAGCTCGTGTCGCACGCGGAGGCCATCAAGAAGTTCCGGGTCCTGCCCGTCGACTTCACGGAGGAAACCGGGGAGCTCACGCCGACGATGAAGCTCAAGCGCAGCGTGGTGCACGACAGCTTCGCCGACGACATCGCCGCCCTCTACGCCAAGTAGTGCGCCTCCGGCGCTCGTAAGTACTTGTTAACCGCCCGCGGTTGAGAAGTACTCACGGGGCGGTCACGCCAGGAGGGACTGCAGCTTCGCGGCGAGCACGTCCCAACGCCACTGCGCCTTGACCCAGTCCCGGCCGGCCGCGCCCATCGCCGCCGCCCGGTCGCGATCGGACAGCACCGCGATCACCGATCGCGCGACCTCGGCCACCGACGTGCCGTCCACGACCATCCCGGTTTCGTTCTGCCGCACCGTTTCCGGGGCGCCGCCGGACTGTCCGGCGATGACCGGGACACCGGAGGCCGACGCCTCGAGGAACACGATGCCGAGGCCTTCCACGTCGAGTCCCGCGCCCCGCGTGCGGCAGGGCATCGCGAACACGTCGGCGATCGTGTGGTGCGCCGCCAGCTCCGCGGACGGCACCGTTCCCGTGAACACGACGTGGTCCTCGACGCCGGCCGAGCGGGCGAGGGAGCGCAGGCGGTCCTCGTAGGGTCCGCCGCCGACGATCACGAGGACGGCGCCGTCGACGTGTTCGCGGATGTTCGGGAGCGCCCTGATGAGGATGTCCTGGCCCTTGCGCGGCACGAGCCGGGACAGGCACAGGATCGTCGGGCGGTCCCCCAGCCCGTACCGGGCGCGCAGTTCGGACCTCGCCCCGCTGTCCGGGGTGAACAGGTCGGTGTCGACTCCGGGCGGGAGGTGCTCGAGTGCCGCACCGGCGCCGAATGCGGACGCGAATCGGCCGCGGGTGTAGCGGCTGACGTACGTGACGACGTCGGTGTCGTCGCCGATCCGGCCGAGGGCCTGGCGGGCGGCGGGGAGCATCGACCAGCCGACCTCGTGCCCGTGGGTGCTCGCGACCACCCGTTCCGCTCCGGCGCGGCGCAGCGTCGAACTGAGCAGGGCGAGCGGGGCCGCTGCGCCGAACCAGACGCCGTTGCAGTCGTGTTCGGCGAGCAGCCTGGTGGCGCGGCGGGCGACGAACGGTGTCGGCACCATCAGGGTGGTGGGGTGCCGGACGACCTGAAACGGTTGCCGCGCATCGAACTTGATGTGCGAGTCGCCGCGCCAGCGCGGGGCGTAGACGACCAGGTCGTCGGCGGGCAGGTGCTTGGCGAAGGTGTGCAGGTACGACTGAATTCCGCCGGGTCGTGGCGGAAAATCGTTCGTCACCAACAGGGTTCGGCGCATGTGATCACCGTAGGGGGTCGGCCGCGCGGTCACCGACGCAGGGTCACCCCAGGTGAGCGCCCACCCAGTCGGTCCAGCGGTCCCGCAACTGCTCGGCGTCGACGCCGAGGACGTCGGACAGTCGTGCGTCGACCGTGTCCGGATCGGACTCCCCCACGGCCAGTGTCCGGTACAGCTCCGTCAGCTTCGATTCGCCGTACTGCTCCGCGACGAACGCGTTGATCGACCACGCGGTCTCGTAGGCCACGGAGCCGCGTTCGCCGGACTCGGAGAAGTCGGTGTTCTCGGGGAACCCGGTCGGCGGACCCTCCGCGCCCACCTGCGCGGTCAGGGCCGGCGCGATCTGCCGTGCGGCCTCACCGGTTCCCCGGTAAGCGGCGTACTCGGCGTAGCCCTCCAGCACCCACATCGGTGAGCGGTCCACCGTCTCGGCGCGCGCCGCCACGTGGATGAGTTCGTGTCGCAGTATCGCCCGCCGGGTGACGTCGGTGAGCCGTTCCGCCGACGAGGGGCTGAACACGATCCGCTGCCCGGTGACCGCGCCGGCGTCGGGGTCGACGGCGTCCGAGATGGCGACCGCGGCGATGCCGAAACCGTCGTGATCGGGACCGACGAGGGCAGTGAACTCGTCCTGCGATCCGGCGACCCACACGAGCGCGCGGCCCGCCCAGTCCGAACCCCACAGCTGGGTGGCGTTGACGACGGCGGCGGGGAGTTCCTCCGCCAGCCGGTCCACCATCGCGACGTTCTCGGGATGCCCGAGCACCACCGACGTCCGGCCGTCGCCGGTGTCGACGCGTCGCGACACGACGGTTCCGAAGTCCCACGGTCCGCGCCAGGTCCGCCGCTCGCCGTCCACGGTGGCACTGTCGCTGACGAGTGCCCAGCTGTCGCCGCGCCGGGCGACGACGAGTGCGACGGGTTTGCGGGTGGGGTTCTCGTCCGCCCCCGCGATCGCGTAGCGCAGTTGCACGGCAGGCGCCCACACCTCGTCCGCCCCGAGCGCGTCGACGAGGCTCGACGGCACCACCGTCTCGGGACTCTCGGTGATCTCGTAACCCCAGTCCGAGAATTCCACCCCGGCAACGTTGCTCGCGCGGCGCGTCTCCGCGGCCAGGAAGCCCGGCGACGCCGCCCGATCCATCAGACCCGACAGCCGGGCCGTGTCGTTCGTCCGCACGGCCGACGCCCACGTGTCGAGGAGCGCCTGGACGGCCGCTGCACGCGAGTCCGAGCCGGCCTGCGCGGTGCCGACCGCCCCGTCGGCGCCCCGCTCGTCGTGAGAGAACCCGGTCAGCGCGAGTACGACGACGACGGCGAGGACGAGTCCGGCCAGCGCGGCGAGCTCCCACGGGCGCGCCTGACGGCGTGAGGTCGGCTCCGCTGCGGGAGACGGGTCTGATGCGGGCACGCCGGTGAGTGTATGAGCACGCCCGCGTGCCGTCGCCGGACGGTCGCCGTCAGTAGCGGCGCGCCCCGTAGAAGGGGAACTTCGCCATCGACTCGATCTTCACCGGCACACCGAACGTCGAGGCGTGGAGAATGTTGCCGTTTCCTGCGTAGAGGCCGACGTGGGACGCGTCGTTGTAGAAGAGGACGACGTCGCCGGGCTGGAGTTCGTCGCGGGACACAGGGGTGCCGCCGCTGGCCTGAGCCTGACTGGACCGCGGGAGCGTCTTGCCGATCTGCTTGTACGCCCAGACGACGAGCCCGGAGCAGTCGAACTGGTCGGGGCCGGTGGCGCCCCACACGTACGGGTCGCCGATGCGGGTCATGCCCGCCTGCAGCGCGCTCGTGCCCGAGCCGGGAGTGAGGTGCGCGAGGATCGTGTTGGGATCGAAGCCGGGCGGGAAGGGCGTCCCCGCCAGCTGGTCGCGTTCGGCGCCGGTGAGATCGCCGAACGCTTTGATCACGTCGGCGATCTGCGCTTGCAGGTCGCTCTGCTTGCGCTGCAGGTCGTCGCTGACCACCTTGGCCTGTTCGGTTGCCGCCCGCGCGGAATCCGCCGACTGCTTCGACGCCTCGGCCGCCTTGGTGGCGTCCGATGTGGCCGATTGGAATTGCGCGACCTGGTTGCGGGTGTCGTTGGAGATGGCGTCCAGCGCGGACATCTGATCGAGGAGTTGCTGCGGTGAGTCGCTGACCATCACGGCGAACAGGCGATTGGTCCGGGCGCCCTGGTAGTTGGCGGTGGCGAGTTTGTTCACCACGGGCTGGAAGACGGCGACTCGCGCGTTGGCCTCGTCGAGCACGCCCTGGTCCGCCGCGAGCCGGGCGTCCGCGTCGCGCTGCGCCGACTGCTTGGCCTCGAGATCGATCTGCGCGTTGTGGAGGGCCTCCGACGTCTGCTCTGACTGCCGGGACAGGTCACCGAGCTTCGTCAGCGCCTCGGTCGGGTTGGTGGTGACCGGGTCCGCACCCGCCTGGATCGAGGGCAGCGACACGAGCGCCACCGACAGCACTCCGGCTGTCAGCACGCTGCCCAGGGAGCGCTTCATCTTGTGTGAGGCCACGGAAATGCGGTTCTCCGATCGTCGATCTCCACCAGCCGGGTCGGGTGTCCGATGCGCGGCTCAGGAATTTCCCCGGCCGATGCGACCGCGGAGTGCCGAAGAGGTGGTGACCCGGCGTTGCCGCCCGGTTGGCGCGACAAGACTTCGCAAGGTCTCGGATAGGTTACGGAATGGCATACGTTTGTGTCCACCCATGTCACGACGGGGGTGGCGGGGACCACCCGGCGGGCGAACGACACGCTGTCTGCCTGGGGCGCAACGACATCGAGGGTGGGTTCGAATTGTAATTCGAACCCACCCTCGGTGGTCGTGCGAGATCCTGCGAAGCTACCCCGTGCATCCCCGCCCTCGACTCGGTGGATGCCTCGCCTCGTGTCGGATCAGTAGCGGCGTGCGCCGTCGAAAGGCATGGACGCGATGGGCGCCAACTTGACGGGCTGACCCTCGGTGGAGGCGTGGATCACGTTGCCGTTGCCGGCGTAGATGCCCGAGTGCGAGCCGCCGTAGAAGGAGATCACGTCGCCGGGGCGGAGATCGGACTGCGACACCGGAGTACCGGCGGCCGCCTGCGCGTAGCTGGTGCGCGGCAGGTTCAGTCCGGCCTGCTTGAACGCCCACTGCACCAGGCCGGAGCAGTCGAACGAGTTGGGACCTGCGGCGCCGTAGACGTACGGCGAGCCGAGCTTGGTCTGAGCGGCCTGAACGGCCTTGTCGCCTGCGGTGCTGCCCGGCGCGGGGGGCACGGGCAGGTTCGGGACACCGGGGATCTGCGGGATGACGACACCCGGGATCTCGAAGGTTCCGACACCGGGGATGGTGATGGGGTCTGCGGCCGCGGGGGCCGCGGTAGCGGTGAGCGCTCCGACTGCGAGCGCGCCGGCGACGACTGCCCGTCGCACATTCCGCTTGGAAACTTGTGACGCCACGAAAGGGGTACTCCGTTTCTTCCATTCATCCGCCGACCGAGTTAGCTGACGGGTTCGGGCTGGGAAGATCAGCCCTACCCACCGGTGCGTGAGGACGTCCCGGCGGGATTCACCCCAGTAGAAACTTGGGTTCCCGGTACGACCGCTCTCGCGAGTGGCCGATTAGGCGGTGACTAGCGATGCTGCCCCGGTGTTGGGGCTGCGAGACTCCGCTAGGTCTCAGGAAGGTTACGAAATGGAATACCCCGATGTCGACCGGAACACGCGGAAAGTGTCCGTTTGCACCGTTTCGGGGTTTGCGGGCGCGCGATACCCACATTCGGTAACGACTGGATAACAAGCGGTATGTTTCCGTTCGCTTTTCGACAGCGGGAGTGGGGATTTCGCGTAGCCCCGCGACTCCCCTTCCTGGACTCGCGCCACATTCCCGCTGTTCAACGGGGGTGGCGCGGACCCTGTTCGACAGGCGCGCCGGACCCGCAGCCCGCAGTCCCCCCGCCCCTGAAACCCACGTTCCGAGTCGCTCGCCCGGCCGCCCCTCCACCCGCCGCCGCAGCCCGCAAACGGGCAGTGTGATCCTCGTCTCTCCGGGCTCCCCGGGCGGGTCTGTCGGTGCCCGTCCATACGCTCTGAGCCGTGAGTGTCCCCGGCGTACCCGAACAGCTGAGATTCGACGAGCTCGACACCCCGCTGCGGGACACCACGTTCGTGGTGGTCGACCTCGAGACCACCGGAGCGCGACCGGGCGAGGACGCCATCACCGAGATCGGGGCGGTGAAGATCCGCGGCGGCGAGGTGATCGCCGAGATGGCCACCCTGGTCGACCCGGGACGGTCCATCCCGCCGCACATCGTCGAGATCACGGGCATCACCACTGCGATGGTGATCGATGCACCCCGCATCGAGCGCGTGCTGCCCGCGTTCCTGGAGTTCGCACGCGGGGCGGTGCTCGTCGCCCACAACGCCCCCTTCGACACCGGCTTCCTCAAGGCCGCCGCATCGGCCACCGACACCCCCTGGCCCAAGTTCACCGTGCTCTGCACGGTCAAACTGGCCCGGCGGGTCCTCACCCGCGACGAGGCGCCGTCCGTGAAACTGTCGTCGCTGGCCCGGCTGTTCGACGCCGGGACCACCCCGACCCACCGGGCCCTCGACGACGCCCGCGCCACCGTCGACGTGCTGCACGCCCTCATCGCCCGGGTCGGCAACCAGGGAGTGCACAGCCTCACCGAGCTCGTCGACTACCTACCCGACGTCTCCTCGCACCAGCGGGCCAAACGCACGCTCGCCAGTCATCTCCCCCGTTCGCCCGGCGTCTACCTGTTCCGCGGGCCGTCCGACGAGGTCCTCTACGTCGGCACGACGACGGATCTGCGCCGCCGGGTGCGCAACTACTTCACCGGCTCCGAGACGCGCGGCCGGATGAAGGAGATGGTCGCGCTGACCACCCGGATCGACCACGTCGAATGCGCGCACGCTCTCGAGGCGGGCGTGCGCGAGCTCCGGCTGCTCGCCGCCCACACGCCGCCGTACAACCGGCGGTCCAAGTACCCGAAGCGCGGCTGGTGGATCACTCTCACCGCGGAGGCCTTCCCCCGGCTGTCGGTCGTGCGGACCCCGTCCGCCGATTCACTCGGACCGTTCCGGTCCCGCTCGACCGCCGTCGACGTCGCCGACGTCCTCGCCGAGTACTGCGTTCTCCGCACGTGCACGAGCCGGATTCCGAAGGGACGGGCGCACGGTGCGCAGTGTCCGCCCCGCGAGCTCGGGCGCTGCCCCGCGTCCGTCCACGGCCGCGACACGGAGGACGCCTACCGTCCCGGTCCGGAACTCTTCCGGCTCTTCCTGCGCGGCGCCGACGACGCGCCGCTGCACCGGATGCGCGCACGGGTGGAGGAACTGGCCGCGGGCGAGTTGTTCGAGAACGCCGCGCGGCTGCGGGATCGCACTGCGGAGGTCGTCCTCGCATTGCGCAGAATGCAGCGCCTGGCCGCCTTGACCGCCCTCGATCAGCTCGTGGCCGCTCGCCCCGCCGCGACCGGCGGCTGGGAGTTCGCAGTGATCCGTTCCGGGCGTCTCGCGTCCGCGGGCTGCGCCCGGCGGGGAATCCACCCGATGCCGGTGGTCGACGCGCTCGTCCTCACCGCCGAAACCGTCGTTCCGGACGCGACTCCGCTTCGCGGCGCATCCCCCGAGGAGGCCGGACTGCTCGCGCGCTGGCTCGACCAGGACGACACCCGGATCGTCAGCGCATCCTCGGGGTGGTGTGAGCCCGCACGGGGTGCCGGATCCTGGTCCGAGTGGTGCGCGCTCGCCCGCGCCGGCAGCGCGTCGACACGGGACGCCGAGACCCGACCACCCGCACCGGGTTCCGCCGACCACCGCTTAGGCTGGCGATCATGATCAACGCCATCGTCCTGATCCACGCCGAAGCCCACCGCATCCCGGAGACCGCTCAGGCCGTCGCCGACATCGAGGGCGTCGACAAGGTCTACTCCTGCGCAGGCGACGTCGACCTCATTGCGATCGTGCGGGTCCGGGACCACGCGAAGATCGCGGAGGTCGTCACCGAGGGAATCAACAAGGTGGACGGCGTCTCGCGGACGGCGACGCACATCGCGTTCCAGTCCTACTCCAGCGCCGACGTGGAAGCGGGCTTCTCCATCGGCGAATAGGTCCGCCGGCTATTTGCTGGTCGCCAGGCCCGACGTGAGTTCGGCCCACCGGCCGAGCAGCGTCGCGGCCGCTCCGCTGTCGATGGACTGGGCCGCCGTCGAGAGCCCGTCCGACAGTCCCTCCTCGAGGGTGCGGCCGCCGAGACCCCGGAACGCCGCGATCGCCGCCGCGGCGTTGAGCAGGACCGCGTCGCGGACGGGGCCGGTCTCACCCGCGAGGAGTCGCCGCGCCACCGCCGCGTTCACGTCGGCGTCGCCGCCGCGCAGTGCGTCGAGCGACACCCGCGCGATGCCGATGTCGCGGGGGTCGAACTGACGGGTGGTCACCGACCCGTCGGCGACGATGTGGACGGTCGACGTGGTCGACGTCGTCAATTCGTCCAGGCCGTCGTCGCCGCGCACCACCAGCGCCGAATTGCCGCGCTGCGCGAGCACACCGGCCACCACCGAGATCAGGCCGGGGAAGGCGCAGCCGATGAGGCCGGCCCGCGGACGAGCCGGGTTGGTGAGCGGTCCGAGCACGTTGAAGACGGTCGGGATGCCGATCTCCTTGCGGGGCGCGCCCGCGAACCGCAGCGCGGGGTGGAACACCGGCGCGAAGCAGAAGCCGATGCCGACCTCCCGCACGCAGCGGGCCACCTCGTCGGGGCCGAGATTGATCTTGACGCCGAGCGCCTCGAGAACGTCCGCCCCACCACTCTTGGAGGACGCCGCCCGGTTTCCGTGCTTGACGACGCGGATGCCGGACGCCGCGACCACGAGTGACGCCATCGTCGAGATGTTCACCGTGTTGGATCGGTCACCACCGGTGCCGACGATGTCGACGACGTCGTCGTCGACGGGGACCTTGCGTGCGTGCCCGAGCATCGAGTCCGCCAGGCCGCGCAACTCCTCCGGCGTCTCGCCTTTCATCTTGAGGGCGACGCCGAATGCCGCGATCTGCGCGGACGTGGCGTTGTCCGACATGATCTCGTCCATCGCCCATTTCGCGTCGTCCACGGCGAGGTCACGTCCGTCGGTGAGCGCACCGAGGACCGACGGCCAGGTGCGCGCAGGTAGCACACCGTCGTTGGTCCCCTGAGCAGTCGGGCTCTGCATCGTCGTGTCCCCTTGTACTAGTGGCGGATCCGATCCCTGGCAGCCTAGTCACCGGGCAGATCGGACTCGCGCGCCGGTTGCGTCGCGTCCCATCCGTCGACCGAGCCCCCGAGCCGCTGGGCCAGCCCGGCCATCCTCGACCGTTCCTGGGAGCAGTGCAGGGCATCGAGGACCTGAACCCGCTGCAGCACGAGTTCGACGGTCGCACCGTCCTCGGCCGGGGACGCCTGCCCGCCCGGATGCTGCGGCCGGTACCCGTCCTGGGCGGCGATCGACACGGCGTCGGCCACCGAGGACACAGGCAGCCGCAAGTGGTGCCGCAGTACTGCTTCCGCGTCGGCGTCCCAGCGCGGATCCTCGGCGGCGGCACGGTCGAGCGCGGTCGAGCACGCCTCCACGTCGTCGAAGCTCGAGGCGACGACCACGAGGTCGGGCCGATCCTGATCGAGAGGGGTCTGCTTCCGACTTCCGAACAGTCGCCGCAGCCACCCCGTACTGTTGTCTCCAGAGCGCATGACTCCACCCTTTCACGGTCCGCGACCAGGCTGTCAGCAGGGAGAATCGGACAAGCGGGGCGCCTCGGCGCGCCGAGGGTGGACCCGGGTAGTCGTCTCTTACGACGAAGCGTCATACTTCTGTCTGTGACGAGCGCAGTAGGGACTTCAGGATCAGCAATCACCCAACGCGTGCACTCGCTGAACCGACCTAACATGGTCAGCGTTGGCACCATCGTGTGGTTGTCAAGTGAGCTCATGTTCTTCGCAGGGCTCTTCGCCATGTATTTCGTGGCGCGATCGCAGGCGAATGGAAACTGGCCGCCGGAGCCGACCGAGCTGAACCTGTTCCTGGCCGTGCCGGTGACGCTGGTGCTGATCGCCTCGTCGTTCACCTGCCAGATGGGTGTCTTCGCAGCGGAGCGCGGCGACGTCTTCGGCCTCCGCCGGTGGTACCTCCTCACGTTGGCGATGGGCACCTTCTTCGTCCTCGGACAGGGATACGAGTACATCCACCTCATCGAAGAGGGCACCTCCATCTCGAGCAGCGTGTACGGCTCGGTCTTCTACATGACCACTGGCTTCCACGGCATGCACGTGATCGGCGGCCTCATCGCGTTCGTGTTCCTGATCGCCCGCACCAAGGTCAGCAAGTTCACGCCCGCCCAGGCCACCGCCGCCATCGTCGTCTCGTACTACTGGCACTTCGTCGACATCGTGTGGATCGCCCTGTTTGCCACGATCTATTTCATCCGTTGATCAGCTGAACGCCCCAGGCAGCCCCCTGACGTCCAGTCCGTCCCGACATACCAAAGGGATACAGATGAGTTCATCCCCCCCTCCCGCATCCGACACCACAGCGTCTGCCGCCAAGGCACGCCGCCAGCGGAAGCTCCGCAGGCGCGCCATGGGCGCCCTGGTCCTGATGATGGGACTGGTCAGCGCCGGTTTCCTCGCGTCCGCGTTGACGCCAACCCCGCAGGTGGCCACCGCCACCGATGATCAGGCAGCACTGATCCGCGAGGGCAAGCAGTTGTACGACACCTCGTGCATCACGTGCCACGGCGCGAACCTGCAGGGTGTGCAGGACCGCGGCCCCAGCCTGATCGGTGTCGGCGAGGCCGCCGTGTACTTCCAGGTGTCGTCGGGACGTATGCCCGCATCGCGCAACGAGGCCCAGGTCGAGCGCAAGCCCGTCAAGTTCGACGCCGAGCAGACGGACGCCATCGGCGCGTACGTCCAGGCCAACGGCGGCGGCCCCACGGTCATTCGCGACGAGAACGGCGAAGTCGCCCAGTCTTCGCTGCGCGGCGGCGACATCGGACGCGGCAGCGAGCTGTTCCGTCTCAACTGCGCGTCCTGCCACAACTTCACCGGGCGCGGCGGTGCGCTGTCGTCCGGTAAGTACGCGCCGGTCCTCGACCCGGCCAACGAGCAACAGATCTACACCGCGATGGTCACCGGTCCGCAGAACATGCCCAAGTTCTCGGATCGTCAGCTGACCCTCGAGGAGAAGAAAGACATCATCGCCTACATCAAGTCGTCGGGCGAGACGAAGCAGCCCGGTGGCTACGGACTCGGCGGCATCGGTCCCGCCTCCGAGGGCTTGGCCATGTGGGTCGTCGGAATCATCGCTGTCGTCGGTGCAGCACTGTGGATCGGAGCAAGGTCATGAGCGACGCTGGCCAGCCGGGCGGCGCCACGCCAAAGAAGTACACGGATGCAGAACTCGAGAACCTGAGCCGCGACGAACTGGTCGAGCTCGGCACGAACCTCGACCACGTCGATGTCGCGTTCCGCCGCAACCGCTGGGCGGTTCCGGGAACGAAGGCCGAGAAGCGCGCCGAGCGGTCGGTCGCGTTCTGGTTCGCACTCTCCGGCATCTCCGCGATCGCGTTCATCGCGATCTACCTCTTCTGGCCCTGGGAGTACGCGGGCTCCGGCGAGGAGCACTACTCGGCGTACAGCCTGTACACGCCGCTGATCGGCCTCACCATGGGTCTGGCCATCCTCGGCCTCGGTGTCGGCGCGGTGCAGTTCACCAAGAAGTTCATCCCCGAAGAGGTGTCCATCCAGGACCGCCACGACGGTGGATCGTCCGAGGTCGATCGCAAGACGATCGTCGCGGAACTCGGCGACTCGTTCGACACGTCGACGCTGGGACGCCGCAAGCTCCTCAAGCGCACCCTGATCTTCGGCGGCGGTGCCCTCGGCATCATGTCCGTCATGCCCCTCGGTGGTCTGATCAAGAACCCGTGGGCCAAGCGCGACGACTCCCCGCTGTGGGTGTCGGGATGGACCCCCCGCTACGAGGGCGAGACCATCTACCTGCGCCGCGACACCGGTCGTCCCGAGGACGTCGTCCTGGTTCGCCCGGAAGACCTGGACGCCGGCGCCATGGAAACGGTGTTCCCCTTCCGCGAGTCCGATCGCGGCGACCACGACGCGCTGCTCGAGGCGCTGCGCGGCATCCGTAACGCGACCATGCTCATCCGCCTCCGCACGGAGGACGCGGCAAACGTCACCAAGCGCAAGGGCCAGGAGAGCTTCAACTACGGCGACTACTTCGCCTTCTCGAAGATCTGCACCCACCTCGGCTGCCCCACCTCCCTGTACGAGCAGCAGACCAACCGAATCCTCTGCCCCTGCCACCAGTCGCAGTTCGATGCGCTGACCTACGGAAAGCCGATTTTCGGTCCGGCCGCTCGTGCACTTCCGCAGTTGCCTATTACAGTGAACGAAGAGGGTTTCCTAGTCACAACGGGTGACTACATCGAAGCTCTCGGCCCGGCATTTTGGGAGCGTCGACCGTGACCGACAACAAACCGTCCAAACTGAGCGCGATGGCCACAGGCCAGGCGGAAGCGATGGACTCGCGCTACCACCTCGCAGCGGGAATGCGGCGGCAGATCAACAAGGTCTTCCCCACCCACTGGTCGTTCCTGCTCGGCGAGATCGCGCTGTACAGCTTCATCATCCTGCTGATCTCCGGTGTCTACCTGACCCTGTTCTTCGACCCGTCGATGGCGCACGTCGTCTACAACGGTGCGTACGAGCCCCTGCGCGGCGTCACGATGTCCCGCGCGTACGAGACCACGCTGAACATTTCGTTCGAGGTCCGCGGCGGCCTGTTCGTCCGTCAGATCCACCACTGGGCTGCGCTGATGTTCGCGGCGTCGATCGTCGTGCACCTGCTGCGCATCTTCTTCACCGGCGCCTTCCGGCGTCCGCGTGAGGCCAACTGGGTCATCGGCTGCCTGCTGCTGATCCTGGCGATGTTCGAGGGATTCTTCGGCTACACCATCCCCGACGACCTGCTGTCCGGCACCGGCCTGCGCGCCGCGTTCTCCGGCATCACGTTGAGCATCCCGATCGCAGGCACCTGGATGCACTGGCTGATCTTCGGCGGCGACTTCCCCGGCGACCTGATCATCCCCCGCCTGTACGTCGCGCACGTCCTGCTGTTCCCGGGCATCATCCTCGCCCTGATCGCCGGTCACCTCGCGCTCGTCTGGTACCAGAAGCACACGCAGTTCCCCGGCCCCGGCCGCACGGAGACCAACGTCGTCGGCGTCCGGATCCTCCCGGTGTTCGCCGTCAAGTCGGGTGCGTTCTTCGCGATCACGTTCGGTGTCCTCGCCGTCATGGGTGGCGTGCTGCAGATCAACCCGGTCTGGACCATCGGCCCCTACAACCCGTCGCAGGTGTCGGCAGGTTCGCAGCCCGACATCTACATGATGTGGACGGACGGCCTGGCCCGTCTGTGGCCGGCATGGGACATCTACCTGTTCGACCGCTACACCATCCCGTCGGTGTTCGCCGTCGCGTTGATCATGGGTCTGGTGTTCACGGTCCTGATCGCCTACCCGTGGATCGAGAAGCGTCTGACCAAGGACGATGCTCACCACAACCTGCTGCAGCGTCCGCGCGACGTTCCGGTGCGTACCGCGATCGGTGCGATGGCGATCGCGTTCTACGCCGTCCTGACGATCTCCTGCATCAACGACATCATCGCGTACCACCTGAGCATCTCGCTGAACGCGATGACCTGGATCGGCCGTATCGGCATGGTGCTGCTGCCTCCGATCGCCTTCTTCGTCGCCTACCGGTTCTGCCTGGGTCTTCAGCGCAGCGACCGTGAGGTCCTCGAGCACGGCATCGAGACCGGCATCATCAAGCGGATGCCGAACGGTCAGTACATCGAGATCCACCAGCCGCTCGGCCCGGTCGACGACCACGGTCACCCGATCCCGCTCGAGTACCAGGGTGCGACGGTCCCGAAGAAGATGAACAAGCTCGGTTCCGCCGGCAAGCCCGGTTCCGGCAGCCTCGTCACGGCCGACCCGGTCGAGGAGAGCCTGGCCCTCGAGCACGCCCTGCACCACGGCGAGCACGAGCAGCTCACGATGCTGCGGGAGTACCAGGACCGTGCCCACGGCAACGGTTCGCCGGCCTCCGGCAACGGATCGTCCGGCAACGGCGAGGCGCACTAGCCTCACCTCCGCAACCGAGCAGAGCCCCGAACCACTTCCGGTTCGGGGCTCTGTTCGTCTGTCCGGACCGTGCGCGCTCCCCTCCCCCGCGGCGGCGCACGGAACACGAGCACGACCGCCCCGAGGCCGAGGAGAAGTCCGAGGGCGGTAAGGCCCCCGAACGGTTCGCCGAACATCACGGCCCCCCAGATCGCCGTCACGGGTGCCATCAGGAACATCAGAGCATTGACCCGGGTGATTCCGCTCCGGCGCAGCACGAGCCAGTACAGGCCGTAGCCGCCGACGGTGGACAAGACGATCAGCCACGCCACCGACCACCAGAACGGTGCCGTCGCCGGCGGCGACAGCTGTCCGGCGCACGCGGCGAGGGCGGTGAACAGCACGGCGCTGGTCGCGCAGTGCACCGTGAGGGCCACGACGGGATCGGTGTCGTCCGGCGAACGGCTCTCCACAAATGTCGCGGCCACCAGCGACAGCATTCCGGCGAACGGCACGAGGTATGCCCACCACGGCACGCCGGAGGCCGCGGTGGCGTCGCCGGCAGTGACGATCACGACACCCGTCAGTCCGAGCAGCAGACCCCACCACTGCCTGGCCGCGACGTACTGACCGAGCAGTGGGCCTGCCAGCACGGCGACGACCAAGGGCTGGGTGCCGTCGATCAGTGCGGTGGTGCCGGTCGAGACGCCGAGTCCGATCGCCTGGTAGACGGTCAGCAGATACCCGGTCTGCGACAGCGCGCCCACCACCACACCACGGCGGAGCGCACGGAATCCGACTTCCCGCCAGCGGGCGCGGTGGAACAGGACCGCGCCCACGGCCAGCGCGACAGCCAATGGAAGGAACCGCCAGGTGAGCACCGTGAGCGGGTCCGCGTTCCCGGCGCCGAGTTTGGCCCCGATGAAACCGGAACTCCAGCACAGGACGAACATCACGGCGAACAACGCGTTCACTAATGACCACCACCCAAGTAAACAGATCGGTTTACTTCCCAAAGGTACACCGATCTGTATACTTCTGTCATGGATTCTGTGCCGTCACCGCTGCGCGTCACGCTGACACCGGGCGCGCGACGGGCGCTGGCCGCGGCGGGTCGGCTGTTCTACGAGCGGGGAATCCACGCGGTCGGCGTCGATCTCATCGCCGCCGAGGCCGGCGTCACGAAGAAGACGCTTTACGACCGTTTCGGTTCGAAGGAACAGATCGTGGTCGAGTACCTCGCCGACCGGGACGAACGGTGGCGAGCGTTTCTCGCCGGCCGTCTCGACGCCGTCGGCGACTCGCCCGAACGGCGCCTGACGGCGATCTTCGACGCATCCCGGGATTGGACCGCGGAGAACAGCGCGAAAGGGTGCAGCATGGTCAACGCGCACGCGGAGATCAGCGACCCGTCACATCCGGCGTACGCGATCATCATCGGCCAGAAGCGGTGGATGCTCGACCTGTTCACCGGCGTGTGCCGGGACGCGCCGGTGCGCGATCCGGAGACACTCGCGCGCACCGTCATGCTGCTCCACGAGGGCGCCCTGGTCGCGCACGGGTTGCAGGTGTTCCCCGATGCGGTGCGACTCGCGTCCGAACAGGCCACCGCGCTCCTCGCCGCGGCGGCGGTCCGGAACCACGAAGCCTGACGACGAACGGCGGAGGCGCCGAACCCCAGAGGGATTCGGCGCCTCCGCCGTCACAACAGTGTGTGGACTAGTGCTTCTCGGGTCCGACGTAGTACTCGAAGACGAGACCCGCAGCGGCGGCCAGCACGGCAACCACGGCGACCACCAGCATCCACGGCTGGAAGAACGCCATCGAGACTGCGACGAACGCGGCCGCGGCGGCGAGCAGGATCGGCCAGTAACTACCGGGGCTGAAGAACCCCAGGTCGCCTGCGCCGTCGGCGATCTCTGCGTCCTCGTAGTCCTCGGGACGGGTGTCGAGGCGACGGGCGACGAACCGGAAGTACGTTCCGATGATCAGCGTCAGTCCCGCCGACAGGCAGATGCCCGTCAGACCCGCCCACTCGATACCGGTTCGTGAAACGGCGGTGAAGACGCCGTAGACGATCGCGACGAGAATGAAGAATACCGTCAGGATCTCGAAGAGCTTGGCTTCGATCTTCATATCAGCACTTGTCCTTGGTCAGTGAGGTATCAGCAGCAGGTTCAGTTACCTTCGACACCGCTCGCCTGCTTGTAGCCGCGATCGGTGGTGAAGGGAGACGTCGACGTCGCGACAGGGGACTCGCCGATGGCCTGCAGAGCCTCCGCCGTGGTCAGATCCCGGCCGCCCTCGCTCGCCGGCTTGCGCAACTCGATGTACTGCGCGAACTTGTCCGGGCTCACGGCGCGAACCTCGAAGTTCATCATCGCGTGGAACGTGCCGCACATCTCGGCGCAGCGCCCGACGAAGGCACCTTCCTTCTCGATCTCACTGATCTGGAAGACGTTGTCGGAGTGGTTCTCCTTGGGGTTCGGGTTCACGTCGCGCTTGAACAGGAACTCCGGCACCCAGAACGCGTGGATGACATCGGCCGAGGCCAGTTCGAACTGGATCCGCTTGCCGGTCGGCAGGACGAGGATCGGGATCTCGTTGCTCGAGCCGACCGTCTCGATCGTGTCGTAGTGCAGGTAGGACAGGTCCTGGGGGACCTTGCCGTGGATCGGCCCGGGCAGGGCGTGCTCACCCTCACCCTCCGCTTCGGGCGCCGATGCAGCCTCGACGGCGGCCTGCGCCTCCTGGTCGACACCGTCGTACAGTCCGCCACCCTCACCGAGGTCGATGGAGCGGTAACCGAACTTCCAGTTCCACTGGTACGCAGTGACATCCACCACCACGTTGGGGTTGTCCTTCTTCTCGAGGACATGGTTCTGCACGACCACCGTGAAGTAGAACAGCACGGCGATGATGACGAACGGAACCGCGGTGTACGCCAGCTCCAGCGGCACGTTGTATGCCGTCTGACGCGGGAACTCGGGTGAGTCCTTCTTCTTGCGGTGGAAGATCACCGCCCAGAAGGTGAGTCCCCACACCAGCACACCCATGACGAGGGCGGCGATGACCGACCAGGTCCACAGTTCACGCATGCGGTGCGCCTGCGGGGTTACGCCCGAAGGCCACCCGAAACGAAGCACCTCGTTGTCGATTGAACAACCCGACAGCAGCAAGGCAGCAATGCCCAAAGATACTGCCAACCCTGCCCGCCGAAGGATCCGACCTTGCGCCACGTTCACGCCTTCCTGATCGCCGCAAATTCCACTAGGGCACACCCGATGGGAAGGCCCAATTACTACGCAGCGTAGACCAAAGGCGGCGGCTCTCCATCCTCGGGTCGGGCGATGTGTCGCTGTCGTTGTCGCGGCGGTGCCGGTGTTCGGGTCACGGCGGTGCCGGCGACGGCCCGAACCGGACGCGTCGGCAATCTGCGGCATACTTTCCGGCAGAGATCCCTGACCCCTCCACCTCGTGGAGCCTTCCAAGATTCTGAATTGAGGTACCGGACGCTGTGTGCGGACTGCTCGGGCTACTGACCTCTGGAGAAACCAGCGACAACGCCGTCTCACAGGTCGACCAGGCGATGCACTGCCTGCGGCACCGTGGGCCGGACGAGCACGGGACCTGGCACGACGACCACCTGGTCTTCGGGTTCAATCGGCTGTCGATCATCGACATCGAACACTCCCACCAGCCGCTGCGGTGGGGTCCGGCGGAGAATCCGGAACGCTACGCGCTGACGTTCAACGGCGAGATCTACAACTACCTCGAGGTGCGGGCCGAGCTCGCCGAGCAATTCGGTGCGCAGTTCGTCACCGAGGGCGACAGCGAGGCCATCGTCGCCGCGTTCCACTACTGGGGTGAGGACGCCGTCCGTCGCCTGCGCGGCATGTTCGCGTTCGCGATCTGGGACACCGAGACGCGGGAGTTGTTCATCGCCCGCGATCCGTTCGGCATCAAACCGCTGTTCCTGGCGACGGGCACCGGCGGCACCGCGTTCGGCAGCGAGAAGAAGAGCCTGCTGGAACTGGCGAGCCTGATCGGCATCGGCACCGAACTCGATCCGCGTGCGGTCGAGCACTACACCGTCCTCCAGTACGTGCCGGAACCGGAAACGCTCCACAAGCAGATCCGCCGGCTCGAATCCGGGTGCTTCGCGCGGGTGCGCCCGGGTGAAGAACCCGTGATCACCCGCTATTTCGCACCCACGTTCCCGGTGCGTCCGTTCGCCGCGGGTACCGAGCAGGCCCGGTACCGCGAGATCGCGGAGGCCCTCGAGGATTCGGTCGCCAAGCACATGCGCGCCGACGTGACCGTCGGCTCGTTCCTGTCCGGCGGCATCGACTCGACGGCCATCGCGGCGCTCGCGATGCGCCACAACCCGAACCTGATCACGTTCACCACCGGTTTCGAGCGTGAGGGCTACTCCGAGGTCGACGTCGCGGCCGAATCCGCCGAGGCGATCGGCGCGCGGCACGTGGTGAAGGTGGTGAGCCCCGCCGAGTTCGCTGCCGCCATCCCCGAAATCGTGTGGTACCTCGACGACCCGGTCGCCGACCCCGCGCTGGTTCCGCTGTGGTTCGTCGCGAAGGAGGCACGCAAGCACGTCAAGGTCGTGCTGTCCGGTGAGGGCGCCGACGAACTGTTCGGCGGTTACACCATCTACCGCGAGCCGATTTCGCTGAAGCCGTTCGAGTACCTGCCCAAGGGGCTGCGCAGGGCCGCCGGCAAGCTGTCCGAGCGCATCCCCGACGGCACCCGCGGCAAGAGCCTGCTCAATCGCGGTTCGCTGACTCTCGAGGAGCGGTACTACGGCAACGCGCGCAGCTTCAACGATGCGCAGTTGCGCGCCGTCCTGCGCGACTTCCGCCCCGAGTGGACGCACCGTGACGTCACCGACCCGATCTACGCGCAGTCGCAGGGGTGGGATCCGGTGGCCCGGATGCAGCACCTGGACCTGTTCACGTGGTTGCGCGGCGACATCCTGGTCAAGGCCGACAAGATGACGATGGCCAATTCGCTCGAACTGCGGGTGCCGTTCCTCGATCCGGAGGTCTTCGAGGTGGCGTCGCGGGTGCCGCTGGACCAGAAGATCACCAAGAGCACCACCAAGTACGCGCTGCGTCAGGCGCTGGAGGGCATCGTCCCCGGGCACGTGCTCCACCGGGCGAAGCTGGGTTTCCCGGTGCCGTTGCGGCACTGGCTGCGCGGCACCGAACTGTTCGACTGGGCGCACGAGCAGATCGCGGCCTCGGGCACCGATCACCTGCTCGACAAGGCCGCGATCACGAAGATGCTGAACGACCACCGGGACGGCGTGTCCGACCACAGCCGTCGCCTGTGGACCGTGCTGATCTTCATGGTCTGGCACGGCATCTTCGTGGAGAACCGCATCGTGCCGGAAATCGCCGAGCCGGCGTACCCGGTCTCGATCTAGGCGCTTCGCGCCCGTGAGTGGTTGACGAGTCCAGGGACTCGTCAACCACTCACGGGCGGCGGAGCCGCCTTACGGCAGAATCGCGGCGATCTCGTCCGCGGCGGTGGAGCCGTAGGCATCTGCGAGGCGCTTGACAGCCTCGTCGCGGTCGAACGACCATTCCTGGGTTCCGGTGGTCTCCAGCACCAGCACGGCCACCAGCGACCCCAGCTGCGCGGAGCGCTCGAAGCTCAGGCCTGCGCTGTGCGCGAGGAGGAATCCGGCGCGGAATC
Organism: Rhodococcus pseudokoreensis; assembly: GCF_017068395.1. NCBI lineage: Bacteria > Bacillati > Actinomycetota > Actinomycetes > Mycobacteriales > Nocardiaceae > Rhodococcus > Rhodococcus pseudokoreensis. Next base: position 7,722,059 of record NZ_CP070619.1, on the reverse strand, counting down.
CGTCACCGACACCGGTCGGGTCGACCTTGGCCTTCTCGGGGACGACGGCGACCCGGGTCCGGTTGCCCTCGGCGTCGACGATCTCCACGCCCTTGGAGCCGAGCGTCGTGACACGGACACCGACCTGTGCGCGGATCTCCTCTTCGGACAGTCCGGTCTTCTGCTGCAGCAGTCCCCATTCGTACTCGTTCGTGAACAGGTATTTCGCGCCGCGAATCAGCGTCGCCGCCTCCTCGCCGTTCAGTCGCGCGAGCTGCTGCGACGGGTCGGCGGCGAACGGGATGTCCTGCCGGCGGCATTCCTCGGTGTGGCGGATCATCGCCTCGGGGTCGTTGGCGCCGATGAGGACGAGCTCGAGCGTGTCGGCGTCCGGTGCGATGCCGGACAGCTGGATCTCGCGGGCCTCACTCATCGCCCCGGGGTAGAACGAGGCGATCTGCGCCATGTCCTCGTCCGTGGTGCACACGAAGCGCGCGGTGTGCGCAGTGGTCGAGATCCGGACGGCGGTGCAGTCGACACCGTTGCCCTCGAGCCACTGGCGGTACTCCGCGAAGTCGGCTCCGACAGCCCCGACCAGCAGCGGGGAACCACCGAGGACGCCCATGGCGTAGGCGATGTTGCCGCCCACTCCCCCGCGCCGGACTACGAGGTCGTCGACCAGGAAGCTCAACGAGATGTGGCTGAGCTGATCGGCGAGCAGTTGCTCGGCGAACCGGCCCGGAAACCGCATCAGGTGGTCGGTGGCGATGGAACCGGTTACCGCAATTGTCACGGGCGGATGCCTTTCGATGAGTTCGGTCGGGATTTCTCACCGTACCCCGGCGTACCGCCATGTTCGGTCGGCAGCACGAGGTCGCGGGACGGCGAGGTCGGGCACGAAAAAAGTCTGACGCGGCAGCCGGTCGGCGCCGCGTCAGACTTGTCGATTCAGTTGTACTTCGGCCCGGGACTCAGTTGAAGGAGTCGCCGCAGGCGCACGAACCGGTCGCGTTGGGGTTGTCGATCGTGAAACCCTGCTTCTCGATGGTGTCGACGAAGTCGATCGAGGCACCCTCGACGTACGGCGCGCTCATCCGGTCCACCGCGAGGGCGACGCCACCGAAGTCCACGATCAGGTCGCCGTCCAGGTTGCGGTCGTCGAAGAACAGCTGGTAACGCAGTCCTGCGCAGCCGCCGGGTTGCACGGCGATACGCAGTGCGAGGTCGTCACGACCTTCCTGATCGAGCAGCGCCTTCGCCTTGGCGGACGCGGCTTCGGTCATCTTGACGCCGTGGACGGCGGTCTCGTTCTGCACAGTCATGGGCTCTCCCTGTAGTTCGTAACAAACCCGTGAACGCTTCAACGGTACTCCGCGCCCGACTTATTCCCGGGTTCCATTCACTGCGGCAGCGTCCGCAGATCGATCCACGTCCATGGTATCCGACGTCTGGGTTTCGGGTTACTGGCGTGCGGCTCCGCCGTCCCATCCGCGGGCCGCGGCGGCGGCGAGGTCTCTCAGCTGCGCGTATGCGTCCGACATCGCGAGTTCGACCGAGCCGGCGTGGTCCACCAGGGACAGCGCGTCGTCGATGCCCGCGCTGTCCAGATCGGCCGTGTCGAGGAGCACCTGCCCGGCCAGGACGAGTGTCGCGATGGCCCGCCTGCGGGCGGCGGCGGCGAGCGCGATCACGAGTTTGCCGCGCAGCGACTGCTGGTCGAGGCGACCTTCCCCGGTGATGACGAGCTGCGCGGAGGCGAGTTGCCGGTCCTGCCGGGTGCGCTGGGCGACCACGTGGGCGCCGGATTCGCGAGTGCCGCCGAGCGCGAGCAGCGCGGCGCCGATGCCACCCGCGGCTCCGGCACCGGCCTCCGCCGCGACGTCCCGGGCGGTCACGCGGTGCAGTTGCCCGGCCCACGCGGTGTTCCGCTCCTCGAGGAACTCGACGGTCTCGGGGTCGGCACCCTTCTGCGGTCCGAACACGCGGGCGGCACCGTGTTCGCCGAGCAGCGGGTGTTCGACGTCGGTCGCGGCCACCAGTTCCACCGCACGCAGCCGGGCGACAGCTGCATCCGCGCTGCCGAATCCCTGCGCGAGGGTTTCGACGAGGCCGCGCCCGCCGTCGGTGCAGCTGCTGCCGCCGAGACCGACGACGATTCTGCGGGCCCCGGCGTCGAGGGCCGCCACCACGAGTTGCCCGACGCCTCGACTGTGCGCGTCGCGGGCGGTGCGGGGCGTCGGCGGTCCGCCGAGCAGTCCGAGTCCGCAGGCCTGGGCGGATTCGAGGTAGGCGTCGGTGCCGTCGAGGAGCCAGCGGGCGGGGACGTCGACACCGAGGGGTCCTTCGACCACAGTGGTCCGGATGGTGCCGCCCGCGGCCGCGACCACATCCACGAAGCCCGGGCCGCCGTCGGACTGCGGGGCCTCGATCAGCTGGTCGTCCGGGCGCACCGCCGACCATCCCGCCGCGATGGCGGCAGTCGCCTCGACGGCGGTCAGCGTCTCACCGAAGGAGTCCGGTGCGATCAACACTCGCATCGGCGAAGTGTATGGCCACGGGCCCGACCCGGCATTTCGATGTGAGGGCGGTTTTCCACACGGCGGCGTCTTCCCATAGTCTGGAAGGGTGAAATTGCTACGCCGCGGTGATTCGGACAATTCAGACAAGCGGGACGCCGAGGTCGCCGAGTCGTCGACGGCCCAGGAGGCGGATTCCGTCGAGCAGGCGGGCAAGGGCCGCCCGACCCCCAAGCGACGTGACGCAGAGTCGAAGCGCCGCGGACCGGTCGCGCCCGCACCCCTGACCGCGAAAGAGGCCCGGGCCCGCAAGAAGGCCACCCGCGGCAGCAAGGAAGAGCGCAAGGTTGCCGCGGCGGAGCGACGCGCAACCGCCGCCGAGCGGCGTACCCGCATGCTCGCAGGCGAGGACAAGTACCTCCTCCCGCGCGACAAGGGCCCCGTGCGCGCGTACGTCCGGGACATCGTCGACGCCCGGCGCAACCTGGTCGGTCTGTTCATGCCGCTGGCGCTGGTTCTCATCATGGCGATGTTCGTCAGCCCGGCACTGCAGGCGATCGTGACGCTCGCCATGCTCATCATGATGATGTTCATGGCCATCGAGGGCGTCTGGCTCGGCCGCAAGATCAACAACCAGGTGCGGGAACGCTTCCCGGACACCCCCGACGGCGGTTTCAAGCTCGGCTGGTACGCGTTCGTGCGGGCGTCGCAGATCCGCAAGTTGCGGGCCCCCAAGCCGCGGGTGCGGCCCGGCGACGCCATCTGACGCTCAGTTGTGGGGCGCGCGGTGCGTCTCGGCGAGCAGTCGCCCCAATTCGGCGTCGCGGTCGTGCGACAGGTCCGTCAAGGGATCGGCAGGCCGGAAGAAGTTGTCGCGGTAGCTGTTTCGCAGCCGCGGGTGGAGTGGACCCAGGTGCCGACCGGCGTATGTCACGGCCGCTTGCAGCACGAGGAGTAGTGCGACGAGGACGAGGAATTCGGTCATGGCTGAAATTCTCCGCCCGCCCACTTCCCGCCAACAGTGGCGGGATTGACGTTCTTCGTCAAAATACTGCCACGTTGGCGGGTTGGTAGCGTTTCCCTCCGTGCCCACCGCCGTTCCCCCGGACCACCCGGGTCACCCGCACCAGCCCTCGCGAACGCTGGTACTCGGTGGTGCACGGTCCGGTAAATCCGCGCACGCCGAGGAACTGACGCAGGCCCTGGCCGGGGCAGGACTGGTGCGTTACGTCGCCACCAGCCACCGCGACCCCGACGACCACGACTGGGAGCACCGGGTCGCCGAGCACCGCGATCGGCGCCCCGACAGCTGGGTCACCGTGGAAACCGCGTACCGCCGCGACCTCGCCGATCAACTGCGTTCCCCCACCGACGCGGCAGCCACCCTCGTCGACGATCTCGGCACCTGGCTCACCGTCGAACTCGACGGCACCGCAGCCTGGGATTCGCCGCGGGGCACCATCACCCCCCGCGCGGACGACCTCGTCGCGAGCGTCCGCGACTACCGCGGGGCACTCGTGCTGGTGACTCCCGAGGTGGGACTCGGCGTCATCCCCGAGACCCGGTCCGGTCGCCTGTTCCGCGACGAGATCGGCGCCCTCAACGCGCGGCTCGCGCAGGTCTGCGATCGCGTGATCCTCGTCGTGGCCGGCCTGACCATGACCCTGAAAGACGATCCCGCACGTGCGTCGTGCGGGGCCGACTCCACTCGAGCGAGAGGCCAAGCGTGACCAGCGAGTCCGTGAGCACCGACCCCGGTCGGTTCGAACCCGTCACCCCACCCGACGAAGGGGTTCGCGCGCAGGCCGAGGCCCGTCAGCTCCAGCTCACCAAACCGGCCGGATCGCTCGGCCGTCTGGAGACGCTGGCGTGCTGGGCCGCGGCCTGCCAGGGCGTCTGCCCGCCCGCCCCGTTCGCACGGGCACGGGTGGTGGTGTTCGCCGGCGACCACGGCGTGGCACGAACCGGTGTCTCCGCATATCCGCCCGAGGTGACAGCGCAGATGGTCGCCAACTTCGTCGGCGGCGGGGCGGCCGTCAACGCACTCGCGAACCGGGCGGGCGCGAGCGTGCGCGTCGTCGACCTGTCGGTGGACGGCGACACGGATCCGTCGGTGTCCGCGTTCAAGATTCGGCGCTCGTCGGGTGCGATCGACCGCGAGGACGCGCTCACACACGAAGAGACCCTGCAGGCCATCGAGGCGGGACGGTCGATCGCCGACTCCGAAATCGATTCCGGCGCAGACCTGTTGATCGCCGGCGACATGGGAATCGGCAACACCACACCGGCCACCGTTCTCATCGCCGCGCTGACGGACACCGAACCGGTCGCCGCGGTCGGCCGGGGTACCGGGGTCGACGACGCCGGCTGGATCCGGAAGACTGCGGCGATCCGCGACGCGATGCGCCGCGCCCGGCCGGTGGTCCGGGACACGGTTGCGCTGCTGCGCACGGTGTCGGGCGCCGACCTCGCCGCGATGGCCGGGTTCCTCGCGCAGGCCTCCGCGCGCAAGACCCCGGTGATCCTCGACGGCGTCGTCGTGACGGCGGCCGCGATGGTGGCGGAGGAATTGGCGCCCGGCGCCCGCGCGTGGTGGCTGGCCGGCCACCGTTCCACGGAACCGGCCCACACGATCGCGCTGAAGCATTTGCAACTCGACCCGCTCCTCGAACTCGACATGCGGCTCGGCGAGGGGTCCGGCGCCGTCAGCGCGCTGCCGATCCTGCAGGGTGCCGTCGCAACTCTCGCGGAGATGGCGACGTTCGCGGAGGCCGGGGTCAGCACCCGCGACGCCGAAGACGGCTCCGACACCGGAACCGACTCCGGCACCGGGACCGACTCCGGCACCGGGACCGACTCCGCCGCCGACACCGCGGGCTGACCGTGACGGGCGTGCTGCTCGCCTTCTCCTGGCTGACCGTCCTCCCCCTGCGCGGGCCGGATACCGTCGACCGTGCGGCGGGCCGCCGCGCGATCCGGGCGGCGCCGGTGACCGGGATCGCGCTCGGCGCCTTGGCCGGGGGGCTGCTGTGGGTGCTCGTGTCCGCCGGTCTCGATCCCGCCCTCGCCGGCCTGGTGACGGTCGGTGCGCATGCCCTCGCCACCCGCGGCATGCACGTCGACGGACTGTCCGACACCGTCGACGGGCTCGGCTGCTACGGGCCGCCGGAGCGGGCGCGGGCCGTGATGCACAGCGGCGGCGCGGGACCGTTCGGGGTGTGCGCCCTCGTGATCTGCCTGGGCGCGCAGGGGCTGGCATTCGGATCTCTCGCCGCCGCAGGACAATTCGCGTGTGTGGCCGTGGCGGTGGCAGCCGGGCGGGTGGCGGTCGTGTACGCCTGCCGCCGCGGAATCCCTGCGTCCTCCACGGAAGGGTTCGGCGCCCTGGTCGCCGAGACCCAGTCGCCGTGGACCGGTCTCGCCTGGACCGTCCCGCTCGTCGCGGCGGCGGCGTGGTGCACGGCGCCGTGGTGGCAGGGACCGGTCGTCGTTGCGGTCGCACTGACACTCACCACACTGCTGGTGGCCCACTGCGTCCGGCGATTCGCCGGTTTGAACGGTGACGTGCTCGGAGCCGCGCTCGAGATCACCGTCACCGTCTCGGCGATCGGTCTCGCGTTCTGACCGACCGCCGAAACGGCTCAGCGTAGTTTGGTCATCCAGCCGTGGGTGTCGGCGAACGTTCCCCGCTGAATTCCGGTCAGCGTGTCGCGCAGGGCCATGGTGACCTCGCCGGGCTCGCCGTCGGCGATCGTGAATTCACCTTCGGCGGACTTGACCCGGCCGACGGGCGTGATGACGGCCGCCGTGCCGCACGCGAACACCTCGGTGATCTCGCCGGACTTCGTCTTGGTGCGCCATTCATCGGTGCTGATCCGCCGCTCCTCCACCGCGAAACCGGCGTCGATCGCGAGGGTCAGCAGCGAATTGCGGGTGATGCCCGGCAGCAGCGAACCGGACAGGGACGGCGTCACGAGGCGGGCGTCGGATCCGGAGCCGAACACGAAGAAGAGGTTCATGCCGCCCATCTCCTCCACGTACGACCGCTCGATGGCGTCGAGCCACACCACCTGGTCGCAACCCTCGTCGGCGGCCTGCGCCTGCGCGAGGAGCGACGCCGCGTAGTTGCCCGCGAACTTGGCGGCACCGGTGCCGCCGGGTGCGGCCCGGACGTACTCCGTCGACAGCCACACGCTGACCGGCTTCACTCCCCGCGGGAAGTACGCACCCGCGGGCGAGGCGATCAGCAGGTAGCGGTACTCGTCGGCCGGACGCACCCCGAGACCGGCCTCGGTGGAGAACATGAACGGGCGCAGGTACAGCGCGTCCTCACCACCGGCCGCGGGCACCCACTCGTGATCCAGCTCGAGCAGTTCGGTGATCGACTTGACGAACAACTCCTCCGGCAGCTCCGGCATCGCGAGCCGGCGAGCCGACGTCGCGAGCCGCTCGGCGTTCGCCTCGATACGGAACGTCGAGATGCCGCCGTCCGGCTGCCGGTACGCCTTCAGACCCTCGAAGATGGCCTGTCCGTAGTGCAGGACCATCGCGGCGGGGTCGAGCTGGAGCGGCCCGTACGGCTCCACCTTCGCGTCGTGCCAGCCGAGCTCGGTGGAGTAGGTGATCGACGCCATGTGGTCCGTGAAGTACCGGCCGAATCCGGGCGCCGCCAGTATCTCTCGCCGTACCTCGTCGGAGGTGGGGGCGGGATGCGGGACGCGAACGAACTCGGTGACACCTGTCATGACCGTGATCTTATCGAACGCCTTCCGCCGCCCTGCCGCCGACAGGTCGTCCGCGACCGGTGCTTACTTGGTGTTGATCTCCACGAACGGCGGAGACACCACCTCGGCGCGCAGCGAGCGCCCCCGGACGTCCACGGAGATCTCGTCTCCGGCCGACACCCCGGACCCGGAATCGAGCAGCGCCAGCGCGATCCCGACCTTGAGCGTGGGCGAGAACGTGCCCGACGTGGTCTCGCCGATCGACTCGCCGCCGCGGAGCACGGTCTGACCGGCGCGCAGGACCCCGCGGTCCAGCGCCTTGATGCCCCACAGCTTGCGGGCCGGGCCGGACGCCTTCTCGTCGGCGAGGGTCTCCTTGCCCCAGAACTTCGGCTTCTTCCAGCCGATCGCCCAGCCGCATCGCGCCTCGAGCGGGGAGATCTCCAGCGACAGCTCGTGCCCGTGCAGCGGGTACCCCATCTCGGTGCGCAACGTGTCCCGGGCACCGAGACCGGCGACCTGGCCGCCGTGGGCGCGGACCTGCTCGACCGCCGCCCGGAACAACTTCTCGCTGTCGTCCCAGCGTGGCAGCAGTTCGAACCCGATCTCGCCGGTGTACCCGCTGCGGCAGACACGGACGGGAACGCCGTCCCAGGTGGCGTCCGCGAAGGCCATGTAGTCGATGTCGGTGGGCAGGCCGAGCGCGGTGAGCACCTCCACCGACTTCGGGCCCTGCACGGCGATCACGCCGAAGTCCCGGTGCTGGTCCTTCACCGTGATCCCGTCGGGCGCCGCGGCGGTCAGCGCCGCGACCACGTCCGCGGTGTTGGCGGCATTCGGGACGAGGAACACCTCGTCCGGGCTCACGTAATAGGCGATCAGATCGTCGATCACTCCACCCGACGGCGTGCAACACAGCGTGTACTGCGCCTTGCCGGGGCCGATCTTGTCGAGGTCGTTGGTCAGCGCCGAGTTCACGAAGGCAGCGGCGCCGCTGCCCCGCACGAGAGCCTTGCCGAGGTGACTGACGTCGAAGACTCCCACCGATTCGCGGACCGCGGTGTGCTCGGCGACGGTGCCGGCATACGACACGGGCATCTCCCAGCCGCCGAACGGAGCGAACGTGGCCCCGAGTTCGACGTGGACGGCGTGGACGGGCCCCTGCGACAACTGCTCCTCGGTCATGCGCCTCAACCTATCGGACCTCCGGGTAGCCGCGCACTGGGTAGCGGGCGGCGACGGAGCACTACCATCGGGACGGACGTCGGCCACCCGGCACCACCCGCCCCCCACCGCTGCAGGAGAGACACCGTGAGCACTCGCACAGCCCGACCCCTCGGACCACAACTCGCACTGGCCGGCACCGTCGGCAAGCGCGTGGACGTGTTGGTGATCGGTCTGACGTCGAGCCCGGACGGCCCCGAAATCGCGCTCGGAGACGGCATCGTCGACGAATCGGTGCTGACCGATCTGCTCGACACGCTCGTCACTGTGGGCGCCTCCGGCAAGGCCGAGGAGACCACCCGCATCCCGGCACCCGGCGCGCTGCCGGTCGACAGTGTGCTCGCCGTCGGACTCGGTTCGGCCGAGAAGCTGGGCGCCGAGCAGATCCGGAAGTCCGCGGGTGCCGCGGCGCGGGCACTCAGCGGTGTCGGCACCGTCGCGACCACGCTGTCCGCGCTCGATCTCGGTGCGGCAGCGGAAGGTTTCGCGCTCGGCGCGTACCGGTTCACCGAATTCAAGTCCGCGAAGTCCGCTCCCGGTCCGGACGCACAGCCCGTGTCGCGCGTCGAGTTGCTGGTGTCGTCCCCTCGCGCGAAGGAGTCGAAGGACACCCTCGCGCGCTCGTCGGCGATCGCCGAAGCCGTCGCCACCGCACGCGAATTCGTCAACACTCCCCCGAGCCACCTCTTCCCCGCCGAATTCGCCGACCGCGCAAAGGCACTCGGCACCGACGCCGGGCTGAAGGTCGAGGTCCTGGACGAGAAGGCACTCGAAAAGAACGGGTACGGCGGCATCCTCGGCGTGGGCAAGGGCTCGTCCCGGCTGCCGCGACTGGTCCGCCTGAGCTACGCCGCCAAGAAGCGGAACGCCCCCAAGGTCGCGCTCGTCGGCAAGGGCATCACCTTCGACACCGGCGGCATCTCCATCAAGCCCGCCGCGGGCATGGAAAACATGACGTCCGACATGGGCGGCGCCGCAGCCGTTGTCGCGACCGTGGTCCTCGCCGCGAAACTCGGACTGCCCGTCGACGTCACCGCCACCGTCCCGATGGCCGAGAACATGCCGTCGTCCACCGCGCAGCGCCCCGGCGACGTCCTCACCCAGTACGGCGGAACCACCGTCGAGGTCATCAACACCGACGCGGAGGGACGCCTCGTCCTCGCCGACGCCATCGTCCGCGCCTGCGAGGACGATCCCGATTACCTGATCGACACGGCGACGCTCACCGGCGCGCAGATGGTGGCACTGGGCAACCGAACCCCCGGTGTCATGGGCACCGACGAGTTCCGCGACCGCGTCGCCGCCATCTCCCAGAAGATCGGCGAGAACGCGTGGGCCATGCCGATGCCCGCCGAACTGCGCTCGGACCTCGATTCGAAGATCGCCGACCTCGCCAACGTCACGAATCACCGCTGGGGCGGCATGCTCGCGGCGGCCCTGTACCTGAAGGAGTTCGTCGCCGACGGCGTCCAGTGGGCGCACATCGACGTCGCCGGACCGGCCTACAACTCGTCCGGACCGTGGGGCTACACCGGCCGCGGCGGTACCGGTGTTCCGGTGCGCACCATGATCTCGGTGATCGAGGACATCGCCGCCAACGGGTAGGCGCTTCGCGCTCGTGCGCCTTTCCGGTTGTGCCGGCTACCAGAAAGGCGCACGGGCGGCGGAGCCGCCTACAGGTCGCGTTCGCGCTCCCGCTTCCGCTCGATGCGGCGCCGTGCGTCGTGGTCACGCATCCGCTGCGGGTAGCCGGTCTTGCGGACGTCGTACACCGGGATGCGGAGATCCTCCCCGAGTTTGCGGGCGCCGCGTTCGCCGCCCACCCGGCGCCGGGTCCACTCACCGTCCGCCGCGACGAGCACGACGGTGACTTCGGTCACTGTCGTGCGCGGTTCCACATACGCCTCCACACCGAGGTGCGTGCGAGTCCAGTTCGCGAGATGGGCGGCGTCCTCCGGGGACGCCTGGGATCGGCCGGACCGAGGCCGCGAGAAACGGTCGAACAACCCCACGTCGAGCCTCCTCGAGTACGTGCGCGGCGCGGTGCCCGCGATGTCCTCCAAGTTTGCCAGCGAACATCCGGTTTCCGCCGCGAACGCAAACTACCGGCCAGTAGGGATTTCGTCGCGACACACCGGAGTGACCGGGGGGTCCCCCTCGGCGGACGCGCCCGTCGGATCAATGGAAAGATGTGGAGCGCCGACACAGCGAGTGGGTGACGACGAATCGGAATTACCTGCAAGTAGACGCAAGACACGTGCATCTCGAGCACAATGGTTCACGACCACAAGTCGACAAAATTCAACAACCCGAACACAACTGTCGAGGAGTCAAAAGACATGGCCTTCTCCGTCCAGATGCCAGCGCTTGGTGAGAGTGTCACCGAGGGAACTGTCACGCGGTGGCTCAAGCAGGAAGGAGACGCGGTCGAAGTTGACGAACCCTTGCTCGAAGTCTCCACGGACAAGGTGGACACGGAAATCCCGTCTCCCGTGGCCGGCGTTCTCAGCAAGATCGTTGCTCAGGAAGACGACACCGTCGAAATCGGTGGCGAACTTGCCGTGATCGGCGACGCCGGTGAGGCTCCCGCCTCCGACTCCGCTCCCGCACCCGCCGCCGAAGAGCCCGCCGCAGAGCCGGCTCCCGCCGCGGAGGCACCGGCCGCAGAGCCCGCGCCCGCAGCGTCCGGCGGTTCCGCCGAGGGCACCGCGGTGAACATGCCCGAACTGGGCGAGTCCGTCACCGAGGGCACCGTCACCCGCTGGCTCAAGGCCGTCGGCGACGAGGTCGCCGTGGACGAGCCGCTCGTCGAGGTGTCCACCGACAAGGTCGACACGGAGATCCCGTCGCCCGTCGCAGGCACGCTCCTCGAGATCAGCGCGGAGGAAGACGACACCGTCGCCGTCGGCGGTCAGCTCGCCGTCATCGGTTCGGGTGCGCCCGCCGCCAAGCCGGCGCCGAAGCCCGAGCCCACCCCCGAGCCCGCGAAGCCCGCTCCGGCCCCGGAACCGGCGAAGCCCGCACCCGCCCAGAGCGCTCCGGCTCCGGCCGCCGCACCGGCAGCATCCGCGCCGGCTCCCGCCGCCGCTGCACCTGCTGCCGCGGCCACGTCCGGAGACAGCACGCCGTACGTCACCCCGCTGGTGCGCAAGCTCGCCGCGGACAACGGCGTCGACCTGTCCTCGGTGACGGGCACCGGAGTCGGTGGCCGCATCCGTAAGCAGGATGTTCTCGCTGCCGCCGAGGCCAAGAAGGCACCGGCCGCCGCTGCCGCGCCTGCTGCCGCACCGGCCGCCGCCGCTGCTCCCGCAGCCGCCTCCGCCGGGGTCCGCCCCGAGCTGGCGCACCTGCGCGGAACAACGCAGAAGGCCAACCGGATTCGCCAGATCACGGCCACGAAGACCCGGGAGTCGCTGCAGAGCACGGCGCAGCTCACCCAGACCTTCGAGATCGACGTCACCAGGATCGCGGCCCTGCGCGCGCAGGCCAAGAACACCTTCCTCGAGCGCGAGGGCGTCAAGCTCACGTTCCTCCCGTTCTTCGCGAAGGCCGTCGTCGAGGCGCTGAAGTCTCACCCGAACATCAACGCCAGCTACGACGAGGCGAACAAGCAGATCACCTACTACGACGCCGAGCACCTGGGCATCGCGGTCGACACCGACCAGGGCCTGCTGTCCCCCGTGATCCACAACGCCGGCGACCTGTCGCTGGCCGGACTGGCCCGCGCCATCGCGGACATCGCCAAGCGCGCCCGCTCCGGTGGGCTGAAGCCGGACGAGCTGTCCGGTGGCACGTTCACGATCACGAACATCGGCAGCCAGGGCGCCCTGTTCGACACCCCGATCCTCGTGCCGCCGCAGGCCGCGATGCTCGGAACCGGTGCGATCGTCAAGCGTCCCGTGGTCGTGACCGACGAGTCCGGCAGTGAGAGCATCGGCGTCCGCTCGATGTGCTACCTGCCGCTCACGTACGATCACCGCCTCGTCGACGGTGCCGACGCCGGCCGCTTCCTGACGACGATCAAGCAGCGTCTGGAGCAGGGCGCGTTCGAGGCCGATCTCGGCCTCTGACCCGTCACCGGACTTCGAGCCGAACGTAGTTTCGCAGGGGCACCATTTCCAGCAGGAATGGTGCCCCTGCGCTGTGAAGGAGGCTGTTGCACATGCGCGTGGTCGTCGCCGGATCCTCCGGGCTGATTGGCACCGCTCTCGTCTCGTCCCTCCGCGGCGACGGTCACGACGTCGTCCGCCTGGTCCGCCGGTCGTCGGCGGGTCCCGACGAATCGCGCTGGGATCCGCAGAAGGACCGGCTCGACACCGGGATCCTCGTGGACGCCGACGCGGTCGTGAATCTGTGCGGCGTCGGGATCGGTGACAAACGCTGGACCGGCGCATACAAACAACTGATCCGGGACAGCCGGATCGCGGCCACCGACGTCCTGGCCGAGGCCGTCGCCGAGGCCGGGGTGCCCGTGTTCGTGAATGCGAGCGCGGTCGGCTACTACGGCGACACCGGCGACCGCGTCGTCGACGAGACCTCGCCGTCCGGGACGGGTTTCCTCGCGGACACCTGCCGCGACTGGGAGGCGGCGACGGCCCCCGCCGACGACTCGAAGATCCGGACGGTGCGGCTGCGCAGCGGCATCGTCCTGTCCCCCCACGGCGGCCTGCTCGGCCGGCTGAAGACGCTGTACTCGTTCGGGCTCGGCGGCCGGCTCGGGAACGGCCGCCAGTACCTGTCGTGGATCTCGTTGGAGGACGAGGTCGATGCGATCAAATTCGTGCTCTCCCGCGACGACGTGGCCGGTCCCGTGAACGTCACCGGTCCGGCGCCCGTCACGAACGCGCAGTTCAACGGCGCGGTCGCTCGGACGATGCACCGCCCCGCCCCGTGGATCGTCCCCGGGTTCGCACTCAGCGCGCTGGTGGGTGAGTTCGCGCAGGAGGGCATCCTGGCCGGGCAGCGCGCGATCCCGACGGTGCTCGAGAACGCGGGATTCCGGTTCCGGCACAACACCATCGGGGAAGCGCTCGACGCCGCCCTCGTGCGGTGAACCCGGCTCGTGGCGGTACGGCCACCACCCCGGCGTAACCTCTAGCGCATGAGCAGCGCGACACAATCCGCCCGTTTCAGCCCCTCCCCGATCGCCGTCGAACACCTCGGCACGATCGGGTACGTCGACGCCTGGGACCGACAGCGCGAGCTGGCGGCCGAACGCGCCGAGAACGCGGGTACCGACACGCTGCTCCTGCTCGAACACCCCGCTGTCTACACCGCGGGACGCCGGACCGAACCGGAGGACCGTCCCACCGACGGCACGCCCGTCATCGACGTCGACCGAGGCGGGAAGATCACCTGGCACGGTCCGGGACAGCTGGTGGGGTACCCGATCGTCAAGCTCGCCGAACCGGTCGACGTCGTGCGGTACGTCCGCAGGCTCGAGCAGGCGCTGATCGCCGTGTGCACCGACCTCGGCATCGTCTGCGGCCGGGTGGACGGCCGCTCCGGCGTGTGGCTGCCCGCCTCCCTCGACAACGGGCAGTGGCTGCCCGAGCGGAAGGTCGCGGCGATCGGGGTGCGGGTGCAGCGCGGCGTCGCCCTGCACGGCTTCTCGCTCAACTGCAATTCCGTCCTGACGGGGTTCGACGCGATCATCCCGTGTGGCATCCGCGACGCCGGCGTGACGTCGCTGTCGCGGGAACTGGGCCGCGACGTCACGGTCGAGGAGGTCACGCCGGCCGTCACCGCCGCTGTCGTGGCCGCGCTGGACGGCGCCCTCCCGGTGACCGACCACGACATCGAACGGGTCACGTTCGACTCCGCGACGGCCGAGAAGACGTCCGCCGCCCCCACCTTCACTACTGTTCAGTACGGTTGACCACCGCTCCCCGGCCCGCCGCGCGCGTCGGGCCGGGCGTAGCATCGTTCGCGTGACTGTGGCCCCAGAAGGACGCAAATTGCTCCGCCTCGAGATCCGAAACGCGGAGACTCCGATCGAACGCAAACCGAACTGGATCAAGACGAGAGCGAAGATGGGCCCGGAATACTCCGAGCTCAAGGGCCTCGTCAAACGCGAGGGTTTGCACACCGTCTGCGAAGAAGCCGGCTGCCCCAACATCTACGAATGCTGGGAAGACCGCGAGGCGACATTCCTCATCGGCGGCGAACAATGCACCCGCCGCTGCGACTTCTGCCAGATCGACACCGGCAAACCCACAGACCTCGACCGCGACGAACCCCGCCGCGTCGCCGAATCCGTCCAGGCGATGGGACTGCGGTACTCCACCATCACCGGCGTCGCCCGCGACGACCTCCCCGACGGCGGCGCCTGGCTCTACGCCGAGACCGTCCGCCAGATCCACCAGCTCAACCCCGGCACCGGCGTCGAGAACCTCATCCCCGATTTCAACGGCAAGCCGGACCTGCTCGCCGAGGTCTTCGACTCCCGCCCCGAGGTCCTCGCCCACAACCTCGAGACCGTGCCCCGCATCTTCAAGCGGATCCGCCCCGCGTTCCGCTACGAACGCTCCCTCGGCGTGATCACCGCCGCCCGCGACTTCGGACTGGTCACCAAGTCCAACCTGATCCTCGGCATGGGCGAGACCCCCGACGAGGTCCACCAGGCGATGCTCGACCTGCACGCCGCCGGCTGCGACATCCTCACCATCACCCAGTACCTGCGCCCCTCCCCCCGGCACCACCCCGTCGAGCGGTGGGTCAAGCCCGAAGAGTTCGTCGAGCACTCCCAGGCCGCCGAGGAGATCGGGTTCGCCGGCGTCATGGCCGGACCGCTCGTGCGCTCGTCGTACCGCGCCGGCCGCCTCTACGCGCAGGCGATGGCCCACCACGGCCGCGAATTGCCTGCTGGACAGGCGCATCTCACCGAAGGCGGTGACGCCTCGCAGGAGGCGAGTTCCCTCATGGCGCGCCTCGCCCGCTGACCGCGGCGCGTGCGCGGTGATCGACACCGGACGGGTCATCACCGCGCACGGCCAGGGACGTATCCTGAGAAGCATGGCGAACGGCAGTAAATCCGGTAAAGCGGGCAAACCCAGTAAAGAAGCAAAGGCAGCCGCCAAGGCAGCCCGCAGGCAGGCGTCGAAGGAACGCAGAACCCAGCTCTGGCAGGCGTTCCAGATGCAGCGCAAGGAAGACAAGCTGCTGTTGCCGCTCATGCTCGGCACACTCGTCGGACTCGCGGTGGTGTTCTTCCTCGTCGGTCTGATCTGGGGCCTGCAGTGGTTCCTCCTCCCGATCGGCCTCCTCCTCGGCGTTCTCGGTGCGTTCATCATCTTCGGCCGGCGCGTGCAGAAGACGGTGTACGGCAAGGCCGAGGGCCAGGCCGGTGCGGCCGCGTGGGCGCTCGACAACATGCAGGGCTCCTGGCGCGTGACCAGCGCGGTCGCGGGCACCACCCAGCTCGACGCCGTTCACCGCGTGATCGGACGCCCCGGCGTCATCCTGGTCGCCGAGGGATCACCGCAGCGCGTGAAGTCGCTCCTGGCCCAGGAGAAGAAGAAGACGGCGCGCCTCGTCGGCGACACCCCGATCTACGACATCGTCATCGGCAACGACGAGGGCCAGGTCCCGCTGTCGCAGCTGCAGAAGCACCTGAACAAGCTCCCCAAGAACATCGACACCAAGCGGATGGACGCCATCGAGTCGCGGCTCGCCGCGCTCAGCGGCCGCGGCGGCGGCGCCGCACTGCCCAAGGGTCCGATGCCCGGCGGCGCGAAGATGCGCGGCGTGCAGCGCACCATCCGTCGCCGCTAGAAGCCGGTCGCCTTTTCACCTGGTCCGCGTCACACCTACTCCGCCCGATGTCGAAGCCGACATCGGGCGGAAGACGTTCGGGGGTCAGCGCGTGCGAATCAGTGCGGTGCCGGTGGCGCGGTCCTGCATGCCGCGACCGTCGATGTCCGTGATGGTGCCGGGCACGACGAACACGAGCAGCGCCTGACGCACCAGGGCCCGCACGAAGCCGACGCGGGCGGGTCCGTCCACGCGCGCCACCTGCATGCCGAGGAACAACTGCCCCGGAGTGAAGGAGAACAGCGTCACCGTGGTGACACCGACGACGAACCAGACCAGCAGTGTGATCGTGGAGAACGGACCGTCGAAGAAGTTGTCGCCGATGATCAGTGCCGCGACGCCCGCCGACGACACCCAGTCGATCATCAGTGCGGCGAGACGGCGTCCCGTGCTCGCGAGTGAACCGGGTCCTTCCGCCTGCAACCCGAGGCGCTCGCCCCGGAAGGACTGCGTCGTCTCGTCGGCGCCGTTCGGCAGTGCCGCCGAAGGTCCGGAGAGCCAAGAACCGGTGATACGTGCCATGCTGTCCAGGATAGGCGTCGTCTCTCCGAGGGCCTCACACCGGAGCTTGGGGCTGTGTGCGCAGTCACAACCGGTGCAAAAGCCCAGGAAGATTCGACGTGTAACACGGGCGAAACAAAAGGTTGACCGGCGGGCAACACCAAGTCCATACCGTCGGCTCGACGAATTTCGCCAATATCCACTTGGCTGAAGCGACTTAAGGAGCACAAGCGTGGCGTTCACCACGGCCGAAGAGGTCATCAAGTTCATCAAGGACGAGAACGTCGAGTACGTCGACATCCGGTTCAGCGACCTGCCGGGCGTGCAGCAGCACTTCTCGATCCCCGCGTCCGCGTTCAACCAGGACGTGTTCGAGGACGGCCTCGCGTTCGACGGTTCGTCCGTCCGCGGCTTCCAGTCGATCCACGAGTCCGACATGATGCTCCTCCCCGACGTCGCCACCGCCCAGATCGACCCCTTCCGCGCCGCCAAGACGCTGAACATCAACTTCTTCGTGCACGACCCGTTCACGCGTGAGTCCTACAGCCGCGACCCGCGTAACGTCGCGCGCAAGGCCGAGGAATACCTGAAGTCGACCGGCATCGCCGACACCGCCTTCTTCGGCGCCGAGGCCGAGTTCTACATCTTCGACTCGGTCCGATACGACTCCGGCATCAACGGCGCGTTCTACGAGCTCGATTCCATCTCGGGTTCCTGGAACACCGGCAACGACGTGAACGCCGACGGCAGCCCCAACCTGGGCTACAAGGTCCGCCCCAAGGGTGGATACTTCCCCGTCGCTCCGTACGACCACTACGTCGACCTGCGCGACGAGATCTCCACCAACCTGCAGAACGCGGGCTTCGAGCTCGAGCGCGGCCACCACGAGGTGGGCACCGGCGGCCAGCAGGAGATCAACTACAAGTTCAACACGCTGCTCGCAGCCGCTGACGACCTGCAGTTGTTCAAGTACATCGTGAAGAACACCGCCTGGCAGCACGGCAAGTCGGCCACCTTCATGCCGAAGCCGCTGTTCGGCGACAACGGTTCGGGCATGCACGTCCACCAGTCGCTGTGGAAGGACGGCAAGCCGCTGTTCCACGACGAGGCCGGCTACGCGGGTCTGTCCGACATGGCGCGTCACTACATCGGCGGCATCCTGCACCACGCTCCGTCGCTGCTGGCGTTCACCAACCCGACGATCAACTCGTACCACCGTCTGGTGCCGGGCTACGAAGCCCCCATCAACCTGGTGTACAGCCAGCGCAACCGCTCGGCGGCCGTGCGTATCCCGATCACCGGCAACAACCCGAAGGCCAAGCGCCTCGAGTTCCGCGCCCCCGACTCCTCGGGTAACCCCTACCTGAACTTCGCGGCGCAGATGATGGCCGGCCTGGACGGCATCAAGAACAAGATCGAGCCGCAGGCTCCCGTCGACAAGGACCTCTACGAGCTCCCGCCGGAGGAGGCCCGCAACATCCCGCAGGCTCCCACCAGCCTGTCGGCTGTCATCGACCGCCTCGAGGCGGACCACGACTACCTCACCGAGGGTGGCGTGTTCACGTCCGACCTGATCGAGACGTGGATCTCGCTCAAGCGTGAGCAGGAAATCGCTCCGGTCAACCTGCGTCCGCACCCCTACGAGTTCCAGCTGTACTACGACGTGTAAGTCGTGATGCCCGCCGACATGCGGGCCGGTACTTCCTGACGAGCCCATCCGTGGCGCCGGCTGATCCCAGCCGGTGACATGGGTGGGCTCGTTGTGCATCCCCGGCTCCCCGCTGCGGGCGGACCCGGAACCCGCACGGCGCGGCAGTCCGCAGTCGTATGATCCAGGGAACCGACCGCACGGACCGTTGCGGAACGTTCGCGTGAAGGCTTGCGGGAAACTTGCTCCGTTCTCCATCCCCCATGGGTCGAGAAGCAGGTGGTGCGGGATGTCAGTGCCCACGACGCCGACCGGCGTCCCGGTGCCGCGCCGTGTCGTGGTCATCCTGCTGCTGGTGATTCCGCTCAGCCAGATCCCGCTCGACATCTACACCCCGGCGCTGCCGCAGATGGTGACCGATCTGGACGCCTCCGCGGCCGTCGTCCAGAACACGGTGACGGCGTACATGCTGGGCATGAGTCTGGCGTTCATCCCGGTCGGCCTGATCGCGGATGCGGTGGGCCGCAAACGAACTCTGCTGACCTGCCTGGCGATCCTCGTCGTCACCAGTGTGGGATGCGCACTCGTGCAGAACATCACGGTCCTGCTCGGGTTGAGATTCGTGCAGGGTGTCGGCGGGTGTGCGTGCCTCGTTCTCGCGTATGCGATCGCCGCCGACTGCTACCGCGGCGCCAAGCTCACGTCCGTGTCCGGTCTCCTCGGGGCCGCGTGGGGGCTGGCCCCGGTTCTCGCGCCCGCCGTGGGCGGTGTGCTCGTGCAGTTCATCTCGTGGCGTCTGGTGTTCGGGCTGATCGCGCTGCTGGCGGCGCTCGCCGTTCCCCTCGTGGTCGTGGGCCTGCCGGAGACGCTTCCGAAGGAATCGCGGTCACCGGTCGACGCCACCGCCGCGGCGCGGGTGCTGCGGGCCGCGCTGCGCCACCGCATCTTCGTGGGCTTCGTCCTCGTGTTCGGGCTGATGGCGTCCGCCCAGATGGTGTTCGGCGTCGTCGCACCTTTCCTGTACCAGGAGATCCTCGGCTTCTCCCCCGCCGCCTACGGCGCGGTCGCGCTCGTCGTGGGCGGCGCCAACCTTCTCGGCGAACTCGCCTGCAGCGCACTCGCCGTCCGGGTCGGCACCCGCCGTCTCGCCTTCGGCGCCTGGTGGGTGTTCGTGCTCGGCGCACTGGTCCTGGCCGTCACGGCCGGGATGTCCGTCGTCACCGCACCGGCCATCACGATCGGCGCCTGCCTCGCGCTCGCCGGATGCGGCGTGCTCTGCCCGCAGATGTACGGGCTGGCACTCGGGCTGTTCACCCGCAATCTCGGGCTGATCGGCGGCGTCGTCACCGCCGCCTGCTATCTCGTCGTCAGCGCGGCGATGGCCGTCGCGGGCGTGCTGCCGGAGAACAGCCAGGCACCGCTCGGCTGGCTCTACCTCGCTCTCGGCGCCGGCGCCGGAATTCTGCTCCTGCTCACCACATCCGCCCGGCAGTCCGACAGTTCCCCCGCCGAGGCGCCCGCACCACGAACCGACCGGAGGTGATCTCACGTGCCGCACCCGACCCAGCACAGCCCCGCCGCATCCCCGGTGTCGGTGATCTTTCAACGCCGAATCGACGACGCCCGCTACACCGAGTACTCGCAGTGGCAGAAACGCGCGGCCGATGCCCTCGCGACGGTTCCCGGTTTCATCGACCAGGACATCGTGCCGCCGTCGCCGCCCGTGCAGGACGACTGGGTGGACGTGCTGCGGTTCACCACCCTCGACGACGCCCGGGCCTGGCTCGACAGCGACCTGCGAACGGAACTGGTGGCGGAGATCAAGCACGCCTTCATCGGCAACGAGGACGTCCACCTGCTCACGGGTGAGCAGACCCGGGAGCAGTCGGCGACGTCGGTCGTCATCTCCTGCCACGTCGACCCCGCGGACGAGTCGGCATTCATGGACTGGCAACGGAAGATCTCCGCCACCGAGGCAGGGTTCCGGGGCTTCCGGGGACACAAGGTCGAGAGGCCGGTGCAGGGAATCACCGAGGACTGGACGATCGTGCTCAGCTTCGACACCGAGGACAACCTGGGGTCGTGGATGGATTCCCCGGAGCGCGCCGCCCTCCTGGAGGAGGGTGAAAAGTTCAACAAGAATCTCCGGATCCGCAAAGCGAGCTACGGTTTCGACTTCTGGTTCCGCGGTACGGGCGGCGACGAACCGCCCCCGGTGCCCGTCGCCCGCAGCAACCTTCTGGCGCTGCTGGTGCTGTACCCGCTGGTCGTGATCTGGGGTCATTTCTTCAGTGCGCCGTTCATCGAGGCGCACGGTGTGCCGATCGCCGTCGCCCTGTTCATCGGGAACCTGGTCACGACCCAGATCCTCGGGTGGTGGGCGGTTCCCGCCGCGTTCAAGGCGTTCGGGTGGTGGATGGACCCGGCGATACCCACCCGGCGGCGGAACCTGGGCTACGCCGTCATGGTCGTGCTGTTCGCGATCTCCATCGGCGTGTGCACCCTGCTGTTCATGATCCCCACCACCTGAGTCGAGTTTCCCGATTCACCTGCGCCATGTCCGGGTACATAGCACTGTGAAGGACCGAGGTCTGTTTTCACATCTGGAGAAAGGTGTGCACGGTTGGACATGCAGCAACTGTGGGACTTCGTCTCCGCCAGGAAACAGCAGCTTCTCACCGACTCACTCCTGCACGTCAGTGCCGTCGTGCAGTCGGTGGTCATCGCCACGATCGTCGCGGTGGCGATCGGGATCCTGGTGTACCGGAGCCCGGCCGGGTCCGCGATCGCAACCGCCCTGGCAGGCACGATCCTCACCATCCCGTCGTTCGCGCTGCTCGGCCTGCTCATCCCGATCCTCGGGCTCGGTGTGGCCCCCACCGTGACCGCCCTGGTGCTGTACGCGCTGCTGCCGATCATCCGGAACACCATCCTCGGACTCGCGTCCGTCGACCCCGCCGTCACCGACGCCGCCCGCGGTGTGGGGATGAGCCGCACGACGGTGCTGAGCAGAATCGAACTCCCCCTCGCGTGGCCGTCGATTCTGACGGGCATGCGGGTGAGCACGCAGATGCTGATGGGCATCCTCGCGATCGCCGCCTACGCCAAGGGCCCCGGGCTCGGCAACCTCATCTTCTCGGGACTGTCTCGCGTCGGCAGCCCGACAGCGATACCGCAGGCCCTCACGGGGACGGTGCTCATCGTGATCCTCGCCCTCCTACTCGACGGCGTCCTCGCCGTCGTCGGCCGACTCACCACCTCCAGGGGGATCCGTGACTGATCTCGATACACCTCACACCAACGGCAGCACGGTCTCGGGCGTGGACATCGTCCTCGAAGACGTCGTCAAGAGCTATCCCGGCCAGGACAAGGCGGCGGTCGACAACGTGTCGATGCGCATCCCCGCCGGGGAGATCGTGGTCCTCGTCGGCCCGTCCGGCTGCGGGAAGACCACCACGATGCGGATGATCAACCGGCTCATCGAACCGACGTCGGGGAAGATCACGATCGGCGGCAAGGACGCCCTGTCCATCGACCCCGACAAGCTGCGGCGCGGCATCGGCTACTCGATTCAGCAGGCCGGGCTGTTCCCGCATCTGACCATCGCCAAGAACGTCGGCACCGTCCCCGGACTCATCGGCTGGGACAAGAAGAAGATCGCCGACCGCACCGACGAGATGCTCGACCTCGTCGGACTCGAACCGGACCTCTACCGGGAGCGCTACCCCCGACAGTTGTCGGGCGGTCAGCAGCAGCGGGTGGGGGTGGCGCGGGCACTGGCCGCCGATCCGCCGGTGCTGCTGATGGACGAGCCGTTCGGCGCGGTCGACCCGATCACGCGCGCGCTGCTGCAGGACGAGTTGATGCGGCTGCAGTCCGATCTCGGCAAGACGATCGTGTTCGTGACGCACGATTTCAACGAGGCGGTGAAACTGGGCGATCGCATCGCGGTGCTGGGCAACCAGTCGCACATCATGCAGTACGACACCCCGGAGGCGATCCTCGCCCATCCCGCCAACGACACGGTGGCCGGGTTCATCGGCGCCGACGCATCGCTGAAGCAGCTGACGCTCACCCGGGTGGCGGAGGTCGACCTCCTCGATTGCCCGACTGCATACGAGGACGGCTCCGTGGACGATCTGCGGACGGCGATCTCCCCCCGCAAGATCAAGTGGGGCATCGTCCTGGACGCGCGGGACCGGCCGATCCGCTGGGTGTCACTGCACCATCTGGCCTCCGCCACCTCGCTGCACGACGTCGGCGACCCGATCGACGAGGTGGTGTCCACCCAGTCGACACTGCAGGACGCCCTCGAGGCACTGCTGGCGGAGAGCAGCGCGTCGACGATCGTCACGGGACGGCGGGGCGAGTTCCGCGGCCTGATCACGATCGACACGCTGGTGGCGCACCTGTCCGCGATGCGTGAGGAGCACGCGCACGACGACGAGGGCGGCGAGCCGGAGCAGAACGGGGCGAGTGAGGGCGGAACACCGTCATGACGGCCGCCGTCACCACGAAGCCCACCGCTCCGGCCGCCCGGCGTTCGGAGCGGGCCCGCTTGCTGGTCCAGCCGATCCTCGTCCTGTTCCTGGTGGTGGGTGTCCTCGGCTGGGCCTTCAGCCGAGACCTGACCGCCACGCAGAAGGGCAGTCTCAACGCCGCGAACATCGCGACCCTGACGTGGCAGCACGTGCTGATCACCGTGGTCGTGGTGGTGATCGTCGTCATCGTCGCGGTCCCGCTGGGGATCCTGCTCACCCGGCCCGGGTACACCAAGCTGGCACCAGTTTTCATCGGGATCGCCAACATCGGGCAGGCCGCGCCTGCCATCGGACTGCTCGTGCTGCTGTTCCTCGCGACAGGGACCACCGGGTTCTGGATCGGGGTGCTGCCCATCGCGTTCTACTCCCTCCTGCCCGTGCTGCGGAACACGATCCTCGGTCTGCAGGAAGTCAACCCCGCGGTCATCGACGCCGGGAGGGGGCAGGGCATGACGGCCGGTCTCGTGCTGCGCAAGGTCGAGTTCCCCCTCGCCGTCCCGTACATCCTCGCGGGACTGCGCACGTCGCTGGTCCTCGCGGTGGGCACCGCGACGCTCAGCTTCCTCGTCAGCGCAGGCGGTCTCGGCATCCTCATCGACACCGGATACAAGTTGCGCGACAACGTGACTCTGGTCGTGGGAGCCGTGCTCGCGGTCGCGCTGGCGCTGCTCGTCGATTGGTGCGGCGCCCTGGCCGAGGAGTTCCTCGGCCCGAAGGGGCTGCGCTGATGAACCTCCTGCGGAAGGCGATCGCCACGACGGCCGTGACGTTCTGCGGGGTCCTCGCAGTGTCCTGCGGTCTCGAATCCGGAGGCGCCCTGCCGCTGTCGGTGGAACCGGGCAGCATCCAGCCCGTCCCCGAACTCGAGGGCGTCCCGATCACCGTCGGGTCCAAGGACTTCACCGAGCAGGTCACCCTCGGATACATCATCGAATTCGCGCTCAGCGCCGCAGGCGCCGATGTGCGCGACCTCACCAACATCCAGGGGTCCAACAGCACGCGGGACGCCCAGCTGGACGGTCAGATCGACGTCACCTACGAGTACACCGGGACGGGGTGGATCAACTACCTCGGCAACGAGATTCCGATCCCCGACCCGACCGCGCAGTTCGAGGCCGTCCGCGACCAGGACCTCGAACGCAACGGCATGGTGTGGGTGGATCCGGCACCGATGAACAACACGTACGCGCTCGCGATGAGCAGGCAGACCGCCGAGGAGACCGGGATCACCACGCTGTCGGAGTACGCGGACCTGGTCAACCGCGACCCCGCCGCGGCGACGACGTGCGTGGAGACCGAGTTCAACGTCCGCCAGGACGGGTTCCCGGGCATGGCCGCGAAGTACGGTTTCGATCCGGCCCGCGCGAACCGCCAGATCCTGCAGACCGGCATCATCTATCAGGCCACCGCGGACGGAACGCAGTGCAAGTTCGGTGAGGTGTTCACGACGGACGGCCGGATCATCGCGCTCGATCTGGTGCTGCTGGAGGACAATCGCCAGTTCTTCCCGAAATACAACCCGGCGATCACGATGCGCAAGGATTTCGCCGAGGCGCACCCACAGGTGGCGGACGTGATGGCCCCGATCTCCGCGGCGCTGACCAACGAGGAGATCACCGAACTGAACCGGCGGGTCGACGTGGAGGGCGAGGAACCGGCGGACGTGGCCCGGGACTGGCTGGTGCAGAAGGGATTCGTCACGCTGCCGTGACGGTCAGCCGCCGAGGGTGATCCTCGCGACGAGGCCCCGGTGATCCGAGCCCGTCAGCACCACCGATTCCACGGACTGCGCCTGCGCCCCGCTCGTGACGATGTGATCGATCGCGATCATCGGCGGAAACGGCTGCCGGTCGGCGGGATACGTGTTCTGAATTCCGGCACCGACTTGGTCGGCGGCATCACGGTAGCGTCCGGTCACGAGGTTGCGGTACTTGACGTGGTCGCGGGTGGAGTTGAAGTCGCCGCTGACGATCACGGGTCCCGAGTCGGCAGGGACGGCGTCGAGAATGGCCTTGATGCGGTCCATTTCGCGTGACCACAGCGACGGATCCGACGGCCACGGCGGGACCGGGTGGAACGCGTACAGGGCCGTGCTCGCGCCGTCCGGGAGTTCCACCCTGGCCGACAGCGCGGACAGCACGAACTCCGAGTGGTGGACCTTGTCGGTCAGCGGGTACCGGCTCCAGATCCCGGTTCCCTCACCGCCGCCGCCGGGCATGAGAAACGAGTACGGCAGGGTCGATTCGATGCCCGCGGCCGCCAACCGGTCGACGGCTTCCGGGGTCAGTTCGTCGACGGTGAGCACGTCGACGTCGCGGTCCCGGACCTGCCGGACGAGGGCGTCGGCGTCCGCGTTGCCCAGCCAGATGTTGGCCTGCATCACGGTCAGTTCCGGCCCGGACGCCGGCACCGAATTCGCCACGTACAGCGGGCCCTGCGACAGGGTTGCCACCGCGGCCACCGTCAGTGCGACCGCGAACCCGGTCCAGTGCCGCGTGATT
This sequence comes from Rhodococcus pseudokoreensis, assembly GCF_017068395.1. NCBI lineage: Bacteria > Bacillati > Actinomycetota > Actinomycetes > Mycobacteriales > Nocardiaceae > Rhodococcus > Rhodococcus pseudokoreensis. The sequence continues at coordinate 7,696,613 of NZ_CP070619.1, read as the reverse complement.
CCCAACAGCAGCACCCCGACCGCGGCGGCCGCCATCAGGTAGGGCGCCGCCGACGCCAGCACGAGCAGACGCTGATTCTGGACGTCGAGGAATCGCAGCACCACACCGAACACGCCGACGAGCACCGCGAGCCACCCGAGGGCGATCAGTGCCCGCACCCCCCAGGTGGCGATCACTCCCCGAAGACTCTCTCCACCACAGCCTTGGCCCGCCGGGTCACCCGCAGGTAGTTGTCGAGGAACTCGCCGGCGTCGCCGCCGCCCCAGCCGGCGATCTGCGCGACCGCGGACAGGACGCGTCCCGAGCCGGGCAGCTGATCGGTGGCCTTGCCGCGCACGAGGACGAGGCAGTTGCGGGCCTTCGTCGCCGTGATCCACGCGTCGCGCAGCAGTTCGACGTCGGACTCGCTGAGCAACTCGGCGGCACCGATCGCGTCGAGTGTCTCGAGGGTCGACGTGTTGTGCAGCGACTCGATCTCGTGGGCGTGCCGCAGCTGGATCAGCTGCACGGTCCACTCGATGTCGGCGAGACCGCCGCGCCCGAGCTTGGTGTGGGTCGCAGGGTCGGCGCCGCGCGGCAGCCGCTCGGAGTCGACGCGTGCCTTGATGCGCCGGATCTCGCGGACCGCCTGGTCCGACACACCGCCCTCCGGGTAGCGGGTCTTGTCGATCATGTGCAGGAAGCGCAGACCCAGGTCGGCGTCACCGGCCACGTGGTGGGCGCGCAGCAGCGCCTGGATCTCCCAGGCCTGCGCCCACTGCGCGTAGTAGGCCTCGTAGGACGCCAGCGTGCGCACCATCGGGCCGCTGCGACCCTCCGGCCGCAGACCGGTGTCGACCTCGAGCGGCGGATCGGTGCTCGGCGCTCCGAGCAGGGTCCGCACCTTGTCGCCGATGCTGTTGGCCCACTTGACGGCGACGGTCTCGTCGATCCCCTCGCGCGGCTCGCACACGAACAGGACGTCCGCGTCCGAGCCGTAGCCGAGTTCACCGCCGCCGAGCCGGCCCATGCCGATCACGGTGAACGTCGCGGGAGCGGGTGTGCCGAGTTCCTTCTCGCTCGCCTTGGTCACGGCGGCGAGGGCGGCGTTGAGCACGGCCGCCCACACGGACGACAGTGCCTTGCACACGCCCGGCACGTCGAGCATGCCGAGGATGTCCGCGGACGCGATGCGGGCCAGTTCGTAGCGGCGCAGGGAGCGCGCCGCCGCGATCGCGCGGGCCGGGTCCTCGTGGCGTGCCGACGCCGTCAGGATGCCGCGGGCGACGTCCTCCGGCTTCGACTCCAGCAGTCGCGGTCCGGCCGGTGAATCGGCGAACAGCCGCACCACGTCCGGTGCCTTGATCAGCAGATCGGGCACGTAGGCCGAGGATCCGAGCACCGTCATGAGCCGCTCGGCGACCGAGGCCTCGTCGCGCAGCAACCGGAGGAACCAGGTCTGATCGGTCATCGCGTCCGACAGCCGCCGGTACGCGAGCAGGCCCGCATCGGGATCCGGTGTGTCGGCGAGCGATTCGAGCAGGGTCGGCAGCAGCAGCGCCTGGATGCGGCCCTTGCGGGACGCACCGCTGGTGAGTGCGGTGAGGTGGCCGAGCGCGTTCTCCGGGGCGGTGTAGCCCAGCGCCGCCAGCTGACGGATGGCTGCGTCCGGGCTCAGCCGCAGCGCTTCCTTGTCGATGCGCGCCACCGATTCGAGCAGCGGCCGGTAGAACAGTTTGGCGTGCAGGCGCCGCACCCGGTGCGCGTTGCGTTTGATCTCCGCGTTGAGGACGCCGAGCGCGTCCTTGCTGCCGTCGGGTCGCATGTGCGCGGCCCGGGCGAGCCAGCGCAGCGCTTCCTCGTCGTCGGCGGGCGGCAGGGTGTGCGTGCGGCGCAGCTTCTGCAACTGCAGCCGGTGCTCGAGCAACCGCAGGAACTCGTAGGACGCCGCCAGGTTCGCGGCGTCGTCGCGGCCCACGTAGCCGCGGGCGGCGAGTGCGGTCAGCGCGTCGATGGTGCTCTGGACGTGCAGCGCCTCGTCGGCGCGCCCGTGCACGAGCTGCAGGAGCTGGACGGCGAACTCGACGTCACGCAGGCTGCCGCGACCCAGTTTCAGTTCCCGCTCGCGCAGTTCCGGCGGAACCATCTCCTCCACCCGGCGGCGCATCGCCTGTACCTCGGGAACGAAGTCCTCACGCTCCGAGGCGGTCCACACCATCGGGTTGAGGGCGTCGGCGTACTGCTGTCCGAGCGCGACGTCGCCGATCATCGGGCGGGCCTTGAGCAGGGCCTGGAACTCCCAGGTCTTGGCCCAGCGCTTGTAGTACGCGACGTGCGATTCGAGGGTGCGGACGAGTTCCCCGCGCTTGCCCTCCGGCCGCAGCGCGGCGTCCACGTCGAAGAAGGCCGACGACCCGATGCGCATCATCTCGCCGGCGATGCGGCTGGCGATCGAGTCGGCGGGTTCGGCGACGAAGACCACGTCGACGTCGCTGACGTAATTGAGTTCGCGGGCACCGCACTTGCCCATGGCGATGACGGCCAGCCGCACGGGGCACGGGGCGTCCGGGCACACGGCGGCGACGGCCACCGCGAGGGCGGCGTCCAGTGCCGCGTCCGCCAGATCGGACAGCTGATGCCCGACAGTCTGGTACGGCAGTACCGGTTCGTTCTCGACGGTCGCCGCGAGGTCGACGGCGGCGAGCAGCATCAGTTCGTCGCGGTACGTCTTGCGCAGCGCCGCGATGGCATCGGGTCCGGTGACCTTCGCCCGGTGCAGGCGGGCGTCCGGGTGGGCGCCCTCCTCGGGTTCGGCGCCGACCGCGGCCATCATCGTGGCGGTCGCCTCGTCCTTCGACGGCAGGCGGACGTCGCCGGCGAGGATCTTCCAGGACACGGGGTCCGCGACCAGGTGGTCGCCGAATGCGCTGGACGCACCGAACAACCCGAACAGCCGGCCACGCAGGCCCTTGTCGGTACGCAGTGCCGTATCGAGTTCGGCCCAGCCCTCGCCGAGCCCTTCCTTCAGGCGCACCAGGGTGCGGAGGGCGAGGTCGGCGTTCGCGGCCCGCGACAGCGACCACAGCAGTTCGATGCTGTCCTCACCGACCCAGCCCAGCTCGCGGAGTTCGGACGGAGCGGTCGGCTCGACGAGACCCAGACGACCCGGACCGGGAACGGCAGAACGCGCTGCCGGAGGCTTCACCATGCTCTTGCTCACAACCCCAGATACGTCTTGAGTTCGAACGGCGTCACGTGGCTCCGGTACTCCTCCCACTCACGCCGCTTGTTGCGCAGGAAGAAGTCGAACACGTGCTCGCCGAGGGCTTCGGCCACCAACTCCGACTTCTCCATCTCGCGCAGTGCGCCGTCGAGGTTGCCGGGCAGCTCCCGGTAGCCCATGGCGCGGCGCTCGGCCGATGTCAGCGCCCACACGTCGTCCTCGGCCTCGGGAGGCAGTTCGTAGCCCTTCTCGATTCCGCGCAGACCCGCGGCGAGAAGAACGGCGAACGTCAGGTACGGGTTGCAGGCCGAATCTGGGCTGCGGATCTCGACGCGACGCGACGACGCCTTGTTCGGCGTGTACATCGGAACGCGGACCAGCGCCGACCGGTTGGACGGGCCCCAGGACGCCGCGGTCGGGGCCTCGCCGCCGTGGATCAGGCGCTTGTAGGAGTTCACCCACTGGTTGGTGACGGCGCTGATCTCGTTGGCGTGCTCGAGGATGCCGGCGATGAACGCCTTACCGGTCTCCGACAGCTGCATCGGATCGTCCGGGTTGTGGAAGGCGTTGGTGTCGCCCTCGAACAGGCTCATGTGGGTGTGCATCGCCGAACCGGCCTGATCGCTGAACGGCTTGGGCATGAACGTCGCGCGCACGCCCTCGGCGATCGCGACCTCCTTGACGACGTACCGGAACGTCATCACGTTGTCGGCCATCGACAGGGCGTCCGCGTACCGCAGGTCGATCTCCTGCTGACCGGGAGCCGCCTCGTGGTGGCTGAATTCGACGGAGATGCCCATCGACTCGAGCGCGTCGATCGCGTGGCGGCGGAAGTTCGGCGCGGAGTCGTGCACGGCCTGGTCGAAGTAGCCGCCGGAGTCGGCGGGCTTCGGCGGGGTGCCGTCGATCGGCCCGTTCTCGAGCAGGAAGAACTCGATCTCGGGGTGCACGTAGCAGCTGAAGCCCAGATCGCTGGCCTTGTTCAGCTGGCGACGCAGCACGTGCCGCGAATCCGCCCAGGACGGCGAACCGTCCGGCATGGCGATGTCGCAGAACATGCGGGCGGAGTGCTGATGCCCCTTGCTCGAACTCCACGGCAGCACCTGGAAGGTGGAGGCGTCCGGCTTCGCGACCGTGTCCGCCTCGGACACCCGGGAGAAGCCCTCGATGGCCGATCCGTCGAAGCCGATACCTTCCTCGAAGGCACCTTCCAATTCCGCGGGGGCGATCGCCACCGATTTCAGGTATCCGAGAACGTCCGTGAACCACAATCGGACGAACCGAATGTCGCGCTCTTCGAGGGTGCGAAGCACGAATTCCTTTTGGCGATCCATGTCCGCGAGAGTAAGCAAAGTTCGTTAAATCTGTGTTACTTCGTTGATTCGACTGTTCCGGATTCCGCATCGGGCCAGCGTGCGGGCACCTCGGGCGATCCCGTCACAGGCGCGGCTCAGCACGTCAGGTCCGCGGACGGCGCCGTGAGGTCGACGAGATAGTCCGTGACGGCGTCGTCGACACACGCCTCGCCGTCGAGGACCACGGTGTGCTGGGTGCCCCGGTACGTGACGAGCGAGCCGTTCATCTGCTTCGCCAGATCCACGCCCGCCTGGTACGGCGTCGCCGGATCCTCGGTCGTCGACACGACGACGACCGGCGGGATTCCCGGCGCGGACACGGTGTGCGGCGCGCCCGTGTTCGGCGCAGGCCAGAACGCGCACACGTCCAGCGGCGCGTTGCCGGTGCCCCGACCGTCGTCGAGGAACGGCGCAGCCTGGCGGTACCGCACGTCCGCCTCCCCGACGACCGCACGGTCGGTGACGGGCGGATCGTCCATGCAGCGGATGGAATTGAACGCGTCGTTGAGGTTGGAATACGTGCCGTCGTCGGCGCGCCCCTCGTACAGGTCCGCCAGCATCAGCAGCGAATCACCCGTCCCCGTCTGCAGGCTCTCCAGCCCGCCGCGGAGCGGGCCCCAGAGATTCGGCGAATACAGCGCCTGCTGGACGCCGGTGATCGCGTCGGTGTAGCTGAGTCCGCGCGGGTCGGTGGTCGCGGCGGGCTTGCCGATCAGCGGGTCGACGAGCGCCCGGAACCTCGCGTTCGCCTGCGCGGGATCGGTACCGAGCGGGCAGTCCTTCTGCTGCATGCACTCCGCGGCGAACGCGTCGAACGCGGACTGGAATCCGGCGGCCTGCAGGATCACTTCCTGCGTCGGGTCCTGCTCCGGGTCGAGGGCGCCGTCGAGGACCATCGCACGCACGTTGCCGGGGAAAGTCTCCGCGTACGTGGAGCCGAGCCGGGTGCCGTACGAGTAGCCGAGGTAGTTCAGCTTCTCGTCGCCGAGCACCGCCCGGATGACGTCCATGTCACGCACCACGTCGTTCGTGCCGACGTGGGCGAGGACGTCGACACCGGTCCGCTGCGCGCACTTGTCCGCGTAGTCGCGGTTCTCGGCCTCGGTCCGCGCGATTCCGGCGGGACTCATGTCGACGTCGTCGTCCTTGCGCCTCGCGTCCACTTCCGCCGGCGTCAGGCAGGTAACCTGCGGGGTGGACGCGCCGATGCCGCGCGGATCGAAACCGATGACGTCGAACCGCTCGGCGATGGCAGTGCCGTCGGCCACGGACGCCAGCCCGATACCCGACGCCCCGGGGCCGCCCGGGTTCACGAGCAGCGATCCGATCTTGTCGCCGGTCGCCTTCGACCGGGAGACCGCGATCTGCGCGGTGGCTCCGCCCGGATTCGCGTAGTCGTTCGGCACCGTCACCTCGGCGCAGTCGAGCGTGTCCCCGAGCGGGGACCCGTCCGTGCTGAACCCGTCGCACGAGCCCCACTGCACCTGCTGCGTGTAGTACTCCTCGAGCCCGGCTGGGATCGGTCCGGCCGGAGCGGCCTCGGCCGCCGACGGTTCGGCGACGGCCTCACCGGTGCCCTGTACGCCCCCCGCACAGCCTGCGACGACAAGGACGACGGCGATGCACCCCGCGAACGCGGCCGGTACCCGAGCACTCTTCGACATAGGACGATCGTGCCAGGGCTTCCGCGCCGAAGGGTCTTCCCGCAGGTCAGAGACCGGACAGCAGGTGTGACCCATTGCACCCGCGCGACCCCTTCGCTCCCCCGCCCACCGGTGGCAGACTGTAGGCGTCATCACCCGCACCCGGGGACCCGTCAAGGGCCTCGAGGCCAGAAAGGGACAACGATGTCCGATAGCAAGTCGTCCGCGAGCACATCAGAAGATCGGCTCTACGGATCAGCACCATCGCACGACGTTCCCAAGCGCAAGACCCGGATCCACCACCTGCAGGCCATGAAGGCCGAGGGCGAACGCTGGTCGATGCTCACCGCATACGACTACTCCAGCGCCCGCATCTTCGAAGAGGCCGGAATCCCGGTCCTGCTCGTCGGTGACTCGGCCGCCAACGTCGTCTACGGATACGAGACCACCGTCCCGGTCACGATCGACGAACTGCTCCCCCTCGTTCGCGGCGTCGTCCGCGGTGCGCCGCACGCCCTCGTCGTCGCGGACCTGCCGTTCGGCAGCTACGAAAGCTCCCCGGAGCAGGCCCTCGCGTCCGCGACCCGGTTCATGAAGGAAGGGCTGGCCCACGCGGTCAAGCTCGAGGGCGGCGAGCGCGTCGCTCCGCAGATCGCCGCCATCACCGCGGCGGGCATCCCCGTCATGGCCCACGTCGGGTTCACCCCGCAGAGCGTCAACTCGCTCGGCGGTTTCCGCGTGCAGGGCCGCGGCGACGCCTCCGAGCAACTGGTCGCCGACGCGATCGCCGTGCAGGAGGCCGGCGCATTCTCCGTCGTGATGGAGATGGTGCCCGCCGAGATCGCGGGCCAGGTCACCCGCAAGCTCACCATCCCCACCGTGGGCATCGGCGCGGGCGCCGAATGCGACGCCCAGGTCCTCGTGTGGCAGGACATGGCCGGCTACACCAGCGGCAAGACGGCGAAGTTCGTCAAGCGCTTCGGTAACGTCGGTGACGAGTTGCGCAACGCGGCCGCCGCATACGCGGCCGAAGTGCGCACCGGAGCGTTTCCGGCGGAAGAGCACAGCTTCTAGGTCGTCCTCGACTCACCGGGCCGGCACACACTCGAGGGGGATGTTCATGGGACAGCGACGCGTGCACGGCTTCGGACGTCGTCACCGCCTGGCCGTCGCCGCGGCCGGGACGGTGGCGGCCGCGGCGCTGGTCACGGGATGCGCCGGACAGAGCCCGGCCCCCGCGCCCGGCACCACCGCACCCCCGCCACCGGCGACCACCGTGGTTCCCGGCACCGCACTGGTGCCGGGCGGGGTCACCGAGGCCCAGGCCGCCCAGTTGTGCACCGACCTCGAGGGTCAGTTGCAGAGCTGGCGCACCTACACCCCGACGATCGGGAAGACCGGGTTGAACGGCCTGGTCGGCACGTGGATCGCGAAGAACAACCTCAATGCGCTCGACTTTCTCCAGGACCGGGCCCGGATCGACGTCATCACGACGGCCGCCTGCCCCGACATCCGGCAGCAGGCGATCACCGCGCTGGAGATCCCCGATCTGGCATCCGGTCTGATCGGATTCTGAGGCCGACGTGAGCCAGTTGCGCACCCCCTACCCGCCGCTCGATCCGTACCAGTTCGGGCACCTCGACGTCGGCGACGGTCAGCAGATGTACTGGGAGCAGAGCGGCAACCCCGACGGGAAGCCGGTGGTGTTCCTGCACGGCGGGCCCGGCGGTGGCACCGACCCCGCACAACGCCAGTTCTTCGACCCGCAGGTGTACCGGATCGTGCTGCTCGACCAGCGCGGATGCGGGCGTTCCACACCCCACGTCGCCGACGGGGCCGATCTGTCGGTCAACACCACCGGCCGCCTCCTCGGCGACATCGAGATGCTGCGTGAGCACCTCGGCATCGACCGGTGGCAGGTCTTCGGCGGGTCGTGGGGTTCCACCCTGGCGCTCGCCTATGCCCAGAAGCATCCCCGCCGGGTCACCGAACTGGTGCTGCGCGGAATCTTCCTGCTGCGCCGCAGCGAGATCGACTGGTACTACAACGGCGGTGCCGGGCACCTGTTCCCCGAATTGTGGGAGGAATTCCTGGCGCCGGTGCCGGAGTCGGAGCGCGGCGGCGATCTCGTCGAGGCGTATCACCGGCTCCTGCACTCCGACGATGCCGACGTCGCGACGCGGGCCGCGGTCGCGTGGTCCACGTGGGAGGGCGCGACGAGTTCGCTGCTCCCCAAACCGGAACGGGTGGTGGAGACGTCCCAGCCGCGGTTCGCGCTGGCCTTCGCCCGCATCGAGAACCACTACTTCCACCACCGCGGCTTCCTGGACGAAGGCCAGTTGCTGCGGGACGCCGCCGCGCTCGACGGCATTCCGGGCGTGATCGTGCAGGGCCGCTACGACGTGGTGTGCCCGGCGACCAGCGCGTGGGCGCTGCACCGGGCCTGGCCGGGTTCCCGGCTCGAGATCGTCGACGACGCGGGGCACTCCGCGATGGAGCCGGGCATCGTCCACCACCTGGTCGAGGCGACGGACCGGTTCCGTACCTGACGCGCTATGCGGGATAACCGAATTCGACGGTCCGCTTATCGACGTCCGCGGAGACGAGCCTGATCTTCACCTGCTCGCCCTCGGCAGGGTCGCCCACGCATTTGGCCATCACGGACACCGACGGGACGAACACGTCCGCGGTGCGTTTGCCGTTCCGCGACCGCAGCACGGTCGCGTCGAACGTCTCCCCCACCCGGTCGGCGAGCACGGTCGCCTCCGTGAGGTCGATGCAGGCCCGGTCGATCTTGCTCGCGAGGGAATCCGAGCCGCCCATGATCTCGGGCATCGATCCCAGGGCGTCCCGCGCCCAGGACGGCACCGGCGTTCCGGCGGACACGGCCAGGCACACCTCCGTGGAGTACCGGTCCGAGAGCCGGCGCAGCGGCGCGGTCACGTGTGCGTAGGGGGCGCCGATGGCGGCGTGCGAGGTCAGTTCCGGCAGGGTGCCGTCGAACGCTGCGTAATCGGCGCCCCTCAGCAGCGACGGCGCCTCGGTCATCAGCACGAGCGTCGACGCCGAATTCGGGTCGAGCCGCGACAGGAGTGCACCGACACCGACGCTCTCGGGCCAGTCGACCCCCAGTGCCGCCGCCGTGCGCCGCAGCGCCCCGACCGCATCCGGCCCGGCAGGCGGGAGGGTGCGGAGCAACCCGATCTTCGCGTCGAGCATCATGGCGGCCGCACACATTCCGGTCAGCAGCGAGACCTCGGCGTTCCAGTCGTCGGCCTCGGTGCGGGGCGCGAGGTCGACGCGCCAGCTGTCGCCGTCCGGCACCACTTCCTGCTCGGGGAGCCGGAGTTCGATCGCGCCGCGCGCCACCGCCGCCGCCGTGCGGAGCCGGCCGAACTCGGGCAGCGGCGCAATGGACGGATGCAGTCGTCCCGCCTCCGCATCGGCCTGCACACCGGCGTATTCGAGTCGGGCCACGGACCGCACCGTCGCCCGGGACACGGTGCAGGACAGCGGCTCGGCCGACTCGTCGAGTTCGATCCGCCACACCACCGCCGGGCGGTCCACCCCCGGCAGAAGGCTCGCCGATCCCTCCGAGAGTTCCTTGGGATGCAGCGGCACCTTGCCGTCCGGGAGGTAGAACGTCTGCCCGCGTTTGCGGGTCTCCACGTCGAGCACCCCACCGGGCTCCACGACGGCGCCGACGTCCGCGATCGCGTAGTGCAGGACGAATCCGTCGGCGGTCCGCTCGAGGTGCAACGCCTGATCGAGATCCATCGAATCGGGCGGATCGATGGTGACGAACGCCAGATCGGTGCGGTCCTGCCGTCCGGACGCGAACCGGTCGGACGCCGTCCGCGCCTGCGCGAGCGCCGCGGGCGGATACCCGTCCGGCAGGTGGAACTCGGTGCGCACGGTGCCGAAATCGATTCCGCGCGCAACGAAACGACTCATCGGCACCTCACGCACACCCTTCCCGTAACGCTACTTGTTCCACTCCTCGTCGGCCCGGTCCGCCGCCTTGTTCCGCTCCGCCGCGATCTGCAGCGCCTTCTCCGCCGCCGCGCGGTCGGGATACGGGCCCATCCGCGTCATCGACGACGCCGCCTTCCCCTGCGTGACGGTGCCGTCCTCGACGTTGTAGTACCAGAGGTGATCTTCGTCAGTCATGCCCTCAGTGTGGCACCGGTGGGACGTGTGGGGTTGTGGATCACGCCCAGACTGTTACCCTCGGAGTCCTGTCCGGTGATACGGTCCCCGGCGCCGGTCAGTGCGGTGCCGATGGCTCGTTCTTCCCGTGCGCAGTGCCCGAACAGAGAATGGAGCGAGCATGTCGACGATCATTTTTGATCAGCTACTTCCCTACCTCGGTGCCGAAGGCGCCTCCTACTGGGCCCAACTGCTGATGGTCGATCCCGTCTGACGGTTGTCGATCAGTCGATACCCCGAAACCCCCGCCGGACACCTCCGGCGGGGGTTTCGTCGCACGCGGGGGTTTCGGGTTATCAGGGCAGGCACGCCCGCAACACATTCGTGACGCTTCGCCCTGCCCCGCGGACCGCACGTCTCTAGGCTGACGTGATGGGAGTGAATCCGGAGATCGAGGGTCGTGTCTACCCACCGACCGAGCCCTACCTCGTCGGCCGCGAGAAGATCAGGGAATTCGCCCGCGCCGTCTTCGCCACCAACCCCACGTCGTTCGACGTGGACATCGCCCGAGCCGCCGGTCACGCCGATCTCGTTGCCCCGCCCACGTTTCCCGTCATCGTGCAGGAACGCGCACTCGCGCAACTGGTCGCCGATCCGACGTCGGGAATCGAGCCGGTCAATCTGGTGCACAGCACCGAGCACGCCACGTCCCACCGCCCCGTCGTCGCGGGCGACGAACTCTCCGCCGTCCTCACCGTCACGCACGTGACCTCGCGCGGTCCGCACACCCTGCTCGTCGCCGACATCGAGATCCGTGACGCCACAGGCAATCACGTGAGCACGATGACGTCGACGCTGTTCGTCAGGGGGGAGGAATGACGTCCCCGCGACGAATCCTGCTCGGCGACACCGTCGCCAAGGCCCGGTATCACGTGACCCGGGAATCCCTGGTCCGCTACGCCGGGGCGTCGGGTGACTTCAACTCCATTCACTACCGGGACGACGTCGCCGACGCGGTGGGCCTGCCCGGTGTGCTGGCGCACGGCATGCTCACGCTGGGACTGGCCACGCAATGCGTCGTCGACTGGCTCGGCGATCCGGCGCTGGTCACCGGGTACCGCGCGCGCTTCACCAAGCCGGTGATCGTGGATCCGGACCAGGGCGCGGTGGTCGAGGTCGTCGCGAAGGCCGCGGAGGTCGACGAATCCGCGGGCACCGCGAGGATCGACCTGACGGTGACGTTCGACGGGCACACCGTGCTCGGCAAGTCCCAGGTGTGGATTTCACTGCGCTGACCACACCCGACATACTGGGCCGATGATCGGTGTGGTGGTGACAGCGTTCGCGGTGCTCGGGCTCCTGACCGTGATACCCGGTCCGGACATGGCGGTGGTGACCCGCGCCGGACTGTCCGGCGGGCGCAGTGCCGCGCTGCGGGCCACGTTCGGCGTGGTCGCCGGATTGATGGTGTGGGGCGCACTGACCGTCGTCGGGCTCGGTGCGGTGCTCGCCGCCTCCGCGGAGGCGTACACCGTCGTGAAGATCGCCGGCGGGATGTACCTGGTGTATCTGGGACTCTCCACCCTCTGGCGCAGCCGGACGCGGCCCCGCGCCGCCCGGACCGCGCCGGCGCCGGTTCCGTCTTCGGGGTCGAGTTGGCGGGCCGGGTTCCTGACCAACCTCCTGAACCCCAAGATCGCGGTGTTCTACACCGGCCTGCTCCCGCAACTCGTCCCGCCCGGCTGGCCGACCGCCCCGAGCCTGGCCCTGCTCGTGCTGGTGCACGGGCTACTCGGGATCGTCTGGCTCGGCGCGTACAGCATCCTGCTGACCCGCGCGCGCACCACGCTGGAGAAGCCGTCGGTACGGAAAGTCCTCGACCGGATCACCGGAACCGTCCTCTTCGGTTTCGGCGCCGTCGTGGTCGCCGAGGCGCGGTAGGTCTCACGTCAGCTCGGGGAGTCGCTGGAACACGCCGCGCTGCCGCCGAGCAGGATCGTGCTGATCAGGTTCGGGTCGTCGGTCATCGGGACGTGCCCGATGCCGGGCAGAATCAGAATCCGCGCCTGAGGGAACACTCTGCGCACCCGTCGCGCCTGGTAGACCGGCAGAATCAGGTCCCGCCGCCCCCACGCCACGGTGACCGGTACCGACGCGTCGACGACCGGCGGGAGGTCGAACGAGGCGGTCAGCCCCTTGTCGACCAGGGCGTTCGTTGCCAGCGACTGCGCGTCGATCACGGCGTCCTCGTAGCGCACCCGGCTGGGCCGCGCGAAGAAGGCGGCGAGGGAGGGATAGCGGACGGCCCTGTATCGCAACGCCTTCGGAGTGTTCGGGCCGAGCGCCCGGGTGACTCCGCGCAGCGCCCGGAACGTGTAGATGGTGCGGGCCTGATCGGCGTGATTGACGAAGAAGCCGGCCGGTGAGAGTGCCGTCGCCGAGGCGACCTCGCCGCGGGCCGCGAGGGCGAGCGAGAGCCAGCCGCCGAGCGAGTTCCCGGCGACGTGTGGCCGTTCCCCGGCGGGAGTCACCGAGCGGACGAACCCGCTCAGTTCCTCGACCAGTTGGTCCATCGTGTCCGCGCCGTCTTCGAGTGCCGCCGATTCGCCGTGTCCGGGAAGGTCGACGGTGACCACCCGCCGATAGGGCGTCAGCTGGTCGAGCAGGACGTTCCAGGCCTGCCTGCGATGCACCACCCCGTGCACGAGTACCAGGGTGGGGCCGGAACCGGCGATGTCGTGAGGCAAGTCCATGGGCAGATGTTACCGCTATCGCGAGTAACATCTATCGTTCTCGATGTAGTCGGCGAGGGGCCCCATCGTCCACGGACGTGGACGACGGGCCCCGGCATCGACCCCGATTCGGGTCAGTCGGGCCGATGCGGGAAAACACTAACCGGTCTGTTTGTTACTCGCCAGTCAGGGCCGTGACCAGGCGTCCAGCCGCACGCGACGGATCCCGCAGACGCACGATTGAGGCGGACGAGTTGGCGTGTAAGCCGGATCCTGTCCCCGGCGCCGAAGCGCCGGGTGGCGACCATCCATCTGGGCACACCGTCGCCGGGTACCTCGAGCGGTTCACCCGCAGGCTCGGGCGAGCAGCCCTCGAACACCTGCGCAGCCGCACCGGGGTCCCGGAGGATCCGATGCGGCCTTCAACCTTGCTCCGGGCGGGGTTTACCTAGCCACCCCGGTCACCCGGGGTGCTGGTGCGCTCTTACCGCACCGTTTCACCCTGACCGACACCACACCCCGGAGGATGTGGCGTCGGCGGTCTGTTTTCTGTGGCACTGTCCCGCGAGTCACCTCGGGTTGCCGTTAACAACCGCCCTGCTCTGTGGAGTCCGGACTTTCCTCGACTCGGGGCCTGCGCACTGATGTGCTGGTTCCCCGTGCCGCGGTCGCCCGGCCAACTCGTCCGCCCGATCAGCCTACAGTTCGCGCGAACGTGTCATGCCGCCGCACTATGGTCTGAGCATGACTCGATACGCCGCCCTCCTGCGCGGTATCAACGTGGGCGGCATCAACATCAAGATGGCCGACCTCCGCAGCACCTTCGCCGAGTTGGGATTCGAGAACGTGAAGACCGTCCTCGCGTCGGGCAACGTGCTCTTCGATTCCGACCGCGACGACGTCCCCGCGCTGAAAAGTGAGATCGAATCCGCGCTGCGCGCCGACTTCCACTACGAAGCCTGGGTTTTCGTCCTCGACCTCGACACGATCCGGAAGATCGTCGAGGACTACCCGTTCGACCCCGAGCGGGAAGGGTGGCATCCGTACGTGCTGGTGACTCCCGACCCCGAGGTCCTGGACACGCTGCTGCGGATCCGGGACGACCTCGACCCGGACGTCGAACGCGTGCAGGCCGGGAACGGCGTCCTGTACTGGGAGGTCGAACGCGGCATGACGCTGAAGAGCAAGTTCGGCAAGAGCACCGGCACTCCCAAACTCAAGGCCTTCACCACTACCCGGAACCTGCGCACACTCCACAAGCTCCTGAAGTGACCCGTCGGTGACAGTTCTGGCAGTGGCGCTCGTCGCCGCGGTCCTCGTCTTCGCGGTCGTCCGGCCTCGTCGGCTACCCGAGATCGTCGCGGCCGCACCGGCCGCCGTCGTCGTCCTGGCCACCGGTCTGGTGACGCCGGCGCAGGCCAGGGACGAAGTGACCGAGATGGCCCCGACCGTCGGGTTTCTCGCGGCGATCCTCGTCCTCGCGCACCTCGCGGACGCGATGGGTGTGTTCACCTGGATCGCGGCCAGGCTGCGGCGCGGGGCACGGGGCGACCCGAAGAGGTTGCTGACGCTCGTGTTCGGGGCCGCGGCACTCACCACCGCGGTGCTGAGTCTCGACGCGACGGTGGTGTTGCTGACGCCGGCGGTGATCGCGACGGCCCGCTCGCTGCGGATGGATCCGCGACCGCATTCGTACGCCAGCGCTCACCTGTCGAACACGGCGTCGACGCTCCTCCCCGTCTCCAATCTCACCAACCTCATCGCGTTCTCCGCGACCGGGTTGACTTTCCTGCATTTCACCGCCGTCATGGCGCTGCCCTGGGCGGTGGCGATCGTAGTCGAACTGATCCTGTTCCGGATGTTCTTCCGGCGCCATCTGGTTCGGCCCGACGCCGAACCGGAACCGGCCCGCGATCCACCCGCACCGACCGTCGCACTGTCGATCATCGCGGCGACACTCGCCGGTTTCGCGGTATCCGGCTTCGTGGGGATCGCGCCTGCGTGGGTGGCGGCGGCCGGCGCGATCGTGCTGGGCGTCGTCGCACTCCGCGACGGCCGCACCGACTTCGGCCGCATCCTGTATGCGGTCGACGTGTGGTTCTGCGCGTTCGTCCTGGTCCTCGGCGTCGTCGTCGCCGGCGTCGCGAACGGCCCGATCGGGGACTGGATCGGCTCGCGGCTGCCGACGGACACATCGTTCGCGGCGCTGCTCACGATGGCCGTCGTCGCGGCGGTCGCCGCGAATCTGGTGAACAACCTCCCCGCGACCCTGCTCCTGCTGGCGGCGCTCGGGCCACACCCCCCGACCGCCCTCGTCCTGGCGATGCTGCTCGGGGTGAATCTCGGCCCCAACCTCACCTACGTGGGGTCGCTGGCGATCATGCTGTGGCGGCGGGTCGCCGCGCGAGCCGGATCGCCCGCGGATCTGCGGACCTTCACGATTCTCGCGCTGGTGACCACACCGCTGACCCTGTTCGCGGCGGTCGTTGCCCTCTGGGCCTGTGAGTACTTGTTAACCGCCGGCGGTTAACAAGTACTCACAGGTGGGAGGTGTCGTTGACCAGGCGGACGGACGAGCCGCCGTCGGGGTAGAACTCCGCGATGCTCAGCGACGCCAGATCCAGGTGCAGCCGGTACAGCAGCGACGGTCCCGCGTCGAGTGCCAGTTGCAGCAGCGTCTTGATCGGGGTCACGTGCGTGACGACGAGGATCGTGGAGCCGCCGTAGGTGGCGGTGAGGTCGTCTCGGACCTTCACGATCCGCTCCCGGACCTCGTCGAAGCTCTCCCCCGCCGGCGGTCGCACCGACGTGTCCGACAACCACTTGCGGTGCAGTTCGGGGTCGCGGTCGGCGGCCTCCCGGAACGTGAGGCCCTCCCACTCGCCGAAGTCGGTTTCGGTGAGGCCCTCGTGCACGGTGACCGGGAGCCCGAGCACCTTCGCCGCGGCCGCCGCGGTCTGCTGCGCGCGCCCCAGCGGGGACGACACCACTGCCGCGATGCCGTCGTTGCCCGCGAAGCGGGAGGCCGCGCCGTTCGCCTGGGCCTGCCCGATCTCGGTGAGCGCCGGGTTCCCGCGACCCGAGTACCGCCGGTCGACGGACAGCACGGTCTGCCCGTGCCGGAGCAGCAGCATCCGGGTCGGGGCGCCCGTCGTGTCCATCCAGCCCGGCGCCGCCGGGGTGGCGTCGTCCGACGCCGCGGCAGCCGGTTCAGGTTCGGCAACGGTACCGGCGGCGCCGTCCATGGCCTCGTTGGCGAGGCGGTCGGCGTGAGCGTTCTCGGCCCGCGGAATCCAGGTGTACGTCACGGAACCGAAC
This sequence comes from Rhodococcus pseudokoreensis, assembly GCF_017068395.1. NCBI lineage: Bacteria > Bacillati > Actinomycetota > Actinomycetes > Mycobacteriales > Nocardiaceae > Rhodococcus > Rhodococcus pseudokoreensis. Next base: position 7,680,214 of record NZ_CP070619.1, on the reverse strand, counting down.
TGCCGGGCGAGTTCCGACGCCCGGCGCTGCAGCGGAATCATGTCCGGGTGTTTGACCTTCCAGCGCCCGGACATCTGCTCGACCACCAGCTTGGAGTCCATCCGCACGTCCACCCCGGACGCACCGAGTTCGGCGGCGGCCTCGAGCCCGGCGATCAGCCCCCGGTATTCGGCGACGTTGTTCGTGACGGTGCCGAGGCTTTCCTTGCGCTCGGCGAGGACGGCGCCGTCGGCAGCGGCGAACACCACGGTGCCGTAGCCCGCGGGTCCGGGATTGCCGCGCGACCCACCGTCGGCCTCGACGACGACGCGACCGACACTCACAGACCCGACTCCTTGGTGCGCACCAGGATCGCGCCGCATTCGGAGCAGCGCACGACGACGTCGGGTGCGGTGCCGGTGATGCGGGAGATCTCGCCGCGGTCGAGTTCGATGCGGCACGCACCGCAGCGGCGGGCCTGCAGCAGTGCCGCACCGACGCCGTTCTGGCTGCGCTGCTTCTCGTAGACGGTGATCAGGTCGGCGGGGAACTGGTCGGCGAGTGCCGCGCGGTCCCGGGTGCAGCGCTGCTCCGCGGAATCCAGGTCGGCGACGGCATCGTCGCGGCGGCGGGACGCGTCGATGAGGTCTTCCTCGATCTGCGACAGCTGCGCACCGGCGTGGTCGTGGTCGGACTGCGACGCCTCGCGCCGTTCCATCACCTCGAGCAGTTCGTCCTCGAGCAATCCCTGACGGCGGACGAGGCTGCCGAGTTCATGTTCGAGTTCGGTGAGCTGCTTCGATCCGACCGTTCCGCTCTCGAGCAGTTTGCGGTCGCGGTCCTCACGCTGGCGGACGGCGTCGACCTCGCCTTCGAGCTTGCGGATGTCGCGGTCGAGGTCGTCGAGGATGATCTCCACGGCCACGGCCGCGTCCTTACGGGTGACGCGCTCCGCCTCGAGCCGCTCGACTTCCTGACGCTCCGGAAGCGCGGTGCGTCGGTGGGCGATCCTCGACAGCTCCGCATCGACGCCGGCGAGGTCGAGAAGCTTGGACTGCACCTGTGGTTCGACGTTCACGCGTGGTAACTCCTGCTGTCTTCTGTGAAGGGTTCTTCTGCGGCAGATTGCTGAGTGTCAACCGTACCCCGGCGCATCACGGGTTTCGGCCGGACGGCGCTACGACGACGGCGCGCTGACCGACCACGGATCGGTGCGCACCGCGGACACCCGCACCTGCCACTGCGGTGTGTGCGCGAACGCGGCGTCGAGCACGCCCTTGGCCTGTTCGCACCACGGTTGCTCGCTCGCCCAGTGCGCGACGTCGATCAGGGCCGGACCTCCTGCGCGCAGGTGTTCGTCGGCGGGGTGGTGTCGCAGGTCGGCGGTCACGTACGCGTCCACGCCGAGGCGTGTGACGTCGTCGAGGAACGAGTCGCCCGAGCCACCACACACGGCGACGGTGCGGATCGTGGCTTCGGGGTCGCCCGCGGCCCGCACACCCCACGTGGTGGCGGGCAGCGCGTCCGCCACCCGGTCGGTGAACTCGCGCAGCGTCAGCGGTTCGGGTAGCTCGCCGACGCGTCCGAGTCCGCGGGGGCCGGGGAACGTCGCCGTCTCGAACACGTCGAACGCGACCTCCTCGTACGGGTGGGCGGCGCGCATGGCGGCGAGCACCTTCGGCCGGAGGCCGCGTGGCGCGATCACCTCCACCCGGCTCTCCTCGACCCGTTCGAGCGCGCCGACGGCTCCGAGTGCCGGATTCGCGCCGTCGGTCGGGAGGAACTGGCCGTGCCCGGTGACGGACCAGCTGCAGTCGCGGTAGTTGCCGATCTGTCCGGCGCCGGCGTCGAACAGCGCGCGGCGGACTGTGTCGGCGTCACCGGAGGGGACGAGGACCACCCATTTGTCGAGGTTCTCGGTGGGTTGCGGCTCGATCGGCCCGGTGACGGTCAGCCCGAGCGCCGCCGCGAGGGCGTCGGAGACGCCGGGGTCCGCGGAATCGGCGTTGGTGTGCGCGGTGAACAGGGCGCAGCCGGCCTTGATCAGCTTGTGGACGAGCGCACCCTTCGGGGTGTGGGCGCCGACGGTGTCGACTCCGCGGAGCAGCAGCGGGTGGTGGACGAGGAGCAGGTCGGCGCCGGCCGCGATCGCCTCGTCGACCACCGCGGCGGTCGGATCGACCGCGACCGACACCGTCGCCACTGTGTCGTCGGGGTCGCCGCACACGAGTCCGACGGAGTCCCACGATTCGGCGAGGGCGGGCGGGTAGGCCGCGTCCAGGGTCGCGATCACGTCGGCGAGACGCACCGGGTTCACAGGATCTCCTTCATCGCGTCGACGAGCGCATCGGTCTGCTCCGCGGGGCGCACCGCGACGCGGAGGAAATCGGGTCCGAGTCCGGGGAACGTGTCGCAGCGCCGCACGGCGATACCCCGTTGGCGCAGGTGCTTGCGCATCAGTTCGCCGTCCGACAGGCGGAGCAGCAGGAACGGCGCGACCGCAGGGCGGTGCACGGCGACCCCGATCCCGGTCAGCTGCCGGATCATGTCTTCGCGCCACTCACCCAGCACGACGGCGTGGTCGCGGGCCGCGGCGACGGCGTGCGGTTCGCTGCACGCGGCGATCGCCTCCACCTGCAGGCTGCCCACCGGCCAGTGCGCCCGTCCCACCTGCAGTCGTTCGAGGATCTCGGGGGCCCCGAGGGCGTACCCGCACCGCAGTCCCGCCAGCGCCCACGTCTTGGTGAGACTGCGGAGCACCAGCACGTCGGGCAGTGAGCGGCCGGCCAGCGACTCGCGCTCGTCCGGGACCGCGTCGATGAACGCCTCGTCGACGACGACGATCCTGCCTGGCCGGCGCAACCGCAGGATCGCCTCGGCGGGGTGCAGCACCGACGTCGGGTTGGTCGGGTTGCCGATCACGACGAGATCGGCGGATTCCGGGACCGTCGCCGAGTCGAGGACGTACGGGTCGTCGAGCAACACCTGCGTGACCGGCACCTGCGCCTCCCGCAGCGCCCACTCGGGTTCGGTGAACGACGGGTGGATCAGCGCGGCCTCCCGGATCCCGAGCCGCGGGAGCAGCGAGAACCCCTCGGCGCCCCCGGCGAGCAGCAGCACCTCCTCGGGGTCCCGGCCGTGCCGGGACGCCACCGCGGTCCGGGCCGCGAGATCGGCCGTGACCGTGGGGTACGTGCCCAGGTGCGCCAGCGCGTCCGCGAGGCGGAGGCGCAGCCAGTCCGGCGGCCCGTCGCCCTGCACGTTGACTGCGAAATCGAGGAGTCCGGGCCCCGCATCCACGTCTCCGTGGTGACGCAGGCTCTCCCGGCTACCGGCACGAATGTCCACGATTGTCGAGCCTAAGGGACAATGATCCCGTGACATCTCTCTCCACCTCCGCGTCCGCCGTCCCTACTGCCCTGTCGGCACCGATCGTGCTGTTCGACCTCGACGGCACGCTCACCGACTCCGCGCCCGGCATCCACGCCGGCTTCCGCCATGCGCTCGCGACGATCGGTCAGCCCGAGCCGACCGACGAGATGATCGACGCCGTCATCGGCCCGCCGATGATCGACACGTTCCGGTCGATGGGACTCGACGAAGAACTCGTGCAGCAGGCGATCGCCGCCTACTTCGAACGCTACGACCGCGTGGGATGGGCCGAGAACGCCGTCTTCGACGGCATCGAGAAGGTGCTCGTCGCCGCCCGCGACAGCGGCCGCAGGCTCGCCGTCGCCACGTCGAAGTCCGAGCGGTTCGCGATCCGCATCCTCGAACACTTCGAACTCGCGCACTACTTCGAGTTCATCGGCGGAGCCAGCGACGACGGCAGTCGCCGCGCCAAGTCCGACGTGATCGCCCATTCGCTGCACAACCTCGGAGTCACCGCCACCGAGGGCGCCACCGCCGACGTCCTGATGATCGGCGACCGCGACCACGACGTCCTCGGGGCCGCGCACTGGGGCATCCCCGCGGTGTTCGTCGAGTGGGGTTACGGGTTCCCCACCGAGGCCGAGCGCGCGCACACGACGGCGCAGACCGTCGCCGACCTCGGGAAGCTGCTCGATGGCGCGGCCTGAGACTCCGCTGCACGTGACGTTCGTGTGTACCGGCAACATCTGCCGCTCCCCCATGGCCGAGAAGATCTTCGCCGAGCACCTCCGGCGGGAAGCCCTCGACGATCGGGTGATGGTGAGCAGCGCCGGGACCCACGGCTGGCACGTCGGCCGCGAGGCAGACATCCGCACCAACGAAACCCTGAAGCTGAACGGCTATCCGACCGGCCACACGGCCGCGGAGGTCGGGCCGTTCCACCTCGGCGCCGATCTGGTGGTCGCTCTCGCGGCCAACCACGACCGTGAGCTTGCCCACATGGGCGTGCCCGACGAGCGCCGCCGGCTGCTGCGCAGTTTCGACCCGGACGCCGACACGTCGTCCGTACCCGACCCGTTCTACGGGGACCTCGAGGACTTCGAGCGGGTCCGCCTCCAGATCGAGGCCGCGGTGCCCGGGCTGCTCGACTGGGTGCGCAGCCGGTAACCCACGATCAGGGTCCCGACCTGCGAGCGGCTACCGTGGAGGCGTGCGAAGGCTGAGATTTCTGTTGCGACCCGGCTGGTTGGTGTTGGCCTTGGTGGTCGCCGGATTCGCCTTCATGTGTTTCTACGTGCTCGCGCCGTGGCAGCTCGGCAAGAACACATCGACGGAGCACCGGAACCAGCTGATCGCCGACTCCGTCGACGCCGAGCCCGTCCCGCTGGAGACCCTGCTGTCGGGCGCCGGGGCGAATCCGGACGACGAGTGGCGCCGCGTCACCGCGACCGGGTCGTACGTGCAGAACAGTGATCTGCTGGTCCGGTTGCGGTCCATCGAGTCGCAGCCCGCGTACGAGGTCTTGACCCCGCTGCAGCTGACCGACGGTCGCACGATCCTGGTCAACCGCGGCTACGTGCGCCCGATCCAGGGCACCGAGGCGCCGCCGGTGGATCCGCCGCCTGCCGGGCCGGTCACGCTCGACGGTCGGGTCCGCAAGTCCGAGGGCACCATCGCAGGCAAGGAACCGATCGACGAGAACGGGCTGCGGCAGGTGTACTACATCGACGCGGGCCAGATCGGCGGTTTCATCGGCACGGATCTGGTCAACGCGTACGTGCAACTCGAACCCGATCAGGCGGGTGGTCTGGGCACCATTCCGCTCCCGCAACTCGACGCGGGCCCGTACCTGTCGTACGGCTTGCAGTGGCTGGCGTTCGGCATCATGGCCCCGCTCGGCCTGGCCTACTTCATCCGCGCGGAGTGGCGCGAACGCCGCAAGGAGAAGTCCGCGAAAGCTGCCGACGACGCCGCTCCTGCTCCCGCGCCCGTGGCCCGGAAGAAGCCGTTCGCGCGGAGCAAGCCGGTGGAATCAGCGCCGAGGACGGCGGCGGAAGCGAAACTGGCCGATCGCTACGGCAAGGGTCGCTGACACCAGCGCCGCACCACCCTGCACCGCGGTCGACAGCCGCACCGCACGGTCGAGGTCGACGGGCCGGGGTGACGGCCCGGATCCGAGCACAGGTCGCATCTCGACGCCGTGCGCGTATTCGGTGCGCCCGCCCAGCGAGATCCCGAGAGCGCCCGCGGCGCTGGCCTCCGCGACACCGGCATTGGGGCTGGGGTGCTGGGACGCGTCGCGCCGCCACGCCTCCCACGCCTCCTTCGGCGACCCACCGACCGTCGGCGCGGCCACGACGGACAGTGCGCCCGTCAGTCGGGCGGGCAGCAGGTTGAGAAGGTCGTCCCATCGCGCCGCGGCCCAGCCGAAGTTGCGGTACTTCGGCGAGCGGTAGCCGACCATCGCGTCCAGGGTGTTGGACGCCCGGTAGACGAACAGTCCGGGGATCCCGGCCACCGCGCCCCACAGGAACGCCCCGACCGCGGAATCGGACGTGTTCTCGGCCACCGACTCCAGCGTCGCCCGGGTGAGCCCGTCGACGCCGAGCACGCTGGGGTCGCGACCGCACAGCGACGGCAGCAGGGCGCGGGCGGCGGCGAGGTCGTCTGCCTCCAGGTGCGCGGCCATGCTCGAGCCGGTCCGTCCCAGGGACGTTCCGCCGAGGACCGCCCACGTCGCGACGGCGGTCGCGGCCGTCTCGCCCGCCCATCCCCCGCGCCGCGCCACCCGGGCCGCGGCGACCCCTAGACCCGCCGCTCCACCGACGAGGACGGCGACGTGCACGATTCCGGCCGACCGGCGGTCGCGGTACGTCGCCTTCTCCAATGCCATTGCCGTGCGGCCGAATCCGGCCACGGGATGCCATCGGGCGGGATCGGCGAACGCGCGGTCTGCGGCGAAGCCGAGAAGCAGGCCTGCGGCGCGCGCGCCGGCGGGACGGGAGGTTCGATGCACGCCGCTATTTGTATCAACTAACGTTGCAGGCGATGTAAAGGAGCGTCCCATGAGTGCCGCGATCGACGAGTACCTGGCAGGCAAGGACCCGGACGCCACCGAGCGCCTACTGCAGTTCCGTGACCTCGTTCTGGCGTGCGGCGAGGTGGACGAGCGCGTCCACCGGACCGAGATCGCGTGGGCCCGTGCCCGCGTCTTCGCTGCCGCGTTCATCTACTCGTCGCGACTCGAGATCGCGCTCGACCTGCGCCGGCGCGTCCATCACCCGCAGTTGCGCGAGGCGTTTCCCACCACCAAGACGGTGATCACGCACCGGTTGACGATCACCTCCGACGATCAACTCGACGACACCCTGGCCTCGCTCCTCGCGGAGGCCTACGACACGGTGGGTCCGGGCACCCGCAACCGGTAGGAGCCGCCTCGGCCCGACGGAAACGTTCCGGTCGGAATGTCTGATTCCTGAAACTCTCCTGAGGATCTCGCCAAGCGCCCTTTCGTGCGCCTACCATGGTATTTGCCGCCTCGTTCCCCCCATTCAGGGGCGGCGCACGGCCCCGCCCTGCTCACATCTTCGGTGCTGACTCAACACACCCACGTGGCCCGGCGGGGTTCGGCGCGTCCGGTGAGAATTTCTGTCAGGCATTGGAATCGCCGACTGCGCCTGGGACCATCGAAGGGTGTCCCGCGACGTGACGAAGCTCGGCGACGACGAACTGCTCGCGCTTCTCGGCGAGCAGCGAGCGCTGCTCGGCGAGTCGATCGCGAACGATTACGGCTGCGGAACGGTGAGCACCGTCACCAGCCGAATCGCCGAATTCGAGGCCGAACTCGATCGGCGCGGATCGACGGCCTCGCGAGACGGCATCTGATCCCTAGCGGGTGGGGCGACTCGTGGCCGGCGCAGCCCAGACGCCGGCCACTGCCCCGCCGTCCTCGTAACGGTCGATCTTGACGATGCCCGCCCCGGGCTCGGTGGGCCGGTGCGTCTCGTTCACGGCCTGGAAGTCTGATTCGAAGGTTCTGTCGCTCGACGTGCCGTTGCGCAGCGTGACCTTGTACCTGGACATATCAGGAATATGCCACTGCCGGCGAACCCCCGGGCGATGAACAGGTTAACTCCACGAAACCACTCGGTGCAGGGCAGCCGAACTGAAATGACACAAATCTGTGTTATTTCAGTCAAGACTGCTATCTTCGGGTTTGTGCCGTCCGACACACAGCTGATCTTCGCCGACCACGTCGGCCGCTTCTACGCCCGCCAATACGGTTTCCCGCCGATGGCGGGGCGTCTGCTGGGATACCTATTCGTGTGCGATCCCCCACAGCAGACGATCGACCAGCTGGGCGAGGCTCTGCTGGCGAGCCGGAGCGCCATCACCGGCGCGGTCAAGCTGCTCGAGGGCTATCGGATGGCGCGGCGCACCCGCACGGCCGGTGAACGGGTCGACCGGGTGAGCCTGGATCCGGCGAGTCAGCAACCGCAGAACTTCGATTCCGCCCTCCACCGCGAGCACGCGGCACTGTTCCGGGAGGGTTTGGCGTTGCTGGCCGACGCCCCACCCGAACGCCGCGCTCCGCTCGAGGAGATGGTCGCGCTGGCCGAGTTCCTCAGCGAGCGACTGCCGGAGCTACGGGACGAATGGCACACGCGACGCGATGAGCTCCGAGCTCGGCGAACCGGCACACTCGATCGAGAAGGGGAAGCGCATCATGACTGAATCCGATCTGTCCGCTCTGCGCGAGCGAGCTGCGAACGGTGACCCGACGGCGGTCGACATCCTGATCGAACTCGCCGGCGAGCGGGGCGACATGGCGCAGCTGCGGCGCCTCGCCGAAGCCGGCAGCTCCGACGCGGCCGACCAGCTCATCGAAGTCGCCACCGAACTGGGCGACATGGACGAACTCCGGCGCCTCGCCGACAGCGGAAACATCACCGCCGCCGAGCTGCTCGCGGAACTCACCGGCGAGTGACACCGGCGAAACGCGAAAGCCCCGACCCGCGCACGAATGCGGATCGGGGCGTTGCCTGACGGTGGGCGCGGAGGGTTTCGAACCCCCGACCGCTGGTGTGTAAAACCAGAGCTCTACCACTGAGCTACACGCCCGAACATCCGGCGAGAACCTCGCCGGATGCGCATCAGGACTCTAGCGTGGCGAGGGCTTTCTCCCAAGCTCCCTGGTCACGGGCTTCTCCGGGTCCGTTCATCTCGGCGAACCGGATGATGCCTTCCTTGTCGATGACGAAGGTGCCGCGGTTCGCGAAGCCCAGCTTGTCGTTGAAGACGCCGTATTGCTCCGCGACCGCGCCGTGCGGCCAGAAGTCGGCGAGCAGCGGGAAGGTGTATCCCTGCTCGGCGGACCAGATCTTGTGGGTCGGCGAGGCACCGACGGAGAGGGCGAGGATCGCCGTCTCGTCGTTCTCGAACTTCGGCAGTTCGTCGCGAACCTTGCAGAGCTCACCCTGGCACGTTCCGGTGAACGCGAGCGGGTAGAACACGAGCAGGACGTTCTTCTTTCCGCGGTAATCGGAAAGCGTCACCTCCTGGTTGTTCTGGTCCTTGAGAGTGAAATCGGGGGCGGTGGTGCCCACCTCGAGCGGCATGACGTGATTCCTTCGGTGAGTGAACGGGAAAGGTGAAGACTGTTCAGCGCTTGTTCGCGGGACGCGACTTCGGCTGAACCAGACGGCTTCCCGACCAGTCTCCGAGATTTGCCGCCGACGTCTGGGTGAGACCGGCTGTGGGTGCGGACTCGGCGATCTCGCTGGGCTCCACGTGACCGGGCTGACCGGTTTTGGGGGTGAGGACCCACACGAATCCCTCGTCGGCCAGGGGCCCGATGGCATCCATGAGGGCGTCGACGAGGTCTCCGTCTTCGTCGCGCCACCACAGCAGCACGACGTCGATGACCTCGTCGGAATCCTCGTCCAGCAGTTCTCCACCGATGGTGTCCTCGACCGCGGCACGCAGGTCGTCGTCGGTGTCCTCGTCCCAGCCCAGTTCCTGTACCGCCATGTCGGCAGTGATCCCGAGTTTCTGAGCGTAGTTTTGGGCGTCCGCCGCGGCGACCACGGTGGGGTCCTCCTTTTGTTGACGGTGCTCGGGTACCCGAACACCTGCCGGATGAAGATCAATTAGGTGAAAGCGAACATGCTCGAACGCTTTCGCGCAAGCCGACCACGCGAATTTTTCTGAGAATGTAGTGATGCGTGGTCATCGCCCGAGCCTACGGTGCGGGAGTCACGATGTGGGGCAGGCTGCCCGAATCGAGTCGCTGAGCTCGTCTCCTCGGCTCGCGAGAGTGTTCAGAATGTCTCCACGTTGCCCGCCGTCGACGGCCGCCGCGAGTTCGCGATAGTTGTTGGCGTAATCGGTGAGGAGTCCGGTCAGGTCGGGGGGAAGTGCGGGTGTGGCGGCGTTCGCGCCGTCCGCGGCCGACCGGAGTGCCGCGGCCGCGGCGCTCGCCTTCGCGCCGGTGTCCGCGGCTTCGGCGTTGGCGGCGTCGATGAACGTGTTGTAGGTGTCGATCGTCTCACCGGCCCGGGTGACGAACATCGTGCACTGCTCCACGAGCGCCTCCCGCTCGGCCGCGGCCTTCTGCGAGGACGACGCGGCCACCGACGAGGACGTCGCTTCGGCGGCGTACTCGGCGGCCTGGGAATCGTTCTGCTGCGCGGTCCCCTCGATCGCGCCGCCACATCCGGCGATGACACCGACGCCGACGATCGCCGCGGCGGCAGCGCTCAGCAGCCCCCAACGGCGCGACGACGTGCGCATTCGTCTCCCCCATGTTTTCGACGACATCGATAAATTCAACATTCGCCCCCGGATCTGCGCAAACGCTACCGAAGAGTAACCCGAGCACGGTGTGCCGACCGCGCCGCAATGGGGAAAGATGAGGGTCGCGCCATATTCATAAAGGAGATGGATCGGGCCTAACAAGGCCGCGATCGCATGGAGAGGACGCCACACCGCGCGTCCCACCACAATGAGGAGCAACGTTGTCAGACCTGATCCAGGGACCCGCGTCTCAACCGGATTCCGCCACACCCGGCGCCGGAGCGGCCCAACCTTCCAACCCCAGTGCAACCCCGGGTTCCGAGGGACGCGTGCGCGTCATCCGTGAGGGTGTTGCGTCGTATCTGCCGGATATCGATCCGGATGAGACCACGGAGTGGTTGGAATCGTTCGATGGTTTGTTGGACCGGTCCGGTCCGACTCGTGCCCGGTATCTGATGTTGCGGATGCTCGAGCGGGCCGGGGAGAAGCACGTCGCCCTGCCGGCATTGACGTCGACCGATTATGTGAACACCATCCCGACGGAGAACGAGCCGTGGTTCCCCGGCGATGAGGAGGTCGAGCGCCGGTACCGGGCGTTCATCCGGTGGAACGCGGCGGTGATGGTGACCCGCGCGCAGCGCCCCGGGGTCGGTGTCGGTGGCCACATCTCGACGTACGCGTCGTCGGCGGCCCTGTACGAGGTGGGGTTCAACCACTTCTTCCGCGGCAAGGACCACCCCGGCGGTGGCGATCAGATCTTCATCCAGGGCCACGCCTCCCCCGGCATCTACGCCCGCGCCTTCCTGGAGGGCCGGATCCCGGCGGAGCGGATGGACGGGTTCCGGCAGGAACACTCGCACGCCGACCAGGGCGGCGGACTGCCGTCGTACCCGCACCCGCGGCTGCTGCCGGATTTCTGGGAATTCCCGACCGTGTCGATGGGTCTGGGCCCGATGAACGCGATCTACCAGGCCCGGTTCAACCACTACCTGCACGACCGCGGCATCAAGGACACCGCCGACCAGCACGTGTGGGCGTTTTTGGGTGACGGCGAGATGGACGAACCCGAATCGCGCGGTCTCGCGCATGTGGCGGCCACCGAGGGCCTCGACAATTTGACGTTCGTGGTGAACTGCAACCTGCAGCGCCTCGACGGCCCGGTCCGCGGCAACGGCAAGATCATCCAGGAGTTGGAGTCGTTCTTCCGCGGCGCCGGCTGGAACGTGATCAAGGTGGTCTGGGGCCGCGAGTGGGACGCCCTGCTGCACGCCGACCGCGACGGCGCCCTGGTGAACCTGATGAACGTCACCCCCGACGGCGACTACCAAACCTACAAGGCCAACGACGGCGGGTACGTGCGGGAGCACTTCTTCGGCCGGGACCCGCGGACCAAGGAACTGGTCGCGAACCTGTCCGATCAGGACATCTGGAACCTCAAACGCGGCGGCCACGACTACCGCAAGATCTACGCCGCCTACGCGGCGGCGATGGCGCACAAGGGTCAGCCGACGGTGATCCTGGCGCACACCATCAAGGGCTACACCCTGGGCAAGCACTTCGAGGGCCGCAACGCCACCCACCAGATGAAGAAGCTGACCCTCGACGATCTGAAGAACTTCCGGGACCTGCAGCGGATCCCGATCTCCGACGCCGAGTTGGAGAAGGACCCGAAGATGCCGCCGTACTACCACCCCGGCCCCGACGCCCCGGAGATCCAGTACATGCTGGACCGCCGCAAAGCCTTGGGTGGGTTCCTGCCGCAGCGGCGGACCTCGCCGGCACCGTTGCCGCAGCCGGCGGACTCCACCTACGACGTGGTCCGCAAGGGCTCCGGCAAGCAGCAGGTCGCGACCACCATGGCGTTGGTGCGGATCATGAAGGAGCTGCTGCGGGACAAGGAGATCGGGAAGCGGATCGTGCCGATCATCCCGGACGAGGCCCGCACCTTCGGGATGGACTCCTGGTTCCCCTCTTTGAAGATCTACAACCGCAACGGGCAGCTGTACACCGCGGTGGATGCGGAGCTGATGCTGGCGTACAAGGAGTCCGAGATCGGGCAGATCCTGCACGAGGGCATCAACGAGGCCGGCTCGACGGCCTCGTTCACCGCGGTCGGCACCTCCTACGCCACCCACGGTGAGCCGATGATCCCGCTGTACATCTTCTACTCGATGTTCGGGTTCCAGCGCACCGGCGACGGCCTGTGGGCCGCCGCGGATCAGATGGCCCGCGGCTTCGTCCTCGGTGCCACCGCCGGCCGCACCACCCTCACCGGCGAAGGGTTGCAGCACGCCGACGGGCACTCGCTGCTGCTGGCCTCGACCAACCCCGCCGCCGTGGCCTACGATCCGGCGTTCTCCTACGAGATCGCGCACATCGTCAAGGACGGACTGCGCCGCATGTACGGCGGCACCGAGGGTGTGGACGGGTTCGGTGGTGAGGACATCTTCTACTACATCACCCTCTACAACGAGCCCTACTCCCAGCCCGCCGAACCGGAGAACCTGAACGTCGAGGGCCTCCTCAAGGGCATGTACCTGTTCAAGAAGTCCGCGGCATCGGGCCCGAAGGCGCAGATCCTGGTCTCCGGTGTCACCATGCCCGAGGGTCTGCGGGCGCAGGAACTGCTCGCCGACGAGTGGGGTGTGGCCGCCGACGTGTGGTCGGTCACCTCCTGGGGTGAACTGCGCCGCGAGGGCATCGAACGCGAACAGCAGGCGCTGCGCGATCCGGGCACCGACGCCCCGCTGCCCTACGTCACCCAGGCCCTGTCGGATGCGGCCGGCCCGTTCGTGGCGGCCTCGGACTGGATGCGCGCCGTCGCCGACCAGATCCGCCAGTGGGTGCCCGGCTCGTACACCACCCTCGGCACCGACGGGTTCGGGTTCTCCGACACCCGCCCCGCCGCCCGCCGGTACTTCAACGTCGACGCCGAATCCATCGTCGTCGCCGTCCTGTCCGCCCTCGCCGGCGAAGGCACCCTCGACCGCTCCAAGGCCGTCGAAGCCGCCACGAAGTACCGCATCGACGACGTCCGCGCCGCCGCCGTCTCCTACACGGATACCGGAAGCGCGTAACGCCGCCATCCTCACCCACCGCCGCCCGTGTGTCCGTCGGACAACACGGGCGGCGGTGCGCGTAGGTTCTTGACTATGGTCGAGCAGAGTCCGTTGGTCTCCCGCAGACGACAAACCCGGGATCCGTTGCCCGACGCACTGTTGCGTCGTGTCAAACAGTTCTCCGGGCGCCTCTCGACCGAGGCCGTCACGACGATGCAGGATCAACTGCCGTTCTTCGACGACCTCGACGCCGCTCAACGTTCCAATGTGCAGTTGCTGGTCCAGACCGCGGTGGTCAACTTCCTCGAATGGCTGAAGAACCCGGACAGTGACATCCGGTTCAGCCTGGACGCGTTCCAGGTGATTCCGCAGGATCTCGCACGCAGGCTCACCCTCAGCCAGACGGTGGACATGGTGCGGGTGGCGATGGAGTTCTTCGAGCAGTGGCTCCCGGCGCTCGCCCGCAACGACCAGCAGCTGATCGCCCTCACCGAGGCCGTGCTGCGCTACGGCCGCGAACTGGGTTTCGCGGCCGCCTCCGTGTATGCGAGTGCCGCGGAGTCCCGCGGCGCCTGGGACACCCGGCTCGAGGCCCTCGTGGTCGACGCCGTGGTCCGCGGCGACACCGGCTCCGACATGTTGTCGCGGGCGGCGACCCTCAACTGGGACGCCACCGCGCCCGCCACCGTCATCGTCGGCACACCGCCCGAGGACGAACGGGTCTCCGTCGTCGGCACCGTCCACACCATCGCGCAGAGGCACGGCCGCGCGGCGCTCGCCGTCGTGCAAGGTTCGAGGCTCGTGATGGTCGTCAGCGGCGAGCTGCAGGAGGGGTCGGGGCACTCGAGTTTCATGACCGACCTGCTCGGCAAGTTCTCGGACGAGCCCGTGATCATCGGGCCGACCACGCCGACGCTCGGCGCGGCCCACTTCAGTGCCGTCGAGGCGCTCGCGGCGATGCAGGCGGTCGCCGGGTGGCGGGGCGCTCCCCGGCCCGTCCACGCAGCCGAGTTGCTACCCGAGCGGGCACTGCTCGGAGACAACGCCGCAGTCACCGCTCTCAACGACCATCTGGTCGCTCCGCTGGCGGCCGCCGGAGGTGTTCTCACCGACACTCTGGACGCCTATCTCGACTGTGGAGGTGCGGTTGAGACTTGCGCCCGCCAGCTGTTTGTTCATCCAAATACTGTGCGGTATCGACTCAAGAGAATCGCCGAAGTCACAGGGCGCGATCCGACGAATCCGCGGGATGCGTATGTGCTCAGAGTGGCCGCCACCGTGGGTCGATTGACACATTCCCATAACGAACCCATATCACGTTTAACACCAGTCACACCCTTCCCATTCGGAGAAGCAGGGCTGTAACGAACGTCTGTCCAGATTCGATGCGAGGACCCCACGTGCAATTTTGTGGGAACCCAACAAATCCGCCGACAAAGGTTCATCCGCAACGACATCTCGCGGTACGCCGTTGACGGTGTTCTCTTGAAGAGTGATTTCGTTGCTCGCCCCGGGTCAGGGCTCTCAGACTCCCGGCATGCTCATCCCTTGGTTGGAGCTGCCGGGTTCTCATGACCGTGTCGCACTGTGGTCGAAGGCTGCCGGCCTCGACCTCGTCCGCCTCGGTACCACCGCGACTGCAGAGGAGATCACCGACACGTCGGTGACTCAGCCCCTCGTCGTGGCCGCCGCGATCCTCGCGTTCGAGGAACTCGACGCGCGTGGCCTGGTTCCCGCAGACACCATCGCGGCCGGGCACTCCGTCGGTGAACTCGCCGCGGCCGCTGTCGCCGGGGTCCTCTCCGCCGACGACGCCGTCGCCCTCGCCGCCGTCCGCGGCGCGGAGATGGCCAAGGCCTGCGCACTCGAACCGACCGGCATGTCCGCGGTTCTCGGCGGCGACGAGACCGAGGTGCTCGCCCGCCTCGACGAACTTGGCCTCGAACCGGCCAACCGCAACGCCGCGGGCCAGATCGTCGCGGCAGGTCTGCTGTCGGCGCTCGAAGAACTCGCAGCCAACCCGCCGGAGAAGGCTCGGGTACGTGCGCTGCCCGTCGCGGGCGCGTTCCACACCCGGTTCATGGCTCCCGCGCAGGAGGCCGTCACCGAGGCTGCGTCCAAGATCACACCGGGTGAACCCACCCGCACTCTGCTCTCCAACGCCGACGGCGCACCGGTCGCATCCGGAGCCGACGCACTGACTAAGCTGGCCGCGCAGGTAACCCGACCTGTGCGTTGGGACCTGTGTACCGCAAGCCTGCGGACCGCTCAGGTCTCGGCGATCGCGGAACTTCCACCAGCCGGAACCCTGGTCGGTATCGCCAAGCGTGAAATGCGCGGCACACCGACTCTGGCACTCAAGACCCCGGGGGATATCTCCGCGCTAGCCGAACTGACAGAACTCGGCTAGTTTGCTGCGCGCACCTCGGTGCGTGCAGGGCCCGCAGGCGCGGCCGATGGGGACGTGCCTGCACAACTCCAGATACATCTACACCGAATCAGAAGGGAGCCACTCAGTGGCCGCCACCCAGGAAGACATCATCGCCGGACTCGCGGAGATCATCGAGGAGGTCACCGGTATTGAGCCGTCCGAGGTGACCATCGAAAAGTCTTTCGTCGACGACCTCGACATCGACTCCCTCTCCATGGTTGAGATCGCCGTCCAGACCGAGGACAAGTACGGCGTGAAGATCCCCGACGAGGATCTCGCCGGCCTGCGCACCGTCGGTGACGCCGTGAACTACATCCAGAAGCTCGAAGCAGAAGGTGGCGCCGACGCGGAGGCCGTGAAGGCCAAGCTCGAAGCTGCCAAGAACGACGAGGAGTGAGCTCAGCCGTGACTTCCGCCTCGACCAACGGGAGACAGTTCCCCAACATCGTCGTCACCAGCCTCGCGGCTACGACGTCGATCGCTGGTGACGTGGATGCCACGTGGAAAGGCCTGTTGGCCGGCGAGAGCGGCATCGACACCATCCAGGAAGCGTTCGTCACGGAGAACGACCTTCCGGTGACGATCGGCGGCAAGCTGAAGGTGTCGCCCGACGAGTCGCTGTCCCGGGTCGAGATCCGCCGGATGAGCTTCGTCGAGCGGCTGGCACTCGTCCTGGGCCGTCAGGTCTGGGAGAACGCCGGCAGCCCGGAGGTCGACAAGGATCGCCTCGGCGTCGTCATCGGCACCGGACTCGGCGGCGGCGAAGCTCTGATCGACGCCGTCGAGAAGATGAAGGCCGGTGGCTACCGCAAGGTGTCGCCGTTCGCCGTCCAGATGGTGATGCCCAACGGTCCGTCGGCCACCGTCGGACTCGAGTTGGGGGCGCGTGCCGGAGTGATCACTCCCGTGTCGGCCTGCTCCTCGGGTTCCGAGGCCATCGCCCATGCGTACCGCATGCTGGTGATGGGCGACGCCGACATCATCGTCGCCGGTGGTGTGGAGGGTTACCTCGACGCCGTGCCGATCGCGAGTTTCGCGATGATGCGCGCGCTGAGCACCCGCAACGACGATCCGAAGGCGGCTTCACGGCCGTTCGACAAGGATCGCGACGGCTTCGTGTTCGGTGAGGCCGGAGCGATGATGGTCCTCGAGACCGAGGAGCACGCCAAGGCTCGCGGTGCCACCATCCACGCCCGCCTGCTGGGCGCGGGGATCACCTCCGACGGGTTCCACATCGTCGCTCCCGACCCCTCGGGTTCGGGCGCTGCGCGGGCCATGACGAGGGCGATCGAGACTGCTGGATTGACGAAGAAGGACATCCAGCACATCAACGCGCACGCCACGGCTACGCCGATCGGTGACACCGCCGAGGCGAACGCCATCAAGGCTGCCGTCGGCAACCATGCTGCGGTGTACGCACCGAAGTCCGCGTTGGGGCACTCGATCGGCGCCGTCGGTGCGCTCGAGGCGGTGCTCACGGTCCTGAGTCTGCGTGACGGAGTCATTCCGCCCACGCTGAATCTCGAGAATCAGGATCCAGAGATCGACCTGGATGTCGTCAAGGGCGAAGCCCGTTACGGCGAGATCGATTTCGCGATCAACAACTCGTTTGGTTTCGGTGGGCACAACGTCGCGCTCGCCTTCGGCCGGGCCTGACAGCCGGTCCTGCTAGATCGCCGGGTGGAGACCTCTTCGCTGAAGGGGTCTCCACCCATCGACAGCCCTCGAGGGGCCCGCTACAGAGGAGGACGCGATGACAATCCTGGCACCTGCGACGAAGTCCGATGCGTCGATCGATCCGCGCGATCCCCTTGCGCGTCTGGAGAAGCTGTTCGACGCCGGGACGGTCGTCCCGCTCCACCCGCGTGACAAGTCCGGTGTGCTGGCCGCGTCCGGCAACATCGACGGCGTCCGCACCATCGCCTACTGCTCCGATGCCACCGTCATGGGCGGCGCCATGGGTGTCGAGGGCTGCAAACACATCGTGACGGCGATCGACACCGCCCTCGAGGAAGATGCCCCCATCGTCGGGCTCTGGCACTCGGGTGGCGCGCGTCTCGCCGAGGGCGTCGAGGCTCTGCACGCGGTCGGACTGGTCTTCGAGGCCATGGTCCGCGCGTCCGGCCGCGTCCCACAGATTTCCGTCGTCCTCGGCTTCGCGGCCGGTGGAGCGGCATACGGTCCCGCGTTGACCGACGTCGTCATCATGGCGCCCGAGGCCCGCGTGTTCGTCACCGGACCCGACGTGGTCCGCAGCGTCACCGGCGAGCAGGTCGACATGGTGTCGCTCGGCGGCCCCGACACGCACACCAAGAAGTCGGGTGTGGCGCACATCGCCGCCCACGACGAGGGTGACGCTCTGCACCGGGCGCGCCGCCTGGTGTCCATGTTCTGCGAGCAGGGCGAGTTCGATCAGGCCGCGGCCGCGCACGGCGACACCGATCTCCGCGCGCTCATGCCGGAGTCGGCGAAACGCGCCTACGACGTCCGCCCGATCGTTCACGAACTTCTCGACAACGTCGAGGGTGAGTCGAGTTTCGAGGAACTGCAGGGCAATTACGCCCGCAGCATCGTCACCGGACTCGGACGCCTCGGCGGCCGCACGGTCGGTGTCATCGCCAACAACCCGCTCCGCCTGGGCGGGTGCCTGAACTCGGAGAGCGCCGAGAAGTCGGCTCGCTTCGTCCGGCTGTGCAACGCATTCGGCATCCCGCTGGTCGTGGTCGTGGACGTTCCCGGATACCTCCCCGGGGTGAGCATGGAATGGGAAGGCGTCGTGCGCCGCGGAGCCAAGCTGCTCCACGCGTTCGCCGAAGCCACCGTGCCCCGGGTGACGGTCGTGACCCGCAAGATCTACGGCGGCGCCTACATCGCCATGAACTCCCGCGCTCTCGGCGCCACCGCCGTCTACGCGTGGCCCGACGCCGAGGTCGCCGTCATGGGCGCCAAGGCGGCCGTGGGCATCCTGCACAAGCGGGCCCTGGCCGCGGCGCCGGAAGAAGAGCGCGAAGCCCTGCACGAGCGTCTGGCCGTCGAGCACGAGAGCATCGCCGGCGGCGTCGACCGTGCCGTCGCGATCGGTGTGGTGGACGAGGAGATCGACCCGGCCAAGACGCGCAGTGTCGTCACCGCCGCCCTCGCCGCCGTCCCCTCCACTCGCGGCGACCACAAGAACATCCCGCTGTGATCTGAGCTTTGATCGAGAGAAGGCCCCCACCGGCGGTGGGGGCCTTTTCGCGTCCGTGTGCTGGTGTCAGCCGACGTCGCGGCGCAGCCAGGTGACCTCGGCGCCTTCGCCGCCGCTGCGGAACGGCTCGAGCGCCTCGTCCCAGGCGGTTCCGAGTGCGTAGTCCAGTTCGGCGGCGATGTCACCGCCCGCCTGCATCAGTGCCCGCAGACGCATCTCCCCCACGACGACATCGCCGTTCGCGCTGGTGGATCCGTGCCACAGACCCATGCCGGGCACGTGACTGAACCGTTCGCCGTCCACGCCCTCGCTGGCGTCCTCGGTGACCTCGAAGCGCAGCATCGGCCAGGCGCGGAGCGCATTGACCAACCGCGAGGCGGTGCCGACGGGCCCCACCCAATTGGTGGTCGCGCGCAGGACGCCGTTGGAGGCCGGCTGCGAGGTCCATTTCAGGTTCGCTCGGCAGTCGAGGGTCGCGGTCAGCGCCCATTCGATATGGGGGCACAACGCGGCGGGCGACGAGTGGATATAGACAACACCAGCCGTCACGTCCGCGAACTGATTCAATGCGCGCACTCGAGCCTCCTGCTTCGACGAGGGACGTCTTCCCCAACGGCCTCAGTCGGTGTGTGCAGCACGCTCGGTTGACCAGTGTGCCCTGTGATGCGTGTGTTGCGCCAGTGATTCGAGCAATCGGTGTGTCATCGTCGTCGGCGTTCCGAGAGGATACCGTCGCTCAGCTCGGTCCACACGGGCTTGGCCCAGTCGCCGAAGTCGCGGTCCGTCAACGCGACGCACGCCAGTCCCGCGACCGGATCGACCCAGAGGAACGTGCCGGACTGCCCGAAGTGTCCGAAGGTCTGCGGCGAGTTGCCCGTACCGGTCCAGTGCGGGCTCTTGCCCGACCGGATCTCGAATCCCAGACCCCAGTCGTTGGGACGCTGTGAGCCGTATCCGGGCAGAATTCCGTCCAGTCCGGGGAATTGCACCGAAGTGGCGTCTGCGAACGTCTGAGGCGAAATGAGCGCCGGGCGGAACAGTTCGGCGGCGAAGCGGCCGAGGTCTCCCGCCGACGCCTGCGCTCCGTGGCCGGCGGGCCCGACCAGAGCGGACGCCGTCATCGCCAGCGGAGCGAACACGGATTCCGCCACGTAGTCGGCGAACTCGATCGACGTCTCCGCGGTGAGGAAGTCGGCGAGCACCTCGTAGCCGGCGCTCGAGTAGATCCGCTTGCGCCCCGGTGCCGTCTGCACCCGGTCCGCGTCGAAGGCGAGGCCCGACGCGTGCGCCAGGAGATGACGCACCGTCGAACCCTCCGGGCCTGCGGACTGGTCGAGTTCGACGGCCCCTTCCTCGGTGGCCACCAGGACTGCGTACGCGCAGAGCAGTTTGGTCACCGAGGCCAGCGGGAAAACGCGCTGCTGGTCGCCGTACTCGCCGATCACCCCTTCGTCTCGCGACAGGACCACCGCCGCAGCGTTGTCCACGGGCCATCGGGCGATCTGATCGAGACTCTGCACCCGGTCAGACTACGAGACCGTCACCAGTCGGCTTCGGTGTACCGGATGACGCCGCGAATGTTCTTGCCGTCGAGCATGTCCTGGTACCCGTCGTTGACCCCTTCGAGGCTGTAGGTGCGGGTGATCATGTCGTCGAGGTTCAGCTGCCCCGACTTGTACATGGCGAGCAGGTTCGGGATCTCGACGCGGGCGTTGCCGCCGCCGAAGATGGTGCCCTTCAGGTCCTTCTGCAGCATCGAGAAGAGGAACAGGTTCAGCTTGACGTCCATGTCGGTCATCGCGCCCATCGCCGTGACGACGCACGTGCCGAACTTACTGGTGAGCAGCAGGGCTTCCTCGACGTATTCGCCGCGCATCTCCCCGACCGTGATGATCGTCTTCTGCGCCATCAGCCCGTTGGTGAGTGCGATGATCGGCTCGATCGCGGCGGCGGCGCTCTCGAACGCGTGGGTGGCCCCGAACTTCAGCGCCTGTTCCCGCTTCCACGGCACCGGGTCGATGGCGAAGATCTGACGGGCCCCGGACGCCACCGCGCCCTGCAGCGCGCTCATGCCGACACCGCCGACACCCATGATGACGACGGATTCGCCCGGCTTCACCTCCGCCATCCGCGTCGCCGAACCCCACCCGGTGGGTACGCCGCAGCCGACGAGGGCGGCGACGTCGAAGGGAATGTCCTTGTCGATCTTCACGACCGACGTCTCGTGTACGACCATGTACGGCGAGAACGTCCCGAGCAGGCACATGGGGATGACGTTCTCTCCGCGCGCGTGGATGCGGAACGTGCCGTCGCTGATCGCCAGCCCGCTCAGGAGCCCCATGCCGAGGTCACAGAGATTCTGATGTCCCGCCGAGCACGCCGGACAGCGCCCGCAGGCGGGTACGAAGGAGAGCACCACGTGGTCGCCGACTTCGAGATCCTTGACCTCCGGGCCCAGCTTGGTGATGACGCCGGACCCTTCGTGGCCGCCCATCACCGGGAAGGACGCCATGGGCATCGAACCGGTGACGATGTGGTGGTCGGAGTGGCACATTCCGGCGGCTTCCATGCGAATCTGCACCTCGCCCGCAACCGGATCGCCGATCTCGATCTCCTCGACCGACCACGGCTCGTTCAGGCCCCACAGGATCGCACCCTTGGTCTTCATGTGACTCCCAACCCTTCGTTCATGTCTGCGCATCTGCTGATGTGACGATAGACACAAACCGGCCGAATTGGAACACGTTCTACCGAATCGGGTCCGGGAATCCGAAACTGTTACCCCGACACGTCGTGGAGATGGTGAATCGGGTCGTGGACAAAATACCGGGCGAGGGTCTCGACCGTGAACGAGGCGCCGTCGCTCCGCCGCCCGGTCCGCGCCCGGAGGTCTGGGGCGACGGCCTCGAAGTCGTCCGCCACCGCGGCGCCTGCCGCACGCAGTTCGGCGTCCACGACGGCCGGATCCTGCTCGTTGTAGCGCTCGGCGATCGCGGTCTCGTCCTGGTCCCAGTTCGGGAACAGGGGATCCGCCTCGTCGAGGATGAGCCGGAGCCGGACGTCGAAGATCCGGAACACGTCGCGAACGTGCGCCGCGTACTCGAGGGCCGACCACGTCTGCTCGTCCGGCCGGACCGTCACGTCGGGGCGGGCGAGGACCGGCGACCAGGCGTCCGCGTTCGCCCGGACCAGAGCGGGAATGTCCTCGTACCGGGTTGCCGCCGAGTCGAACCCGCAGTCGGGGCACGCCCGGTCGAGGACCCAGGTCCAGTTCTTCGTGTCGGGAGTGATCGCCATGCCGGTCATCGTAGAGCGCCGGGCAGTGCCACTCGCTCAGAGTTTGTAGCCGATCGTCCGCAGCAACGCCTTGCGGTCGGCGACGTCGTCACTCGTCTCCACACCGGCCGGCGGGTGCCCGTCGATCACGCCGGCGATGCCCCGGCCGAGTTCCGTCTCGGCCACGATCATTTCGACGGGGTTGGCGGTGGCGCAGAAGATGCCGCACACCTCCGGCACCTGTTTCAGCGTGTTCAGGACGTTCACCGGATAGCCGTCCTCCAGAAACACGAAGAACGAGTGGCCCGCGCCGACGGCGACGGCGTTGCGGGTGGCCAACTCGACGAGGCGGTCGTCGTTGCCGGAGTTGCGCACGAGGCGGGGCCCCGACGCCTCGCAGAACGCGATACCGAACCGGAGGTGCGGACTCACTCCCACCAGCGCCTCGTGCACGTCCTCGACGGTCTTGATGAAGTGGGACTGCCCCACGATCACGTTCATGTCTTCGGGCTTGTCGATCGCCACGATCTGCAGGTCCACGATGGCCTCCTCGGATACCATTCAGTCTGCCCCGCTCCGGCACCGAGAACAACGACGCGGCACGTGCGCGCCCTCGGTCAGGCGCCGACGTGGGCGGCGAATGTCGACCGGCCGGGACCGGTGAGGTCGCCGAGTGCGTCGCGGCGCCCGGCCATCGCCATCAGCAGCGCTTCCCCGCTTCCACTCACCTGCGGTCCCCGGCCGTAGGACCAGTCGAGATCCGTCGCCACCAGCTTCACCCCGCGGGCTCGCCAGGCGCCGCGGATCAGCGGAGCGAACCGCGCGAACTCGAGCGCCGCGCGCAGCCGCCGCGGCGGGATGGTC
This sequence comes from Rhodococcus pseudokoreensis, assembly GCF_017068395.1. Classification (NCBI taxonomy): domain Bacteria; kingdom Bacillati; phylum Actinomycetota; class Actinomycetes; order Mycobacteriales; family Nocardiaceae; genus Rhodococcus; species Rhodococcus pseudokoreensis. The sequence continues at coordinate 7,657,251 of NZ_CP070619.1, read as the reverse complement.
CGGGGAATCGCAAGGGGCCGCCGGATGTCCTGTTGATGGATCATGCCGTCGACGAGGGCGATCCTCCCACCGAAACCGGCTGGCAAACCGCTGGGCTCGGCGTGAATGCGCATCAACTCGAGCAGCTGCTCGGGGGTGCGGTCCGCGAGGTCGGCGACCCCGAGTTCGTTGACCCGGTCCTGCAGGAACCAGCCCTTCGCGAACCGTGCGGCCAGGCTGCGGAAGTCGAGTTCGTCGTAGCTGATCACGTGCGCGACCACGTCCCGGACCCGCCACCGCTCGCACAGGCTCGGCGACTCCCACTGCTGCGGCGACAGCCCGGCGAGCAGCTCGGCGAATTCTTCCCGTTCCTCGCGCGCCAACTCCATGGTCTTCACACTGCCCGCATCCGGGCCGACTTGGGAAGACCGGACCGACCGGGGAAGTGGGTGGGGCGGGCGGGGCTCGAACCCGCGACCAATGGATTATGAGTCCACGGCTCTAACCGACTGAGCTACCGCCCCATCACCGCACCACTCGCTGTCGCGGCCTGCCGATGTTACCGTGCGCCCCCTGCGGGCGCGTAGCCGGGACGAAGCCGGTCCCGACAGCGCTTTTCGTCGTCGACGAAGGATGCACTGCCGGTCCTCGACGTCGTCGTGGTCGGGCTACTCATCCTGGGAATCGCGGCGTTCTTCGTCGCCCGCGTGTTCGCGTTGTTCGACTGAGATGATCGGCGCCGGTTCGTCGGCGACGAGTTCGTATCGTCGCCCGTACGTTTCGACGAGGGCCTGGATCGCCGCGACCACCGGGACCGACACCAGCGCTCCGACCGCACCGAACAGCGATGCGCCCACGATCACCGACCCGAACGCGACCGCGGGATGGATCGACACCGTCGCGGACGTGATGCGCGGGTGCAGCACGTAGTTCTCGATCTGCTGGTAAACGGTGCCGAACACGATCACCCACACGCCGTCCATCGGCTGGGACGCCGCCGCGATGATCGCGGGGAGGGCGATCGCGAGGTAGGTGCCCAGGGTGGGGACGAACTGCGAGACGATGCCGGTCCACAGTGCCAGCGGCAGCCAGTAGGGCACGCCGATCACCACGAGGAAGATGCCGGTGGCGACCGAGCTGATGGCGGCGAGGATGAGCCGCGATACGACGTAACCGCCTGCCTTCTCGACCGAGATCTCCCAGACCACCGAGATGACCCGCTGCTGCCGCGCCGGAAACCAGCTCGAGATGGTCCGTCGAAGGGCCGGTCCCTGCGCGGACATGTAGAACACGAACAGCAGCAGCGTCAGCATCTGGAAGACGACGCCGAGCAGTGAGGACAGCACGCCGAGAACTCCGGGCGTGAATCGCTCGGCGAGGTCCCGCACGGTCTCGGGGGTGAGGCGGATCAGATCCTCGCCGGTCGCGAAGTCTGTGTCGAACACACGATTGGACCAGTCGGTGACGGAGGACAGGGCGCTCGGCAAGGCCTTGAGGAGCTGGGCGAGCTGCTGGGCGAGCAGTGTCCCGAAGAGCGCCAGGAATGCGATGGCGAAGACGAACAGTGCCAGCAGCACGAGTCCGGTGGCGAGGCCGCGCCGCAGCCCCCGGCGCTCGAGCCAGTCGACGACCGGTTCGAGGGTGATGCTGAACAACCACGCGAGGAACAGCAGCCCCAGGAATCCGCGCAGGTTGACGAACAGCCACCCCGACAACTGGTAGGCGGCGACGGCCAGCAGGACGTAGAGGATCGAGGGCAGCAACCACCGTGGGGCATCGCGGGTGCCGAAACGCCGGACCGACCCCGTCCGCTCGGTTTCGCCGCCGTCCTCGCTCATCGCACACCCCGCGGTCGCTTGCTGCCGATACAGCGGGAATGTACTCGCCCGGGACGCGCACCGATCCGAATTGGCCGCGCACAGCAGAAAACCCCGCCCGGATGAACCGGACGGGGTTTCGATGCTCCCCCGGCTGGACTCGAACCAGCAACCGTCCGATTAACAGTCGGAAGCTCTGCCAATTGAGCTACAGGGGATTATTCTGCTGTGCTTCGCCGTTCCCGGCGATGCGAGAGAAACTGTAGCGCATAGCCCCACCCCAGTACCAAATCGCCTGCCTGTCGATGCATCAGGCAGGATGGGGAAGGTCGTTGTGCGTCGGGAGGAAGCGGGAATGATGCGGTTGTTGATCGGTATCGCTGCTGGGTACGTGCTGGGTACGCGAGCAGGACGTGCGCGCTACGAACAGATCAGCCGGGCGACCAAGGCAGTGGCCACCAGTCCGGCCACGAAGAAGGTGTTGCAGATGTCACGACAAAAGCTGTCCGACTCGCTGAACACTCAGCCGAAGCTCGAACCGATGAAGCCGCTCGACGAGGACACGACCATCCTCGTCCCGCAGGACCAGCTCAAGAAGAAGTAGCCGACGACGGCCGGTTCAGCCGGCCATGCCGTCCCGGTTGGTGTCGCCGATCGCTTGATCGAGCAGGCTCCGGCGGTACTGCTCCAGTGCGACGAGGTCGCCGAGCAGCGAGTGGAACTCGTCCGACGCCGTCGCCGGCGAGATGCGCTGCAGCTTGGACTTCAATTCCGCCACCTGCTCCCCCACCCACACCTCCTGCAGGCGTGCGATGACGCCGGAGATGTATCGCGGGACGGTGTCCTCCTCGGCAGGCAGCGGTTCGACGGCGAGTTCCGACACGAGGGACGCCGCTGTGACGTCCTCGACTCCCCGGCTGACCGCGTCGACCCACTCGCCGCCGCCGAGGCCGGCGCTGGCGCCGCCCGCCGCGATCATCGATTCGCGGATCACGACGTACGTCGGGTGCGTGAACGTCTCCACCGGCAGCGAGTCGAACACGGTGCCGGCGATGGCCGGGTACTGCAACGCACCCTTGAGCGCCTCGCGTTGCGCCCACAGCGTCGGGTCGTTCGGCCGGGGACGGGACAGGCCGACCGGCAACGGCGGGGCGTCCTGGTTCTCGTCCCGGGCCGCCTTCTTCCTGGGCGGCGCGGACACCGACCCGCGGGTGGACGCCCCCTTGCGCGCCTCGTCCCGCACCCGTTGCCGGACCGCGGCGATGTCGTCCCAGCCCACCCAGCCGGACAACTGGACGGAGTAACTGTCGCGCAGCGTCGCTTCCTTGATCTGCGCGACCACCGGCACCGTGCGCTTCAGCGCCTCGACCCGGCCCTCCGCGGTCTCGAGGTCGTGCTCGGTGAGGATCGACTTGACCACGAACTCGAACATCGGGGTGCGACGCGCCACCAGATCGCGGACGGCGGCGTCACCGGACTTCTGCCGCAGTTCGCACGGGTCCATGCCGTCGGGCGCGACGGCGACGAACGTCTGCCCGGCCATCTTCTGGTCACCCTCGAACGCCTTCATCGCCGCGGCCTGGCCTGCGGCGTCCCCGTCGAACGTGTAGATGATCTCACCGCGAAAATAGCTGTCGTCCATCAGCAGTCGCCGCAGCATCGAGAGGTGGTCGTCACCGAACGCGGTGCCGCAGGCGGCGACGGCCGTCTTGACCCCGGCCAGGTGCATCGCCATGACGTCGGTGTATCCCTCGACCACCACCGCCTGATGCCCCTTGGCGATCTCCCGCTTGGCGAGGTCGAGCCCGAACAGCACCTGAGACTTCTTGTACAGCACGGTTTCCGGCGTGTTCACGTACTTGCCGGGCATGGTGTCGTCGTCGAACAGCTTGCGGGCGCCGAAACCGATGACGTCGCCGGACAGGTTCCGGATCGGCCAGAGCAGCCGCCGATGGAAGCGGTCGATGTGACCGCGCCGCCCCGCCTTCGACAGGCCCGCGGCCTCGAGTTCCTTGACGTCGAAACCCTTGCCCAGCAGATGCTTCGTGAGGATGTCCCAACCGTCGGGCGCATACCCGCAGCCGAACTGCTGCGCAGCCTGGGCGTCGAAATTCCGTTCCGTCAGGTAGTCGCGGGCGGCCTGCGCGTCGGGCTCCCGTAGACGCGCCGAGTAGAACTCCTGCGCGGCGGCGTTCGCCGCGACCAGCCGGGCGCGGGTGCCGCGGTCGCGCTGCACCGACGTGCCGCCGCCCTCGTACGAGATGGAGTAGTTCAGCCGGTCGGCCAACTGCTCGACGGCCTCGACGAAACTGATGTGGTCGATCTTCTGGAGGAACGAGTAGACGTCGCCGCCCTCACCGCACCCGAAGCAGTGGAAGTGCCCGTGGTTGGGGCGCACGTGGAACGACGGCGACTTCTCGTCGTGGAACGGGCACAGCCCCTTCATGGAGTCGCCGCCCGCTCGCTTGAGGGAGACGTACTCCCCCACGATGTCCTCGATCCGTGTGCGCTCGCGAATGGCCGCAACGTCACGATCAGGGATTCTGCCAGCCACGCCCGACAGTCTAGGCGCTCTGTTGAAGCCCGGAATTCCGCCTCGGAATCAGCAGTTCGAGGGGACGGGAATCCCGGCGAATCGGTCGCCGAGATAGCTGAACGCGGGGCCGGCGCCGAGCATGGTGGCGGTGCCGTGGTCGGCGCCCGGGATCACGTCGAACTGCACCCGCGCACCCTGTGAGCAGTACCGGGCGACGGTGTTCTGCACCGGTCCGATGGCGACGAGGGGGTCCGCGCTGCCGTGCCAGACGAACATCGGAGTCCGCGGAACTCCCGGATACAGTTCGACGCTGTTCTCGTCCATCACCGCACGGCCGGACGGATCGGCGAGGATCCCGGGACCGTTGGTCAGGTCGGGCAGCGACTTGCCGGCCCCGGCGCCGAGGATCGAATCGGTGCACATGTTGCTCATCTGCGCGCGCAGGGCGAGTCCCTCGTCGTTGAGGCCGTCCCCAAGCGGGGAACGCGTCGGGTATTCGCGCTCAAGCCCGATGGCGGCCGCGAATCCCAGGCCGAACGCCTGCGAGCGGGTGCCTCCGAGGCGGTCGGCGAGTTCGCCGATGTTGACCGGGGTGCCGCCCTCGGCGGCGCCCACGATGTTCAGTTCTGGGGCGTAGGTGGGGGCGAGCGCCGCAGCCCAATTGGTCGCCATCGCGCCTCCCGAGTAGCCGGCGAGCCCGACCGGACTGCCGCCGAGACCGGCCTCGGGGAGCCGCTGCGCGGCGCGGACGCCGTCGAGGACGAGCCGGCCGCCGAGTTTCGCCGCCCCGTACGCGCTGGTGGGACCGAGGTGGTCGGGCACGGCGACCGCCCAGCCCCGCGCGAGCAGGGCGTTGAGGGCCGGGGCTTCCTGGAGTCCGCCGGTGAACAGCCGATGCGACGGTGCGCATTCGAGCCCGAGCGCGTTGACGAACGGCTGATACGACACCAGCGGCCGGTTCGCGGGAGTGCCGCGGGGCACCAGCACCGTGGTGACCGCGGCGATGGGTGCGCCTGCGGAGTTGGTCGACTTGTACTTGACCTGCCAGGCGTCGGCAGCGGGGAAACCGGTGGCGGCGACCGGACGGCTCGCCAGCACGTCACCGTCGGCGCGCGCCCCGACGTCGGCGGGCGCACCGTAGAACGGGTCGGGGTCCGCGAACGGGTACGCGGGCGCGGCCTGTGCCGCGGGTGGGGCCAGCAGAGCGGCGCCGACCGCCACCGCCAGCGCTGCGGACGTCGAGCCGATGATCTTGCGCACTGCAGACTTCATCCGGTCTCCCTGACCATTGGGTGCGAGCTGTCTGTAGTCCTATTCGTAGCACCGCGGCGGGCGGATTGGTCCGACTTCGGCGTTCGTCAGCCCCAGCTCGCCTGGGCCCCGAGACTGGACTTGTCGACGCGTTCGAGCCTGCTCTCGGTGTAGGAGGCGATCTGGTCGACGACGACCCGGACCCGTGCGGGGTCGTCGGCCGCGGCGTTCCAGGCCGGAACCAGGATCGGGTCGAGACCGTCGGGTGCGATCGCGAGCAGCCATTCGGCGACGCGGTGCACGCGGTCACGCTGTCGTTCCTGCCGCGCCCGGTGGCCGGCATCGGACATCACGAAGTTCAGTGCGAACGTCTTGAGCAGCGCCACCTCGGACGCGACCACCGGCGGGACCACCAGGTCGGCGTCGTACCGGGCGACCGGCTTGTCGCCGTGGACGTCGCGGGTCCCGATGATCGCGGCGGTCGCGAACCGGCCCACCAGTTCGCTGGTGAGATTCTTCAACGCGACCGAGCTGGTGAGCGTGCCGTCGTAGCTGCCGACCGCGACGACGACCGGCAGCAGGCTGAGCCGCTTCGCGGCCTCGACGAGTTCCTCGACGTCGAGTCCCACGAACTCCGCGGCGCCGAACTCGGCGAGCGCCCGCTGGTCCACCGGATCGGCCAGCGCACGCAGGTCGATGCGCCCGTCGATCACCCCGTCCTCGACGTCGTGCACGGAGTAGGCGACGTCGTCGGCCCAATCCATGACCTGCGCCTCGAGACACTGGTGACCGTCCGGGGCGCCCTCGCGGATCCATGCGAGCACCTCGGCGTCGTCGTCGTAGGCGCCGAACTTCGCGCCCGGGCGCGGCCGGGTCCACGGGTACTTGATCGCCGCGTCCAGCGACGCCCGGGTCAGGTTGAGCCCGGCGCTGCGTCCGTCGGGGTAGAGCACCTTCGGTTCGAGGTTCGTCAGGATGCGCAGGTTCTGGGCGTTGCCCTCGAACCCGCCACAGCTTTCCGCGACCTCGTCCAGGGCCTTCTCGCCGTTGTGACCGTACGGCGGGTGACCGATGTCGTGTGCGAGGCCGGCGAGGTCGACCAGATCGGGATCGCAGCCGAGACCGTCGGCGATCCCGCGGCCGATCTGCGCCACCTCGATCGAGTGCGTCAACCGCGTCCGCGGGGTGTCCCCGTCCCGGGGGCCCACCACCTGGGTCTTGTCGGCGAGCCTGCGCAGCGCCGCCGAGTGCTGGACGCGCGCGCGGTCGCGGGAGAAGACGGATCGGTGCTGGGCGGCCGCGATCTGGCTGCCCGGGATCCCCGCCCGCTTCGGTGCCTCACGGACCCGGCGGGCGACGTCGTGCGCGGAATACACCTCGCCGCGGGGTGTCGTGTGTGGTGTCATCGAAACGCCTACTGTCCTGCCGTGTAGGGGAAGTCGGCCGAGAAATGGGTGAGCTGGTACCAGATCAACGCCCCTGTCTCCCGGGCGATTCCGTGCAACTGCGATTCGCGGGTGAACACGGCAGGCCCCTGCCGGGTGGGCGCCGTCCAGGCTTCGAGTCCGGCGTCGCGCGCCATCGTCCGGGTCCGCAGCGAATGCCACGGGTCGCTGACGAGGACCGCCGAATCGATGCCCTGCGCACCCATCGCCTCACTCACCGCCTCGATGCTGAGCAGGGTGTCGGACCCCTCCTCGACGGCGGTGATGCTGTCGGCGGGGACACCGCGCGAGATCAGATAATTCTTTCCGGACGCGGCCTCGGTGTACTCGTCGCCCTCCTGCTTGCCGCCGACCGTGATGACCTCCGGGGCCACCCCGCGCTCGTACAGCTTGTACGCCTGCTCGAGCCTGGCCTCGAACACCGACGACGGGGTTCCCGAGTACTGGGCGGCCCCGAGCACCACGATCGCGTCGGCCGTCGACGTGTCGTCGATCCGCGCGACCTGCCACACCCGGACCGCGGTGCCGAGCACCAGGGCCGCCGCGAGGAGAACGACGCCGGCGACGATCCGGCGGGTCCACCGGGCCAGCGTGCCTGCGAACCCCAGGCGCGCAGGACGGCGCGGGAGGTCGTGGCGTTCACGGCTCGGTGCAGAATTCACTCCCTGATTCTGCCAGCTGTCGCCGAACTGTCCCGATGACGACTCGCCACACCCGATAGATTTGCTGCCATGCCACTCGCACCGCGCCTCGAGCAGACGCCGTCGTCCCACCCCCGAATCCCCTTCCCCGGCGCCCGGCGGTTCGCCGCCCTCGGCGCCGTCTCCGCGCTCCTGACGCTCGTGGCGATCCTGTTCTCCCCCGCTCTCGCGTCGGCGGACGCACCGTTCCGTCTGTCCGGCCAGATCACGGACACCGTCGGGGTACTGGACGCGGACCAGCAGAGCGACGTCCAGGCCGCGATCGATCAGCTCTACGACGAGCACAAGGTGCGGTTGTGGGTGGTCTACGTTGCCGACTTCAACGGTCTCGGCGCCGGCCCGTGGGCGGATCAGACGGCGCAGGCGTCCTCGCTCGGCGATCGCGACGCGCTGCTCGCGGTCGCGACGGTCGACCGTGAGTACGCCCTCATCGCACCGGACGGTCTCTCGGAGATCACCAGCGACGAAGCCGAGTCGATCCGGGTGGACGCGGTGGAACCCGCCCTGCGCGAGGAGGACTGGGCCGGCGGCGCGATCGCCGCGGCGGGCGGGCTCGGTGACGCGATGAGTCCGGGCGGAGGCATGTCGGTGCGCACGCTGCTGATCGGCGGCGGCGTGGTCGTCGTGGGCGCGGGCGGGCTCGTCCTGTATTCGCGAAAGAGGAAGCACGACCGGTCCCGGGCGGGCGTCGAGGCGGCGCGCAGCATCAGCCCCGAGGACACCGCAGCACTGACGGCGCTGCCGTTGGACACCCTCGACGAGCGCGCCAAGGAGGTGCTGGTCGAGACGGACGACGCGCTGCGCACGAGTCAGGAGGAACTCGAACTGGCCCGCGGCGAATTCGGCGAGCAGGCCACCGCCGCGTTCACGGCGGCGTTCGACACGGCGCAGTCCACCCTCGCGGCGGCGTTCACCGTGCGGCAGCGTCTCGACGACGCGATCCCCGAGACCCCGCAGCAGAGGCGGGAGATGCTCATCGACATCATCACCTCGTGCGGGCGCGCCGACCGCGAACTCAACGAGAAGGTCCAGGAGTTCGACGGTTTGCGGGACCTGCTGATCAACGCCCCCGACCGGCTCGACGCGCTCACCCGCGACATGGTGGCGCTGACCGTGCGCATCCCCGACTCCACCCAGACCCTCGCCACCCTGCAGACCGAATTCCCTTCCGCCGCACTCGCTTCCGTCGCCCACAACGTGACGATGGCCGAGGAACGGCTCGCGTATGCCGATAAAGCCGTGGCCGAGGGCTGGGACGCCGTCGCCCTGCCACCCGGGAAGCAGGGACCGGCGGTGCCGGCGATCCGCGGCGCCGAGGGGGCCCTCGAACAGGCCCGGATACTGCTCGACGCCGTCGATCACGCCGCGGAGGACATCCGGCACGCCATCGCCACGCTGCCTGCCGCGATCACGGACGTGGAGGCGGGAATCGCGGCCGCGGCCCAGTTCACCGAGCAGGGTGGCGACCGGCTCGCGGCGGCGCGCGCTGCGGCCGAGGCCGCGCTGGCTTCGGCCCGGACGGCCGCGGACACCGACCCGCTCGGCGGCTTCACCCAGATCGTGAAGGCCGACGCGGAACTCGACGCCGTGCTCGCCGAGGCGCAGGAATCGCGGCAGCAGGCCGAGCGTGCGCAGCAGCGTCTCGAGCAGGACCTCGTGGCGGCGCAGTCGCAGGTCACGGCGGCGTCGGACTTCATCGGCACCCGCCGCGGCGCGGTGGGAGCGGAGGCACGGACCCGGCTGACGGAGGCTCAGCGGCACCTGGCGGGGGCGCAGCAGTTGCGCACCACCGACGCCTCCCGCGCACTGCAGCACGCCCAGGCCGCCGCGGGCCTGGCCGCCGACGCGCTGCGCCTGGCGCAGAACGACGTGAGCCGCTGGGAGTCCCGCCAGCGGCCCGGACCCGGTGGCGGCGGCGGGAATGCCACCGGCGCGATCCTCGGCGGCATCCTGATCGACAGCATCCTGCGCGGCGGATTCAGCGGCGGCGGCAACTGGGGCAGCCGCGGCTCCGGCGGCGGCCGCGGCAGCAGCGGTCCCCGTTCGTTCGGCGGGCCGAGCAGTTCGGGCCGGATCAGCGGGGGCGGCCGATTCTGACGTCCTCCCGAGCGTTCGTCGCACTCGCCTGCGTCGTGGCCACCTGCTGCGGCGTCCTGTCGGGCTGTGCGGACGGGCGAGACGCCGGGGACGAGCCCGCGATCCCGCTGTCGGCGGAGGCGTACCGCAGCCGGGAGGACGACGCGGCGGGCGGCCGGATCCACGTGCGGATCGCGAATACCGGTGACGCGCCCGTCACCGTGACGTCCGTGGCGCTGGACAGCCCGGGCTTCGAGGCGGTGCCCGAGACCGGGCGAGTCGTCGAACTCGGACCGGGCAACCGGATCGACGTCGAGGCCGAGTACGGCGCCGTCCGCTGCGACACCCGGCCGGACCCGGCGTTCGCCGTGATCGGGGTCGCCGATCGGGGCGGCTCGCCCGTGCGGGTGCCGCTCGCCACCCCGTACGACGTCCTCGGCCGCATCCACGACGGAGACTGCGCCGCAGAGGAACTGGCGCGGGCGGTCCCGGTGACACTGATCCCGGCGGCGGCGCCGCCGGAGCCGGCCGCGCCCCTCCCCGCTCGGCTCGTGGTGAGCCGGGGAACGGCGACGGGTGACGTCCGGGTCGACGAGATCGGCGGCAGCGTCCTGTACGCCCTGCGTGGGGCGCTGCCCGCCACCATGCGGGCGGACGAGGACCGGCTGAGCATCGACATCACGATCGACGCGGCACGCTGCGACCCGCACGCACTCGCGGAAGCGAAGAAGCCGTTCGTCTTTCCGCTGTGGATCGCGGTCGGCTCCTCGGCACCGGAATACTCGCGCATCCCGGTGTCCGAGGAGAACCGCCGAATCCTGACGAACTATCTGACCACCACCTGCGACGCGCGCAGGTGACCGCGGATCAGGAACCGATGAGGCGCTGCGCCAGGTAACCCTCGACCTGGTCGAGCGCCACCCGCTCCTGGGCCATGGAGTCGCGTTCACGCACGGTCACGGCGTGGTCCTCGAGGGTGTCGAAGTCCACGGTGATGCAGAACGGCGTGCCGATCTCGTCCTGACGACGGTAGCGGCGGCCGATCGCGCCGGCGTCGTCGAACTCGACGTTCCAGTGCTGGCGGAGCGTCGCGGCGAGATCCTTGGCCTTCGGCGTCAGATCCGCGTTACGCGACAGCGGCAGCACCGCGGCCTTCACCGGGGCGAGACGACGGTCCAGACGCAGCACGGTGCGCTTGTCGACGCCACCCTTCGCGTTCGGCGCCTCGTCCTCGGTGTACGCGTCGACGAGGAACGCCATCAGCGAACGCGTGAGACCGGCTGCCGGTTCGATGACGTACGGCGTGTACCGCTCACCGGAGGCCTGGTCGTAGTAGTTGAGGTCGGTGCCCGAGTGCGTCGAGTGGGTCGACAGGTCGAAGTCGGTGCGGTTGGCCACACCCTCGAGCTCGCCCCATTCGCTGCCCTGGAAGTGGAAGCGGTACTCGATGTCGACGGTGCGCTTGGAGTAGTGCGACAGCTTGTCCTGGGCGTGCTCGTACAGCCGCAGGTTGTCCTTGTTGATGCCGAGGCCCGTGTACCAGTCCATGCGGTAGTCGATCCAGTACTGGTGCCACTCTTCGTCCTCGCCGGGCTTGACGAAGAATTCCATCTCCATCTGCTCGAACTCGCGGGTGCGGAAGATGAAGTTGCCGGGGGTGATCTCGTTGCGGAAGCTCTTGCCGATCTGGCCGATGCCGAACGGCGGCTTCTTGCGCGACGTGGTGAGCACGTTCGCGAAGTTCACGAAAATGCCCTGCGCGGTCTCCGGGCGGAGGTAGTGCATGCCCTCTTCGCTCTCGACCGGGCCGAGGTACGTCTTGAGCATCATGTTGAAGTCGCGGGGCTCGGTCCACTGACCGACCGTGCCGCAGTCGGGGCAGCCCACGACGTCCATGGGGACGTCGTCCGGGTTGTCGAGGCCCTTCTTCTCCGCGTACGCCTCCTGCAGGTGGTCCTGACGGTGACGCTTGTGACAGTTCAGGCACTCGACCAGCGGGTCGTTGAACACGCCGACGTGACCCGACGCCACCCACACCTCGCGCGGCAGGATCACCGAGGAGTCGAGGCCGACGACGTCCTCGCGGCTGGTGACCATGTTGCGCCACCACTGCTTCTTGATGTTCTCCTTGAGCTCGACGCCCAAGGGGCCGTAGTCCCAGGCCGACTTCGTGCCTCCGTAGATCTCACCGCACGGGTAGACCAGGCCACGACGCTTGGCGAGATTGACGACGGTTTCGACTTTGGACTTCGGTGCCACTCGGGTGCTCTCCATCTGGGTAATAGATGCATGGTTCACGTGCGCTTTTCGGATCCCAGCCTATCTGCCCGATCACGGTCGGTTCACCCCGCCGGTTGACATGCGTATTCGTGCATATCAAAATGGAATCGATTTGCAATAAGATGGGGCGTTCCTCCCGGGGCCGACGGCCACGCGGCCACGGTCCCGCCCATTGTCCGGTACACCTGTCCGGCACACCGAAGGAGATCACTGGTGAGCGTCGTCGATCCCGGGGATCTGCATCCGTTCGAGGCGGCGCCGCCCGCCCCCGTGCCGTCGAAGGAGACGCTGACGGCGGCAGGCGACATCCTGCGCGCCCTCGCGGCCCCCGTCCGCATCGCGATCGTCCTCCAACTCCGCGAATCCGAGCGGTGCGTGCACGAACTCGTCGGGGCACTCGGCGTCACCCAGCCACTGATCAGCCAGCATCTTCGCGTGCTCAAGGCCGCGGGCGTCGTGCGCGGCGAACGCACCGGACGTGAGGTCCTCTACCGCTTGGTGGACGACCACCTCGCCCACATCGTCGTGGACGCCGTCGCGCACGCCGAGGAAGGATAGAAGCCTTGACCCAGAACACCGGCCAGCGCAAACCCGTCGTCGTGGGAGTCCGCGCCACCAAGCAGCGCAGCGCCATCTCCGCACTCCTCGACGACATCGAGGAGTTCCGGTCGGCGCAGGAACTACACGACGAACTCCGCAAGCGCGGCGAGGGCATCGGGCTCACCACCGTCTACCGCACCCTGCAGACCCTCGCCGACGCAGGCACCGTCGACGTCCTGCGCACCGACACCGGCGAATCGGTGTACCGGCGCTGCTCGTCCGGACACCACCATCACCTGGTCTGCCGCGCGTGCGGCTACACCGTCGAGGTCGAGGGGCCGACCGTCGAGCAGTGGTCGCAGTCGATCGCCGACGCGCACGGTTTCTCCGACGTCAGCCACACCATCGAGATCTTCGGCGTGTGCAAGGACTGCAGCGCGCCGCGGTAGGCGTCAGGGGATCAGGCCCTGCCGGGCGGTGTCCGCGCCGCTCAGCACGAGGAGCAGCATCGTGGTCAGCGCCTCGTCCCCCAGCCCGGCGGCGGGGAACGTGTAGCGCAGGATGACGTCCGCGAGCCGGCCGTGACCGAACACGGCGATCGAACCGAACTGCAACGCGCCGTTACGCTCCGCGACCTTCTTGTGCAGCGACGCGCTGACCGGACGATCCCAGGCAAGCACGCACGTCATCGACAGCACGTCGAGGCCGTCGGTGAGGGTCATCGCGCTGATCGAGCACAGCGCCCCGGCGTATTCGAAGCTCAGCGAGCCGTCGTCCGCCCGGGCGACGGTGGCGAAGTGCTCCAGTGCGTCCGCTGCCCGCCCGAGCAGTGCGGGTGCTCCGTCGACGGTCATTTCACGCCACCGAACCGGCGGTCGCGCGACGCGTATTCGACGCACGCCGCCCACAGGTCGCGGCGGTCGAAATCGGGAAACAGCTTCTCCTGGTACACCATCTCGGCGTAGGCCGACTGCCAGATCAGGAAGTTGGACGTGCGCTGCTCGCCGGACGGCCGGAGGAACAGGTCGACGTCCGGCATGTCCGGCTCGTCGAGATAGCGGGCGACGGTCGCCTCGGTGATCTTCTCCGGGTCGAGCTGACCCGCCGCGACCCGCCTGCCGATCTCCTTCGCCGCGTCGGCGATCTCCGCGCGACCGCCGTAGTTGACGCACATGGTCAGGTTCATGACCGTGTTGTGCTTCGTCAGTTCCTCGGCGATCTCGAGTTCCTTGATGACGCTGCGCCACAGCTTGGGCCTGCGACCGGCCCACCGCACCCGCACCCCCATCTCGTGCATCTCGTCACGGCGGCGGCGGATCACGTCGCGGTTGAAGCCCATCAGGAAGCGCACCTCCTCGGGACTGCGCTTCCAGTTCTCGGTGGAGAACGCGTACGCCGACAACCACTCGACGCCCATCTCGATGCACCCGCAGACGGCGTCCATCAACACGGCCTCGCCGCGTTCGTGGCCTGCGGTCCTGGGCAGTCCCCGCTCCTGCGCCCAGCGGCCGTTACCGTCCATCACCAGCGCGATGTGCCGGGGCACGAGTTCGGGTTGCAGGCCCGGCGGGCGGGCGCCCGAGGGGTGCGGGTCCGGCGGCCGGATCTGGCGCTCGGCCCCGGAATTATGCGGAGCTCGGGGTTCGCGTCGTCGAATCACGGTCCCCATCCTGCCTGACCGAATCCTCCGCCCCTACCGCCGCATGTGGTCGTGCGCGTTCGATCAGCGGGAGCGTGCGGAGTTGCCGTTCGAGGTGCCACTGCAGATGCGCCGCGACCAGACCGCTGGCCTGGCCCCGCAACGACTCGGGCACCTGCTCGGTGCTCGCCCAGTCGCCGCGGAACAGCGCGTCCATCAGGTCGAGGACACCCGGCGACGGGGTGGCGGCGCCCGGCGGCCGGCACTGGACGCACACCGCTCCCCCGGCGGCCACGTGGAATGCCCGGTGCGGGCCGGGTGCGCTGCACCGCGCGCAGTCGTCGAGGGCAGGCGCCCACCCCGCAAAACCCATGGCCCGCAACAGGAAGGCGTCGAGGATCAGCTCGCACGGCCGGTGGTGTTCCGCGACGGCCCGCAGCGCCCCGACCGTCAGGCGGTGCAGTTGCAGCGCCGGGGCCCGTTCCTCACCGGCGAGCCGCTCGGCGGTCTCGAGGATCGCGCACGCCGTGGTGTACCGGGAGTAGTCGTCGACGATGTCGGTCGCGAACGCGTCGACCGTCTGGACCTGGGTGACGATGTCGAGGTTGCGGCCCGGGTAGAGCTGCACGTCGATGTGCGCGAACGGCTCGAGCCGGGCGCCGAACTTGGATTTCGTGCGGCGCACGCCCTTGGCCACCGCGCGCACCAGACCGTGCTGCCTGGTGAGGAGTGTGACGATACGGTCGGCCTCGCCCAGCTTGTGCTGGCGCAGGACCACCGCATTGTCTCGATACAACCTCACCGGTCCAGTCTCCCACGCCCGGGCGGTGACGGTCCGCAGGCCGAGCCGCGGGCCTGCAGGACCCGCCCGGGCCGCCGAAGGTTACCCTAACTTTCGACCGCCCTCGACGAACGGAGCACCTCAGTGGCAGCGCACGCCCCCTCGCCGGAGCACACGATCACCTCCCGCGAGGAACTCGAGCAGGTACTGGGCGGCGTTCCCCACCCCTCGATCGCCACCAAGCACACCGATCACACGATGCCGCTGATCCGCCGTTTCATCTCCGAGGCGCGGTTCTTCGTCCTCGCCACCGCCGACGCGAACGGCCACTGCGACTGCTCGCCGCGTGGAGACCTCACGCCGAAGACGCTGTTCCTCGACGACCGGACCCTGGTGATCCCGGACCGCCCCGGCAATCGGCGCGCCGATTCGTACCGCAACATCCTCGAAAACCCGCACGTGGGCGTCCTGTTCGTGGTGCCCGGGATCGACGAGGTTGTGCGCGTCAACGGCACCGCCACCCTGACCGTGGATCCCGAACTGCTGCAGTCGATGTCGATCAACGGCAAACCGGCCAACCTCGGTGTCGTGGTCCGGATCGACGAGGTCTACACACACTGCGCCCGGGCGATCCTGCGGTCACGAATGTGGGACCCGGAATCGTGGCCCGACCCCGACGAGATCCCGTCGCTGCGGGAAATGCACTCCGAGCAGCACGAGTTGGAACACGATCCGGCTACGCCCCGCAGGCAGGAGTACTACCGGACCTTGCTCTACTGAGCGTCACCGCAGCCGCTCGGACACCAGCGGCACGACGGTGTCGAGTGCGTACTGCAGCGACAGCACCGAGTTCGTGGAGTACGCCTTGGAGACGGCCTGATCGTCGAACACGAGGTACCGCCCGTCGCGCACAGCGGGGATCGCCTGGAACAGCGGCCGGTTCGCGACGTCGGCGGCGGGCCTGCCGATCGGGAAGACGACCACCATGTCCGCGTCCATCACACCGAGATTCTCCTCCGACACCGGGACCGAGAACTTCACCGCCGGCTGCGCGTCCACTGCCGGGTTGCTGACGAATCCCAGCTTCTTCATGAACTGGAGCCGCTCGGTGTCGGCGGTGTAGGCGCCCCATCCCGTGCCCGAGTAGGCACCGACGGTGATCGTCTTCCCCGCGAATTCGGGGTGGGCCGCGGCGGCGTCCGCGAACCGCCGGTCGATGTCGGCGAGCAGCGCGTCACCCTGCTCCGGCACGCCGAGCGCGGTCGCGACCATCGACACCTGGCTCTCGATCGGCGTCTTGTAGTTGTCGGCGCCTTCCGGCAGCGCGATCGTCGGGGCGATCTGCGACAGGTGGCCGTAGCGTTCCTCGTCGCCGGCGCTCTTGGTGTCGAGGATGACGTCCGGTTCGAGCGCCGCGATCTGCTCGTACGACGGTTCGAGGGTTCCGATGATCGTCGGCGCCGTGGTGTACTTCCCCTCCGCCCAGGGTCCGACGCCGTCGCCGCCGAACGCGACCCAGTCGCTGGCCCCGACGGGCTCGACTCCGAGCGCGAGCGCGGTTTCGGCGTCACCCCAGCCGATTGCGAGCACCCGCTCGGGTTTCGACTCGACCGTGACGTCGCCGAATTTCGTGACGACCACGGCCGGGAAGGCGGCGTCGCCGGCGCCCGCCGTCGGTTCGGGTTCGCCCTCGCCGCCGCTCCCGCACCCGGCCAGCGCCAGGACCAGTAGGGGCACCGACACGAGACTTCTCATTCTCATAAGGCAAGGCTAACCAATGCTACGTGCAGGGCTGCTTCCGGCCCTCCCACCGGGTGGGCCTCACACCTGGAACCGGTACCCCATCCCCGCCTCGGTGATGAGGTGACGCGGATGCGACGGGTCGTCCTCCAGCTTGCGCCGCAACTGCGCCAGGTACACCCGCAGGTAATGGGTCTCGGTGGCGTACGCCGGACCCCACACCTCGCGCAGCAGTTCCTTCTGCCCCACCAGCTTGCCCTTGTTGCGCACGAGCATCTCGAGCATCCCCCACTCCGTCGGCGTCAGGTGCACCTCGGCCCCCGCCCGCCGCACCGTCTTCGCAGCCAGGTCGACCGTGAACGAATCCGTCTCCACCACAGGCTCGCTCGTGTCGACGGCCGTCGTCGCGCGGCGGGCCGCGGCCCGGACCCGGGCCAGGAACTCGTCCATCCCGAACGGCTTGGTGACGTAGTCGTCGGCGCCCGCGTCGAGAGCGTCCACCTTGTCCGCGGAATCGGTGCGCGCCGACAGCACGATCACCGGCGCCAGGCACCACCCGCGCAGGCCCGCGAGCACCTCGGTGCCGTCCATGTCGGGCAACCCGAGGTCGAGCACGATCACGTCCGGCGGCCGCTCGGCCGCCGCGCGCAGTGCGGCGGCCCCGGACGCGGCCGTCACCACGTCGTATCCGCGGACACTGAGATTGATCCGCAGAGCGCGGAGAATCTGTGGTTCGTCGTCGACGACGAGGATTCTCGTCATGGGTGCTCCCCTCCCGCCCCGGCCAGTTCCACCACCATCGTCAGACCACCACCGGGGGTGTCGGTGGCGCTGATCGTGCCGCCCATCGCGTCGACGAATCCGCGGACGACGGAGAGCCCGAGCCCGACTCCCGTGGTGGTGTCGCGGTCCCCCAGCCGCTGGAACGGGGCGAACATCTCCTCCGCCCGCCCCCGCGGAATTCCCGGGCCCGTGTCGGCGACGGTGACGACGGCGCGGTTTCCCACCGCCGCGGCACCGACCCGGATCACGGAGTCCTCACCGTAGCGGAGTGCGTTGTCGATCAGATTCGCGAGCACCCGCTCGAGCAGGCCCGAATCCGCCATCGCCGCGACCGTCCCGACGTCGACCTCGACCCGTTCGCGAGCCCTCGTCCCGGTCCGGCCGCCGATTCCCAGCCCTACCAGCGCCCGGTGCACCACCTCGTCGAGATACACCGGCCGCAGCGTCGGGGTCACCACTCCCGCCGCGAGCCGCGACGAGTCGAGCAGGTTGCCGACGAGGGAGGTCAGGACGTCGGCCGATTCCTCGATGGTCGCGAGCAGTTCGGCGGTGTCCTCCGGGGAGAAGTCGACGTCGTCGCTGCGCAGGCTGGACGCGGCGGCCTTGACCGCGGCCAGCGGGGTCCGGAGGTCGTGGCTGACGGCGGACAGCAGCGACCGCCGCAGTCGGTCGGCCTCGGCCAGCGCCTGCGCCTGCCCGGCCTCCTGCGCGAGTTCCGTCTGGCGGATCATCCCCACGGCCTGGTTCGCGACGGCGAGCAGCACGCGGCGGTCCCGGGCGCGCAGTTCGCTGCCGTGGAGGGCGAGCGCGTACTCCCCGTCCCCCACCTCGCAGACCGTGTCGGCGTCGTCGACGCTCGCCGGCGGAGTCGGACCGACGGACCCCACGAGACCGCGGTCCCGGTGCAGAACGCTCACCGACTCCTGCCCGTACGTCTCGCGCACCTTCTCGAGCAGCGTGCCGAGATCGGCCCCCCGCAGCACCGATCCGGCGAACAGTGCCAGCAACTCGGCCTCCTGCGACGCCCGCCGGGCCTCCCGCGAACGCTTGGCGGCCGCGTCGACCAGGACCGCGACGGCGACGGCGACCACGAGCAGCACGACGGTGGTGATGAAGTTGTCCGGCTCCGCGATGGTGAAGCTGTGCACCGGCGGCGTGAAGAAGTAGTTGAGGAACAGACCCGAGATCAGCGCGGAGAACGCTGCGGGTGCGACACCGCCGAGCAGCGAGACGAGCAGCACCACGATGAAGAACAGTGCGCCCTCACCGCTCAATCCGAGCCAGCGGTCGACGGCGCTCATCACCAGGGTGGCGACGGACGGAACGAGGACCGCGGCGATCCAGGCGATCGCCGTGCGGGACCGCGAGCCCACCGGCGACAACCGCCTCGGCCGGTGGGATTCGCCGTGCGTGACCATGTGCACGTCGATCGACCCGGACTGTTGCACCACGCTCGCGCCGATGCCCTCGTCGATGATGCGTGCCCATCTCGAGCGTCTCGACGTTCCCAGCACCAACTGGGTGGCGTTCGCGGTCCGGGCGAAGTCCAGAAGTGTCGTCGGGACGTCGTCGCCGACGACGCTGTGCAGGCTCGCCCCGATGCTCGCGGCAATCGTCCGCACCTTGCCCATCTCCGGGGCCGAGACGCCGGCGAGGCCGTCGCCGCGCACCACGTGCACGACGATCAGTTCGGCGCTGGACCTCGACGCGATCCGGCCTGCGCGCCGGACGAGTGTCTCCGATTCCGGTCCGCCCGTCACCGCGACCACCACCCGCTCCCGGGCCTCCCACGTGTCGGTGATCTTGTTCTCCGCACGATATTTCGCGAGTGCGGCGTCGACCTGGTCGGCGACCCACAGCAACGCCAGTTCGCGCAGCGCGGTGAGGTTCCCTGTCCGGAAGTAGTTGCTCAGCGCGGCGTCGACCTTCTCCGCGGCGTAGATGTTGCCGTGGGACAGCCTGCGGCGCAGCGCCTCCGGGGTGATGTCGACCAGCTCCACCTGGGTGGCGGCGCGCACGACCTCGTCGGGGACCGTTTCCTGCTGCACCACCCCGGTGATCCGCTGGACCACGTCGTTGAGGCTTTCGAGGTGCTGGACGTTCAGCGTCGACAGCACGTCGATGCCGGCGCCGAGGAGGATCTCCACGTCCTGCCAGCGTTTCTCGTGGACACTGCCCGGCGTGTTCGTGTGTGCGAGTTCGTCCACGAGCACCAGCGCCGGCCTGCGCGCCAGCACCGCCTCGACGTCCAGTTCGTGGCCGAGCGTGCCGCGGTAGGCGATGACCTTCGGCGGAATCAGTTCGAGGTCACCGAGTTGCGCCGCCGTGCGGTCGCGGCCGTGGGTTTCCACCACGGCCGCGACGACGTCGCACCCCCGTTCGCGGCGGCGGTGCGCCTCGCCGAGCATCGCGAACGTCTTGCCGACACCCGGTGCGGCACCGAGATAGATGCGCAGTTCGCCGCGCCGGCGTTCGCCTTCGGGTCCGGTACCACTCACCTCGTCATCATCCACCAGCTGCCGGGGCGGTGCACCGAGGTGCGGTCAGGCCGAGGGCCAGATTCAGCTCGAGGACGTTCACCCGATCCTCGCCGAGGAACCCGAGTTGCCTTCCCTCGGTGTTCTCGTCGACCAGTTGCCGCACGCGGCTCTCACCGAGGCCGTTCACCTGCGCGACCCTCGGCACCTGCAAGGCGGCGTACGCGGGGCTGATGTGCGGGTCGATGCCGGACCCCGATCCGGTGACCGCGTCCGCCGGTACGGCCTCGGGCTGCACGCCCTCGCGGACGGCGATCGCGTTCCGGCGCTCGATGACGAACGCCGCCAGGATCTCGCTGCTCGGTCCCTGGTTGGTGGGCAGCGCGGTGGCAGGGTCGCCCGGTGTGAACGGATCCTGTTCGGCCACCGACCCGGTGACCCGGTTGTGGAAGAACGGGTCCGGCTCCCCGGCCGGCACCTGCGGGTCGACACCGACCCACCGGCTCCCGACGACGCACCCGGTGGTGTCGCGGACCGGTGAACCCTCGGCCGCGCCGGCGCCGATCCGGCTCACCCCCCACACCGCAGCGGGATAGAGCACGCCGAGAACGGCGGTCAGTGCGAGCAGGACGAGGAGCCCGGCCCAGGTCTGCCGGAGCAGTCCGATGAGAAAACGCATGGAAAGTCACCCAATTCCGGGAATGAGACGGACGACGAGGTCGATGAGCCAGATACCGGCGAACGGTGTGATCACGCCGCCGAGGCCGTAGACCAGCAGGTTGCGGCCCAGCAGCGTCGACGCCGACGACGGCCGGTAGCGAACACCTTTCAGCGACAACGGGATCAGGGCCACGATCACGACGGCGTTGAAGATCACCGCCGACAGGATGGCCGATTCCGGCGTGGCCAGCCGCATGATGTTCAGCGTGTCCAGCTGCGGATAGATGACGCTGAACAACGCGGGGAGGATGGCGAAGTACTTGGCCAGGTCGTTGGCGAGCGAGAACGTGGTCAGCGCCCCGCGGGTGATGAGCAGCTGCTTTCCGATCTCCACCACCTCGATGAGCTTGGTGGGATCGGAATCGAGATCCACCATGTTCCCGGCTTCCTTCGCCGCGGACGTGCCGGTGTTCATCGCCACCCCGACGTCCGCCTGGGCCAGGGCCGGGGCGTCGTTGGTGCCGTCACCGGTCATCGCGACGAGCCGTCCGCCCTCCTGTTCCTTGCGGATCAGCGCGAGTTTGTCCTCGGGTGTCGCCTCCGCCATGAAGTCGTCGACACCGGCCTCCTCCGCGATGGCCTGGGCGGTGAGCGGATTGTCGCCGGTGATCATCACCGTGCGGATTCCCATCGCCCGCAGTTCCGCGAACCGCTCGGCGATGCCCGGTTTCACCACGTCCGACAGTGCGATCACGCCGAGCACCGTCGGCGCATCCGCCTGAATCGAGGCCACCACGAGGGGTGTTCCGCCGGCCTGCGCGATCTCGTTCACTGCGTCGGTGACCGCGGGCGAGGTGTGTCCGCCGAGCGAATGCACCCAGTTCAGCACCGCGTCGCTCGCGCCCTTGCGGATGCGGGTGCCGTCGAACTCGGCCCCATGTGAGTGGCGTCGTGTGCCGAGGCACGCTTTAGCACTCACGTGGGGGATGTCGAGCCCGCTCATCCGGGTCTGCGCCGTGAACGGCACGAACTCCGCCGCTCTCTCCGCCTCCGACGGTGCGGGGTCCAGCCCGAAGTCGCGGGCGCACAGGTCCACGATGCTGCGACCCTCGGGGGTGCCGTCCGCGAGGCTGGACAGCCGTGCCGCCGTGGCCAGCTCGAGCGCGGACACTCCCGGTGCGGGATGCAGGGCGGTGGCCTGCCGGTTGCCGAACGTGATGGTGCCGGTCTTGTCCATCAGCAGGGTGTCGATGTCGCCGGCGGCCTCCACCGCCCGCCCCGACATCGCCAGGACGTTGCGCTGCACCAGCCGGTCCATCCCGGCGATGCCGATGGCCGACAGCAGGGCGCCGATCGTGGTGGGGATCAGGCACACCAGCAGCGCGATCAGTTTGATCGGATCCTGTTCCTGCCCCGCGTACAGGCCCATCGGGCCGATCGCGACGACGGCGAGCAGGAAGATGATCGTCAGCGACGCCAGCAGGATGTTCAGGGCGATCTCGTTCGGCGTCTTCTGCCGCGCCGCCCCCTCCACGAGGGCGATCATCCGGTCCACGAACGACTGTCCGGGGGCCGCGGTGACGCGGACGACGATCCGGTCGGACAGTACGGTGGTGCCGCCGGTGACGGCGCACCGGTCGCCGCCGGATTCGCGGACGACGGGCGCGGACTCGCCGGTGATGGCCGACTCGTCCACGGTGGCGATGCCCTCGACGACGTCGCCGTCGCCCGGGATCACCTCACCGGCGACGACGACCACGCGGTCGCCGACGACGAGGTCGGTGCCCGGCACCGATTCGAGAGCGCCGCTCGCCGTGATCCGGTGGGCGACCGTGTCCTGCTTCACCTTCCGCAGGCTCGCCGCCTGCGCCTTGCCTCGCCCCTCCGCGACCGATTCGGCGAGGTTCGCGAACAGCACGGTGAACCACAGCCACGCGGTGACCGCCCAGGAGAACACCGACGGGTCGGCGACGGCCATGACGGTGGTGACGACGGAACCGGCGAACACCACGAACATCACCGGGTTGCGGGCGAGGTGCCGCGGGTCGAGTTTGCGCAGCGCGCCCGGCAGCGCCGTCACCAGCTGGGCGGGGCTGAAGATCCCGGCCTTGACGGGCGCCGGGTCGTGGCCGCCCTCCGGCGTCGTCGTCGGGTCGGTCGCCGGACGACTGGTCACGTTCACACTCACTGCAGAGCCTCCGCGATCGGTCCCAGCGCGAGGGCCGGGAAGAATGTCAGCGCCGCGACGAGCACGACGGTGCCGGTGAGCAGCCCGGTGAACATCGGGCCCGCTGTCGGCAGGGTTCCGGCACCCGCGGCTGTCTTCTTCTGCGATGCCAGGGAACCGGCGAGCGCGAGGACGAAGATGATCGGCAGGAACCGGCCGAACAGCATGCACACGCCGAGCGCGGCCTGGAACCAGTCGCTCGTGACCGTCAGCCCGCCGAACGCGCTGCCGTTGTTGTTCGACGCCGACGCGAACGCGTACAGCACCTCCGAAAAGCCGTGGATCGATCCGGGACTGCCGGGGTCTCCGCTGTTGCCCTGGTAACCGGTGGTCGAGGACAGGATCACGGTGATTCCCGTTCCGATCAGGACCAGCGCGGGCATCACCAGCACCGACAGTGCGGCGAGGGTGATCTCCCGTTGCCGCAGTTTCTTGCCCAGGTACTCGGGTGTGCGGCCGACGAGGAGTCCCCCGACGAAGACGGCGATCAGAGCGAGGACGAGAATGCCGTAGAGCCCGGTGCCCACGCCGCCGGGCGCGATCTCCCCGAGCAGCATGTTCAGCAACACGGCCCCGCCACCGAGCGGCGACAGGCTGTCGTGGGCGGAATTCACCGCGCCCGTGGACGTTCCCGTGGTGGTCACGGCGAACAGCGCCGTGCCCGGAATCCCGAAGCGGACTTCCTTGCCTTCCATCATCGCGCCTGCCGCGGTGGCGGCGACGCCGCGGTGTCCCGATTCGGCGGCGAGCGTGACGGCGAGCAGTGACCCCCACAGGATGCCCATCACCGCGAGCAGCGTCAGACCCTGTTTGCGCTCGCCGACCATGGTGCCGAACGTGCGGGTGAGGGACACCGGGATCAGCAGGATCGCGAGGATCTCGACGATGTTGCTGACGGGGGTGGGGTTCTCGAACGGGTGTGCCGAGTTGGCGGCGAGAATGCCGCCGCCGTTGGTGCCGAGTTCCTTGATCGCCTCTTGTGAGGCGACGGGGGCGAGGGCGTTGGTGACGGCGTTGCCGTCCAGTCCGATGGATTCGAATCCCGTGTGGAACGACTGGATCACGCCCTGGCTCAACAGAATCAACGCGATGACGAAGGAGAACGGCAGCAAGATCCGCAGGCTGCCGCGGGTGAGGTCCACCCAGAAGTTGCCGATCTCACCGCCGCGGGCCACGCGGACGAACCCGCGGATCAGCGCGACAGCGACGGCCATGCCGACCGCCGCGGACACGAAGTTCTGCACGGCGAGTCCGACCGGCTGGGTCAGGTTGCTCATCGTGGTCTCGGGGGCGTAGGACTGCCAGTTGGTGTTGGTCACGAACGACACGGCCGTGTTGAACGCGACCGCGGGGCTGACCCCGGCCAGGTCGCCGGACAGCGGCAGCACACCCTGAATGCGTTGCAGGACATACAGGAAGAGCACGCCGGCCATCGAGAAACCGAGCACGCTGCTTGCGTAGCCGTACCAGGTCTGTTCCGTGTGGGGGTTGATGCGGCACAGGCGGTACAGCACGGATTCGACCCGCAGGTGCCTGCGTGATTCGTACACCCGCGCCATGTAGTCGCCCACCGGCACGTACAGCACCGCGAGGACCGCGATCACGAACGCGATCTGCAGGCCGGCCGCGAGGGCGGGCGTCATCAGAACCGCTCCGGGTCGATGAGCGCGACCAGCAGATACACGACGAGCGCCGCTGCGATCGCGATCAGGGCGACAGCGAGTATTCCGGCGGCGGTCATTTCACGCGTCCGGTCTGCAGGGCACGGAGAACGAGCGCGCAGCAGGCGAACCCGCCGAGGACGAGCGCTACGTAGGCCACGTCGGCCATGTGAGGATCCCTCTTCGTACTGATCCTGCGGTTCAGCGCAGGCATGACACCCCACGGTTGCGGGGTGTCATGCCAGCATCGCGCCGGATCCGGGCGACAGAGGTCTCGCTGACGAAGCGCTTACGGGACGTCCAGGGCTCTTGACGCTTTCCTTACGCGGTCCGGGTCAGCCGCGACACCGACGCGGGCACGGGTGTGCCGGTCGCCACCCAGGGCGCCGGGACGGGAGCACCGGCGACCGACCGCACGGGGACGACGCCGGCCCATGCACTGCTCGCCTCGGCGGGTTCGCCCGGCGGCGCGTCCCGCACCTTGACGGTCCACTGCCCCGGGGTGATCGGGAGGGCGAGGGCCAGCGTCGCGGCGAGTTCCTTGCGCCGGTGTCCCCGGACCTCCCTGCTGCGACCGGGGATCAGCACGTCCGACAGCGCGTCGAGGGCGCCGGCGGATTCGTCCTGGTCCAGCGTCACGAGATTGCCGCGGACCACCGCGGATCGGTAATTGGCGGACGAGTCGAACAGCGTGTCGGCGACCACGATTCCGTCGAGCATCGCGACGCACAGCACCGCGGGGGCGCCTGCCGCCACCTGCCGCAGCGCACCGGCCCCGGTGGAACCGTGCAGCAGGATCCTGTCGCCGTCGCGGGCGTAGAGCATCGGCACCGCCCAGGGCAGGCCGTCGACGACGGTGGCGAGCGTGCCCATCGGCGCGGCGTCGAGGACGGCGTCGAGTTGCGCTCGTTCGGTTCGGGCACGGTCCGGGTATCTCATGATCTTGTCCACGAGACCATCCTCACCCGCAGGTGGTCCGGCTTCCAGATCCACAATTGACAATATCGGCAGACCAGTATTGTGGGTTCCATGCCCCGGATCAGCCCCGAACTGCACCTGACGTTGCGGCTCCCCGACACCGACGCACCACTTCGCCACCGCATCGCGGAGTCGATCCTCGACGAGATCCGAGGCGGCCGTCTACGACCCGGCGATCCGCTGCCCTCCACGCGGGCGCTCGCCGGCCACCTGACGGTCGCGCGGGCGTCGGTGGTCGACGCGTACGACGAACTCTGCTCGTCCGGATACGCGAACGCCCGCGCCGGTTCCGGCACCCGGATCGCACCGGGCGCCGACGTGGCGGCCCGCGCGCACGTCGCCTCGCACGCGGTCACGCGCACGTCGGAGCGCGCAGCGCAGGCCGTCGCCGCGACGCCGGAGCCGCGGTGGGACCTCACCCCGGGCCACCCCGACCCCGGCCTGATCTCGACCACCGACTGGCGCCGGGCGTGGCGGTCGGCCGCGGCCGCCCCGGTGACGTCCGACGTTCCGGGCCCCGACGGGCACCCGGAGTTGCGGCGCGCCCTCGCGGGGCATCTGCGCCGCACCCGGGGCATCGCGGCACGGCCCGACGAACTCGTCATCGTTCCGGGAGTGGGCTCCGCACTCAGGACCCTCGTCGCCGCGGCCGGGCTCGGCGGCCGCGACGTGGTGTTCGAGGAGCCCGGCTACACCCGGGCCCGCCGGGACCTCGAGTCCTCGGGCGCCCGGACACGCTGCGTGCCCGTGGACGACGACGGCCTCGATCCCGCACTGCTGCGCAGCACCGACGCAGCCGCGTATTGCACGCCGGCCCATCAGTATCCGATGGGGGCCCGGATGCCGGTGGGCCGCAGGGCCCGGCTCGTCGCCGACGCCGCGGCATCCGGGACGCTGATCATCGAGGACGACTACGACGGCGAATTCCGCTACGACGTGTCGGCGTTGCCCGCCCTGCGCAGCATCGACCGCGGGCCCGACTGCGTGGCGTACGTGGGCACGGCGTCGAAGATCCTCACTCCCGCGATCCGGGTGGCGTGGGCGATCGCCCCGCCGGCCCTGCGGCCGGGGATCGTCCGGGCGCTGGACACGACCGGCGAGTCCTGCTGCGCGATCACGGCGCTCGCGCTGGCGCATTTCATCGACTCGGGTGCGTTGTCGCGGCACCTCGCCCGCGCGTCCCGCACGTATGCGGCCCGCCGGTCGGCATTCGTCGCCGCTCTGCAGCAGCAACTGTCCGCGGTCGGCACGGACGGCGTCGGGGTCGCCGGCATCGAGGCCGGTCTCCATGTGGTCCTGACACTGCCGCGGTCGGTCGACGACGTCGCCCTCTCGGCGGAACTGCAGGACCACGGGGTGACGGTGCCGAGCCTCGCCGACTACCGCACCACGCCGGGCGGACCCCGGGGACTGGTCTGCGGGTACGCCCGGCTGCCCGAATCCCAGGCGCGCGGCGCCGCCGGGGTGATCGGGGAGGTGGTCTGCCGGCACCTCCACTGATACTGTTCGTTCGAACGAACAGTCACGGGGAGGGGCGAGATGAGCACGGGACAACTGGGCAGTGAACAGCGGCGCGAAGAGGAGGGCGACCGGGCACCGGGACTCGTCGAACAGGTGAACGCCCTGGCCTCCGGCGCCACCACGTCGGTCGTGGCCACCCGCGCCGCCCTCGACCGCATCGACGCGAGCCAGCCGACGCTCAACGCGTTCAAGGTGGTCCGCCGGACCAAGGCACTGGCCGAGGCCGCCGAGGCCGACCGCCGGATCGCCGCCGGTGAACGCCTCCCGCTCCTCGGAGTCCCGATCGCCGTCAAGGACGACGTCGACGTGGCCGGGGAGCCCACCGCGTTCGGCTGCCCGGGCGACTTCCCGCCCGCGGCGCGGGACTCCGAGATGGTGCGGCGACTGCGCGCCGCCGGTGCCGTCGTCGTCGGCAAGACCAACAGTCCCGAACTGGGGCAGTGGCCGCTCACCGGCGGACCCGCCTTCGGCCACACCCGCAACCCGTGGAACGGCGACCACACCCCCGGCGGGTCGTCCGGGGGCGCCGCGGCGGCCGTGTCCGCCGGTCTCGTCGCCGCCGCGATCGGCTCCGACGGCGCTGGTTCCATCCGCATCCCCGCCGCGTGGACCAACCTCGTCGGAATCAAACCGCAACGCGGCCGCATCTCCACCTGGCCTGCAGCCGAGGCGTTCTACGGACTCACCGTCAACGGCCCGCTGGCCCGGACGGTCGCCGACGCGGCCCTGCTCCTCGACGTCGCGGCAGGACCTCACGACGGCGACATTTACACCCCGCCACCGGTCACCGTCAGCGACGCCGTCGGCCGCGACCCCGGGCCGCTGCGCATTGCGCTGTCGCTGCGGATCCCGTTCACCGCCACCCCCACGACACTGCACCCCGAGGTGCGTCGGGGCGTCGCGCGGATCGCCGATGCGCTGCGTGGGCTCGGGCACCGCGTCGTGGTGGACGACCCCGACTACGGAATCATGTTCGGGCTCGGTTTCCTCCCCCGGTCGATGGCCGGCATCGACGACTGGATGCGGAAGGTCCCCGACCCGTCCCTCGTCGACCCGCGCACGAAGAGCAACGCCCGGACCGGACGTCTGTTGCGCGGGGCGCCGCTGCGCGCTGCCCGGGCCGCCGAGCCGAGGACACGTCGACGCGTCGGTGCCATCTTCGACAAATACGACCTCGTCCTCGCCCCCACCACCGCCACTCCCCCGCCGAGGGTCGAGGGGATCGACGGGATCGGTTCGTGGGCCACGGACAAGGTGATTACCGCGGTCTGCCCGTACGCGTGGCCGTGGAACGTGCTGGGCTGGCCCAGCGTGAACGTCCCAGCCGGGTTCACGTCCGGAAACCTTCCGATCGGGGCCCAGCTGATGGGGCACGACAACGCCGAGCCGCTCCTGGTTTCGGTTGCGGCCCAGCTCGAGTCGGTGCTCCGGTGGGACCTGGAACGTCCCGGGAAGTGGTGGTGACCGTGGCCTCGACGGACGTCCGTGACCGGATCCTCGCGGCGGCGCTGCACATCGTGGGCACGGAAGGCATTCCCGGCGTGACCAATCGGCGGATCGCGGCGCAGGCCGGGGTGTCGCTCGGCTCCATCACGTACCACTTCCCCACGCAGACGGACCTGCTGCGCGCCGCGCTGTCGGGGTTCGTGACGGAGGAGACGCAGCGGCTGTCGGAACTGGCGGAGGGGTACCGGGACAAGGGGCTGAGCTTCGAGGACGTCGCCGCACTGACGGAGAAGGTCGCGAAGGATCTGGCGTTCTCCGCCGAGCGGATCGCCCCGTTCGAGCTGTACATCCAGGCGGGCCGCGATCACGAACTCCGTCAGGCCGCCGCCGAATGTTTCGCCGCGTACGACGAATTGACGGTGACGATCCTCACCGCCCTCGGTGTCCCCGATCCGGCGTCCGTCGCCCCCACGGTCGTGGCCACCATCGCCGGCCTGCAGCTGCGCAGACTCGCCACCGGCAGCGACGGGGAGCACGACTTCGCGGCGTCGGTGCTGCTGCTCCTGCGGGCCGCCGGCCCCGTGAGTGAGTAAGGAGTCCCTGGACTCGTTAACCACGCACGGGCGGCGGAGCCGCCTAGAACCCCAGCCTGCCCAGCTGCTTCGGGTCGCGCTGCCAGTCCTTGGCGACCTTCACGTGCAGTTCGAGGAAGATCTTGGTGCCGAGCAGTTTCTCGATCTGCAGCCGCGCCTTGGTGCCCACCTCGCGGAGGCGGGCGCCGCCCTTGCCGATCACGATGCCCTTCTGCGACGGCCGCTCGACGTACAGCAGGGCGTGCACGTCGAGCAGTTCGCCCTGCTTCTCGGTGCGTCCCTCGCGGGGGATGATCTCCTCGATGACCACGGCCAGGGAGTGCGGCAGTTCGTCGCCGAGTCCCTCGAGGGCGGCCTCGCGAATGAGTTCGGCCATCAGCGTCTCTTCGGGTTCGTCGGTGAGTTCGCCGTCCGGGTAGAACGCCGGCCCCTCCTCCATCTTCGACGCGAGGACGTCGACCAGCACCTCCACCTGCTCGCCGGACGCGGCGGACACCGGCACGACGTCCGTCTCCGGTCCGAGAAGCTTGGAGACGGCCAGCAACTGCTGCCCGACCATGTCCTTGCTGACCTTGTCGATCTTCGTGACGATGCCGACGAGTGTGGTCTTCGGCGCGATCTGCCGGACCTGCTGCACGATCCACCGGTCGCCGGGGCCGATCTTCTCGTCCGCCGGGATGCACAGGCAGATGACGTCGACCTCGGAGTAGGTGTCGCGCACGAGGTCGTTGAGGCGCTGGCCGAGGAGCGTCCGGGGCCGGTGCAGTCCCGGGGTGTCGACGAGGATCAGCTGCGCGTGGTCGCGGTGCACGATGCCGCGGATGGTGTGCCGGGTGGTCTGCGGCCGCGAGGACGTGATCGCGATCTTGCTGCCGACCAGTGCGTTGGTCAGCGTGGACTTGCCCGTGTTGGGCCGCCCGACGAAACAGACGAATCCGGAACGGAATTCGGGTTTACTCATGTTGCTCCTCGATCACGGATCCATCGGTTCGCGCGAAGACGACGGCCGCCTGCGCACTGACTTCGTGTAGTGCGGCGATGCCCGGGTCGTCCGGGTTCCCGCCGATCACGGCTGCCGCCTCGAAACCCTCGGCGCCACTCGACACCGCCGCCGCGACGGCCGCCTGCAGCGCGGTCAGGGACAGCGCCGCCAACGCGACCGCGCCGGCCGCATACGTGCGGCCGTCGAGGTCGCGGACGGCGGCGCCCTGGCCACTTCCGGTGCGGCCGAACGCTCCTCGCGCGAGCACGATCAGTTTCGCGTCCTCGGCGTCCAGTTCAGTCATCGTCGCCCTCCCGGTCACGGTCGTTGACGTCGTCGTCCTCGTTCATCGGGGCGCGCTGCACGAAGACGGTGCTGATCCGCACCCGCCCGCGCACGTCGGGCGAACCCTCACCGCGCAGGACCAGACCGTGGGAGACGACCTCCGATCCGGGGAGCGGCACCCTGCCGAGTTCGTATCCGATGAGCCCACCGACTGTTTCGACCTCGTCGTTCTCCACCTCGATGCCGAACAGTTCACCGAGATCCTCGATCGGCAGCCGCGCGGACACCCGGTACATGCCGTCGCCGAGGTCCTCGACGGGCGGGGTCTCGTCCTGGTCGTACTCGTCGGCGATCTCCCCGACGATCTCCTCGATGACGTCCTCGATGGTGACCAGGCCTGCGATGCCGCCGTATTCGTCGACCAGCACGGCCATGTGGTTGCGGTCGCGCTGCATCTCGGCGAGCAGGCTGTCGAGGGGTTTGGAATCGGGCACGAACACGGCGGGCCGCATCACGTCGCCGACGAGGACACTGCGGCCGCCGTCGCGCGAGTGGTACGTCTGCTGCACGAGGTCCTTGAGGTAGACCACGCCGAGGACGTCGTCGACGTTCTCCCCGATCACCGGGATCCGCGAATGTCCGCTGCGGACGGCCAGCGACGTCGCCTGCCCCGCGCTCTTGTCGCTCTCGATCCACACCATCTCGGTGCGCGGCACCATCACCTCGCGGGCGGAGGTGTCGCCGAGTTCGAACACGGACTGGATCATCCGGCGTTCCTCGTCGGCCACCACGCCGCGCTCCTGCGCCATGTCGACGAGTTCGCGCAGTTCGATCTCGGAGGCGAAAGGTCCGTTGCGGAATCCCTTACCCGGGGTGATCGCGTTGCCGATCAGGATGAGCAGGCGGCTGATCGGGCCGAGCAGGGTTCCGATGACCTGCAGGGGAAGCGACGTGATCAGCGCGATCGTGTACGCGTGCTGGCGGCCGAGCGTGCGCGGGCCGACCCCGATCACCACGTAGTCGACGAGCACCATGATGACGGCGGTGAACGTCAGCGCCCACACGGGTTCGAGGAGATCGGACAGGCCACCGACGAGCACCACCGTCGCCGTGATCTCGCACAGGATGCGCAGCAGCACCATGAGATTCACGTAGCGGGGGCGATCCGACAGGATGCGGAGCACCCGGGTGGCGCCGGGGCGATCCTCCTTCGCCATCTCCTCGATGCGCGCGGACGAGATCGTATTGAGAGCGGAATCGACGGCGGCGAAGACACCACCGAGAGGGACGAGGACGATCGCGAGGACGATCAGCGCGATGGCGCTACTCACAGAAGACCCTTCACGTGGTTACTGATCCGGGGCGTCGAAGAAGCCGGCCTTGCCGAGCAGCTTCTGGTCCCGGGCAGCGAGCGCGGCGTCGCGTTCGGCCCTGCGCAGATCCTCGTACCAGTCGTCGAGCAACTGGTTCTGCAGGCCGAACATCTCCTTCTCCTCCTCCGGTTCGGCATGGTCGTAGCCGAGGAGGTGCAGCACACCGTGCACGGTGAGCAGAGCGAGTTCGTGGGCCAGCGGATGACCGGCCTTGTCGGCCTGGTCGGCGGCGAAG
The DNA here is from genome assembly GCF_017068395.1 of Rhodococcus pseudokoreensis. NCBI lineage: Bacteria > Bacillati > Actinomycetota > Actinomycetes > Mycobacteriales > Nocardiaceae > Rhodococcus > Rhodococcus pseudokoreensis. The sequence goes on along the minus strand of NZ_CP070619.1, from coordinate 7,625,245 downwards.
GACGGGCACAGCACGATGTCGCCGAGCATCGACGGTCCCGGCTCGGGTGAATCCGGGCGGCCGCCGGGCTCGAGCTCGTCCATCGGGAACGACATCACGTCGGTGGGACCGGGCAGGTCCATCCACCGCATGTGGAGGTCGGCCATGGTGGCCGAGTCCACGAGGACCATCGACAACTCGGCCGCGGGGTGCACGTCCATCCTCGCGATCACGAAGCGGGCAACGCTGATCAGCTCCTCTTCGGAGACGTCCATGCCCGATTCGTTCGAGACTTCGATGCTCATGTGTGTCGCTTCCTCCTGGTTCCGGCGACACTCACCCTACCGTCGTGGAGAACGCGAGTGCGCCGCTCTCCGCTGTGCGCGGTTCCCGAGCTCGACCTTGCCGTCCCGGTCCGCCTCGAAACGCTCGTACGCGTCGACGATGTCGGACACCAGCCGGTGCCGGACCACGTCGCTGCTGTTGAGTTCGGCGAAGTAGATGTCGTCGATGTCACCGAGGATCTCGGTGGCCGCGCGGAGCCCGGACCGGGCGCCGCCCGGCAGGTCCACCTGCGTGACGTCGCCGGTGACGACGACCTTGGAACCGAAGCCGAGGCGGGTGAGGAACATCTTCATCTGCTCGGCGGTGGTGTTCTGCGCCTCGTCGAGGATGATGAACGCGTCGTTGAGCGTGCGGCCGCGCATGTACGCGAGCGGCGCCACCTCGATGACACCCGACTGCATCAGCTTCGGGATGGCCTCGGGGTCCATCATGTCGTGCAGTGCGTCGTGAAGCGGCCGCAGGTACGGGTCGATCTTCTCGTGCAGCGTTCCGGGCAGGAACCCGAGCCGCTCGCCCGCCTCGACCGCGGGGCGGGTGAGGATGATCCGCGACACCTGCTTGGTCTGCAGCGCCTGCACCGCCTTCGCCATGGCGAGGTACGTCTTGCCGGTGCCCGCGGGCCCGATGCCGAACACGATGGTGTTGGCGTCGATCGCGTCGACGTACCGCTTCTGGTTCAGCGTCTTCGGCCGGATCGTCTTGCCGCGACGCGACAGGATGTCGAGGGTGAGGACCTCGGCGGGCGAATCGCTCAGACCCTGCGTGAGCATGCCGACCGTGCGGCGCACCGCGTCGGGGGTCAGCGGCTGCCCGCGGCCGACGATGGCGCTCAGTTCGGCGATGACCCGCTCGGCGAGCGCGACGTCGCCCGGTCGTCCCGTCAGAGTGACGGTGTTGCCGCGTACATGGATGTCTGCGTCCAGGACCCGTTCGAGAGCGCGCAGATTCTCGTCGGAAGAACCGAGGAGAGGCGGGACCGTTTCGGGTGGGAGATCGATACTCGAACGCACGGTGCGTTCCGCCGGACGCGTGGCGCCGAACGTCTCGCCGTTCTGGTCTTGTTCGCTCACGTGAGGGATATGGCCTTCTTCCCTGTTCCTGGTCGGTCACGACGGTCGTCGCGATGAAGGAAGTCTATCGCTCGCAGGTCACAGCGCCCACTCGATTACTCGACGCCGTCACCGATCCGGGACGTCCGGATTCTCGCGCAGCCACCGCGGCGCGTCGTCGGACAGTAGGGCGTCCCGCGAGATCTTCCAGCACTCGGTCTCGGGATTCAGGAATGCGTAGTGGTCTTCCCCGTCGACGACGTGCAGAGCGACCGGATCACCCGCGGCCCGCGCCGCCTCGCTGTACCGGACGCTCACCTTCGCCGGGACCTGCGCGTCCTCCGTGCCGTGGATGCACACCACCGGCACCCCGGTGGGGATGCGGTGCAGCGGGGACGCGGCGCGGTACCGGTCCGGGTCCTCGTCGAACGGCACCCCGAGGAGATCCTCGATGTACCCGATCCGCCTGCCGCGTTCCCCTGCGGAGGCGAGGTCGAGGGCGCCTGCCTGCGACACGACCCTCTCCGGCCGGACCGTCGTCTGCCGCTGACCGGCCAGCCACACCGCCAGTTGCCCGCCGGCCGAGTGCCCGACGACCCGGACCTTCGACAGGTCGAACGGGACGGGCGAGCGCTCGGCGACCGGACCGGCGATCGCGTCGAGCGCGGCGAGCACGTCGGCGGACATCTCGTCCCACCGGCCGCCCGCGCCGAGCCTGCGGTATTCGATGTTCCAGACGGCGACGCCGTGGCGGGCCAGGTCGACCGCGAAACTCGTGCCCAGGTTCAGGTGGTATTTCCCGCTCCAGAAACCGCCGTGGACGACCATCACCACCGGCACCGGGGTCGACACCGGTTCCTCCGGCGGATAGAAGTGCCCGAACTGCTGCGGTTCGGTTCCGTAGGCGATGCGAATGCGGTCCACGGACAGTCAGGCTAGCGGGGCCGCGCCCCAGCGGTCGGTGAGGACGCCGATGGCGCCGAGCGCGACGGCCGCGGCGGTCGAGGTCCGCAGGACGTGCGGTCCGAGCAGCACCGGCACGGCGCCCGCCTCGGTCAGCGCAGTGATCTCGTCCTCGGAGATGCCGCCCTCGGGACCGACGACGAGCACGATCTCGGTGGCCGAGCGCAGCGGAAGCTCGGCGAGGCCCTGCGTCGCCGCCTCGTGCAGCACGGCGACGACTCCGCCCCGGCCGGTCACCTCGCGGACGACGGCGAGCATCCCGGCGGTGCGGTGCAGTTCCGACACCTCGGGCACGATCGCCCGCCGGGACTGCTTGGCGGCGGCGAGAGCCGCGCTACGCCAGCGAGCGACACCCTTCGCGACCTTCGGGCCCTCCCACCGCGCCACGCACCGCGAAGACTGCCACGGCACGATCGCGTCGACCCCGGCCTCGGTGGCCAGTTCGACCGCCAGCTCGGATCGCTCCGCCTTCGGAAGCGCCTGCACCACGGTCACACTCGGCGACGGCGCCGTCACCTGACGCCGCTCGTGGACGGTGAGTTCGAGGCGGTCCTTACCGGCCGCCGTCACCTCGGTGTCGGCGAGACCACCCCGGCCGTCGGCCAGCACGATCCGCTCCCCGACGCCGATCCGGCGCACCGTCGCGGCATGCCGGCCCTCCGGGCCGTCCAGGACGGCGGTGCTCCCCACCTCGGGCAGCGGGTCGAGGAAGAAGACCGTCGCCGCCACGGTCAGCGACCGCTGAACGCTTCACGCAGGCGCGAGAACAGTCCGCCGCTGTGCTGGGACCCGGTGGAGACGACCTCGGCGACGTCACGGTCGCGCAGGTCCTTGAGTTCGCGGAGAATCTTCGTCTCCTTGTGGTCGAGGCGCGACGGCACCACGACCTCGAGGTGTGCGTGCACGTCGCCGCGGATACCGGACCGCAGCTTCGGCATGCCGTGCCCGCGCAGGACCGTCACCGATCCCGGCTGGGTGCCCGGCTCGATGGTGATCTCCTTGGGACCGTCGATGATCGTGTCGATCGTCACGGTCGTGCCGAGAGCGGCGTCGATCATCGGAACCCGGATCGTGCAGTGCAGGTCCTCGCCGTCGCGCACGAACACTTCGTGCGCCTGCTCGACGACCTCGACGTACAGGTCGCCTGCGGGTCCGCCGCCGGGGCCGACCTCGCCCTGCGCGGCGAGACGGATCCGCATGCCGCCCGCCACGCCGGCGGGCACCTTCACCGTGATGTCGCGGCGGGCGCGCACCCGGCCGTCGCCGCCGCACTTGTGGCACGGGTCGGGAATCGTCTCGCCCGCGCCGCGGCAGGTGGGGCACGGCCGGGACGTCATGACCTGACCGAGGAACGAACGCTGCACCGACTGGACCTCGCCCGCGCCGCCACACGTCTCACAGCGCACCGGCTTGGAGTCGCCGTTGGTACCCGAACCGGTGCAGCTGTCGCACAGGATCGCCGTCTCGACGGTGACGTGCTTGCTGACGCCGGTCGCGCACTCCGCCAGCGTCAGCTTGGTGCGCAGGAGCGAATCGGCGCCCGGCTGGACACGGCCGCGCGGCCCGCGGCCCGCACCGCCTCCGCCCCCGAAGAACGCTTCGAACACGTCGCCGAGGCCGCCACCGAAACCACCGCCGAAGCCGGCGCCGCCTCCGCCGCCACCCGAGGAGAGGGGGTCGCCGCCGAGGTCGACGATGCGGCGCTTCTCCGGGTCCGACAGCACCTCGTAGGCCGTCGAGATGTCCCGGAACCGGGCCTGCGCCGCCTCGTCGGGGTTCACGTCGGGATGCAGTTCCCTCGCCAGCTTGCGGTACGCGCGCTTGAGCTCCTGATCGGTCGCCTTCTGATCGACGCCGAGCGTTGCGTAGTAATCCCGTGCCACGTTGAGTCTCTCGTCCTTCTCTACTTCGTTATCTCGCCACTAATCCGTGTGCGCGCTGTCTACGCCGGCGCTGTCGCCGGGCCGGCCGTCACCGCTCGGCGAGCACCTGACCGATGTATCTCGCAACGGCTGCCACCGACGCGATTGTTCCCGGATAGTCCATCCGGGTAGGTCCGAGCACGCCCATTCCGCCGAGCACGGTGCCCGCCGCACCGTAGCCGGTCGAGATGACGGAGGTGCCGCGCATCTGCTCCACCTGGGTTTCCTCGCCGATCCGCACCGTCACGGTGCCCGCGTCCTGGGTGGCGGCCAGCAGCTTGAGCACCACCACCTGCTCCTCGAGCGCCTCGAGGACCGCGCGCAGCGAACCGGGGAACCCGCTGATCCCCGTGAAGTCGGCCGCGTTGCGGGTCAGGTTCGCCGTGCCGCCGAGGACGAGGCGCTCCTCGGGATGCTCGACGAGCGTTTCCACCAGCACGGTGGCCGAACGGATCACGGCGTCACGCAGATCTTCGGGGGCCTCGTCGATCAGTTCCGACACGGCGATGGACGCCGCCGCGAGCCGTTTGCCGTCGAGGGCGCCGCCGAGCAGTCCGCGCAGCCGCGCCAGGTCCTCGTCGTCGAGGACGTCGCCGAGTTCGACGATGCGCTGATCCACTCGGCCCGAATCGGTGATGAGCACCAGCAGCAGGCGGGCGGGAGTCAGCGCGACCACCTCGAGGTGGCGGACCGATGACGCCGAGAGTGTGGGATATTGCACAACCGCGACCTGGCGTGTGAGTTGCGCGAGCAGGCGCACACCGCGCCGGAGGACGTCGTCCAGGTCGACCCCGGACTCGAGGAAATCGAGGATCGCGCGGCGCTCCGCCGTCGACAACGGCTTCACGTCGGCGATGCGGTCGACGAACTGCCGGTAGCCCTTGTCGGTGGGGACACGGCCGGAACTCGTGTGCGGCTGGGCGATGTAGCCCTCGCTCTCGAGGAACGCCATGTCGTTGCGCACCGTCGCACTGGAGACACCCAGATTGTGCCGCTCGACCAGCGCCTTCGATCCCACCGGCTCCTGGGTCGAGACGTAGTCGGCGACGATGGCGCGGAGAACCTCGAACCGTCTGTCGTCCGTACTCGACATCGCCGTCCACCTCCAATTCTCGATCGTCACGAGCAGCGACGTCACCGAACCTTCGTTCGGGTCGGCCGTCACATCCCCTGAGCTACGCGCAGATGCGCGTGCGTCTCGGCTCGGTCCAGTCTAATCGCCGCGTCGCCGATACCGGTTCAGGCCTTACTGTGGTGGGCGGAGACGAGCAGAGGCAACCACCACGGGCGGATGACGAGGCGATGATTTTCAAAGGTGTCATGGACGGCAAGCCGTACCCGGACCACGGGTTGTCGCTGCGCGACTGGTCCAAGATCCCGCCGCGGCAGGTACGGCTCGACGAGATCGTCACCACGACCAAGGTTCTCGAACTCGACCGGCTGCTGTCGGAGGACTCGACGTTCTACGGCGACCTGTTCCCGCACGCCGTGCAGTGGCACGGGGTGCTCTACCTCGAGGACGGATTGCACCGGGCCGTGCGCTCGGCGCTGCGGAACCGCGTCGTGCTGCACGCCCGCGTGTTCGACTACGACGAGATGCCCGGCATCGTCACGGCCTGAGCCTCGGACAGCCGAGCGTCAGCGCAGGACCGTCCGGACCACCGCGTCGGCGAGGAGCCGCCCGCGGTCGGTCAGTACCAGCTGCTCCCCCGCACGCACCAGTAGTCCGTCGGCGACCACCGTCTCGGCCGCGCGCTGCTCCGCGTCGTCCAGTTCCGCCACGGGAAGCCCCGTGCGCAGCCGCGCCGTCAGCATCACCCGCTCGACGTGGACGTCCTCCTCCGTCAGCTGCTCGCTCCCACCGACCGGCAGGCTTCCCGCCGCCAACTGGTCCGCGTAGCGCGCCGGATGTTTGACGTTCCACCAGCGCACACCGCCGACGTGGCTGTGCGCGCCCGGCCCGGCGCCCCACCAGTCGCCGCCGTCCCAGTAGCCCAGGTTGTGCAGGCAGGCCGCGTCCTCGCGCGCCCAGTTCGACACCTCGTACCAGGTCAGGCCCGCCTCCGCGAGCCGGGCGTCGATCCGCTCGTACCGCGACGCGAGCACGTCGTCGTCGGGCGCCGGCAGTTCGCCGCGACGCACCTTCCGCGCCAGGGCGGTGCCGTCCTCGACGATCAGCGCGTACGCGGACACGTGGTCCACGCCCGCCGAGAGCACCGCGTCCAGCGACAGGTCGAGGTCCTCGTCGCGCTCCCCCGGCGTTCCGTAGATGAGGTCGAGATTGACGTGCCCGAACCCCGCGGACCGCGCCTCCAGCGCCGCCGCCACCGCCCGCCCCGGCGTGTGGGTGCGGTCGAGGACCTTCAGCACGTGCTGCGCCGCCGACTGCATGCCCAGCGAGATCCGCGTGAATCCGCCCGCGAGCAATCGGTCGAAAAACTCCGGCGACGTGGACTCCGGGTTCGACTCGGTGGTCACCTCGGCGCCGTCCGCGAGCCCGAAACTCGAGCGGACCGCACCGAGGACGTCCGCCAGGCCGTCGCCGCCGAGAAGGGACGGCGTGCCGCCGCCGACGAAGACCGTGTCGACGGCCGGAGCGCCCGTCATCTCCGCGGCCAGGTCGAGTTCGCGGCGCAATCCCTCCATCCACGACTGCGGCGACGCCGACGTCCCCAGCTCACCGGCCGTGTACGTGTTGAAATCGCAGTATCCGCAGCGTGTGGCACAGAAAGGCACGTGCACGTAGATCCCGAACGGTCGACTGCCCACACCCGCCAGCGCACTCTCGGGCAACGCGAATGCCGCCGCCTCACCCCGACCGACCGTGGTAGTACTCAATCCGCTCACCCCACCAGTGTCCATGGTCGGCTCGCCTCCCTGTCCATGGCCGGCTCGCCTCCCTGTCCATGGCCGGCTCGCCACCGGTGACCACCCGACCGTCAACGCCCCCTCGCCGTGATATTTCCCGCAAAAATGGTGGAAATCGGTGCCCGGCTCTGCGTGAGCGATCTGACGTGGCACAATGGTCTGCATGACCGGACCCGGAGTGCGACTTGTGGCGCGTCGCCACGTCGATCTCAAGCGTGTCTGCAGCTGTTGTTGTCTGCCCTGTCTCGCGCAGTAATTCAGCCTGTCAGCCCGTTCATCATTCTTCTCGACTTCCGGCCGGATTCGAATGCCCCGAGCGAGGATAAGCCCTCCTCCTCGGCCTCAGCCGGTGCATCTTGAGATTCAGGAGTGCTCCATGACGTCGACCACCGACGCCTCCCCCGCTGCCGCCCAGGCAGCACCCGCGCGCACGCGCACGGCGAAGCCGGCCCGGCGACGTGCCGAAGGCCAGTGGGCCCTCGGCTACCGCGAGCCCCTCAATGCCAACGAGCAGGCCAAGAAGGACGACAACCCGCTCAACGTCCGGGCACGCATCGAGAACATCTACTCGAAGCAGGGCTTCGACAGCATCGACAAGAGCGACCTGCGGGGCCGCATGCGCTGGTGGGGTCTCTACACCCAGCGCGAGCAGGGCTACGACGGCACGTTCACCGGTGACGAGAACATCGACCTGCTCGAAGCCAAGTACTTCATGATGCGGGTCCGCTGCGACGCCGGCGCCCTGAACGTCGAGCAGTTGCGCACCATCGCCGGGATCTCCACCGAGTTCGCCCGCGACACCGCCGACCTCTCGGACCGCGAGAACGTCCAGTACCACTGGATCGAGGTCGAGAACGTCCCCGAGATCTGGAAGCGCCTCGAAGGCGTCGGCCTCAAGACCACGGAAGCGTGCGGCGACTGCCCCCGCGTCGTCCTCGGTTCACCGCTGGCAGGCGAATCGCTGTCCGAGGTCCTCGACCCGACTCCCGCGATCGACGAGATCGTCCGCCGCTACATCGGCAAGCCCGAGTACTCCAACCTGCCGCGCAAGTTCAAGACCGCGATCTCCGGCCAGCAGGACGTGGTGCACGAGATCAACGACGTCGCGTTCGTCGGCGTCAACCATCCCGAGCACGGTCCCGGCCTCGACCTGTGGGTCGGCGGCGGCCTGTCCACCAACCCGATGCTGGCGCAGCGCGTCGGCGTCTGGGTGCCGCTCGATGAGGTTCCCGACGTGTGGGAAGCCGTGGTGTCGATCTTCCGCGACTACGGCTACCGCCGACTGCGGAACAAGGCGCGCCTGAAGTTCCTGGTGAAGGACTGGGGCATCGAGCGGTTCCGCGAGGTCCTCGAGACCGAGTACCTTAAGCGCAAGCTCATCGACGGCCCCGCGCCGGAGAAGCCCACCCGGCCGATCGACCACGTCGGTGTGCAGAAGACCCGCAACGGTCTCAACGCCGTCGGGTTCGCCCCCATCGCGGGTCGCGTGTCGGGCACGATCCTGGCCAAGGTCGCGGACGCCGCCGAGCGTGCGGGCAGCGACAAGATCCGCTTCACGCCGTACCAGAAGCTGATCATCCTCGACGTCGCCGACGACAAGCTCGAGCAGCTGATCGCCGACCTGGACGAGCTGGGCCTGCCCGCGCGTCCGTCGCACTGGCGCAAGAACCTGATGGCGTGCTCGGGCATCGAGTTCTGCAAACTGTCGTTCGCGGAGACGCGGAAGCGCTCGCAGGTGCTCGTTCCCGAACTCGAGCAGCGGCTGGCCGACATCAACGCGCAGCTCGACGTGCCGATCACGATCAACATCAACGGCTGCCCCAACTCCTGCGCCCGCTCGCAGGTCGCGGACATCGGGTTCAAGGGAATGCTCGTCGACGACGGCGACGGCAACCAGGTAGAGGGCTTCCAGGTCCACCTCGGCGGCAGCCTCGGATTCGATTCGGCCTTCGGCCGGAAGCTTCGCCAGCACAAGGTCACCAGCGTCGAACTCGGTGACTACATCGATCGCGTCGTCCGGCAGTTCGTGAAGCACCGCAACGAGGGTGAACGCTTCGCGGAATGGGTCGTGCGCGCAGACGAAGGAGACTTGCGTTGAATCTCGCCACAGCCACACAGGAGGACCTCCGGCTCCTTGCCGCGCAGGGGGCGGCAAGTCTCGAAGGGGCCTCCGCGCGGGAATTGCTGCAGTGGACGGAAGACACGTTCGGGGCCGGGGCGAGCGAAGCGACGGGGTATCGCAATAGCTACATCGTCGCGTCGAACATGCAGGACGGTGTTCTCGTTCACCTCGCCGCCCAGATTCATCCCGGCGTGGACGTGCTGTTCCTCGACACCGGCTACCACTTCGCGGAGACCATCGGCACCCGTGACGCCGTCGAGCAGGTGTACGGCGTCAACGTGATCAACGCGCGGGCAGAGGCCAGCGTCGCCGAGCAGGACGCGGCGGAGGGCAAGGATCTGTTCGCCCGTGAACCCAACCGGTGCTGCGCACTGCGGAAGGTCGCCCCGCTGAAGAAGACGCTCGCCGGCTACAAGGCGTGGGTCACCGGCATCCGCCGCGTCGAGGCCCCCACCCGCGCCAACGCCCCCCTGATCTCGTTCGACGACGCGTTCGGTCTGGTGAAGATCAATCCGATCGCCGCGTGGTCCGACGAAGACATGCAGTCCTACATCGACGAGCACTCGATTCTGGTGAATCCTCTCGTCGACGAGGGCTATCCGTCCATCGGGTGCGCTCCGTGCACCAGCAAGCCAGCCCCCGGCAGCGATCCGCGCAGCGGCCGCTGGGCCGGTCAGGCCAAGACAGAATGCGGGTTGCACGCCTCATGACCATCGACATCTCCACTTCCCTCGCAGAAGCCGCCGCCCGGCCGCAGTTGGACGGAACGCAGTTCGACACGCTCGACGCACTCGAGTCGGAAGCGATCCACATCTTCCGCGAGGTCGCGGGCGAATTCGAACGCCCCGTGATCCTGTTCTCCGGCGGCAAGGACTCCACGGTGCTGCTGCACCTGGCGATCAAGGCGTTCTGGCCTGCGCCGCTGCCGTTCGCGCTGCTGCACGTCGACACGGGCCACAACCTGCAGGAAGTCCTCGACTTCCGCGACCACGTCGTGGCCAAGTACAACCTGCGCCTGCACGTGGCGAAGGTCGAGGACTACCTGGCCGACGGCCGTCTCACCGAGCGTCCCGACGGGATCCGGAACCCGCTGCAGACGGTTCCCCTCCTCGACGCGATCTCCGAGAACCGGTTCGACGCGGTCTTCGGTGGCGCTCGCCGCGACGAGGAGCGGGCCCGCGCCAAGGAGCGGATCTTCTCGCTGCGCAACGCATTCGGCCAGTGGGATCCGAAGAAGCAGCGCCCCGAACTGTGGAACCTGTACAACGGCAAGCACTCCCCCGGCGAGCAGGTCCGCGTCTTCCCGCTCAGCAACTTCACCGAACTCGACATCTGGCGGTACATCGCCCGCGACAACGTCGAACTGGCCAGCATCTACTACGCGCACCAGCGCGAGGTGTACCAGCGCGACGGCATGTGGATGACGCCCGGCGTGTGGGGCGGACCGTCCGAGGGCGAAGACCTGCAGACGCTGTCGGTGCGGTACCGCACCGTCGGCGACGGGTCCACCACCGGCGCAGTTCTTTCCGAGGCCGGCGACAACGAGGCGATCCTCGCCGAGGTCGCAGCGTCCCGGCTGACCGAGCGCGGCGCGACCCGTGGCGACGACCGAGTATCCGAAGCGGCCATGGAAGACCGCAAGCGAGAGGGCTATTTCTGATCATGAGCGACCTCCACGTGCACAGCCCGCGAAGCACGCAGTTACTTCGGCTTGCCACCGCCGGCAGTGTGGACGACGGCAAGTCGACCCTCGTCGGCCGTCTGCTGTACGACACGAAATCGGTTCTCGCCGATCAGATCGACGCCGTCACCCGGGCGTCGGTGGACAAGGGCCTGTCCACCCCCGACCTGTCGCTGCTGGTCGACGGCCTGCGCGCGGAGCGCGAACAGGGCATCACGATCGACGTGGCGTACCGGTACTTCGCGACGCCGCGCCGCTCGTTCGTCCTCGCCGACACTCCCGGGCACGTGCAGTACACCCGGAACACGGTGTCGGGTGCGTCCACCGCGCAGATGGTGATCCTGCTGGTCGACGCCCGCAAGGGTGTCATCTCGCAGACGCGCAAGCACGCCGCCGTTCTCGCGCTGCTCGGCGTCCCGAAGCTTGTGCTGGCCGTCAACAAGATCGACCTCGTCGAGGACCCGGCCACCGTGTTCGCGACCATTTCGGCGGAGTTCAACTCGCTGACCAGTTCTCTCGGCTGGGCGTCCGAGGACGTCGTCGAGATCCCGGTGTCGGCCCTGCACGGCGACAACGTCGCGGTGCGTTCGGAGAACACCCCGTACTACGACGGCCCCACGCTCATCGAGCACCTCGAGTCGGTGCCGGTCGACGCCGAACCCCACCGGGTCGGTCTCCGTTTCCCCGTCCAGTACGTGATCCGTCCGCGGACCGCCGAGTTCCCCGACTACCGCGGGTACGCCGGACAGGTCGCCGCCGGTGAGGTGACGCCGGGCGACGAGGTCGTGATCCTGCCGTCGGGTGTCCGCACCACGGTCACCCGCATCGACACGGCGGACGGCGAACTCGACAGCGCCCACGCAGGCCGCAGCGTCACTCTCGTGCTCGCCGACGACGTCGACGTCTCCCGCGGTGACGTCATCGCCTCTCCCTCCGACGCCCCGGAGCCGCTCGGCGAGTTCGACGCGACCGTCTGCTGGCTGGCCGAGAAGCCGCTGCGTCCCGGTGCCCGCCTGCTACTCAAGCACGGCACCCGCACCACGCAGGCCATCGTGGGCACGCTCGTCGAGCGTTTCAACGAGCAGGAGCTCACGTCGGAGCCGAGCCCGGAGTCGCTGGAGCTCAACGAGATCGGCAAGATCTCGGTGCGTGTCGCCGAGCCGATCGTCGCCGACGACTACACCGTGAACCGCCACACCGGCAGCTTCCTGCTGATCGATCCGGCCGGCGGCAACACGCTCGCAGCCGGCCTCGTCGGGGATGCCATCGCAGCGGTGGAGCTCGGCGAGCGCGTCTAATGCGATGACTCCGCTGATCGCTGTCGCTCACGGCAGTCGCGACCCCCGCAGTGCGCGGGTGGTGGCGGCTGCCGTGTCGGCGCTTCGGGAGCGGCGCCCGGACCTCGACGTCCGGTTGTGCTTCCTCGACCTCAACGCGCCGTCCGTGGACCAGGTGATCGACACGGTCGCCGCCGAGGGACATTCGTCCGCCGTGGTGGTGCCGATGCTGCTGGGCAGCGCGTTCCACGCCCGCGTCGACCTTCCGGCGCTCCTGGACGCCGCCCGCCTCCGTCATCCCCACCTGCACGTCCGGCAGGCCGACGTTCTCGGGCACGATGCCCGGCTGGTCGAGGCGGTCCGGGACCGGATCGGCGAAGCCGTCGGTACCGGCGACGAGTCCGGACTCGGAATCGTCCTCGCCGCGGTCGGCTCTTCCGACCCGGCAGCCAACGACCGCACGCGCGCCCTGGCCGGGGCGGTCGTCGCGGGCACCCGATGGTCGGGCGCGGTCACGTGCTTCGCCACCGCGGCGGAACCGACGGTGCAGCAGTCCATTTCGACGCTGCGACACGGCGGCGCCGAGCGCATCGTGATCGCACCGTGGTTCCTCGCTCCCGGACTGCTCACGGACCGGTTGAGCCGCGCCGCGGAATCCTGCGGACCCGGCATCACCTACGCGGCCACCATCGGACCGCACACCCGGCTGCTCGACGTCATGCTCGACCGCTACTCGCAGTCGCACGCGGAACTGCGGCGGTACCGCGCACTGTCGGCCTGAGCGCGTCGATCACCGCACGCCCGGCGTCCGGGTTCCCGACCGCGATCCGCACGTCACCACTGGGATACGTCCGCGCGTGGATGCCGGCACGGGCGAGTGCGCCGCCGACGCCCGCGCCCGGTAGGTAGAGGAAGTTGGCGTGACTGCGCGGGACCGGCATTCCCGCCGCCCGCAACGTGCGCCACAGTTCCTCGCGTTCGGCGACGATGGCGGCCACCCGGACGCGGAGTTCGTGGTCGGCGGCGTACGACGCCGTGACCGCGGGAACGGCGACGCTGCCCATCCCGAACGGCAGTTGCAGCGTTCGAATCCTCCGGGCCAGAGCCGCATTCGCGAAGCCGAATCCGATCCGCAACCCGGCCAGCCCGTACGCCTTGGAGAACGTGCGCAGGAACACGACGTTCGGATGTTCGGCGACGATGCGGTGCGCGTCCAGAGCCAGTCGGCGGTCGACGAACTCCACATACGCCTCGTCGAGAACGACGACCACCCGCTCCGGCACCCGGCGGAGGAAGTCCGCCAGTTCGGCGGCGTCGACGAGGGTTCCGGTGGGGTTGTGCGGGCGGCACACGACGACGAGCCGGGTGCGGTCGTCGATCGCGGCCGCCATCGCCGTCAGATCCTGCCCGCCGTCCGCGAGGATCGGTACCGGCACCGCACCCAGGGCCGCGATCCTCGCGAGGATCGGGTACCCGTCGAACGTCGGGGCGGTGAACACGATCCGCTCCCCCGGCCCGGCGACGGAGCGCATGATCTGCAGGGCGACACCGGTGGCACCCTCGCCCACCACCACCTGATCGGGTTCGAGCCCTTCGTGATCGGCGATGACCCCGACCAGCCGGTCGGGCAGGAACTCCGGGTACCGATGCGCCTGACGCATGACACCGTCGAGCGCGGCGAGCACGGAAGGCAGCGGGGCGAAGGGGTTCTCGCTCAGCGCGAGATCGAATCTCACGCCGGGGCCGGCAAGGGTCGGCGCGGTCATCTCACACCCCCACCGGGGCGGCGCCCCACCGGACGGCCCCGGCCCCGGCGAAGTCGCCCGCGTGCGCGAAGGCGGACATCATCACCAGCGAACCGTTGGGGATCCGGCCCGCCCGGTTCTCGAGGTCGAGGGTGACGGGAATCGCGGCGCCGAACAGGTTCCCGCATTCGTCGAACGTGTCGGGGTGTCGTTCCGGCGGAAGCTCGAGTGCGTCCCGCCAGTTGCGGAGGAACAGCCGGTTGGGCTGGTTGGTGACCAGGGTGTCGATCTCGTCCGGGGTGATGCCGATCTGCTTGCACACCGCGAGCGCCACCTCGGGGACCAGCCGGTTCCCGCGGGCGAACACCTTCGCGATCTTCGTTTCGGTGAACCCGATGTGCAATTGGCCGGTTCCCGCCTCCCAGTATTTGCGCGGCGGATCGACGGCGGCTGTCATGTCCCCGGCGAACTCGGGGTAGGTCCGGCACTCGAGCCCGAGCACCGGCGCGGCCTCGGATTTCATCAGCAGGCACGCGCCCGCGCCGTCACCCGGCACCGCCGACTGCGCCAGCACGCGCACGTCCGACTGCGTGAAGATCTGGCCTGCACTGTTCTGCACCGACACGATCAGGGCAGTGGACGCGTCACTGGTCTGCATGATCTGGCGTGCCAGCTTGATCATGTACACGAACGACGCGCAGCCCCCGTTGTGCAGGTCCACCACCCAGTCCGGGGTGATCCCCAGCCGGCGCGCGAGTTCTCCGCCGGTGCCCAGGACCGGGACGTCCGGCAGCTGGGTGTGGGTGATGAGGACGTCCACGTTGGAGACGAGTTCGGAGCCGTTCCGTTCGATCAGCGGGGCGACTGCGCGTTCGGCCATGTCGACGGCGTTCTCGTCGCTCGCGATGTGGTGGCGGAATTTCGGCGCCCGGAACATGATGTTCGCGGCGAGCCGATCGGAGTCGGCGAATCGGGCGAAATAGTCTGCTCCCACCCGGTTCTCGGGCAGGTAGCCGGCGATGTCGATCAGGCTGACGGTGTCCATGTCTCACTCACTCATCCAGGTCGGGGTCACGGGCAGGTCGTTCGCCCATCGGTATTCGCAGATCGCCTTGAGATTGCTCATCTCGAGCTGGTGTCCGGCGGAGAACATCTCCCAGAAGTCACCCACCCACGGAACCCGGTCGGCGGGAGCGGTCTCGGGGTAGGGATTCTCGTCGTAGAACGGGTGGTGGCAGTTGGTCCACAGCACGACGGATCCGTCGACGTCCAGGACCGTGCGCGCGTCCACCACCCGCATCAGGTACACCATCCACAGGTGTTTCCCCTGGTCCCAGGCGCAGTGATAGTCGACGGTCATCGCGGCGGGGTGCGCCACGGTGCGCGCGTAGATCTCGGTCGTGTCGCCCAGGCGGTCGTACGCAAGCCACAGCCCGGGTTCTCCCGCGGGGGTGAATCCCCGCAGGCTGTACGTCCATTCCTCGAGGCTCCGGGTGTGCGAGAGGTAGCGGAACACCTCGTCCGGCGGGCAGTCGATGTAATCCTGGACAGTGCAGTACTTTCCGAACACCTGGTCGTGCGGGTACACCGACCTCAGCATGTCCATGATGATCGGTGTCGTGGCGTGACGGTCGGAGGTCTCGATGCGGACGAGGCCGGGCAGGCCGGCGGGAAGGTCGGGAAGCGGTGCGATCTCGTGGGCAGTCATCGGCGTGCTCCTTCTCGGGATTCGGATTTCTCGACTGGAACGGGTGCCGTCAGGAACGGCAGGAACGGCGGTAGTTCGTCGGCGTCGCAGACGACCTCGATGACGGCGGGTCCTGTCGACTCCGCCGTGGACCGCAGTGCGTGGGCCAGATCGGCGTGGGTGTCGACCGTGTGGGACGGCAGCCCGGGGAACAGTGCGCCGACTCCGGCCCCGATGCGGGCGGGACGGAACCGGCTGTAGGTGTACGTGCCCTCGAAATACACCTGTTCGCGCGTGAGGCACATCGCGTGGGCGTTGTTGTTGAACACGACGAACGTGACCGGCACGCCGTACTCGACGGCCGTGTGGATCTCGAGTCCGTGCGCGTAGAACGCGCCGTCGCCCGCGATCACGAACGTGCGGCGGCCCCGGGAGAACGCGGAACCGATCGCGGCGCCGAAGGTGTAGCCCATCCCGCCCATTCCCAGCGCGACCACGAACCGCCCTCCGCTCGCGACCGGAAGGTGATGCACCACAGCGGCGCCCGTGTTCCCGGCGTCCGCGAACACGTCGGCGCCGTCGGGCAGCGCTGCGGCGAGCGCCCTCACCGCGTCCGTGTAGTGCAGGCCCGACGTGTCCGATCGAGGTACGTCGATCGGAGTCGGATCGCTGTGCGCGACGGGTACCGGTGTTGCGGCGGGCCCGATGTCGGCAACGAGCCCACGGAGCGTCGCCCGCAGATCCCGGGTCGGGACGTGCTGAGCCTGCACGTACGGCGTCGCCGACCCGACGCTGTACACCAGCGTCTTCTCCAGCACGGTGTCGAGCCCTCCCCGCGCCATCACCGGTAGTCGAGTGCCGACGAGCAGGCAGAGGTCGCAATCCTGCAGTGCGTCGATCACATCCGGGTTTCCCATCGCGCCGGTGATCCCGAGTTGTCCCGGCGCCGCCGGGTCGAGCACATCCTTCGCGTCGGGTGTGACGGCAACCCGCGCTCCGAGCACGTGCGCGAATTCCGCGAGTTCCTCTCGCGCGCCCGCCCGCGCGACCTCGTCGCCTGCGATGACGGTGATACGGCCGTAGTCGTCGCGCAGGGCCTCGGCAAGCCGCGTGACGTCCGTGGTGGAAACGCGCTGTGCGGCCGAGTCCGTTCGGTGCGGTTCCGGGAACTCGCCGATCGCCCGCTGAATGTCCTTCGGCAGCAGCAGTACTGCCGGTCCCCCGCGGCGCGCCGCCGCGAGCGCCTCGGCCAGTTGGCGGTCGAGGTCGAGCGGCGATTCGACGCGCGCACAGTACAGCGACACCTCGCCGAACAACCGGGACGCATCGATCGACCCCGCCAGTCCACTCGTGTCCTGGAACGCGCCCGACCCTTCGAGCGACGTCGGCGGTTGCCCGATCAACGCCAGCAGCGGCACCCGGGACGCGAATGCCTCACCGAGCCCGGCGATCACATTGAGCGCACCACCGCCCGACGTCGCCGCGACCACCCCTGTCCGGTTCGAAGTTCTGGCATATCCGTCGGCCATGGTCGTCGCCGAGAACTCGTGTTTGGCGACGACACCCTCGACGTCCGGGGAGCGGTGCAGCGCGTCGTACAGGTCCTCGATGTTCGCGCCCCCCACACCGAAGACGTGCTCGACGCCCTCGGCCGCCAGCGCCGCGACGATGTAGTCGGCGACGCGCATGCTCCGACCGGTTTTCCGTGGCTCGTGATGCGTGAGATTCATCGGCAGACCCCCGTGTCGTGGATCGGATGGGGCGACCTGTGATCACCCACTGGATATACACACGAACCACGGACCGGCCGGGTTCACCGGTGGCAGAACATTTTTCCGCAAAACGGTCGTGACGATCGAGACACGGCGGCCCTGCCTGCAGGGAGTACGGAAACCGGGCCGACTCCCTGCGTCCCGTTCACAACGCCGTGGTCAGCAATACCTGATGGTCGTCGTCGGATCGCACGTCGATGCTCGCGATCGCGTCGAGGGGCAGGCTGGTGGTGGCTGTGGGCCGCACCGTCTGCCCGGCTTCCCCCGTCCAGGTGGCCACGGTGGTGACCACCCCGGAACGATCGGTCACGGTCAGCGCGTACCCCTCGGTGGCGGCGCCGTAGCGTCCGTCGCCGGGCCACGTGTCCGCGTACGAGCACTCGACGAAGATCACCGTGCCCCAGGACGTCGACACGACGGACGCGCTCGCGGTGATCGTCGTCGGAACCACGGGTGCGAACACCGCCTCGGCGGTGTTCGCACGGTCCGGGGCGGGCAGGGCCGTGACGGGGGCGGCCGGGGTCCGGTCCTGGGTCGCCAGCACCGCGACGGGGACGGCCACGGCGATCACGGCTGCCGCCGCAGCGAGGGCCACCGCGGCCCGCCGCTGACGTCGGCGCCGCTGCACCGTTCCCACCAGCCCGGTCAGCACACGCGGTGCGGGCATCTCCTCGACCTCGGGCGCACCGTCCGTCAGGGTCCCGAACGCCTCTTCCGGTGTGATCAGAGCCAGCAGTCCGGGCATGCCCGCCAACTCGGACACGGCCTGCGAGCACTGTGCGCAGTGAGCGAGGTGGGCCTCGTACTCGCGCCGATCGGCGGCCGACATGGCACCGAGCACGTAGGCGGCGTCCCAGCGGACGTAGGGATCCTCGTGGGACTCGAAGTCGTCGAGCGTCATCGGGTCACCCCCATTTCCTGCAGAGCCAATCGAAGCGCCCGCAATCCGTAATGCATGCGGGATTTCACCGTTCCCTCCGGTATCCCGAGTTCGTCGGCGATCTGGTGGGTCGACATCCCCCGGTAGTAGCCGAGCACCAGGACCGCGCGGTGGTCGGCGCTGACCCGGGCCAGCGCATCCCCCATCATCCAGGCGTCGAGTGCGCCGTCCGAACCGTCCGGGGCGGCCCGTTCGGGTGTCGAACTCATCCCGACCTCACGCTG
The DNA here is from genome assembly GCF_017068395.1 of Rhodococcus pseudokoreensis. NCBI lineage: Bacteria > Bacillati > Actinomycetota > Actinomycetes > Mycobacteriales > Nocardiaceae > Rhodococcus > Rhodococcus pseudokoreensis. Next base: position 7,606,671 of record NZ_CP070619.1, on the reverse strand, counting down.
CGAGCGGGCACTGCGGTGCTCGTCGAACACGAGGTTCCTGGCGACCGTGAACAACCACGCCCGAGCCGAAGACTCCGACTGGTCGAGCACGTTCGGGTGCTTCCAGGCGCGCAGCAGCACTTCCTGCACGATGTCCTCGGCGCGGGCGCGGTCGCCGGTCAGCCGGAGGGCATACCGCCACACGGCGGGGGCATGTTCCTCGTACAGGGCGTGCATGAGCTCCGTCTGGGCATCCGGCATCGGTCACCACCTCCCAGCAGTACACACGGTTCACCCGCGCCTCCGGTTCACCACCACGGAAACGGGAGCAAAGCCCAGGTGACCCGGGAGAGTCTCCTCGTCCCCGTCCGTGCCGCTCGTCCGCTTCGCCGTGTGGTCCGTCGCCCCTTCGGTTAGTCTTCGCTCGCCGGTGCCCCGAGTATTCCCGGGGACCACGTCGATCGCACCGGGATCGGCCGCCTGCCGATTTACCTCTGGCGCGTCGCCGCCGTCCTGGATCAAACTGGAATGGAGGTGAGGAGCACCCCCATGAGCACAGCACGGATTCGACGCGGCATCGTGGCAGGTATCGACGGATCGGACGGCGCACTGGAGGCGGCGGCGTGGGCTGCGTCCGCCGCGCGGCGCTTCGAGGAGCCGCTGCGCCTCGTCCACGTGTTACCGAAGCATCCGAATTCCGGGGGTGGCGCGGACGGTCACCCGGACGGCGAGGAGGTCCTCGCGGCCGCCGAACGCGCCGTACTGAACGGGCAGCAGGACCTGGAGGTGGAGCGCAGCACCCATCCCGGCCCACCCGCCCACGCATTGGTGGAACTGTCCAAGACGGCCCGGATGCTGGTTCTGGGGCCCGCGGCTACGAGTGAGATGAAATCCGTGGTCGCCGGTTCCGACGTGGTCCGGGTGTCGAATCGAGCCGAGTGCCCCGTCGTCGTCTGGCGCGGCATCCAGGGCCACGAGGTCAGCGAGACGCGTCCCGTCGTGGTCGGTGTGGACGGAAGCGAACTGAGCGACATGGCCGTGGCCCATGCGTTCGAGTTCGCGGCGTTCTTCGGCGCCCCCCTCGTGGCGGTGCACACGTGGGCCGAGCATTCCACCCTCGGTGCGTGGTATTCGGAGGAACGCCGCTTCACCGACTGGTCCGACCTGGTGCAGCACGAGGAGGCGTGGCTCGCCGAAAGCCTCGCCGGGTGGCGCGAGAAGTATCCCGATGTCGAGGTCACACGCTGCCTCGAACGTGGCGGGCCGATGAAGGTGCTCCTCGAGTACTCCTTCGGCGCGCAATTGATCGCCGTCGGCAGTCACGGCAGAAATCCGTTCACCGCCTCGATCGTGGGTTCGACGAGCCAGAGCCTCATCCACCACGCCCGGTGCCCGGTTCTCATCTGCCGAAAAGGCTGACCGCGGGTTTCGATCAGCCTGATTCATATTCTTCCGTCGCGCGACAATTCCGCCGGCGGCGAGGAGCCCCCGTTCGGGTGCGCGAAAACCGCTCTGACCTGGCAATTTTTACCCTGCCCCGCGTCCCGATTTTCACCTGATCATGGGCAGCGGAAAAGCAAGTGTTTCGATCACGCTAATTCGATTTCCTCCCGATTTCGGCACCGAATTTCGCCTTTATAGTTTCCGGCATGTCGGAGCCACGCTCATATCTCGTCTGCGCGTCGCAGCGCAGTGGCAGCACGCTGCTCGTCGAATCCCTCCGTGCCACGACCGTGGCCGGGAACCCGGAGGAGTTCTTCCAATACCTGCCGTCCACCAGCCGGTCACCGCAGCCACGGCAGTGGTTCGAGTCGGTCACCGACGAGACGGTGCTCTCCCTGCTCGCCCCACTCGAACCGGGAACCGCCGACACCCGCACCGCGGAGCAGTGGCGCGATCAACTGCTCAACCTCGGACGCACCCCCAACGGCGTGTGGGGCGGCAAACTGATGTGGAACCAGGTGCCGCTCGTCCTCGACCGCGCCGCCGGGCTCCCGGACCGCTCCGGCGACGACCTGCGGTCCGCGCTGGACGACATCCTGGACCGCGACCTCGTCCTCATCCACGTCTTCCGGCGTGACGTCGTCGCGCAGGCGGTGTCGATGTGGCGGGCGGTGCAGACCCAGGTCTGGCGCGACGACGCCACGCCGCCCGCGCCGCACGACGGCGCCGAATATCACGCGGACGGCATCGCCCACCTCGTCCGCATCCTCCGCGATCAGGATGTACAGTGGCGCAACTGGTTCGAGACGGAGGATCTCGACCACATCGACATCAGCTTCGACGATCTCGTCGCGGCCCCGCAGGCGACGGCGGCGAAGGTGCTCGTCGAACTCGGCCTCGACGCCGATCTCGCGCCCCCGCCGCCGCTGAAACGTCAGAGCGACGGCCGCTCCAAGGAGTGGGTCGAGCGCTACCGGTCCGAGGCCGCCGCGAACGGACTTCCGCTGTGACCGCCGCACCGCACGCCGACACGGACGCACACGTCGACGAACTCCGCGCGCTGGAGGCGGAGGCCGTGCACATCATCCGCGAGGTGGTCGCGGAACTCGAGCGACCGGTGCTGCTGTTCTCGGCAGGCAAGGACTCGATCGTGCTGCTGCGGCTGGCGGAGAAGGCGTTCCGGCCGTCCCCGTTGCCGTTTCCCGTCCTGCACGTCGACACCGGGCACAACTTCCCCGAGGTGATCGACTTCCGCGATCACAGGCTCGCCGAGGACGGTCACCGGCTGATCGTCGCGTCGGTGCAGGAGTCGATCGACAAGGGCCGCGTCACCGAAACGGGTGGTCCCGGCACGTCGCGGAACCGGTTGCAGACCCGGACCCTGCTCGACGCCCTGGAGGAGCATCGCTTCGACGCCGCCTTCGGTGGCGCGCGCCGGGACGAGGAACGCGCCCGCGCGAAGGAGCGGGTGCTCAGCTTCCGCGACGAGTTCGGGCAGTGGGATCCGCGTTCGCAGCGCCCCGAGCCGTGGTCGCTGTACAACGGGCGGATCCGCCGCGGCGAGCAGGTCCGGGTGTTCCCGCTCAGCAACTGGACCGAACTCGACATCTGGCGCTACGTCGAACTCGAAAAGCTCGCGCTGCCGTCGATCTACTTCGCCCACGAACGGCAGGTGTTCGAACGCGACGGCATCCTGCTCGGACTGTCCGAGTACACGCTGCCCACCGAAAGCGAACTGGTGCAACGGCTCCGGGTGCGGTATCGCACCGTCGGGGACCTCACCATCACCGGCGCCGTACGTTCGGACGCCGACGACGTCGCCGGTGTGATCGAGGAGATCGCCGCGGCCACGGTCTCCGAACGCGGAGAAACCCGGGCCGACGACAGGACTTCCGTTGCCGCGATGGAAGACCGCAAGCGCGAGGGGTACTTCTGATGACCACCACAAGCCGGCCTCGCCAATTGCTGCGACTCGCCACCGCGGGCAGCGTCGACGACGGGAAGAGCACCCTCATCGGCCGCCTCCTCCACGACACCGGAAGCCTGCCCACCGACCACCTCGAGGCGGTGACGAACGCCGACGGCCAGGCGGATCTCGCCGCCCTCTCCGACGGGCTGCGGGCCGAACGCGAGCAGGGCATCACCATCGACGTCGCCTACCGCTTCTTCTCGACGCCGACCCGGAGCTTCGTCCTCGCCGACACACCGGGGCACGAACGGTACACCCGCAACATGTTCACCGGAGCGTCGAACACCCACGTGGCCGTGCTCCTGGTGGACGCGCGCACCGGCGTGCTCCGGCAGACCCGGCGCCACGCCCGGATCGCCGACCTCCTCGGCGTCCCGCACCTGGTCGCGGTAGTCAACAAGATCGACCTCGTCGACTTCGACGAGACCCGGTTCAAGGAAGTCGAATCCGAACTCGGCCTGCTCGCGCAGCGCCTCGGCGGCCGCGACCTCACGGTGATCCCGGTGTCCGCCACCCGGGGAGACAACGTGGTCACGCGGTCGGATTCGACACCCTGGTACACCGGGCCCACGCTCCTCGCGTACCTCGAAGCGGTGGAACTCGCCGCGCCGTCGGCCGTCGCATCCGAACTGCGACTCCCCATCCAGTGGGTAGCACGTCCCACGGACCACCAGCGGCGCCGCTACACCGGCCGGCTGTCGGCGGGCACCCTGTCCGTCGGGGACGAGGTGCTGGTTCTGCCTGCCGGTTCCCGCAGCACTGTCACCGCCCTCGACACCCTCGATCCGCACCGGGCCGTCGCGGTCGCGCCGCTGTCGGTGTCGTTCGAACTCGCCGACGACGTCGACGTCGCCCGCGGCGACCTCGTCGTCAGTGCGGCGACCAATGCCACTGCACCCGTTCCGGCCCGCGAGATCGACGCGACCGTGTGCTGGCTGAGCGAGACGCCGCTGCGGGCGGGCGACCGGGTGGCCCTCAAGCACACCAGCCGCACCGTGCGCGCCACGGTGCAGGAGTTGCACACCCGGCTCGACCCGGAAACTCTCGAAGAACACGACTCCCCCAGCGAACTCGCCCTCAACGACATCGGCCGGATCACGCTCCGGACGAGCACGGTGGTGCTCGCCGACCCGTACGCCACCAATCGCGACGCCGGCGCGTTCATCCTCATCGACGAGCAGAGCAACGACACCGTCGGCGCCGGAACGGTCAGCGACACCCGGGAAGTGGTTCCCGGCGAGCAGACCCGGCACGACATCAAGTGGCACCCGTCGTCGCTGAAGCGGGACCGGCGCTGGTCCGCGACCGGGCAGCGGGGCGCCACCATCTGGCTCACCGGGCTGCCCGCGTCCGGGAAGTCGACCGTCGCGGTCGCGCTCGAACGGACGCTCGTCGACGCAGGCCGGACCGCTTACCTTCTCGACGGCGACAATGTCCGCCACGGCATCTCGGACGACCTGGGGTTCTCACCCGGCGACCGGGCCGAGAACATCCGCCGCGTCGGTCACCTCACCCGGTTGTTCGCCGACGCCGGGGTGGTCGCCATCGCGTCGATGGTGTCGCCGCTCCGCTCGGACCGGGCGATCGCCCGCGCCCTGAACGAGGCCGCGGACCTGCCGTTCCTCGAGATTCACGTCAGCACCCCGGTCGACGAGTGCGAGCGGCGCGACCCCAAGGGGCTCTACGCCCGGGCGCGGGCGGGCGAACTCCGCGGCCTCACCGGGATCGACGCCCCGTACGAGGCGCCGGAGAACCCGGACCTCGCCTTCGACACCACCGGCGCCGACCTCGACGACCTGGTCGCCCGGATTCTCACCGAACTCGCCCGGCACGAGGGGTTGCAGGCCTAGCTCAGGCGGAGCAGTGCCTCGTGCAGCGCGATCCGGTCGTCGAACACCCGCCGGCGCGGACCGTACGCCTGGAGCCGGTCGTGTCCACGCCCGGCGACGACCACGACGTCGCCCGGCGCGGCGAGGGTGACCGCCGCCGCGATCGCCTCGGCGCGGTCGGGGACCACCAGCACGTCCGCGTTGCCGCCGCTGCGCGCTCCGCGCGCGACGTCCTCCCGCAAGCGCTGCGCGTCCTCGGAGTACGGGCTCTCGTCGGTGACGATAACGGTGTCGGCGAAACGGGCGGCCGTCGCGCCGAGCGGGGCGCGCTTGCCCGGGTCGCGCTCACCCGTCGCCCCGACGACGGCGATGACCCGGCCCCCGGTCAGTGAACGGAGGTAGGGAAACAGGCGTCGCTGCCCGGCGGTGTTGTGCATGTAGTCGACGAAGGCGAGGAAGGGCTGACCCGCGTCCACGGCCTCCAGGCGTCCCGGGATGGTGTCGAGGTTCTCGATCCCCGCGATCGCGGCGTCGAGGTCCACGCCCCGGACGACGAGGGCGGAGATCGCGGCGAGCGCGTTGTCCACCTGGTGCACGCCGAGCAACCGGAGCCGCACCGATTTCCGGTCGCCGGCGCCGTGCAGCGTGAACGACGTGCCGTCCTCGTCCGCGTGCACACGAGACGCGTGGATGTCGGCCGCCGTCGTCCTCGACGAGAACGTCAACCGCGGCACGGTGACGGTGGCGGCGAGGCGGCGTCCGAATTCGTCGTCGATGCCGACGGCGGCCGCCGCGCAGTGCCGGGGGTCGAACAATCTGGCCTTCGCCGCGAAGTACGCATCCATGTCGGGGTGGAAGTCCAGATGGTCGCGGGCGAGATTGGTGAACACACCCACCCGGAAGGACGTCCCGTCGATCCGGTGCAGCGCGAGACCGTGGCTCGACACCTCCAGCGCGACCGCCCCGATCCGCTGTTCGGCGAACGCGGCGAGGGTCTGCTGGAGTTCGCACGCCTCCGGTGTCGTCCGGGTCGCGGCCCGTGAACCGCCGGGCCCCCGGACCGCGATTCCCGTCATCATGCCTGCGGTGGCTCCGGCCGCGCGCAGTCCCGCGTCCAGGAGGTACACCGTGCTGGTCTTCCCGTTCGTCCCGGTCACCCCGTAGACGTCGATCGCCTCGGACGGATGGCCGTACACCCACGACGCCAGCGGACCGAGGACCCGCCGCGGATCGTCCACCACGATCGTCGGCAGGACATCCGACTTCCGGTCGCTGAGCATCGCGACCGCACCGCGCGACGCGGCCTCGGCCACGAACTCGATCCCGTGACGGTGCCGGCCCGGCAGCGCCGCGTACACGTCCCCGTCCCGGACGAGACGCGAATCCTGCTTGATCCCCGTCACCGCGGCGTCGCCCGGACCGCAGAGAGTCGCCGACCGGCCGAGACGGCGCAGCACCTCGTGCAGCGGCCTCGGCGGGGTGAACCGCGGGCAGTCGACGCTCATCCTCCCAGTGCACCACCGGTGTGCAGGGCGCGGCGACGGAACCGCGATCATCCACCCGCGGCGCCCCGCCTCTCGATGCCGCTACGTCTCCACCCCGCTCCGGGGTTCGTCGAGGATTCCGCGTTCGTCGCTGTAGGCCGAACGCACGTCCGGCACCCGGCCGAGCGTGGCGAGGTACTCCTCCATCGCCTTCCGGGCGTAGGCCGTTCCCTCCTCCTCGCTCGGGATCGAGTCGCCGGTGGCCCGACGCCACGTCGCGAGTTCGAGCGCCAACTCGGCCTGCGTCCCGGCGAAGTTCTCGGTGTCGGCGAGATTGTCACGCTCACCGGGATCGGCGAGCAGGTCGTAGAGTTCCCGGCTCGGACGTGGCAGGAGATGCTCGGTGCCCAGCGCCCCACCGGACAGGCTGTTCTCGATGTCGAGAGGAAGGTCGAGCCTGGGCCGCGGCGCGTAGTTCTCGATGTAGCTGAACCGCTTGCTGCGCACCGCGCGGATGGGATCGAAGCTGTCGTGGAACGTCTTCTCCGTGAACAGGACGTCGCGGGCGGTCGCCTCCGACCGGCCCAGCAACTGCGCGGCGTGGGAGACGCCCTCCACTGCCGCGGGGACCGGGACGCCCAGCAGTTCGAGGAGGGTGGGAACCAGATCCACCCCGCTGAACAGGTCGTCGTACACGCGTGGCGCCGCCCGCAGCCTCCGCGGTGGGCGGATGATCGTCGCAATTCCGGTGCCCGGCGCATACAGCGTCGACTTCGCGCCGGGAAACGCCTCGCCGTGGTCGGTGAGGAACACGACCCACGTGCTGTCGTCCAGCCCCTCGTCCTCCAGGGTCTGCAGCAGCCTGCCGACAGCCGCGTCGGCCACCTCGATCGACCCGTGGAATCCGGCCAGGTCCTCACGGACCTCCGGACGGTCGGGCAGGTACGGGGGCACGTCGAAACCCTCGGGGTCGGCGGGTGCATACCTGTCGACCGGGTACGGGCGGTGCGTCTCGAAGAAGCCTGCGGTCAGCAAGAACGGGTGTGGAGGGAATCGCGCCAGCCACCGCGACGCCCGATCGGTGACGTACTCGCAGTACGAGTTCGACACGTCGTACTCGTGGAAGCCGAGCCGCTTGGGGTACGCGCTCTCGTGCTGCATCCCGAACAGGGCCGTGTACCAGCCTGCCTCCGCCAGCAGCGACGGCAGCGTGCGGACGTCGTCGTGGTACTGCCAGCCGTGATGCGCGAGTCCGATCAGTCCGTTGCTGTGCGGGTACCGGCCCGAGAACAGGGCGCCGCGCGAGGGCGAGCACAGCGGCGCCGCCGCATGCGCGTCGGTCAGCAGCACACCCTCCGCGGCGAGCCGGTCGAGGTTCGGGCTGCGCACCCCGGACGCGCCGTAACAGCCGAGGTGGCGGCCCAGATCGTGCCAGTGCACGATCAGCACGTTGTCACGGACGGGATCCACCGGGGTCGCCACAGTCGCCTCCTACATCGGCGGGGAGTTACAGGGAGACCGGAACTTCGGCCTCCGGGAGTTCGGGTACCCTCGTCGCCCGCGCGTAGACGGTCTCGCCCTCCCGCAGGCCTAGCGCCGCACTGTCGCCGCGGGTGACCTGGGCGGAGAACGGTTCGCCGGTGGCCTCGTTGCGCAGATCCACCCGCACCTCGAATCCGAGGTGCACCACGCGCTCCACCGTGGCGCGCGTGACACCGAGCGATTCGGCCGTCCCCGCCTGCTGCGCGAGGGCCAGGTCGGGGTCGCGGCCGAGGCGGATGTCGTGCGGCCGGACCAACTGCCCGTTGAGCTTGGCCACGGACCCGAGGAACGACATCACGAAGTCGTTGCGGGGACGGTCGTAGAGGTCCTCCGGCTCGCCGATCTGCTCGATCCGGCCCTTGTTGAGGACCGCGATCCGGTCGGCGACGTCGAGCGCCTCCTCCTGGTCGTGGGTGACCAGCACCGTCGTCACGTGCACCTCGTCGTGCAGCCGGCGCAGCCAGGTGCGAAGGTCCGTGCGGACCTTCGCGTCGAGCGCACCGAACGGCTCGTCGAGGAGCAGCACCTTCGGGTCCACCGCCAGTGCCCGCGCGAGCGCCATCCGCTGACGCTGACCGCCGGACAACTGCGCCGGATAGCGGTGCTGGAAGCCGTCGAGGCCGACGATCTCGAGAAGCTCGTTGACCTTCTTGTCGATCTCCGGCTTCGGCCGCTTGCGGATCTTCAGCCCGAACGCGACGTTGTCGCGCACCGTCATGTGCTTGAACGCCGCGTAGTGCTGGAATACGAAGCCGATGTCCCGCTTCTGCGGGGAGATGTCGGTGACGTCTTTCCCGCCGATCACGACGGTGCCGGAATCGAGGGCCTCGAGCCCGGCGATGGAGCGGAGCAGCGTCGACTTGCCCGACCCGCTGGGCCCGAGGAGCGCGGTCAGCGAACCCGAGGGGATGTCGATGGAGACGTCGTCGAGAGCAGCAAAGGACCCGTAATTCTTCCGGGCGCCGGTCACGGTAATCATGTGGTGCTCCTCTTGCGGTCGAGCAGAGTCATCAGAAGCAGGGTGATCAGCGCGATGCCCATCAGCAGGGTGGCTGCGGAGTACGCACCGAACGTGTTGTGGTCGTCGATGTAGCGCGAATGCACGAGCAGGGTCAGGGTCTGGGACACCCCGGGGAAGCCCGACGACACCATGATCACGGCGCCGAATTCGCCCAGCGACCGGGCAACGGTCAGGACCACGCCGTAGGTCAGACCCCAGCGGATGGCGGGCAGGGTGATCAGCCAGAACGTCTGCCAGCGGCTCGCGCCGAGCGTCGCGGCGGCCTGTTCCTGTTCCTCGCCGATCTCGTGCAGGACGGGCTCCACCTCCCGCACCACGAACGGCAAAGTCACGAACAGGGTGGCGATGACCATGCCGGGGAGCCCGAAGATCACCTTGAACCCCAGCGATTCGAGCCCGCCGAACCAGCCGTTGGCGCCCCACAGCAGGATCAGCGACACACCGACCACGATCGGCGAGACGGCGAATGGGAGATCGACCACCGCCTGCACCAGACCGCGGCCCGGGAACCGGCCCCGCACCAGCGCGAGGGCCGTGACGATCCCGAACACCACGTTCACCGGGACGACGATGGCCACGATCAGCAGGGACAGATTGAGCGCGGAGATCGCGGCGGGGGTGCTGATCGAATCGATGAACGCGCCGATCCCGTTCTCGAACGTGCGGAACAGGATGATGACGATGGGCACGACCAGCAGGCCGAACAGGTAGAGCAGCGCGACCGTGCGCAGGGTGATCCGGGTGGACCCAGAAAGCTTCATTCCGCCTGCTCCTCACGACGCTGCCCCCGGCTGGCGAAGACGCGGAGGGCGAACAACGTCACGAACGCGATGGCCAGGAGGGCCACCGATACCGCCGCCGCGGCGGCCGGCCTGTCGATTTCGATCTGCTGTTGAATGTACTGGGAAGCGACCTGAGTCTCTCGGGGGATGTTTCCGCCGATCAGGACGACGGAACCGTACTCGCCGATCGCGCGGGCGAACGCGAGTCCCGCGCCGCTGATGATCGCCGGAGTCAGGGTCGGCAGCACCACCTTGCGGAAGATCGTCACGTTGTCGGCACCGAGGGAGGCCGCGGCCTCCTCGACTTCCTTGTCCACCTCGATGAGCACCGGCTGCACCGAGCGGACGACGAACGGCAGCGTCACGAATGCCAGCGCCACGATCAGGCCGGGCTGGGTGGCGTTGAGGTGGACGCCGATCGGGCTCTCCGGGCCGTACAGCGACAACAGCACGATGCTGGCCACGATGGTCGGCAACGCGAACGGCAGGTCGATCAGCGCGTTCACGACCCGCTTGCCGGGGAATTCGTCGCGCACGAGAACCCACGCGATGAGCGTGCCCATGATCACGTTGATCACGGCCACCACCACCGACACCACGACGGTGACGCGCAGGGACGCCACTGCCACGGGCGAGGTGATCGCGTCGACGAAGCCGGCGACCCCGTCGCCGAACGAGGCCACGGTGAGCGCCGCGAGGGGCAGGACCACGATGACACTCAGCCACAGGGTCGCGATGCCGATGCCGAGCGGTCCCACGGCACCGGTGACCCGGGCGACCTTCTTGCGCGCAGGAGGAACGGGCGGAGGCGGCACCGTGATGCCGCGTCCGCCCGTCGTCGTCGATATGTCGCTCACGTCGGTCTTACTTGGTCGCGTTGTCGTAGATCACTGCGATGGACCCGGTGTCCTTGGCGAACACCTCGGAGTCGACCTTGGCCCAGCCGCCGAGATCGGCGATGGTCCACAGCTTGGCCGGCGCCGGGAACTTGTCGGTGAACTCCGTGGCGACCGCGGGATCGACCGGGCGGAATCCGGCCTCGGCCCACAGCTTCTGGCCGTCGGTGGTGTACAGGAAGTCCTTGAACGCGTTGGCCTTCTCCAGGTTCTTGCTGTTCGACAGCACCGCGACCGGGTTCTCGATCTTGAACGTGGTCGGCGGGGTCACGTGCTCGACGGGGTCACCGTTGCCCTCGATGAACAGCGCCTCGTTCTCGTAGCTGAGGAGCACGTCGCCGGTGCCCTGCAGGAACGCCTCCGACGCCTCGCGGCCCGACTTCGGCTGAATCTTCACGTGGTCGTTCACCAGCGCGGTGATGTAGTCGAGTCCGGCGGCCGGGTCCTGGCCGCCGTTGCTCTTCGCGGCGTACGGCGCGAGCAGGTTCCACTTCGCGGATCCGGAGCTGAACGGGTTGGGGGTCACGACCTCGACGTCGGGACGCAGCAGGTCGTCCCAGTCGCGGATGTTCTTCGGGTTGCCCTCGCGCACGACGATGGTGACGACCGAACCGAACGGAATCCCGTTGTAGGCGTCCTGGTTCCAGCTCTTGTCCACCAGGCCGGCGTCGACGAGGCGGGTGATGTCGGGCTCGACGGAGAAGTTGACGAAGTCGGCCTCGGCGCCGTCCTTGACCTTGCGGGACTGGTCACCGGAGGCACCGTAGGACGGCTGGAAGGCAACGCCCTTGCCTTCGTCGGTGGCGTTGAACGCGGGAATCAGCTTGTCGAAGCCCGGCTTCGGCACGGCGTACGCGTACAGGTTGATCGTGCCCGCGCTGCCGTCGGCACCTGCGGAGTCGCCGCCGACCGTGTCGCTGGCGCCGCCGCTGCACGCGGTCAGCGCGACAGCTCCGAGCGTCACGAGGGCCGTGAGAAGACTGCGAGAACGGCGTTTCATGGGAGAAACCTTCCTGGGGATCTGACACAGAGTGGTGGTGCGAAACAAGGAGAGGTGGTGCAAAGGGGAAGAACGCAGGGATCGCCCGGGCGGAATCGGGAATGCGGACGAAAATCAGCACCGCGAGAGGGGGTCGAGCGTGCGCGGTGCCACCCGGGCGCAAATCTGCGTGGGAGGAGAAATCAACAACAGTCGATGTCGGCGACTGCAAGCATGCCGACAGCGATCAACGCCAATTCATGGCGGACCTGGTGTACAGCGGCTTCAGACACGCCGTGAAATCTAGCAGAGGCTGAACCAACGTCCCACATCGAACAGGATTTACCGGGTGAGCAGCCAGGCGACGACGACGAGGACGATCAGCGCGAGCAGCGCGAGTGTGACGCGTGAGCGCGGCATCAGGGTTCCTCCACCTTCGGGACGTCCCGCCTGAGCAGGACGAAGACTGCGGCCAGCCCACGATCGAGCAGCCACGCCAGTCCCCGGCACACCGGCACCATCACCAGCAGCACGAGGGCGACCTGCGGAACGAACGGGAGTCCGGCGATCCACAGCTCGAAGCCGTCCCACCAACTCGCCATCCGGTCCACCGGGCCAGCCTATCGTTGACCGGCTCGTGACCGGCAGACAGGTGGACGGCAGACAGGTGGACGATGGCGCGGCGGCGGTCGATGATGATCACATGGTGTCCAGCGACGCGCACTCCCACGGCCGGCTGCACGCGGCCCCACATCATCACCACCATTCGTTCCCGCCGATCGACGACTACGCGTTCCTGTCGGACTGCGAGTCCACCTGCCTGATCGCCCGCAACGGCTCGGTCGAGTGGATGTGCATTCCCCGGCCGGACTCCCCCAGCATCTTCGGCGCCGTCCTCGACCGCAGCGCAGGCCACTTCCGCATCGGGCCGTACGGACAGAACGTGCCCGCCGCCCGCCGCTACCTGCCGGGGGGACTGATCGTCGAGACGACGTGGCAGACCGAGACGGGCTGGCTCATCGTGCGCGACGCGCTCGTGCTCGGCCCGTGGCACAACGTCGAGCAGCGCTCGCGCTCGCACCGCCGCACCCCCACCGACTGGGACGCCGAACACATCCTGCTGCGGACGGTGAAGTGCGTCAACGGGACCGTCGAACTGGAGATGAGCTGCGAGCCCGCGTTCGACTACCACCGCGGCGCGGCGCACTGGGAGTACACGGGCAAGGTCTACGAGGAGGCTACCGCCACGTGTAAGTCGAGCCGTCCGGGCGACCACCCGACACTGCGGCTGACGACGAACATGAAGATCGGGCTCGAAGGGCGGGAGGCCCGCGCCCGAACCCGGATGGTCGAGGGCGACAACGTGTTCGTCGCCCTGTCGTGGGCTCACATGCCCGCGCCGCAGACGTTCGACGAGGCGGCCGACAAGATGTGGCAGACGGCGAAGTGCTGGCGCGAGTGGATCACCATCGGCCGCTTTCCCGATCACAAGTGGCGGGGTTACCTGCAGCGCAGCGCGCTCGCGCTGAAGGGGTTGACGTACGCCCCCACCGGCGCCCTGCTCGCGGCGTCGACCACATCGCTCCCGGAAACCCCCGGCGGCGAACGGAACTGGGACTACCGCTACGCATGGGTGCGGGATTCGACGTTTGCGCTGTGGGGCCTGTACAGCCTCGGACTCGACCGCGAGGCCAACGACTTCTTCTCGTTCATCTACGACGTGTCGAGCGCCGAGGACGGCAACCACCATCCGTTGCAGGTGATGTACGGCGTCGGCGGCGAGCAGACGCTGGAGGAGTCGGAACTGCACCATCTCTCCGGGTACGACGGCGCGCGACCGGTGCGGATCGGGAACGGCGCCTACGACCAGGTCCAGCACGACATCTGGGGAACGATCCTCGATTCGGTGTACCTGCACGTCAAATCCCGGGAGCGGGTCCCGGAAACTCTGTGGCCGATGCTCAAACGCCAGGTCGAGGAAGCGGTCAAGCATTGGCGTCTGCCCGACCGCGGGATCTGGGAGGTCCGCGGCGAGCCCCAGCACTTCACGTCGTCGAAGATCATGTGCTGGGTGGCCCTCGACCGGGGCGCGAAACTCGCCGATCAGCAGGGTGAGACGAGTTACGCGCAACAGTGGTCCGAACTGGCCGACGAGATCAAGGACGACATCCTCGAGCACGGCGTCGATGCGCGCGGCGTCCTGACGCAGCGGTACGGCAGCGACAGCCTCGACGCGTCGCTGCTGCTCGCACCGCTGCTCCGGTTCCTGCCCGCCGACGATCCGCGGATCCGCGCGACCGTGCTCGCCATCGCGGACGAGTTGACCGAGGGCGGGCTGGTGCTGCGCTATCGGGTGGAGACGACGGACGACGGGTTGAGCGGCAAAGAGGGCACGTTCACGATCTGCTCGTTCTGGCTCGTGTCGGCGCTCGTCGAGATCGGTGAACTGGACCGTGCGAAACGCCTGTGCGATCGGCTCCTCGGGTTCGCCAGCCCCCTCAAGCTGTACGCGGAGGAGATCGACCCCGACTCGGGGCGGCACCTCGGCAACTTCCCGCAGGCGTTCACCCATCTGGCGCTGATCAACGCCGTGGTCCACGTCATTCGCGCCGAGGAGGCCGCGGCGGGCGGATTCCAGCCCGCGCACAACACGGTCTGATCAAGAGAACGAGCCGAGGATCAGATCGGGCGCGCGCTACGGTTACTCCGCGTAACGGTGCAGCAACCGCTCGGCGTCGGCCGCGATCTGCCGTACCACGGCCCCCGCCGGCCGTTCCGCCGTGACGAGACCCGCCGCTTCCCCGGCGTACACGACGCCGAGGTCGGGGTTCGCCGGATCGTAGGCGGCAGCGAGTTCGGCATCGGGTGCGTCCGCGCCGTGCCAGCGGGACGTGAAGTCGTTGCTCAGGGCGCGCCCACCCCACCGGGCCGGCCACGGCTGGCTGCGCGCCTGGTCGAACACCGACGTGTACACGGTGTCGGCGCTGCCCGCCGCGATCAGTCTGCCGCGGGCGTACTCCGGTCCGATGGTCTCCGGGCTGGCCAGCAGCGCGGTCCCGATCATCGCGCCCTCCGCGCCCGCGGCGAGCACGGCCGCGAGACCACGGCCGGTCGCGATACCGCCGGCGGCGAGCACCGGCAGCGTGGTGGCCTCCAGGACCTCCTGCAGGAGCGGCAACGTCCCGATCCTGCCGGTGTGGCCGCCCGCCTCGCTGCCCTGGGCGATCACGAAGTCGACGCCCGCATCCTCCACGACCCGCAGGTCGTCGATCGTGTTCACCTGCGACACCACCAGCGCCCCGGTGGCGTGGATCCGCTCCACGTACGGGGCGGGGTCGCCGAACGACAGCGACACCACCCGCGGGTTCTCCGCCAGAGCGGCGCCGAGGAGAGCGTCATCGTCGTCGAGCGCCCAGGTCATCAACCCGACTCCGAACGCGTCGCCGCCGATGCCCCGTGCGACCGCCGTCTCCTTCGCCACCCACTCCGGGGTGGCGTAGCGGGCCGCGCCGAGCAGGCCGAGCCCGCCCGCCTTCGACACCTCGCCGACGAGGGTGCCGCCTGCCCGTCCGCCCATCGGGGCGCCGAAGATCGGCACCTCGATTCCCAGTGTCCGGGTCAGCCAGGTTTCGAGGGCCACGTGCCGCACCTACTTTCGATCAGACGTCGACGGAGGAGAAACAACGGAGGTCGTGGTGCCTACTTCTTCGGCTTGTCCCCGACCGACTCGGACGACAACGCGGCCACGAAGGCCTCCTGCGGAACCTCGACCCGGCCGATGGTCTTCATCCGCTTCTTGCCTTCCTTCTGCTTCTCGAGCAGCTTGCGCTTACGGCTGATGTCGCCGCCGTAGCACTTGGCGAGCACGTCCTTGCGGATGGCGCGGATGTTCTCACGCGAGATGATCTTCGAGCCGATCGCCGCCTGGATCGGCACCTCGAACTGCTGGCGGGGAATCAGTTCCCGCAGCTTCGACGTCATCCGCCCGCCGTACGCGCCTGCCGCGGAACGGTGGACGATCGACGAGAACGCGTCGACGGCCTCACCCTGCAGCAGGATGTCCACCTTCACCAGGTCGGCCTGCTGCTCGCCGGCCTCCTCGTAGTCGAGGCTGGCGTAGCCCTTGGTGCGCGACTTCAGGGCGTCGAAGAAGTCGAACATGATCTCGCCCATGGGCATCTCGTAGCGCAACTCGACCCGCGTCTCGGACAGGTAGTCCATGCCGCCGAGTTCCCCGCGCCGGTTCTGGCACAGTTCCATGATCGCGCCGATGAATTCGCTCGGCGCGATGACCGTGCACTTCACCATCGGCTCGTAGACCTCGCGGATCTTGCCCTCCGGCCAGTACGACGGGTTGGTGACGACGTGCTCGGCGCCGTCCTCCATCACCACCCGGTACACCACGTTCGGCGACGTCGAGATCAGTTCGAGCCCGAACTCGCGCTCGAGGCGGTCGCGGGTGATCTCCATGTGCAGCAGCCCGAGGAAGCCACACCGGAACCCGAATCCGAGCGCCACCGACGTCTCCGGCTCGTAGGCCAGGGCGGCGTCGTTGAGACGCAACTTGTCGAGGGCGTCGCGCAGCACCGGGTAGTCCGAGCCGTCGAGCGGGTAGAGGCCGGAGTAGACCATCGGTTTGGGGTCGCGGTAACCGACGAGGGGTTCCGTCGCGCCGCCGCGGGCGGCGGTGACCGTGTCGCCGACACGCGACTGCCGGACGTCCTTCACACCGGTGATGAGGTAACCCACCTCGCCGACGCCGAGACCGATGCTGGCCTTCGGTTCGGGCGAGATGATGCCGACCTCGATCAGATCGTGGGTGGTGCCCGTCGACATCATGGTGATCTTCTCGCGCGGCGAGATCCGGCCGTCGACGACACGCACGTACGTGACGACGCCGCGGTACGCGTCGTACACGGAGTCGAAGATCATGGCGCGCGCCGGACCGTCGGGGTCGCCGACGGGGGCGGGGATCTGCCGCACCACCTCATCGAGCAGTTCCTTCACGCCCATGCCGGTCTTGCCGGACACCCGCAGCACGTCACCCGGTTCACACCCGGTGATGTGCGCGATCTCCTCGGCGTACCGGTCGGGATCGGCGGCGGGCAGGTCGATCTTGTTGAGCACCGGGATGATGGTGAGGTCCTTCTCCATCGCCAGGTACAGGTTGGCGAGAGTCTGGGCCTCGATGCCCTGCGCGGCATCCACCAGCAGGATCGCGCCCTCACAGGCCTCGAGCGCGCGGGAGACCTCGTACGTGAAGTCGACGTGCCCGGGGGTGTCGATGAGGTGGATGACGAACTCCTCGTCGCCCACCTTCCACGGGAGCCGGACGTTCTGCGCCTTGATCGTGATGCCGCGCTCGCGTTCGATGTCCATGCGGTCGAGGTACTGGGCACGCATCTGCCGCTCCTCGACCACACCGGTGAGCTGGAGCATGCGGTCGGCCAGCGTCGACTTGCCGTGATCGATGTGCGCGATGATGCAGAAATTCCGGATCCGGGCAGGATCCGTGAACGTCTTGTCGGCGAAGCTGCTGATGGGGGACCCCTTACCTGGACCGGCACCGGCCCGGTTCCGGGCCACTGTCACCTGTCAGGATATCCAAGCCACCGCGTTGCGGCTGCTGCGGCATACACGCACTAAGCTCGGCGGCCATGGCGAGCACGTGGAGCAGCATCGGGAAGACGTTGGGCCGACTTGCACGGGACAAGGGACCGCAGCTTCTGGCGCAGCTGCAGAAGTCCGGCGCGCTGGACCGCGCGGCCGGTGTCCTGACCGGGTCGACGGCCGCCGCGCCGAAGCCGGCGCCGGGCCGTCCGGTCACCGCCGACTCCGCCCCGACCGCCCATCGGGCACGGAAGGTGGAGTACTCCCCCGACCTGGACGGTCGCGCGGATCCGGGCGAGATCGTGTGGACGTGGGTGACGTACGAGGAGGACGCGAGTCAGGGCAAGGACCGGCCCGTGCTCGTCGTCGGGCGTGACGGCGACACCCTGCTGGGGTTGATGCTGTCGTCGCAGAGCAAGCACGACGGGGACCGGGACTGGATCGCGGTCGGCTCGGGGTCGTGGGATGCGGAGGGCCGTGCGAGCTGGATCCGGCTGGACCGGGTGCTGGACGTGCCGGAGGCGGGGATCCGCCGCGAGGGTGCCGTCATGGACCGGGACAAGTTCGAGATCGTCGCGCAGCGTCTGCGCAAGGACTTCAGCTGGCAGTGACGCGGTCACCGACCCAGATCGTCGGCGACCATCTCGGCGATCGCGGTCATCGCGAGAGCGTTGGGATGTGCCGGTTCGGCGGGTGATTGCGGCAGCATCCCCTCGAACCACCGCTGCCCCGTCGGCGCGCACGCGTCGTGCCCGCCGTCCACGGCGGCCTTCGCGATGTCGATGTAGTGCACTCCGTACCTGGCGGCGGCGTC
Organism: Rhodococcus pseudokoreensis; assembly: GCF_017068395.1. Classification (NCBI taxonomy): domain Bacteria; kingdom Bacillati; phylum Actinomycetota; class Actinomycetes; order Mycobacteriales; family Nocardiaceae; genus Rhodococcus; species Rhodococcus pseudokoreensis. Next base: position 7,588,323 of record NZ_CP070619.1, on the reverse strand, counting down.
GACGTAGATCTGGTTGAACCGTTCGAAGTACCGCTCGAGCCAGACCGCGTCCGCGTCGGACACGGGCAGGTTCGGCCAGCAGCCGCGTCGTCCGACGGAACCGCCGTGCCCGATCAGATAGACCTCGGCGTGCGGGGCCTTCGCCACGATCGCGGCCACCACCGCGTCGACCTGCGGCGCCATCTTCGCGATCCCCTCGACCGTGAGCTGTTCCGCCCGCGGGTTGTCGCGGCACCCGGCGTCCGCGCCCGGGACGAGGGCGCCGCAGCGCACCGACACGGGCAGGTGATTGGAACCGCCGCCGCCGATGCTGAGCGTCACGACGTCGGTGTCCGGCCGCAGGGCATCGATCTGCGGCGGGGCGAAGCGCGTCCCCACGAACTGCGCGGTGCTGATCACATGGGCGGGTGTGGCGGCGGAGCACGTGACGTCGGTGAACGTGGCGGCGCCGATCAGCCGCGCCAGCTTCGCCGGGTAATTCAGGTCCGGCGATCGCAGGCACAGGTCGCGGTGCTCCGAGAATTCGATGAGCGGCCCGGCCGCGCGGGAGTCGCCGAGGGCGACGTACGACGGTCCCGGCCGCGGCACGTCCTCGGCGGTCGCGGTCGCGGTCGCGGGGACCGTTCCGGTGAACGCGAGGACCGCGGACGTGAGAATTGCGGCCCGCAGGCCCCGGGCACCCGGCCCGGGTCGGTCGGTACTCAGCTCTGCAGTCGGTCGTACCGGCCGAACAGCGACCGGTAGACCAGCGCGCCCACCGCGCCGCCGATCAGCGGGAACACGATGAACAACCACACCTGCGCGAGCGCGCCGTTCTGGTACGGCGCCACGGCGAGGCTGCGGGCCGGGTTGACGGACGTGTTGTCGATCGGGATCGACACGAGGTGGATCACGGCGAGCGTGAATCCGATCGACACACCGGCGAGGGGGACGTCGGAGATCTGGTCGGTGGACGCGAGGACGACGAACACGAGCAGCGCGGTGAGGAGGATTTCGACGATCATCGCGGCGCCGATGCCGTAACCGTTCTCGATGACCCCGCCGAGCGGGCCCTTGATGGCGGACGGGCTGTGCGCGCCCCAGCCGTTGGCGCCGAGACCGTCGTCCGCCCGGTTGTACGACGGCAGGCTCTGCGCGATCGTGTAGACCACCACACCGGCGACGAGACCGCCGATGACCTGGGCAACGATGTACAGGCCCGCCTTCACGACGGACAACCGGCCGAGCGCGAGGTGCCCCACGGTGACGGCCGGGTTGACGTGGCAGCCCGAGATGGGACCGATGGCGTACACGAGGAAGAGCAGGGTCAGTCCGAATGCCAGTGCCACACCGAGGTTCCCGACCTTGGCCCCGGCGAAGACCGCCGTGCCCACCGCCGCGAAGACCAGTAGGAACGTACCGACCGCCTCTGCTACGTATTTCTTGAGATCCGAGATCGGTTCGACTTCTACGTATTCCTGTGCGGTTGGAGACATTGAACCCACCTTCGTCGAAATGGATCGTTAGTCCTGCTTTCCACGGATAGATCTGGGTGGCACTTTACGCCAGGCGGGTGATCTCCACGACGACTTCGAGATCTGTTGCCCGGCCACCGGAGAAGATGCCCTTGAGCGGCGGAACGTCCGCGTAGTCCCGTCCGATGCCCACGGATACGTGCTGTTCGTTCACCGCCACGGCGTTGGTCGGGTCGTATCCCCACCACGCCCCGGTCCACGCCTCGACCCATGCGTGACTCTCCCCCGCCACCGTCTCGTCCACCGCCGCATCGGGTTTCGGGTGCAGATAGCCGGACACGTAACGACTCGGAATTCCCATGCTGCGCAACAGGACCAGCGTCAGGTGCGCGTAGTCCTGGCACACGCCCTGCCGTTCGGCCCAGGCGTCGACCGCGGACGTGTGAACACCGGTCGTCCCCGGAACGTAGGCCATCTCCCGGTGCACCCAGTCCGCCGCCGCGACAACGGCTTCGTCGGGGGTGCGTCCCTTGCGCAGGTCCCGCGCGATGGTGTCGAGCTTGCGGCTGCGCGGCACGAACGTGGTGTTGCTCAGCTGCTCGTTGAACCGGTCCGTGAGCGGCGGGCTCGCCAGTTCGTCCCAGTCCGCCTTCTCCTCCGGCTCCCAGAACGGTTCGGTCTCGACGACGGACAGCCCGGTGACCTCGAGTTCCTTGTGCGGCGCATGGAGATCGAACGCGGTGACGGCGGTGCCCCAGTAGTCGGTGTAGCGGTACGACCGCGTCGCCGGCGTCGTCTCCACCCGGTTCAGGATCACCGTCTGCCTGCTGTCACCGCGGGGGGTGAGTCGCGCCTCGTTGTACGAGGACGTGACCGGTGCGTCGTACGCATACCCGGTGGTGTGTACGACTCTCATTCGCCAGCTCACAGCTCTCCCTCCACGACGGACTCGCCGCCGACGGCCCGTGCATCGGTCCACGCCACCCACGGCGCGGCGTGAAAATACTGCAGCGCGATGGCTTCTCCGAGCTCGCGGCAGGTTTCCTGCAGTCCCGCGAGCCGATCCTGGAGATCCTCGAGGAGCACGCCGGGCGGCAGGAACTCGAGTTCGCTCCGCGCCCTGCCGAGCAGGCGCTGCGCCTCCGCGCGAGGCCCGACGCGGCTGTCCGGCTGGTGGTCGAGTTCGGCGAGGCACAACTCCGCCTGCCGGATGGCATGGAACACCGACCGCGGGAACAGCCGGTCCAGCAGGATGAACTCGACCACCCGGTTGGCGTCCAGCGCGCCGCGGTACGTGCGCAGATACGTGTCGTGGGCTCCCGCGGAGCGCAGCACTGTTACCCAGGCCGGCGAGGACGGGCGGTCGCCGGCGCGGGACAGCAGCATCCGAGCGAGCATGTCGACGCGTTCGATCGAGCGGCCGAGCAGCAGGAATCGGTACCCGTCGTCGCGGCTCATCGTCGAGTCGGCCAGACCCGCGAACATCGCCGCGCGTTCCTCCACGTACCGGAAGAACTCGTGCGGGCCGAGTCGCTTGGACGCGCGCTCCCGTTCGGCGAGGCCGTTGTATGTGGTGTTGAGGCACTCCCACATCTCGCTGGACGTGACCTCGCGGGCACCGCGCGCGTTCTCTCGGGCGCTCGCGAGCGAATCGATGATCGAGCCCACCTGATTGCGGCTGAACGCCACCAGTTCGGTCACCGACCGGACGTCGAGTTCGGTGTCGGGTGCCTCGATGCCGAGCACCCGCAGCAGCAACCGGGACGTGCGGTCCGGGTCCACCGACGCGTCGTCGAGGAGCTGGTGCACGGCGACGTCGAGAATGCGGGCCATGTCGTCGGCCCGCTCGACGTACCGGCCGATCCAGTACAGCGATTCGGCGTTCCTGGCCAGCATCAGCGATCACCTCCGTGGTCCTGTTGCTGCCGGCCGTGCTGTTGCTGTTGCTGTTGTTGCTGCTGCAGTTGGGTCGTGCTGAGTTCGGGTCCCTGCTCGGCCTCGGCGGACTGCGCCGGTTCGGCCACCAGCTCCTCACCCGCCAGTTCCCGCTCCTCGTCGGAGCTCCTGCTCGCGAGCACCCACGTGTCCTTGCTGCCGCCGCCCTGGCTGGAATTCACGACGAGAGATCCCTCGGGCAGGGCCACGCGGGTCAGGCCGCCCGGCAGCACCCAGACGTCCTCGCCGTCGTTCACGGCGAAGGGACGTAGGTCGACGTGCCGGGGAACCAGTTCGTCCCCGACCTTGGTGGGCACTGTGGACAGCTGGACGACGGGCTGCGCGATCCACCCGCGGGGGTCGGCCTTGATCTTCCTCGTGATCGTGTTCAGCTCCTTCGGTGACGCGTCGGGGCCGAAGACGATGCCGTAGCCACCGGAACCCTCCACCGGCTTGATCACCAGTTCGTCGACCCGGTCCAGCACCTCCTCGCATTCCTCGTCGAGCCAGCAGCGGAACGTGTCGACGTTCGCGAGCAGCGGCTTCTCCCCGAGGTAGTAGTCGATGATCTGCGGGACGTAGGTGTAGACGAGCTTGTCGTCGCCGACCCCGTTCCCGACGGCACTCGAGATCACGACGTTGCCCGCGCGGGCCGCGTTCAGCACGCCCGCCACCCCGAGCACGGAGTCCGGCCGGAAGTGCATGGGATCGAGGTAGTCGTCGTCGATGCGCCGGTAGATGACGTCGACCTGGCGTTCGCCCTCGGTCGTGCGCATGTAGACCATGTTGTCGCGGCAGAACAGGTCGCGGCCCTCGACGAGTTCGACACCCATCTGGCGCGCGAGCAGCGAATGCTCGAAGTACGCGGAGTTCGCGACACCCGGGGTCAGGACGACGACGGTCGGGTCGGCCTCGTTGAGGGCGGCGGACGCGCGCAGCGCCCGCAGGAGGTGCGAGGCGTAGTCCCCGACGGACCGCACGCGGTGCGACATGAACAGGTCGGGGAACACGCGCGCCATCGTGCGGCGGTTCTCCATGACGTAGGACACTCCCGACGGCGACCGCAGGTTGTCCTCGAGCACGCGGAACACCCCGTTCTCGTCGCGGACGAGGTCGATTCCGGCGACGTGGATCCGCACCCCGTTCGGCGGGACGATCCCCGACGCCTCCCGGTGGAAGTGCTCGCACGAGGTGACCAACCGCTTCGGCAGCACGTGGTCGCGCAGGATGCGCTGCTCCCCGTACACGTCGTCGAGGAACATCTCGAGCGCCTGCACCCGCTGCTTGATGCCCTTCTCGAGACGCGTCCACTCCGCCGCCGCGATGACGCGGGGCACCAGGTCGAGGGGGAAGGGCCGCTCCTGACCGGACAGCGAGAACGTCACACCCTGGTCGATGAACGCCCTGCCCAGTGCGTCGGATCGGGCGGCGAGGTCGGCCCGGTCCGCGGGCTCGAGCGCCTTGAAGACCCCTTTGTAGGGCGGGCGGACGGTGCCGTCGCGGTCGAACATCTCGTCGAACGCCAGCCCGTAGCGCCCGATGTCGGTGTATCCGTCGAACACGTGGGCGGGTTCCGCGGGCTTGCGCGGCCGGGCGGTCACCCGCGTCCGCGGCGGGGTTCCCGCAGCCTTCGCACCCGCCTGTGTGCTGCCCCCCGATTTTCGGCCGGGGGCTTTCGAGGTTGCCGACGACTTCGTTATTGTTGACGACTTCGATGCTGGGGGCGTCATCCCAGACATGCTGCTACATGTACCCCCGTTCAGCAGCACAGCCGCAGGATTTGTCGGCGCGTCCGGCGCCGGTTTGAGATCGGACACCGATCACTGGTAATCTCGCCTGTCGGTGCATATGTGTGCGCCCAGAGCTTTCTCGACCGTAACCAGCTTAAGACGACAGGATTTTACGCGTGGCCAACATCAAGTCCCAGGTGAAGCGGATCCGTACCAACGAGGCGGCCCGACTCCGTAACCAGTCGGTGAAGTCCTCGCTGCGCACGGCGATCCGCTCGTTCCGCGAGGCTGCGGCGGCCGGTGACAAGGACAAGGCCAACGAGCTCCTCGTCGCCACCAGCCGCAAGCTCGACAAGGCAGCCAGCAAGGGCGTCATCCACGCCAACCAGGCTGCCAACAAGAAGTCTGCTCTCGCGCAGGCTGTCAACAAGATCTGACGGTTCTTCCGTCGTAGGCTCTCCAACAGCCGCTCGATCCTCGGATCGAGCGGCTGTTGTCGTGTCTCCGTCCCCTTTGTGGCGCTGTCAGTCAGATCTGGCGTAGCCGGGAGACGCGTCCCACGGCACTCTCGACGGCGTAGTCCGCGTCGGCCGCTGCGCCCTTGACGTCGGCGTTCAAGGCGGCGACGATCCGCAGCGCCTCCCCCACCGACGTCGGTGTCCACCCCTTCGCGAGGGCCTGCGCCTTCTTGATCTTCCAGGGCGGCATGCCCAGTTCCGACGCCATCCGGAACGGGTCGCCGCGCCCGGCCGGGGCGACCCGGGCGATCGAGTGCACCGCGTCGGCCAGTGCGTCGGCGAGCAGCACATGGGGCACGCCCCGCAGCATCGCCCAGCGCAGCGCCTCGATCGCACCCGCGGTGTCGCCGGCGACGGCCTTGTCGGCCACGTCGAATCCGCTCACCTCGGCCTTGCCCGAGTAGTACCGCTGGACGGCGGCGACGTCGATCTTTCCGCCGGTGTCCGCCGTGAGCTGCGAGCACGCGGCGGCCAGTTCACGCAGGTTCGAGCCGACTCCCTCGAACACGCTCTGCACCACGTCCGGCGACACCCGGACCCCGAGGGTCCGGAACTCGCCGCGGATGAATCCGATGAGCTCGCCGGACTTCAGTTTGGCGCACGGGTGCACCACGGCCCCGAGCTTCTCCAGCGCCCCGGTCATCGCTTTCGCACGTCCACCGCCCGAGTGCAGAACGACCAGGACGACGCCCGGAGGGGGGTCGCCCGCGGCGTCGAGGACCAGTGCCACCGCATCCTTGCCCGCCTCGGCGGCGGCCTCGAGCACCACCACGCGGTCTTCGGCGAACAGGGAGGGGCTGAGCAGTTCGGCGAGTTCGGCCGCCCCGGCGTCGCCCGCCCGCAACCGGTTGACGGGAAGGTCCGCGCCTGCGGCCACGTTCGCGCTCGCGCGAACCTGGCCGACGACGTGTGCGACCGCGCGTTCGACGAGGAACTCCTCGTCACCGAGGACGAGATGGAGCTGTTCGAGCTGAGTTGGAGTGCTCACGCGAAGATCGTGCCACGTGGGGCGGACACGTCCGCCGACACCCCGGAGCCGGGCCCAGCACGCCGAACACCGCCGATCCCCGCGCAGCGAGGGCGTCGGCGGTGGACACTCGATGATATGACCGCGGAATCCGAGGTGGACGGCATCACCCGCGAGGACTTCGCGCACACGATCGACCTCGACGACGACCGCGCGGCAGGGCAACGGTACGAACTGAGTTTCCGCTACACCTGCCGCGACGGGCTGCTTCTGCGGTGGTCGGTGCAACTGGTGGCCCGCTGCTCGGTCTCGGGGCACGCCGAAGCCGTGTTCGCCGGTGGCCGATCCGCCCTCGAGCCGGTCCTCGGAATGGGCACGGCGAACGGCGCCGACGACGACTTCGAGACCGCGTGCGGCGTCTACGAACATCAGTGGCGGTCGCTCCTCGACCCGGCGGGCGGCAGCCCGCGAGCCGACACCGACCAGCGTCACCTGTCCGATGCGCTCAGCCTGTACGGGCGCACGTGGCGCAGCGACTCCGGCCGCGCGGTCACCGACCGCCTCGCGTCGTTCGCGAATGTCACCGTGCTCGCATTGGGCACCGATCCCGCATTCCAGGTGATGCGCCGGACCGCGGCCCACTATCCCGAACCGGTCGTCCTCGCCGTGTATCAACCCGAGAGGCAGCGCATCGATCTCAGCCTTGCCGACCCCGCGACCGTTGAGGCGCTGATCGACGACCCCGGTCCGCTGCGCACCGGACCGGATTCCAGCGCAGGCGCGCTGCTCGCGGGACCCGGATCCACCGGGCTCCTGCACCCCGGCTATCTCGGCTCCACCACCGCGGCCGGTCTCACCGAGCTGACCCCGCCACCACCGCTCAGCTGATCACTTCGCGGGTCAGCAGATCGACGACCGCCGCCAGGGTGCCGACGCGCGCGAACTCGGCCCGTTGCCGCTCGGCGCCAGTGCCGTCCCGCAACACGGTGTCGAGGCCCGATTCGAGGAAGGCCCGGTCGCTCGCGCCGAGTCCCGGGGCCACGCACTCGTTCAGCAACTCCAGGTGCCTGCGGATCGGCAGGGACCGATCGGTCGCCGGGCTCGTGCATTCCCCGTCGAGTCCGTCCCGGGCCGCACGCCACAACTGCGCCCGCAGCAACTCGACCCGCAGCCACGGCACGGAGTGGCCGTCCCTGATCGAGCGCAGCGCCCACCCGACGAGACCCTTCACCACCACCGCGTAGAGCGCCGCGTGCGCCGCGGTCATGGCGACGTCCGCGATCCGGACCTCGATGGTCGGCTGCTTGTCGGAGAGCCGGACGTGCCAGTAGATCATTCCCCGGTCCATGGCAGCGCCGGTCCCGATCATGGCACCGACCGACGACTCGTACTCGTCCGCGGAATCGAAGTGCGGCGGCGGTCCCGCCGACGGCCACCGCGACCACATGATGTGCCGCCAGCTGTGGTATCCGGTGTCGTGTCCGCTGTGGAACGGCGAGTTCGCGGCGAGCGCGAGGAGCACCGGGAGCCAGCTGCGCACCTGGTTGCTCACCAGCACACCCACGTCGCGGCTCGGGATGCTCACGTGCACGTGACAGCCGCACGTGGTCACCGTGTCCACGATCGACCCGAAGTGGCGGGCCATCTCCTCGTACCGCGGGCTCGGGGTGATCGCCGGGGGCAATCCCTCGGCGATCAGGGAGGTTCCGCTGGGCACCAGCAGCAGGTCGCGGCCCGCGGCGGCCTTCACCAGCCGGCGTCGCAGGCTGCGCAACTCCTCGTGCAGTTCCTCCCCGGTGTGGCACACGCCCGTCGCCGTCTCGATCTGGCACCGGGCAAGCTCACGCTGGAGCCCGTGAATGTCGTGGCCGGCCTCAGCGACCACGTCGGGTCCGCCGGAGGCGAGGTGACCGGACTCGTCGACGAGGAAGAACTCCTCCTCGACCCCCACACTGAGGTCGCGATCCGATTCCGTTGCTGCAGCGCTCATTCAGCAGGTATCCCCGAGTTCCGCGGAGCCGAAACCGGGCGCCGCCGCTCAGGTGAAGCCGATGACTTCCTCACCCCACGCCCGGCGGAGTTCCCGGTCCGGATCGTCGACGACCGCGTCGGAGCGGCCGATCAGCAGCGTCGTGCGGTCCGCCTCGTCGTACCGCGGCCAGTCGACCTCCGCATCGGTCCCGTCGGGGGTGCCGTCGGTCGCGAACGACAGCCACCGGCGCTGGATCCGCTCCGACAAATGACCGGCGGTGCGGTGCCCACCGAGCTTGAACGTGGGGTCGTGCGGGACGACGCCGAAGTTGCCGAAGACGTAGGGCACCTCGGTGCCGTGAGTGGCACCGATCCGTGCGGCGCGCAGGAAGGGCGTGGCGTAGTCGAAGCGGTACAGCCAGGTGGGCGCGACCCGGCTGTGTGCCTCCGCGATCCACAGCGTCGGCATCCGGAACGCGGCGTCCCGCGAGATCTCCATCGCCGAGCGTTTCTTCGGGTAGTCGGCATACGCCGCGGCCACCTCCTGCTCCTCGTCGGCGGGAAGGTCCGGATGGTCGGCGGCGATCGCCACGAACATCTGATGGACGGCGTCCGGGGTGATCGGCATCAGGGGCGATTTCATCAGCCGGAACATCGACGCCTCGTCCTTGTTCGTCCCGATCAGCAGCGGAATTCGATGCGCGAGGCCTTTGCGGAACGCCGCCACCGGGTAGTGCGGGACCACGTCCCCGTCGACGGTCGGGGCAACCGCCAGGGTCCCGGGGACCCGCGCGGGTACCTGCTGGACGAGTTCGATGCACGCCTTCGTCAGCACGTCGACGGACAGGTCGCGGAGACGGCCCGCGTCGGCGGGCGCGATGTCGAGCAGTTCGAGGAACGACTCGGCGATGCTCTCGGCTCGCGCACTGCCGTACACGGACGTCGCAGGCGAACTCTCGGCGATCGCGCGATGGAACAGCCCCTCCGCCTGCGGCGACGTCATCAGCGTGGTGACCGAACCGCCGCCGGCGGACTCCCCGAACAGGGTGACGTCGGCCGGGTCGCCGCCGAACGCCGCGATATGGTCCCGGACCCAGGTCAGGGCCGCGATCTGATCGCGCAGGCCGAGGTTCGTGTCGAACGGGTGCTCGCCGGTCGAGAACGCGGAGAAGTCCAGGAACCCCAGCGCACCGAGCCGATAGTTGAACGTCACGACCACGACGCCGCCGCGCTCGACCAGCCGAGCCGGATCGAACATGCGCTGCCCGGACGAACCCAGGTAATAGGCCCCGCCGTGGATCCACACCATCACCGGCCGTGGTTGCCCCGCATCCGCCGCCGGCGCGAAGACGTTCAGGGTGAGGCAGTCCTCGTCGATGCTCAGACCGGGATCGATGGGCAGCGGCCCGTGCTCGTTCTGCGGTGCGATCGGACCGAACCGGGAACAGTCGCGCACCCCGTCGAAAGGCTCGGGCGCGCGCGGCGCGCGAAGCCGCCACTCGCCGACCGGCGGCGCCGCGTAGGGAATGCCCTTCCACGACAGAACGCCGCCCGCGTGGACGCCTCGCAGCATGCCCTGGTCGACGGACACGAGTGGGTTCTCGGTGTGCGAAACCATGAGGCCATCTTCACCCGGGCCGGCCGCACCCGGAGTCCGTTCGCGAATTCTTCCGGCTCGGAGCGGCGACGACCGCCCGCTCTGGCAGACTGAATCAGTGAGCGGGCCCATGCCCGCACGCTGGAGGAACCGATGCGAGACACAGTGCCCGATACGACGCGCTCGCAGGCTGTCGGCAAGTCTGCCGTGACGTTCGCGACACTCGCCGACCTTCTCTACGCGGGCCAGGATTTCGGGCAGGTCCACCAAGCCATCTGCGATGCCGCGCCGCTACTCGTCGAGGGCTGTCAGCACGCGAGCCTGATGCTCCGGCAGGGGTCCGGCTATGTGACGGTGGCGGCCAGCGACGACGTCGCCGCCCGCGTCGACGAGTTCGAGCGCATCGAGAACGAGGGTCCGTGCGTCGACGCCATCGTCAGCGACACCCCCCAGTTCGACACGGACCTGTCCACGTCGTCGCAATGGCCGCGGCTCTCGCGGCGGGTGCTGGCCGAGACACCGGTGCGCGGGGCGGCCGGCTTCCGCCTCGTCATCCTGGGACGCAAGGTCGGCGCGCTCGATCTGTTCTCCGACACGCCGGGAGCCCTGAACACCACGTCGGTCGAGCAGGGCATCATGCTCGCGTCGTTCGCGGCGGTGGCACTGGCGGCGGTGCACGAGCACCTCGAGGCCGAGACGCTGCGGGCCGGCCTCGTGAGCAACCGTGAAATCGGCAAGGCAGTGGGGCTGCTGATGGCGTTCCACAACATTCCCGAGACCCAGGCGATGGAAATTCTCCGCACCACCTCACAGGAGATGAACATCAAACTGGCGACGGTGGCACAGGAAATCGTCGCGCACCATCACCGGAAGTTGACCTGACCGCTGTCAGTCCGGCCCCGGCGAATCGGGGTTACCCGCGATACCGAGCATGGACAGCAACATGCGGCAGTCTTCGGCGTCGAGTGACTGAGCAGCGACGACCCGCTGCGCTCTCCACACCTGTCCGGCGTCGAGTTCGTCGTCCACGTCGAGATCCGTCCGCTCCGATTCCGACATCTCGCCCTCCAACGCGGGTGTGTTCCAAGACCGTTCGCCCTCGACATCTGCCACCGGATGGTAGTCGGTGTTCGGGTGTCTCATACGCACATCGGGAATCGAATTCGAAACGATACAGAAATCGCCCCTCCCCGGTCCGGAGAGCGCGCCGCCGGCCGCCCTCTCACCCATCCTTCAACGGAAGCTGGTCACGAAAGTGGCTGCACTGCAACGGGTGTCACGCCGGCGTCAGCGCCCGCAGCGGCTCGCTCAGCTCGTCGGCGAAGAACGCGAAGAACCCGTCCACGTCCGGTCCCGCGTTGATCAGCGCCAGACGATCGAACCCGGCATCGACGAACGGGCCCGCCACCTCGAGGTGCCGCCGGACGTCCGGCCCGCACGCCATCGCATCCCGGACGTCCTCGGTGCGGACCGACGACGACGCGGCCTCGAAGTTGATCGGATTCGGCAGTTCCGCCTGAACCTTCCATCCGGTCAACCCGAACCGGAACAATCGGTGCGCCGACTCGACTGCGGATTCCTCGTCGGGCGCCCACGCGAGGGGCACTTCCCCGTATTTCGGGCCCGACCCACCGGCCGCGGTGTAGGCCTGCACCAGATCCGGGTCGGGTTCGGTCGCGAAGAGTCCGTCACCGAGTTCCGCGGCGATGTCGGCGGCCTGCGCGCCGCCCGCCGCGACCGCGATCGCCGGGGGCACATCGGGGAGATCGAAGACGCGTGCGTCGTCGAGAGTGAGGTGCCTGCCCTCGTAGGAGTGGTAGCCGCCCGACCACAGCAGGCGGATGATGTCGATCGCCTCACGCAACATCTGGTGCCGGACGGTCACCGACGGCCAGCCACCGCCCACGACATGTTCGTTCAGCCGTTCCCCCGAGCCGAGGCCCAGAGTGAACCGGCCGTCGCTGAGGACGGCGGTCGTGGCCGCGGCCTGCGCGACGATCGCGGGGTGGTACCGAACGAACGGGCAGGTGACACCGGTGGCGAGACCGATCCGCTCGGTCCGCGCCGCGGCGGCAGCGAGCATCGACCACACGAATCCCGAGTGACCGTGACTGTAGAGCCAGGGGTGGTAGTGATCGCTCACCTCGACGAAGTCGAAGCCGGCCCGCTCGGCCTCCACCGCCTGCCGCACGATCTCCCGCGGATCGAACGTCTCGGCCATCAGCTTGAACCCCACCTGCATGTCGTCGTCCCTTCCCTCGCGTTCTGCGACGGTTTCCCGGATTCGGGCACATTCACACAAGGCGCCCCAGCCACGGCGGCCAGATCGGCGCCCACAGCACCAGCACCCCGATCGCGATTCCCACCAGTACCAGCCGGGTTCCGCGGCTGCGCAGCGCCGCACCTATCGCCAGCACGGCACCGAGGACGAGGACCGCACCGGCGGGCCCCGAGGGCACCGGAACGGAAGCACCGGGGATCCGCGCGCCCCGCTCGGCCACGGTCACCAGCCACCACAGCGGCCACTGGGTCAGGCGCACCACCACTTCCGCAACGGGCACGCTGATGCCGGCGATCAGCGCGGTGATCGCGCCCGTCACGGTGATCACTCCGATCACGGGTGCCACCAGGATGTTCGCGCAGATCGACACCAGGCTCACGGTGCCTGCCATCGCGGCCACGATCGGCGCCGTCACGGCGAACGCGGCGACGGACACCCCCACCGCTTCCGCCACCGCCCGTGGCCACCCGCGGTCCACCAGCGCGTCGACCCACACGGGCGCGATCACGATCAACCCGGCGGTGGCCGTCGCGGAGAGAACGAAACCGAAGTTCACCGCCAGCTCCGGCGCCCACACCAACAGGGCCATCACGCCCGCCGCCAGCGCGGGCATCGCCTGTTTCCGCCGTCCCGTGACGAGCGCCAGCAGGGCGACCGAGCCCATCGCGGCGGCACGCAGCACGCTGGGTGACGGTCGCGCGACCACCACGAACGCAATCAGTGCGGCGGCGGCCAGCACCGCGCCTGCCCGCGGACCCAGCCCCATCCCTCGGACCAGGAGCAGCACCGCACCCAGCAGGATGCTGACGTTCGCCCCCGACACCGCCGTGAGATGTGTCAGTCCGGTCGCGGTGAAGTCGTCCTTCACCTCCCGGGACAGCGCCGAGGTGTCGCCCACCACCAGCCCCGGCAGCAGTCCGGCCTCGTCGGCGGGCAGGACGGCGGCGGCCGCGGCGAACCGGGTGCGCAGGGCTCCGGCCCACCGCTGGTGCACAGGCGCGGGACCGACCTCCGCCGGCGGTCCGGACACCCGGACCGTCGCCAGACTCAGGTCCCGGTGCCGCGGTGGGCTCAGCTGCCCGCGCAGCAGCACGTCCTGCCCCGGCAGGAGCCCGAGCCATCCGTCCGCCGGGGCGAGGAGGACCACCGCACCGCCCGCGTGGATCGTCTCACCGGCGCGGCGGATCTCGACGACGTTCGCGTTCACGAGGACGTGCCGTCCGAAGCCGGCGATCTCCCGGGGGTCGTCGACCGGGGTGACGACGAGCGTCACCCACGTCTCGTTCCGGGCGAGTTCGGTCATCGGGTGCTGTTCCACGGCCTGAACCCGCCAGGCCACCCCTGCAGTGCAGCACGATCCGAACAGCAGTAGCGCGAGCGTTCCGGCCGTCCATCGCCGCGGAGACCGCAGCGCGCAGCCGGCGGCGAGAAGGACGGCCGTCCCGGACAGGGTCGCCAGGAGCATCCATGCCGCGCGGGAGCCTCCGAGGATGCCGATCAGCGTTGCCGCCCAGCAGATCCCGGCGAACGGGAGCAGCCGGAGGTCGAGGAGCCGCGGCTCGCTCTCGGGCATCAGAGGGTGACCTGGGCGCGCAGCTTCTCCAGCCGCACCGGCCCGATCCCGTCCACCTCCCCCAGTTGGGCGATGTCGGTGAACTTGCCGTTCGTCGTGCGCCACGCCACGATCGCAGCCGCCGTGACGGGTCCGACACCGGGAAGCGCGTCGAGTTCCGTCTCCGTCGCCGTGTTGAGGTTCACCAGTCCACCGGCCGCAGGGGTCCCCGCACCCGCGGTTCCTGGCGATCCCGTGGAGGTGCCGCCCACCGCACTCGGTGGCGCCTGGGTGGTCGCGGCGCCCACGAGCACCTGATCGCCGTCCGAAAGTCGTTGCGCCAGATTTAATCCGAGGGTGTCACCACCGGCGCGCACTCCCCCGGCGGCGGCAAGCGCGTCCGCAACCCGGGCGCCCGGTGGCAGCCGGACGAGGCCTGCCGAGGTCACGAGCCCCACCACGCTCACGACGATCTCCTCCGCCGGTGCGGGTGCAGGCGCCGCGGCGGCAAGAGTTGTCGGTTCCGGCGCCGGATTCAGGGAATGAACACCCGCTGCGGGCAGTGACGGAACGGCCTGCGTCGCCGGCCGATCGCTGCGCACCGCTAGCACGGTGGCCGTGGCGACGACGATTCCCACCACGATCAGCACGATCGCCCCGTACCGCCCGGGGTCGAATCGTGCGTCCCGCCACCGGTCGGGCAGCGAGAAGCCGACTCGGCGCCGGGCGGCGGACCACGTCTCGTCGCCGTCGAGGCCGGCCTCATCCGGCTCGGCCAGCCAGTCCGGCGCCGCCGGAGTGTCGGGCGGCAGCACGTCGCGTTCCCCCGACGTCAGGAACGCGAGCCGGGTCCGGCCCCTCGAACGTTCTTCCCTGATGCCCATGGACGCGACGTTAGAGTGCCGCGCCCCCAGGATCGCCGCGCCGACCCGACATTCGAATCGGCCTGTGGATCAGCGCGAAGTTGTGGATGAATCGTGGTTTTCGTCCTGCAGTGCGGGTTCCGGGCACAGCACGATGCCGATGGCGCCTGCCCCGACGTGGGCACCGATCACCGAGCTGAAATCGGTGACGACGAGATCGCTGACCTGCGGGATCCGGTCCTTCAGTTGCTGCGCCACCGCCTCGGCGCGCTGCCGGGCGTGCATGTGATGCACAGCGACGGCCGTTCTGTCCAGACCGGCCTGCTCCACCGCGGCGTCGACCATCCTGGCCATGGCCTTGGTCGAGGTCCGCGTCTTCTCCTTCAGCACCAGTCTGCCGTCCACGAGATGCAGCACCGGCTTCATCGCCAGTGCGGTGCCGAGCAGTGCGGCGGCGGTGCCGATCCGCCCTCCGCGGCGCAGCTGGTCGAGCCGGTCGACGACGATCAGGCAGCGCCCGCGGCTCGCGACGTCGACCGCCCGCCGATACACCGCCTCGAGGTTCGCACCGTCTTTCGCGGCCCGCGCCGCCTCGAGGACCGGGTACCCCAATCCCATTCCGGCGGACTGGGAGTCGACGATCCGCACGCGGCCGTCGAACTCCTGCGCCGCCTGACGGCCCGCCTCCCACGTGCCGGACAGCTGCCGCGAGATGTGCACCGCGAGAACGCCTGCACCCTCACTCAGTTCCAGCGCTTCGGCGTAGGCCTCGGACAGCTCGCTGGGCGATGCGCCCGACGTGGTGACGCCGGCGAGATCCTCGGGGACCTCGTCGATTCCCTCCCGGTAGTCCCGGCCGCCGCTGAGGACGTGGAGCGGGACCACCCGGATCCCGTACTGCTCGAGGTGTTCGGGCAGGATCGATGCCGAAGAATCGGTGACGACGACGACGGGCATCGGACTACTCGGCTCCGCTCGACACGGGGTCGGCCGGAACCGCGCCCTCGGCGGAGTCCGGCACGACGGCCGCCGCGCGGATCGCGGTCAGCATCGCCGCGGCCACCTCGGTGTGTCCGTCCCAGCCCCAGTGGATGCCGTCCGGGTTGCCCCGATCACTGAAGACGTTGGCGCGCACCGCCTCCGCGAGGTCGACGAGGGGCACGTTCTTCTCCTCCGACCACGTGGTGATGGCCGCGACGGCATCGGGACGACCCGCGTGGACCTTGCCGTAGGCCTCGCTGCGGTGCACCGACGGCAGGGTTCCGATGACCGGCAATTCGGGGCGCATGTACTCGAGCGCCGCCCGTGAGCTCTCCAGGTATTCGACACTCAGCCGCGGCGGCAACGCCACCGGCCACCCCAGCGGGGCGAGCCGGGGCTGAAGCCACTGGTAGCCGCTCCGCACGACGCGTCGCAGCGCAGGCGGGCGGACGTAGCGCAATTGCTCCCGCAACGCCGTCGGGAGCGGGGACGGCAGCGAATCCATGCCGCCGACGGCGAACACCACGGCGCCGGCGCGGGGAACCGCGGACCACACCCGTGGGTCCTGGGTCAGCGCCCACCACACGTCGCGACTGGTCCAGCCGATCCGCGCCACCAGCTCGACATCCCAGCCGAGTTGGCGGGCAACGATATTGGGCCAGATATCGGGGTGGTCGGACGGGAGACCGCCCTTGGGTCCGTAGTACGACAGCGAGTCGGCGAGCACGAGCAGGACGGGGCGTTCCCCGGAACCGGCATCCATCTCAGAGGACGTCACTGGCCACACTCGCGGAAGCGTTCCACACGTCGAGCCGCCAGCTGAGCGAATCGGGGTTCCCGTACGCACTCAGCTGCACCCAGCTGGTGTTGCCCAGCCCGCCCAGCACCGGCCAGCGGTCGACGGGCAGATCCAGCAGAGCGGCGGTCAGCGCGGCGATCAATCCGCCGTGAGCAACCAGGACCACCGGCTTCTCGGCCCAGTCCTCGTGCTTCTCGACCAGTTCCGCGACCACCGGCTTGCTGCGGCGGGCGACGTCGATGCGGCTCTCGCCGCCGGGCGGTGCCCACGTCGCGTCCCCGCGCCATGCGGCGCGGGCGCCGGGTGCGCGCGCGTCGACGTCGAGGTGGGTGAGCCCCTGCCAGTCGCCGAGATGCGTCTCACGGAGGCGTTCGTCGATCTGCACCGGCAGTCCGGCGTTGTCGCCGACCTCCACGGCGGTGTCGTAGGCCCGCCGCAGATCGGAGGACACGATGGAGATCGGTCGGCGACCGACGAGCGCGGTGGCGGCGGCGCGCGCCTGCGACCGCCCCAGCTCCGACAGTTCGGTGTCGAGCTGGCCCTGCATGCGGTTGTCGGCGTTGTACTCGGTCTGTCCGTGGCGGAGCAGTATCAGCCGCCGCGGGGCACGGGGAGCATCCGTCACAGCTCGGACTCCCCAGTCTCTGCGGCGCCCGCACCGGCAGCCTCGGGGGCGCCCGCACCGTTCGCGCCGGCCGGGCCGTGCTGGCCGATACCCTCCACCGGCACGGCCGGGCAGTCCTTCCACAGCCGGTCGAGGGCGTAGAAGTTGCGTTCCTCGTTGTGCTGGACGTGGATGACGACGTCCACGAAATCGAGCAGTGCCCAACGGCCTTCGCGGGTGCCCTCGCGCCGCACCGGCTTGTGACCTGCCTCACGCAGCCGATCCTCGATGTTCTCGACGATCGCGTTCACCTGGCGCTCGTTGGGGGCGGAGGCGATGACGAAGCAGTCGGTGATGACCAGCTGCTCTGAAACATCGAGCACCACCACATCGGAGGCCAGCTTCTCGTCGGCAGCCACTGCCGCGATGCGTGCCATCTCGATGGCTTCGGTCGTTGCGCTCACGCGATGTTCTCCCAGTTCGTTCGGAAAGTGCTGTCTAACTCTTGGTCTTGTCCGGGGCCGGTTCGGACATCGTCGTCGCGCCGTCGAGGCGCTCGGAGTCCGGTGGCCGGTACAGGTTCCGTTTGGAGATGTACTGGACCACACCGTCCGGCACGAGGTACCACACAGGACGATGGCGACTGGCGCGCCGCCGACATTCCGTCGAGGAGATCGCCAGAGCCGGGATCTCGATCAGCGTGACCGCGTCCTCCGGCAACGCATCCAGGTGCCCGGCCAGATGTTCGGTGTTGAGATCGAATCCCGGACGCGACACCCCGACGAACTTCGCCAGCGAGAACAGTTCCTCCCAGTCCTGCCAGGACAGGATACTCGCCAGGGCGTCCGCACCGGTAATGAAGTACAGCTCGGCGTTCGGGTGGTAGCTGCGCAGATCCCGCAGGGTGTCGACGGTGTAGGTGACCTTCTCGCGGTCGACGTCCACCCGGCTGACCGAGAACCGCGGGTTCGACGCGGTGGCGATGACCGTCATCAGGTACCGGTCCTCGGCCGGGCTGACGCCCTTGCCCTGCTTCTGCCACGGCCTGCCGGTGGGTACGAAGACCACCTCGTCGAGGCTGAATCGGTCGGCCACCTCGCTGGCGGCCACCAGGTGACCGTGATGAATGGGGTCGAAGGTGCCGCCCATGACTCCCAGGCGGCGCCGACGCGCGCCCGTTGCTCCCTGTTCCACGAGTGTCGAGCTTACGTGTTCATACCGGCAGCAATCCGGCGACCACCGACGCCAGCTGCTGAGCGGATCGGCATTCGTGCATGCTGATGACCTCGTTGTACACCTTGGCCGCCGAGTCGCCCGATCCCCACTGTCCGCGGGGCTCGGGGTTGAGCCAGTGCGCGTGCTTCGCCACCGACACGAGTCGGGCCAGTGCCTCCAGGTTCGGGTCGCGGTAGTTGTTGCGACCGTCGCCGAGCACCAGCAGGGATGTGCGGGACGTGATGCTCTGGGTGAACCGCTCGGCGAACACCCCGAACGCGTTGCCGTAGTCGGAGTGCCCGTCGTAGCCGACCAGGTCGGCTTCCCGGATCATCCGCGACATGGCGCTGCCGAGGTCGGCTCCCGCGTCGAAGAAGCGGGTGACCTCGTCGGTGGTGTCGATGAACGCGAACACCCGCACCCGGGAGAACTGTTCGCGCAGCGCGTGGACGAGCAGCAGCGTGAAGTGGCTGAATCCCGCGACCGAACCCGACACGTCGCACATCACGACGAGTTCGGGGCGCGCCCGCCGGGGTTTGCGCTGGACGAGGTCGATGGGCACGCCGCCGGTGGACATCGACTTGCGCAGGGTCCGGCGCAGGTCGATCGAACCGGCACTCGCCCTGCTGCGTCGCACGGCCAGCCGGCTGGCGAGCAGCCTGGCCAGCGGGGTGACGTTGCGTTTCAGCGCGGTCAGCTCGGCGTCCGAGGCGCGCAGGAAGTCGACTTCCTCGGCCAGTCGGGGGACGCCGTACGACGCCACCCGCTCCTTGCCGAGGTTCTCGGCCGACCGGCGCCGTGTCTCCTTCTCGATCATCTTGCGGAAGTCGGCGATCCGCTGGGCGGCGGTGCGCTTGGCCACCTCGGATTCGTAGCTCTCCGTCGTCCGGGCCCCGGTGTCCTGCTGATTGCCGAGGAGTCCGTCGAGGATCTTCTTCAGCAGGGTTTCCGGTGCGACGTCCCGCAGCGCCTGGTAGGCGGAGAACGACGGGCCGTTCGCCGACTGGTACTGCCCCAGTTCCTCGACCATCTGCGCGGTCAGCAACTCGGTGAGCTTGATCGCCTCCGGCGACCCGTCGGTGAGGAGGTCGACGATCAGCTCGCGCAGCGCCTCGTAGTCGATGTCACCCTTCGCGTTCCGCGGCAGGCTCGTGTCGATCGCCCCGGCCGCCCGGTTCCCGACCGCCGCCGGGAACCAGAGTTCGAACAACGCGTCGAAGGTGGGCCGGTGGGTGGGCCGCCGCAGCAACGCGCACGCCAGGCCCTCCCGCAGGGATTCGCGGTCCAGCAGGTCGAGGACCGACATCACCTGTCCGGCGTCGACCGTCTCGGACGGTCCGACCGTGATCCCGCGCCGCCGTAGCGCTTCGACGAAGTCGACGAGATGCCCCGGCAGCCCGTGTGGCGCCGCGGGACCGCCCGGCTTCGACCGGGACGCGAGGGGACCACCAGCAGCCATGGGGAGTCCTTCAGTTCAGTCGCAGCTCGGCAGCGGCCCGCAGCTGGTCGGATTGGTGTTTGAGAACCACACCCAGCGTGGCGCGCACGGCGTCGTCGTCGAGGGTGTCGAGCCCGAGCGCCAGCAGCGTGCGACCCCAGTCGATGGTCTCGGCCACCGACGGCAGCTTCTTCAGCTGCATGCCGCGCAGCACACGGATCGTCTTGACCAGCTGCTCGGCCACCGCCTCGGGTAGTTCCGGCACCCGGCTCGCGAGGATCCTCCGCTCGAGTTCGGCGTCGGGGAAGTCGAGATGCAGGAACAGGCAGCGGCGCTTGAGCGCCTCCGACAGTTCGCGGGTGGCGTTCGAGGTGAGGACGACGAACGGCTTGCGCGTGGCGGTGATGGTGCCCAGTTCGGGGACGGTGACCGCGAAATCGCTGAGTACCTCGAGGAGCAGGCCCTCGATCTCGACGTCGGCCTTGTCGGTCTCGTCGATCAGCAGCACCGTCGGGTCTTCGCGCCGGATGGCGGTCAGCAGCGGCCGCGACAGCAGGAACTCCTCGGAGAAGACGTCCGCCTTGGTGGCGTCCCAGCTGTGGTCGCTGCCCGCCTGGATGCGCAGGATCTGCTTCGCGTGATTCCACTCGTACAGGGCGCGGGCCTCGTCGACGCCCTCGTAGCACTGCAACCGCACCAGTTCGGCGCCGGTGGTCTCGGCGACGGCGCGGGCGAGTTCGGTCTTGCCGACTCCGGCGGGACCCTCGATGAGCAGGGGCTTTCCGAGCCGGTCGGCGAGGAACACCGCGGTCGCGGTGCCCTTGTCGGACAGGTAACCGGTTTCGGCGAGCCGAGCGATGACGTCGTCGACGCTGGCGAAGAACGGCTTCGTGGTGGGCAGTGCGCGGTCCACGCTCGCTCCTTTCAGAGGGGCTTGAGGAAGAGTCCGGCGGGGGTCTACACCGGGCGGGTGTGCCCGTCTCCCCACACGATCCACTTGGTGGAGGTCAGTTCGGGCAGCCCCATCGGGCCGCGGGCGTGCAGTTTCTGCGTGGAGATCCCGATCTCGGCGCCGAATCCGAACTGCTCACCGTCGGTGAAGGCGGTGGAGGCGTTGACCATGACGGCGGCGGCGTCGACCCGGGCGGTGAACTCGCGGGCGGCCGCGAGGTCGGACGTCACGATGGCCTCGGTGTGGCCGGTGCCGTAGCGGTCGATGTGCTCGACCGCGGCGTTCAGGTCGTCGACGACCTTGAGAGCCACGTCGAGCGTGAGGTACTCCTCGGACCAGTCCGACTCCGTCGCGGGCACCAGCCCGGGCAGGTCCCCGTGCACGGTCACACTGTGCATCTGCAGGGCCTGCAGCAGCTTCGGCACCGCCGTCTCGGCGATCGCGGCGTCGACCAGCACGGTCTCCGCGGTGTTGCAGACACTCGGCCGCCGCGTCTTGGAATTGAGCAGGATCCGTTCGGCCATCTCCAGGTCGGCCGCCGCGTGGACGTAGACGTGGCAGTTACCGACGCCCGTCTCGATCGTCGGAACGGTCGCGTCGCGCACCACAGCGCTGATCAGTCCGGCCCCGCCGCGGGGAATCACGACGTCCACCAGCCCGCGGGCCTGGATCAGGTGCGTCACGCTGGAGCGGTCCTCGCTCGGCAGTAACTGCACCGCGTCTTCCGGCAACTGCTGCGCGGCCAGTGCCGCCCGCAGTGCCACGACCAGCGCCGCATTCGACTTCGCCGCGGACGAGGACCCGCGCAGCAGGGCCGCGTTGCCCGACTTCAGGGCCAGCCCGAACGCGTCGACGGTGACGTTGGGCCGAGCCTCGTACACCATGCCCACCACGCCGAGCGGAACCCGCAGCTGACGCAGTTCGAGACCGTTGGGGAGCGTGGACCCGCGCACCACCTCACCGACCGGGTCGGGCAGACCGGCCACCTGGCGCAGGCCGGACGCGATGCCCTCGATCCGTTCCGCCGTCAGCCGCAGCCGGTCTAGCAGGGAGTCCTCGGTGCCCGACGCCCTGGCTGCCTCGATGTCGGCGGCGTTGGCGGCGAGGATGTCGGTGGAGGCGGCGAGCACGGCGTCGGCCGCCGCGTGGAGCGCCGCATCCTTCTGCGCGGTGGTGAGCAGCGCGAGGACCCGCGACGCGGTGCGGGCGCGACGGGCCGCTGCGTGGACGGCTTCACGGGTATCCACCGTGGCACCGGCCGACGAGGTGGAAGTCACTGCAGTCATGAAGACAGCCTATATACAGGGCTGGATCCCCCGCGGAGCGGGAAGGCGGGAATGATTTCATCCCCCGTGCAGGTTGCGACTGGTCGAGACCATCAGAGGTAGGAGTGCTGCAGTGAGCGTGTTGTTCGAACCCATCACCTTCCGCGGAATCACCGTCCCCAATCGAGTGTGGATGGCGCCGATGTGCCAGTACTCGGCCGACGTGACCGGCAGCGACGTGGGGGTGCCCAACGACTGGCACCGGACGCACCTCGTGACGCGGGCCATCGGCGGTGCGGGCCTGATCCTCACCGAGGCGACGGCCGTCAGCCCGGAGGGCCGCATCAGCCCCGCCGACCTCGGCATCTGGAACGACACCCAGACCGAGGCCTTCGCGCAGATCAACGCGCAGCTCGAGGACTACGGCGCGGTACCCGGCATCCAGCTCGGGCACGCCGGGCGCAAGGGGTCTGCGCACGTCCCGTGGCGCGGCGGAAGGAGCCTCGACGACGACGATCGGTTGTCGTGGCGGACGGTGGCGCCGAGCGCGATCGGTTTCGGCGACCGCACCCCGCCGGCGGCGGCGACGGCAGAGGACATCCGGAAGGTGGTCGCGGATTTCGCCGCCGCCGCCGAGCGGGCGTCGCGCGCAGGCTTCAAGGTGGTGGAAATCCATGCGGCACACGGCTATCTGCTGCACCAGTTCCTCTCCCCGGTCAGCAATCACCGCACCGACGAGTACGGCGGCAGCTTCGCGGGCCGCATCCGTCTCCTGCTGGAGGTCGTCGAGGCGGTGCGCGGCGTGTGGCCGGCCGAACTGCCGGTCTTCGTGCGGGTCTCGGCCACCGACTGGTTGTCCGAGGAGCCCGGGCTCGACGCGGACAGCTGGACGCCGGACCAGACCGTCGCCCTCGTGCAGGCGCTCGCCGACCTGGGCGTGGACCTCGTCGACGTCTCCAGCGGCGGCGTCGCGTCCGCGCGGATCCCGGTCGGTCCCGGCTACCAGGTTCCGTTCGCCCGCCGCATCCAGAACGAGACCCTGCTTCCCGCCGCCGCGGTCGGGCTCATCACCGAGCCGGAGCAGGCCGAGCAGATCGTGGAGTCGGGAGAGGCCGTCGCCGTGTTCCTCGGACGGGAACTGCTCCGGGACCCGTACTGGCCGCGAAAAGCGGCACGCACATTGAATGCCCAGGTGACACCGCAGATTCCGGCGCAGTACGCCCGCGCGTTCTGAGTCTCGGGCCGACAAGCCCCCATATCCTTTGCTACGGTAATCGCTCTTACAGCTGGTAGTCCCGCTCCCCGGACGGTGGAGCGGGACCTACCCTCGAGCCAGAGCCGATCGGCGGGGGCCGCATCGCGCCGAAGGGCCGTGGGTTGCCGAACCCGACCAGCAATCGCCGTGCGGGCGACGAAAAGATGCGTGCATCAGGTACGTGCCCCGTGCGGGTGATAACTGCGCTGGGGAGCGCAAGACATGAATGCACCAGATCACTCGATCACGTCGGCCGAGGTGGCCGAATCACCTGATGTCACGGTCACCGACGAAGCCTCCGTCAAACGCGCCGTCAAGGCCACCATGCTCGGTAACGCCATGGAGTGGTTCGACTTCGGCGTGTACGCCTACCTGGCGACCACGATCGGCAAAGTCTTCTTTCCCGAGGCCAGCGGCACCGCACAGCTGCTGTCGACGTTCGCGATCTTCGCCGCGGCCTTCGTCGTCCGCCCCCTCGGTGGTCTGTTCTTCGGTCCGCTCGGCGACCGGATCGGTCGCAAGAAGGTGCTCGCCACCACGATCATCCTGATGGCGGGCAGCACGTTCGCCATCGGCCTGATCCCGAGTTACGGATCCATCGGGCTCGCCGCACCGATCCTGCTGGTGCTGTTCCGGCTCGTGCAGGGATTCTCCACGGGCGGCGAGTACGGCGGCGCCAGCACGTTCGTCGCCGAGTACGCACCGGACAAGCGCCGCGGGTTCTTCGCGAGCTTCCTCGAATTCGGCACCCTCGCCGGGTATGTGGCGGCCGCGGGACTGGTCACCATCATCAGCACTGTGGTGAGCGCCGACGCCCTGGTCGACTGGGCGTGGCGGATTCCGTTCCTGCTCGCCGGTCCGCTGGGCCTGATCGGCCTTTACCTGCGGTTGCGGCTCGAGGAGACGCCCGCATTCCAGCAGATGGAGCAGGCCGAAGAGCGTTCGCTCGCAGACGAATCCACGGGACGCAAACTGCGCGAGACGCTGGTGGAGAACTGGCGTCCACTGGTGCTGTGCGTGATCCTGGTCGCCACCTACAACATCGCGCACTACGGTCTGCTCAGTTACATGCCGACGTACCTGTCGAACACGCTCGGCTACGACGAATCACACGGTCTCGTCCTCATGATCATCGTGATGCTCATCATGATGGTGGCGATCAGCTTCGTCGGAAAGCTGTCCGACCGGGTCGGTCGTAAACCCTTGCTGCTGGCCGGTTTCGTGGGGTTCTTCGCGTTGTCACTGCCGGCGTACCTGCTGATCGGGGTCGGCCACTACTTCACCGTCTTCCTCGGCCTCGCGATCCTCGGCGGCCTGCTGCTGCTGTTCGTCGGCGTGTTCCCGTCCGTGCTTCCCGCACTGTTCCCGACCGGGATCCGCTACGGCGGCCTGGCGATCGGATACAACCTCGCAGTGTCGATCTTCGGTGGCACCACTCCCCTGGTGCTCACGGCGCTGCAGGATGCGACGGGCAGCGACCTCGTCGCGCCGATGTACATGATGGGTGCGGCGGTCGTCGGCGGGATCGCGGTGCTGCTCATCTCGGAGACCGCCCGCAAGCCCCTCGAGGGCTCGCCGCCCGCCGTGTCCACGGACGCCGAGGCGCGGCGCATCCTGAAGCGTCTCCGCCGCAAGAGCGAGGCCTCCGCCGCGTCCGCACAGGAGACGGCGGCCGCCGACGCGGGCTAGTCTCGGGATATGTCCGCTCCCAGGGTCGCCGTGGTCGGCAGCGTCAACATGGATCTACTGACGGCGACCGAGCGGTTGCCCGGGCCCGGGGAGACGATCCTGGGCAGCGCCTTCGCCGCCACTCCCGGCGGCAAGGGCGCCAACCAGGCGATCGCCGCGGCACGGGCGGGCGGGGCCGTGACGTTCATCGGGGCGGTCGGCTCCGACGTGTTCGCCCTCGACCTGCGGCAGGCCCTCGTCGACGCCGAGGTCGACACCCGGTATCTGCGGGAGGTCGACGGGCCGAGCGGGATCGCGGCGATCACCGTCGACGCCGCCGGCGAGAACAGCATCGTCGTGATCCCGGGCGCCAACAGCACCGTGGTGGACCTGACGCCCGCCGAACTCGCGGCGATAGCGGACGCCGACGTCCTGCTCTGCCAACTCGAGATACCTCTGGGCACCGTGGTGGCCGCGGCGGCGCACGCCGCGGCCCACGGCACCGTCGTGATGGTGAATCCGTCACCGGCGCAGCCACTTCCGCCTGAGCTCGTGGAGCTGATCGACGTGCTGCTGGTGAACCAGACCGAGGCCGCGCAACTCGGCGCCGAGGTCACCGGCGCCGTCGCCCACGTCGTCACCACGCTGGGGTCGTCGGGTGCGGACTACGCGGGCCGCGACGGCACCGTGCTCCACGCGGACTCCCCGGCGGTCGAGGTGGTCGACACGACCGGCGCGGGCGACGCCTTCGCGGGCGCCCTCAGCGTGTCGTGGCGCGGCGGCCCCGTTACCGCCGTCCCGTTCGCGTGCACGGCGGGCGCACTCGCGACCACCCGCCGCGGCGCCTCCACGTCCTCACCCACCCTCGCCGAGATCGAGGCGGCACTTCCCGGCTGAGCACCCAGGCGCTCGCCCGGACCGTCCGTGTCACCCCGGTCGTGCACCATGGGGGCATGACGACCGCCACCGAACCCGCACTCCGTGACGAGGCCGAACGGCTGCTCCGCGAGCTGGCGGGCGAGCACGCCACCCTCCGCGGCGACCAGTGGACGGCGATCGAGGCGCTCGTCGTGGGCCGCAGACGGGCGCTGGTCGTGCAGCGGACGGGCTGGGGCAAGTCGGCGGTCTACTTCATCGCGGCGAAGCTGCTGCGGGCACACGGGCACGGTCCCACGGTCATCGTGTCGCCGCTCCTGGCGCTGATGCGGAACCAGGTGGCCTCCGCCGAGCGCGCCGGTGTGCGCGCCGCCACCATCAACTCCGGGAACGTCACCGAGTGGGACGACATCCACGCACGGGTCGCGGACAACGAACTCGACGTGCTGCTGGTCAGCCCCGAGCGTCTCAACAACCCCGACTTCCGCGACCAGGTCCTGCCCTCCCTCGCCGCCGACGCCGGCCTCGTCGTGGTCGACGAGGCGCACTGCGTGTCGGACTGGGGTCACGACTTCCGTCCCGACTACCGGCGGATCCGCACGCTGATCGCCGAGCTGGGCGAGGGCATCCCCGTGCTGGCCACCACGGCCACGGCGAACGACCGCGTCGTCTCCGACGTCTCCACACAGCTCGGGGTGGGCGGCGCGGAAACCCTCGTGCTGCGCGGCGGCCTCGAGCGCGAGTCGCTGCACCTGTCGGTCGTGCAGATTCCGGAGGCCACCGCCCGTGCCGCGTGGCTCGCCCAGAAGCTCGACAGCCTGCCCGGCTCGGGCATCATCTACGCGCTCACCGTGTCGGCGGCCCGGGATCTGGCGAGCCTGTTGTCCGAGCGGGGGCACACGGTCGCCGCATACACCGGGCAGACCGATGCCGGCGAGCGCGAGACCCTCGAGCAGGACCTGCTCGGCAACCGCGTGAAGGCGCTGGTGGCCACGTCCGCGCTCGGGATGGGGTTCGACAAGCCCGACCTGGGGTTCGTCGTGCACCTCGGTGCGCCGTCGTCGCCGATCTCCTACTACCAGCAGGTGGGGCGTGCGGGCCGGTCCACCGACCGCGCCGAGGTGATCCTGCTGCCCGGATCCGAGGACAAGCAGATCTGGAGCTATTTCGCGTCCGTCGCGTTCCCCCGCGAGCACGTGGTGCGCCGGGTGATCGAGGTCCTCGACACCGACCGGCCGCAGTCCACGCAGGCGCTCGAGCCACTCGTGGAGCTCGGCCGCACCCGGCTGGAGATGGTGCTGAAGGTCCTGGACGTGGACGGCGCGGTGCGCCGGGTGCGGGGCGGCTGGGTGGGCACCGGGGAGCCGTGGACGTACGACGCCGACCGGTACGAGCGTCTCGAGCGGGCCCGCGAATCCGAGCAGCAGGCGATGATCGAGTACCAGCGGATCACCACGTGCCGGATGGCGTTCCTGCGCGAGCAGCTCGACGACCCGGGTCTGGCGGCGGGCACGTCGGACTGCGGCCGGTGCGACAACTGCACCGGAGAGCGCCACGACGCGACTGTCGACGCCGAGGCGGTGCAACAGACCAGAGCGCGCCTCGAGCGCCCAGGCGTGGATCTGGCGCCCCGCAAACAGTGGCCCACGGGCCTCGCGAAGCTCGGCGTGAAGCTGTCCGGGAAGATCTCCGATGGTCCCGAGCCGGGTCGCGTGCTGGGCCGGCTGTCCGATCTGGGCTGGGGTCAGCGCCTGCGCTCCCTGCTCGACGACCCGGACGGACCGGCGCCCGACGCCGTCCTGAAGGCCTGCATCCAGGTGCTGGCGTCCTGGGACTGGGCCGAGCGGCCCACGGCCGTGATGGCGGTCGAATCAGCCACCCACCCGCTGCTGTCGGCGTCGATCGCGGGGCAACTCGCCACTGTGGGACGCCTCACCGACCTGGGAGTTCTGCGGCTGCGCCCTGAGCATCCGCCGGTGTCCGCGGCCAACTCCGCCTACCGGGTGGCCGGGCTCGTCGACGCCTGGGAGGCCCCGGGCGTTCCCGAGGGCACCGGACCGGTTCTGCTCGTCGACACCCTCACCGACACCGGCTGGACCCTCACGATGGCCGCCCGGACGGTCCGCGCGGCGGGTGCCGCGTCAGTCCTCCCCTTCGCGCTCGCGAGTCTCAAATAGGTGGAGTGTGTCGCTTGCGGTTCACCCAAAAGTTACATAATGTGATCAGCATCACTTTGCACGTCTCACCTGCAAAGCCCTGCCGCCTGAACTGTCCAATTTCGCGAGGCACGTGAAATCGAAGGGGATGGTTGTTAGGTTCGAATTTCCAATGACGCCTGTTCAGAAGAGTGCCATCCCGACCACCGCGCCGGACGCGGTGTTGTTCAGAAGTCCAGAGATCACTGACGGAGTCCGGCTCTGGGAGATCGCCAGGAACACGGAAGTGCTCGATCTCAATTCGAGCTACGCATACCTGTTGTGGTGTAGAGATTTCAGCCGATCGTCGGTCGTCGCAGTCGTCGACGAGCGCGTCGTGGGATTCGTATCGGGCTTCATCCGCCCAGAATCCCCTGCGACGCTGTTCGTCTGGCAGGTTGCCGTAGACGCCGACCAGCGCGGCAAGGGAATTGCAGGTCGCTTGCTGAGCGCACTGCTCGATCGGCTTGCACCCGAAGGGATTACCCATCTCGAAACGACGATCAGCCCCGACAACGAGGCTTCGATCGCGCTGTTCACAGCATTGGCGCGTCGCCGAGATACGGCGATCAACAAGCAGGAACTGTTCGCCCCCAACGATTTTCCCGATGGACACGAAGCCGAAGATCTGTACACCATCGGCTAAGAGCATGCCCCGGAGGAATGCAATAACATGACTAATTTCGATACGAACATTTTCGAGAGCCTCGAGTCCGAGGTTCGCAGCTACAGCCGCGGCTGGCCCGCCGTCTTCGAGTCGGCGTCCGGATCGTGGATCCGCGACGAGAACGGCCGCGACTACCTCGACTTCTTCGCCGGCGCCGGTTCGCTGAACTACGGCCACAACAACCCGGTCCTGAAGTCGGCGCTCGTCGACTACATCGTCGGTGACGGCATCACGCACGGTCTCGACATGTCGACCGTGGCCAAACGCGACCTGCTCGAGACCTTCCAGGACAAGATCTTGAAACCGCGAGGTCTCGACTACAAGGTCCAGTTCCCCGGACCCACCGGCACCAACACGGTCGAGGCCGCCCTGAAACTGGCACGCAAGGTGACGGGTCGTTCGTCGATCATCAACTTCACCAACGCCTTCCACGGCATGACGCTCGGCGCCCTGTCGGTCACCGGTAACTCGATGAAACGTGCCGGCGCCGGAATCCCGTTGGTGCACGCCACCCCGATGCCGTTCGACAACTACTTCGACGGCGTCACCGAGGACTTCCACTGGTTCTCCCGGGTGCTCGACGATTCGGGCAGTGGCCTGAACCGTCCCGCCGCCGTGATCGTCGAGACGGTGCAGGGTGAGGGCGGCGTCAACGTCGCCCGCCCCGAGTGGCTGCGCGCCCTCGCGGACCTGTGCGCCGAGCGCGACATCCTGCTGATCGTCGACGACGTCCAGATGGGCTGTGGACGCACCGGGCCGTTCTTCTCCTTCGAGATCGCCGGCATCACCCCGGACATCGTCTGCCTGTCGAAGTCCATCGGCGGGTACGGCCTCCCGATGGCGCTGACCCTGTTCAAGCGTGAGCTGGACGTGTGGGGCCCGGGCGAGCACAACGGCACGTTCCGTGGCAACAACCCGTCGTTCGTCACGTCGAAGGTCGCCCTGGAGCACTACTGGTCCGACGACACCCTGCACAAGTCGACGCTGGCCAAGGGCGAGAAGATCCACCAGGCGTTCACCGAGCTGGCGAACCAGTTCGAGGGTTCCGTCTCGACCCGCGGCCGCGGCCTCGTCCAGGGCCTCGTGTTCGAGGAGCCGGAGCACGCGGGCAAGGTCTGCAAGCTCGCCTTCGACGAGGGACTGCTCGCGGAGACGTCCGGACCGTCCGACGAGGTGGTCAAGCTCCTGCCGGCGCTCACCATCACCGACGAGGAACTGAACCACGGCCTGGCCATTCTCGCCGACGCCACCGGCAAGGTCTGCAGCTAGAGAGAGGACTGACACACATGATCGTTCGCACCACCGCAGAAATCACCGACACCGAGCGCGACATCACCAGCGAGGACGGCAACTGGCGCAGCAAGCGCATCATCCTCGGCGGCGACAAAGTGGGCTTCTCGTTCCACGAGACCACCATCAAAGCCGGTTCGGTCAACGAGTTCCACTACGCCAACCACGTCGAGGCTGTCTGGCTCGTCGAGGGAACCGGCAAGTTGATCGACCTCGACAACGACAAGGTCTACGAACTCGGCCCCGGTTCGATGTACCTGCTCAACGGTCACGAGCGTCACCGTGTCGAGCCCGACACGGAAATGCGCATGCTGTGCGTGTTCAACCCGCCCGTCACCGGCCGTGAGGTCCACGACGAGAACGGTGTCTACCCCTTGATCGAGGTTCCCGCGTAAGTTCGACCCATGGCCGACGACGCTGCTGTTCCAGCTATAGCCATCGGACCCGCCCCGGACCCGCTCCTCGAGGATGCGGTGCGCCGGGGCGGTGCCCGTGTGGCACCCCTCGAGTCCGCGGACGCCCTGGTCTGGACCACGGGTCCGATCGGGTTCCCGGACCCGCTTCCCGAGAACATCCGCTGGGTGCAGTTGAACTCCGCGGGTGTCGAGGAGTGGTTCGCCGCGAAGGTGATCAGACCCGACTCCACCGTGCTGTGGACGTCGGCGGCCGGCGCGTTCGCCGCGACCGTCGCCGAGCACGCGCTGACACTGCTGCTGGCCGGGGTGCGGGCGCTGCCCGAGCACCTCGAGGCGAAGACCTGGCGCCAGCAGGAGTTCTTCTCGAAGGTCGGCACCCTGCGCGGCACCACGGTCGCGATCGTGGGGGCCGGCGGTATCGGCCGGGCACTGATCCCGATGCTCGCGGGTGTCGGCGCCGACGTGATCGCGGTGAATCGTTCCGGAAGCCCGGTGCCCGGCGCGATCGAGACGCTCCCCACCACCCGGCTGGGCGAGGTGTGGGCCCGTGCGGACCACTTCGTGATCGGGGCGCCCGCCACCGACGCCACCCATCACCTGGTCGGGGCGGCGGAATTCGCGCAGATGAAGCCGACCGCGTGGGTGATCAACGTCGCGCGCGGCTCACTCGTCCACACCAACGCCTTGGTGAAAGCGCTGCGGGACAACACGATCGGCGGAGCAGGACTCGACGTCACCGATCCCGAACCCCTCCCAGACGGCCACCCGCTGTGGAACCTGCCGAACGTGATCATCACCCCGCACGATTCCAACCCGCCTGCGGTCCGTCCCCCGGCGTTCGCCGAGCACGTGGCGCTGAACGTCACCCGCTTCGTCGCAGGTGAGAATCTCACCGCTCTGATCGATCCCGTCGTCGGGTACTGAACCGGCGCTATTCTGGAGTGCGTGTTCGCCCCACTGATCGACGTACTCGGGGGCCGGCGCCTGTGTGTGATCACCGGCGCCGGCATCTCGACGGATTCCGGGATCCCCGATTACCGCGGCCCGGATTCACCCCCGCGCAATCCCATGACGTATCAGCAGTTCACCGGTGACCCCGATTTCCGCCGCCACTACTGGGCACGGAACCACCTCGGCTGGCGGCACATGGACGCCGCCCGCCCCAACACCGGCCACCGCGCCCTCGCCGGGCTCGAACGGGCCGGGGTCGCGTGCGCGGTCGTCACCCAGAACGTCGACCTCCTGCACACCAAGGCCGGCAGTCGCCGGGTGATCGACCTGCACGGCACGTACGCCCAGGTCCGCTGCCTGACGTGCAACGCACTGATCTCCCGGGCGACGCTCGCCGACCGGCTCGAGCGCGCCAACCCGGGTTTCGCCGAAACCGTCGCCGCCGCACAGGGAGTGGAGATCGCACCGGACGCCGACGCGGTCGTCACCAGCACCGAGCATTTCCGGATGGTCGACTGCGAGGCGTGCGGAGGCATGCTCAAACCCGACATCGTGTACTTCGGCGAGTCCGTCCCGAAACCGCGGGTCGCGGCCGCCTACGACGTGGTCGACGAGGCCGAGGCACTGCTGGTGGCCGGTTCGTCCCTCACCGTCATGTCGGGACTGCGGTTCGTCCGGCACGCCGCCAAACGCGGAATCCCCATCGCGATCGTCAACCGCGGGGCGACGCGCGGCGACGAGTTCGCCACCCTCACCGTGCACGCCGGCTGCTCGGAAGCCCTCACCGCGCTGCTCGACGCGTCGTCCGCGCTGCCCGCCTGACCTCTAGAGCGGTACCAGGTCGTCGGCGTGGACCACGGGCCGCTGCATCTCGGCAGGCAGTTCCTGGGTCGACTTGCCGAGGATGTCGTTGATCTCGGCCGAGTCGTACGCCACCACTCCCCTGGCCACGGGACGTTCCTCCGGGCCGAGGAGTGACACGACGTCGCCGCCGTAGAACCGTCCCGACACCGCCGTGATGCCCGCGGGCAGCAGCGACCGGCGCCGGGTGACGACGGCCCGGACCGCACCCTCGTCGATGTGCAGAATCCCCTGCTCGTCGGCGGCGTGCCGCACCCAGAACTTGCGCGCCGACAACCGGGACGGCCGGGCCGCGAACGCGGTCCCCACACTGGCGTCCCGCAGCGCCGCCCCGGCGTCCGAGGCGGCGGCGAGCAGCACCGGAACACCGGCATCGGCCGCGAGGCGGGCTGCGGACAGCTTGGACGCCATCCCGCCGGTGCCGAGGGCGCCGCCCGACCCCGCGACCACCCCGTCGAGATCCTCGGGGCTGTTCACCTCGGGGATCAGCGTCGCATTCCCCTTACGGGGATCGCCGTCGTACAGCCCGTCGACATCCGACAACAGGACGAGTGCATCGGCGCCGACCAGGTGCGCGACGAGTGCCGCGAGCCGGTCGTTGTCACCGAATCGCAGCTCAGCCGTAGCGACGGTGTCGTTCTCGTTGACGATCGCGACCGCGTGCAGGGCCCGCAGACGGTCGAGGGTGCGCTGCGCGTTGCGGTGCTGCGCGCGGCGGGCGATGTCGTCCGCGGTGAGCAGCACCTGCCCCACCGTGCGCCCGTACCGGGCGAACGAGGTGCCCCAGGCGTGGGCCAGCGCGAGTTGGCCGACGCTCGCGGCGGCCTGCTTCGTCGCCAGGTCCCGCGGCCGCTTGGTCAGCCCCAACGGGGCCAGACCCGCGCCCACCGCGCCGGACGACACGACCACCACGTCGGAACCGGCACGCATCCGTGCCTCGATCGCGTCGGCCAGCGCGTCGAGCCGACCGACGTCGAGCCCGCCGACCAGACTGGTCAGCGCCGACGATCCGATCTTCACGACGATGCTGCCCGCCGACGCTACCGTGCGCCGGGTGGCGCTCACTGGTCTTCGGGGTCGAGGCCTTCGAGACCGCGACGGACCCTGGATGCATGCTTGCGTTCGGTCGCGCCGATGCGCTCCACCTGATCCAGACGCGGGTCGGTGCCGCGGCCGGTGCGGGTGAGATCGACACCGGCGGGGGTCTGCGGTTCCCAGTCGAAGCTCACGTTGCCGATCGTGACGGACGCGCCGGGCTCCGCACCCTGCTTGACGAGTTCGGTTTCCACACCGAGCCGCGCGAGACGGTCCGCGAGGTAGCCCACGGCCTCGTCGTTGTCGAACTGCGTCTGCCGCACCCAGCGCTCCGGCCGCGTGCCGCGGACGATGAACCCACCGGGGATCTCGGGATCGGCGATGACGCTGAAGCTGTTCTCGTTGGCGATCACCGGGCGGATCACCTGACGCTTCGGCTCGGCCTTCGGGTGCGCCTCACGGTAGTCCGCGACCAGCTTCGCCAGCGCGAACGTCAACGGGCGCAACCCCTCTCGGCTGACAGCCGAGATCGTGAAGATCGGCCATCCGCGGGCCTCGAGGTCGGGGGTCACCATCTCGGCAAGCTCGGCCGCCTCCGGAACGTCCGCCTTGTTCAGGATCACGATGCGGGGGCGGTCCGCGAGGTCACCGAGGCCGGTGTCGCCGGACAGCGCGCCCTTGTACGCGGCGAGTTCCGCCTCGAGTGCATCGATATCGGAGATCGGGTCGCGGCCCGGGTCCAGCGTCGCGCAGTCGACGACGTGGGCCAGCACGGCGCACCGCTCGAGGTGACGCAGGAAGTCCAGTCCCAGTCCGCGGCCGTCGCTCGCGCCGGGGATCAGCCCGGGCACGTCGGCCACGGTGAACGTGGTGTCGCCGCTCGACACGACGCCGAGGTTCGGCACGAGCGTCGTGAACGGGTAGTCGGCGATCTTCGGCTTCGCCGCCGACAGCACGGACACGAGCGAGGACTTGCCCGCCGACGGAAATCCGACCAGACCGACATCGGCCACGGACTTCAGTTCGAGGACCAGTTCCCGCTCGACGCCCTCCTCACCGAGGAGGGCGAAGCCCGGCGCCTTGCGCGCCTTCGAGGAGAGGGCTGCGTTACCGAGCCCGCCGCGGCCGCCCTGGGCAGCCTCGAAGCGAGTGCCGACACCGATGAGGTCGGCGAGGATCCGGCCGTCCTTGTCGAGGACGACGGTGCCGTCGGGGACCTTCAGGATCAGGTCGTCGCCCTGGGCGCCGTCGCGGTTGCTTCCCATCCCCTGCTTGCCGTTGGTGGCCTTCGCGTGGGGGTGGAAATGGAAGTCGAGGAGGGTGTGGACGTTGCCGTCCACCTCGAGCACGACGTCACCGCCACGCCCACCGTTGCCGCCGTCCGGGCCGCCGAGCGGCTTGAACTTCTCCCGGTGTACGGAGGCGCAGCCATTGCCGCCTTTTCCGGCGCTGACGTGCAGCACGACGCGGTCAATGAATCGGGACATGACTGCCGGATCCTTCCTCAGTCAATTGTGTTGATCTCACTCTGAAGCAAACAACTCTGAAACAAACAATAGGGGC
The DNA here is from genome assembly GCF_017068395.1 of Rhodococcus pseudokoreensis. Classification (NCBI taxonomy): domain Bacteria; kingdom Bacillati; phylum Actinomycetota; class Actinomycetes; order Mycobacteriales; family Nocardiaceae; genus Rhodococcus; species Rhodococcus pseudokoreensis. The sequence continues at coordinate 7,553,424 of NZ_CP070619.1, read as the reverse complement.
GGACCGGGTATCTCGACCCAGGTCCGCCCCTATTGGGAGCTTGAAACGTCCCTCACGGGACGATGCATACTCGCGGCAGGACTAGACCTCTGCCGCCGCCGGAACGATGTTCACGGTCTTGCGTCCACGCTTGGTGCCGAACTCGACGGCACCGGCGGAGAGAGCGAAGAGCGTGTCGTCGCCGCCACGACCGACGTTGACGCCGGGGTGGAAGTGGGTTCCGCGCTGACGCACCAGGATCTCGCCGGCGCTGACGGACTGGCCGCCGAAACGCTTCACGCCGAGTCGCTGAGCATTTGAATCGCGACCGTTACGGGAGCTGGATGCACCCTTCTTATGTGCCATGTTCTTGACCCTCCTCGGGTGAAATCAGCTCTGAAGCTCTAGTTACTTGATGCCGGTGACCTTGAGGACCGTCAGCTTCTGCCTGTGGCCCTGACGCTTGTGGTAGCCGGTCTTGTTCTTGAACTTGTGGATCCGGATCTTCGGGCCCTTGGTGTGCTCGACGACCTCACCCGTGACCGAGATCTTGGCCAGCTTGTCGGCGTCGGTCGTCAGGTCGGATCCGTCGACGACGAGAACGGGAGCAAGCGAGACAGCAGTGCCGGGCTCACCCTCGATCTTCTCGACCTTGACGAGGTCACCAACAGCGACCTTGTACTGCTTTCCGCCGGTCTTGACGATCGCGTACGTTGCCATCGGAGGGCTACCCCTTGCTTCTTCGAACTTGCTCGCGCCACAGTGTGCGCGACTGGTCTGGTGTGACGGCTAGCTCGGTCGAGATCGCGCAGCCTTCACAGGTGAGGGCACAGCTGACCTTCATCGCCGAGTAGCGACTGGTCAAGGTTACAGGAAGGCAACCGTTCCGTACAAACCGGCGTCGATTGCCTTCCCGCGTTCCCTGATCAGTGGTCGGCGTCGACCGGCGGGCCTGCCGGACGTGCCGCGGCCCGGCGACGACGCGGCTTGCGCGGCGCTGCCTGCGGATCCGCGCCGTCCGGCGAGGACGCCGCCGGTCCGCTCACGGTCGAAGCCGACATGGCCGGCTCCGGTTCCGGTGTGTGCTCCGCGCCGGGCTCCGGCGTCGGAATCACGAACACGGTCCCGGCGCTGGGGGTTTCGGACACCGGCGCTGCCGCTGCTCTCGACACCCGGCGACTCCTGCGCCGCGTCGGGGCCACCGGCTCCGGTGCGGGTTCGGGTTCCGGGGTGGGCTCGGGTGCGCGCTCCACGACGGGTTCCGGGGTCTCGGCGACCGGAGCCGCTTCGGCCGGTGCCGCTTCGACAGCAGGCGCCTCGACCGCAGCTTCCACGGCTTCCTCGACGACAGCCTCTTCGACGACGGCCACCTCGGCCTCGGGCGCCACGACGGCTTCCGCTGCCACCGCTGCGGGCGCCTCGGCCACGGCCTCCTCGATCCCGGGCAGGTCTGCCTTGTCCGAGGCCGGAGTCTCCGCCTTGTGCGCAGCCTCCTCCTCGTGATGGTGGTGTGCCATCGCGAGCGCGACCGGGTGAGCCCGCTTCACGGTGGCGTCCACCGTCGGGGTCTCCTCGTGCGCGGGAGCCTGCGGGGTGTCCCCGCCGGACGACTTGTCGCGTCCCCGCTTCTTGCGGGAGCCGCCGGAGTCGCCGCCGCGGGAAGACCCGCGTGTACCGGTGTCCTCGGACGTCTTCACCTCGATCGGCTCGGCGTGGACGATGATGCCGCGGCCGTGGCAGTGCTCACACGTCGTGGAGAACGCCTCGACGAGGCCGGTGCCCAGCTTCTTCCGGGTCATCTGCACGAGCCCGAGCGACGTGACCTCGGACACCTGGTGGCGGGTGCGATCGCGGCCCAGGGCCTCGGTCAGGCGTCGCAGCACCAGGTCGCGGTTCGACTCGAGCACCATGTCGATGAAGTCGACGACGATCATGCCGCCGATGTCCCGCAGACGCATCTGCCGGACGATCTCCTCGGCAGCCTCGAGGTTGTTCCGGGTGACGGTCTCCTCGAGGTTTCCGCCGGCACCGGTGAACTTGCCGGTGTTGACATCGACCACGGTCATGGCCTCGGTCCGGTCGATCACGAGCGTGCCGCCGGACGGCAACCAGACCTTGCGGTCGAGTGCCTTCGCCAACTGCTCGTCGATGCGGTGCGCCTCGAAGACGTCGACACCGTTGTCCGACGTGTGCTGCGCGAGCCGCGGCATGAGGTCGGGCGCGACGGACTTGATGTACGACTCGACCGTCGACCACGCCTTCTCGCCCTCGATCACGAGCTTGGAGAAGTCCTCGTTGAACAGGTCGCGGATGACCTTCACGAGAAGGTCGGGCTCCTCGTAGAGGGCCTGCGGGTTGCCGGACTTGCCGGATTCCGCCTTCGCGGCCTGCGCCTCGATCCCGGCCCACTGCTCCTGCAGGCGCGTCACGTCGCGGGCGAGTTCCTCTTCGCTCACACCCTCAGACGCGGTCCGGATGATGACTCCGGCGTCCGAGGGCACGATGTCGCGCAGGATGTCCTTGAGGCGCTTGCGTTCCGTGTCGGGCAGTTTGCGGCTGATCCCGGTGGACGTGCCGCCGGGCACGTAGACGAGGAACCGGCCCGCGAGGCTGATCTGCGTGGTCAACCGCGCACCCTTGTGCCCGACCGGGTCCTTGCTGACCTGGACCAGCACCTGGTCGCCGGGCTTGAGCGCCTGCTCGATCTTGCGGGAGTTGCCACCGAGGCCGGCGGCCTCCCAGTTGACCTCACCCGCGTACAGCACGCCGTTGCGGCCGCGGCCGATGTCGATGAACGCCGCTTCCATGCTGGGCAGCACGTTCTGGACGCGTCCGAGGTACACGTTGCCGACCATCGAGGCCGACGCCGACGTGGTCACGAAGTGTTCGACGAGGACACCGTCCTCGAGCACGGCGACCTGCGTCGTCGCGTGCGGTTGCCCGGTGGCGAGACGGTCGCGCACGACCATGACGCGGTCGACGGCCTCGCGGCGTGCCAGGAACTCCGATTCCGTGAGGATCGGCGGACGGCGGCGACCGGCATCGCGGCCGTCGCGGCGACGCTGACGCTTCGCCTCGAGCCGCGTCGAACCGGTGATGCCCTGGACCTCGTCCTTCGAGCGGCTCTTGTTGCGGGGCTCACGCTCGTGGACGACGGTGTTCGGCGGATCGTCCTCGGACGTGGCGTCTCCCGACCCCTCGCCACCGGACTTGCGACGACGACGACGGCGGCGACGACGGCTCGAACCGTCGGAGTCACCCTCACCGGTCTCTTCGTCCCCGGATTCCGCTTCCGCCTGCTCGGCGTCCGCGGGCTTCTCCTCGGACTCCTTCTTCGGCTTCTCCTCGGGCTCCCGGCTCGGGGTCTCCGCGCCCTTCTCGGTGCCCGTGTCCTCGCGGCCCTCGCGCGCGGACTCCTCGGCCTCGGCACCCTCGGTGTCGGTATCGGTGTCCTGCTCGTTCGGCTGTTCGCCCCGTCCGCGACCACGGCCACGACGGCCGCGACGGCGTCGGCGCGGCTGATCGCCGTCGACGTCGGACTCGTCCGATTCGGTGTCGGCGGTGCCGGTGTCGGTGGCCTTCGCGGGCTCGGCGACGTCCTCGCGCGCCTCCGCGACGGGCGGCTGCTCGGTGGTGGGTGCCGGCGTTCCGGCGTCCCGGCGACTGCGCCGGCGACGCGGCGGAGTCTCGACCGCCGCGAGGTCGGGCTGCAGGAACAGCGGGACCTGGGAAACGGCGGGCGTCTCGGCGGGCTCCTCGGCAGCGGGCGCCTCTGCCTGGTAAGCGGCGGTGGTGAACAGGTCGTGCCCGAGGTCGGGTTCGGAAACCACGGCCTCCTCGGCGACGGCTTCCGGGCTTTCCTGGACCGGGGCTTCCTCGGCAGGGGCCTCCGGTGCCGCAGTCTGCTCGACGGGGGCTTCCTCGGCGGGAGCCTCCGGTACCGCGGTCTGCTCGACGGGAGCTTCCTCGGCGGGAGCCTCCGGTACCGCAGTCTGCTCGGCGGGAGCTTCCGGTGCGACCTCGGCGGGCGCCTCGGCAGGAGCGGTCTCCGCAGCGGTGAATCCGGCGTATACCCGCTCGGCGATGTCGCGTTGCAGGCTCGACTGCGCACTGCGCAGTTCCAATCCGAGGGCCGCGGCCTCGGCGAGAACCTGCTTGCTCGTGACGCCCAGCAACTTCGCGAGGGCGTGAACGCGAATCTTCTCCGGAAGAGCGGGAACCGCGCTCCCGGCGGTGGCCGTATCGTTCGGCTCTGAATTTGTGGGCGGCGCTTGATCGGCCACGTAGTCTCCTCAGCCCCCGGGCGCGTCCACTCCCCTGTCTGGGAGTGTCACGCGGCCACGCGAGGGCGCAGTATGTGTACTCGCGCCCCAGATGTGAGCGCGAGATTGTCTGGTCTCGCTCCACACAGCGCGTGCAGTGTCCGTTTTCACTGCACACCCATGTAGTGCCTTGCGGATGGCCGTGGTCCGCGGTGCGAGCGCCTGATCATCCAGCGTGCCGATACGCCCAGGTATTTCCTGTTGACGCAGGGGCAGCGATGAAGGGCATCGAGCCGTGGTGTCATCCGGTCGAAGCCACGTGGTGCACAAATTGCGGTCCGACCACCCTCAGTATCCCACACGTGTGCCGCGGTCCGTGCCAGCGGCGCACGTATCGTTCTGGAACAGGTTCCGTTCACGATGGCGCCGCCGGCCCGGAGGGCAGGTCGGTGGATCGAGGGGTGGGTGGAGAGGGTGGGTCAGTTGGCGGCGAGCTGGGGGAACCAGAGGGCGATCTCGCGCTCGGCGGACTCGACCGAGTCGGAGCCGTGGACGAGGTTCTCCTGGGCTTCGAGCCCGAAGTCACCGCGAATCGTGCCCGGAACGGCCTTCTCGACCGGGTCGGTGCCGCCGGCGAGCTGACGGAACGCCGCAATTGCCCGGGGGCCTTCGAGGACGGCCGCGACGAGCGGGCCACCCGTGATGAATTCCAGCAGGCCGGGGTAGAACGGGCGGCCTTCGTGCTCGGCATAGTGGGCCGCGGCGATGTCGCCGGGAGCGGTGCGCAGCTCGAGCGCGGAGATCGTCAGACCCTTCCGCTCGACACGACCGAGGATTTCTCCTACATATCCGCGGGCAACGGCATCGGGCTTGATCAGGACAAGGGTGCGCTCAGTCACGGCGCACAGCCTAAATGGTCAGCCGCGCTGCCCCGGCAGCAGGCCCCGCTCCATTCGCTGACGCACATTGCGGCGGAAGTAGAGGAGGTAGCCCCACAGGATGGCGAAGACCACTCCGACCGAACCGATCGACACGTGGACGAAGAATCCGAGCAGGAGTCCCACCTGCAACAACAGGTTGTACTTCATCGCCCAGGGGCGGCCCTGCAGGCCGGCGCCGAGGATCATGAGCACGGCGAGCCCCACCAGGTACGTTCCGGACCACCAGGTGAGTCCGCCGCCGACCGTCGCGACGACCGGCAGGGCGAGGAGCACGACGATCGCTTCCAGGATCAGAGACCCCGCGACCACGCCGCGGAAGCCCTTCCACGGGTCCTTGGTCGGCGGGCCGAACTCCGGTTCCGAAGTACTGGGGTCCTGCTCGCTCACGCTGGGTCCTTTCCGAAGAGGGTGCGGGCCGCACCGGCGGTCACCACGGATCCGGTGACCACGACGCCCGCCCCCGATACTGCCTCACCGGGCTCGGCGACCTCCTCGGCCAGTCCGATGGCCGTTTCCAGCGCGTCCGCGAGGGTCGGCGCCACCACGACGCGTTCGTCGCCGAACTTGGCGACCGCGAGGTTGGCGAGATTCTCGACGTCCATCGCCCGCGCCGAACCGTTGTGCGTCACCACGAGCTCGTCGAACACCGGTTCCAGCGCCGACAGGATGCCGTCGACGTCCTTGTCCCCCATGACGCTGACGACGCCGACGAGCTTGCGGAAGTCGAATTCGGCGGTCAGGGCGGCGGCGAGCGCACGGGCCCCGTCCGGATTGTGCGCGGCGTCCAGGAAGACGGTCGGGGCGCTGCGCACCCGTTCGAGCCGGCCGGGATTGACGACCGAGGCGAACCCCTCCCGGATCGCGTCCTGGTCGAGCTGCCGTTCCGGGCCGGCACCGAAGAACGCTTCGACGGCCGCGAGTGCGAGCGACGCGTTGCGCGCCTGGTGCTCCCCGTGCAGGGGTAGGAAGATGTCGGTGTAGACACCGCCGAGGCCCTGCAGTTCCAGCTGCTGGCCTCCGACGGCGATCTGCCGGGCGAGCACCGTGAATTCGGAGCCCTCCCGCGCGACCGCGGCATCTACCTCGACGGCACGGCGGAGCAGCACGTCCATCACTTCCGGTGTCTGCTGGGCGAGGATGGCGACCGTGTCACCGGGCACGAGAGCGTCCTCGCGGCCCTTCTTGATGATGCCGGCCTTCTCCTCGGCGATCCCGGCGAGGTCGTCGCCGAGATACTCCGCGTGGTCGAGGCTGATCGGGGTGATCACCGCGATCTGCCCGTCGATGACATTGGTTGCGTCCCAACGCCCGCCGAGGCCCACCTCGACGACGGCGACGTCGACGGGCGCCTCCGCGAACGCGGCGTACGCCATCGCGGTGAGCACCTCGAACTTGCTCATCGCCGGGCCGCCGGCCGCCTGCGACTGCTGGTCGATCATCTGCACGTACGGTTCGATCTCCCGGTACGTGTCGACGTAGCGGCGCGGCGACACCGGGCGTCCGTCGATGCTGATCCGCTCGGTGGCGAGCTGCAGGTGCGGGCTGGTGGTGCGGCCCGTGCGCCGGTGCAGCGCGGTGAGCAGTGCGTCGATCATCCGCGTCACCGACGTCTTGCCGTTGGTGCCGGTGACGTGGATCGCCGGGTACCCGTGCTGCGGGGACCCGAGGATGTCCATCAGCGCCGCGATCCGGCTCAGCGACGGCTCGATCTTCGTCTCGGGCCACCGCTTGTCGAGTTCAGCCTCGACCAGCGTCAACTCCGCGAGGTCGACGGGGCTGACTTCCTCCGGCGTGAAGTCGGGCGAGGTCACGCGCCTTCCAGCTCCTTCAATCGCTTGGTGATGCGTTCGATTTCTTCTGTCGCGATCTGCTGACGCGTCCGGATCTTGTCCTTGACGGCGTCGGGGGCCTTGGCGAGGAACGCCTCGTTGGAGAGTTTCGCGGTGGTCCCGGCGAGTTCCTTCTGCGCGGCCGCGAGGTCCTTCTCCAGCCGCGCCTTCTCGGCGCCGAGGTCGACGTTGCCGGACGTGTCGAGGTCGACGGTGACGGTCGCCTTGCTCAGGCGCACCTCCACCGAGGCCGACACGGCGAAACCGTCCTCCGGGTCCGTCAGCCGGGCCAGCGACGTGACCGCGGCGAGCTGCGTGTCCAGATCGGCCTCGGTGATCCCGCTGATCCGCGCGGGCACCCGCTGCGACGGCTTGAGACCCTGATCGCTGCGGAACCGTCGCACCTCGGTCACCAGCCGCTGCATGTCCTCGACCCGCTGCGCCGCAACCACATCCGCGGCGACCTCCGCCGCCTGCGGCCACTGCGCAACGACGACGGACTCGTTTTCGGTGAGCGCCTTCCACAGGGTCTCCGTGACGAACGGGATGACCGGGTGGAGCAGGCGCAGCAGCGCGTCGAGGACGTTGCCGAGCACGGCCCTCGTGTTCGCCGCGACCGTGTCGCTCTCGGCGAACTGCACCTTGGCCAGCTCGAGGTACCAGTCGCAGACCTCGTCCCACGCGAAGTGGAACAGCGCCTCGCACGCTTTGCTGAACTCGTACCGGTCGAAGGCTGCGTCGACGTCGCCGCGCACCCGGTCGAGGCGGTCGAGGATCCACCGGTCCGCGTCGGTCAGTTCGCCGCGTGCGGGCAGCGGCGCGGGCGCCGCCCCGTTCATGAGGGCGAACTTGGTCGCGTTGAACAGCTTGGTCGCGAAGTTCCGGGACGACTGCGCGTGGTCCTCGCCGACGGACAGGTCGCTGCCGGGGTTGGCGCCGCGGGCCAGTGTGAAGCGGAGCGCGTCGGCGCCGAAACGGTCGACCCAGTCGAGGGGGTCGATGCCGTTGCCCCGCGACTTCGACATCTTCTTGCCGAACTGGTCGCGAACGAGGCCGTGCAGGAACACATCCTGGAACGGCATCTGCGGTCCGGACTTGCCGCCAGAGATGGCGTCGTCCTCCGACACATACGTCCCGAACATCATCATCCGCGCCACCCAGAAGAACAGGATGTCGTAACCGGTGACGAGAACGCTTGTGGGATAGAACTTCTCCAGCTCCGGCGTCTTCTCGGGCCAGCCCATGGTCGAGAACGGCCACAACCCGGAGGAGAACCAGGTGTCGAGGACGTCAGGGTCCTGCACCCAGCCCTCGGGCGCGGTCTCGTCCGGTCCGAAGCACGCGACCTCGCCGTCGGGGCCGTACCAGATCGGGATCCGGTGACCCCACCACAGCTGACGCGAGATGCACCAGTCGTGCATGTCGTCGACCCAGGCGAACCAGCGCGGTTCCTGGCTTGCCGGGTGAATGACGGTGTCACCGTTGCGGACCGCGTCACCCGCCGCCTTCGCGAGGGATTCGACCTTCACCCACCACTGCAGCGACAGGCGCGGCTCGATGGACTCGCCGGTGCGCTCGGAATGTCCGACGCTGTGCAGGTAGGGCCGCTTCTCGGCGACCACGCGGCCCTGCTCGGCGAGCGCCTCGCGCACCTTGACCCGCGCCTCGAAGCGGTCGAGACCGTCGAACTGTGTTCCCGTGTCGGCGATCTTGCCGGTCTTGTCCATGATGGTCGGCATCGGCAGGTTGTGCCGCAGGCCCATCTCGAAGTCGTTGGGGTCGTGCGCCGGAGTGATCTTGACGGCGCCGGTGCCGAATTCGGGGTCGACGTACTCGTCCGCGATGATCGGGATGTCGCGGCCGGTGAAGGGGTGCTCGAGCGTCGTCCCGATCAGGTGCTTGTAGCGCTCGTCGTCGGGGTGGACGGCGACGGCGGTGTCGCCGAGCATCGTCTCGACACGGGTGGTGGCGACCACGACGTGCGGTTCGTCGTCGTTCAGGGAGCCGTACCGCAGGGAGACCAGCTCACCCTCGACGTCCTCGAACTTCACCTCGATGTCGGAGATCGCGGTCTGCAGGACGGGCGACCAGTTGACGAGCCTCTCGGCCCGGTAGATCAGACCGTCGTCGTACATGCGCTTGAAGATGGTCTGGACGGCGCGCGAGAGCCCGTCGTCCATGGTGAAGCGGTCGCGGCTCCAGTCGACGCTGTCGCCGATTCGGCGCATCTGGCCGCCGATGGTGCCACCGGACTCCCGCTTCCAGTCCCACACCTTGTCGATGAACAGTTCGCGGCCGAAGTCTTCCTTCGTCTTGCCGTCGACGGCGAGCTGCTTCTCGACCACGGTCTGCGTCGCGATGCCCGCATGATCCATGCCGGGCAGCCACAGCACCTCGAAGCCCTGCATCCGCTTGCGGCGGCTCAGTGCGTCCATCAACGTGTGGTCGAGAGCGTGACCCATGTGCAGGCTGCCGGTCACGTTCGGCGGCGGCAGAACGATGGAGTATCCCGGCTTCTCACTGTGGGGGTCCGCGCGGAAGTAACCGGCGTCTACCCAGCCCTGATACAGATCGTCCTCGACGGAACTGGGGTCCCAGCTCTTCGGGAGGGCATCGGCACGGTTCTGGGGATTTTCTGGAGCTGCACTGGTCACCCGTCGAGTCTAATGAACGCACCGACGACCCACGACGGGGCTACCGTGCCGCCCCGCTACTGGTCGCTGAACAGCGCGCGGTGCACCTCGGTGGCGGTACGGTGCTCCGGGTCGACGGGACGCAGCGCCTCGCCGGCGTCTTCTCCGCCTGCCTGGGATCCTGCGGTGCTGTGCAGCTCGGAGAAGAGCTGCACGTGGTGGTCGTTCAAGGGATTCCTCCGGTTCGTCTGCCGCATCCGATGCGGCAACCACTCGAGAATGTCGAGTATGCATCGAAACACCCGCCGATCGGCGGCGACACGGCGACGGCGCGCCGGTGGTGTTCCCGCCGACACCGGGGGACCAAAGACTTACTCCCCGATTCCGTCCCGTCGCCATCGGAGGAAAATGGACGCGTAACGAATCACGCGGGCCCGACGACTATCCGGGCGTGCCTGCCTGAACCGGCGGTACACCGACCTCGCTGACCGCAACCCCCGACTGCGGTCGGCGAGGTCGACGCATCAGCCGCCGAACTATTGGCCCCGGCCGCTTTCGGCGGCCCGCTTGGCGAACGCGAGTTGCATCGCCCAGCCATCGACATTGCCCTCGATAGCGGAGGCGCGACGCTCGGCGCTCGGGTACAGGGCAGCGAAGCCGGACTCGACGACGCGCAGGAGGGTGCCGCCGTCCCGCTCGGACAGGAAGAATTCGACCAGGGTGGACGTGCCCTCCACCAGCGGCTGCGCGGGATCGTCTCCGCCGCGGAACGAGACGTAGTGCGGTGCGTCGGACTTCACCGGAAGAATCGGGAAGCGCCCGTACGGCGGAAAGTCGACGACGAAGACGTCGCCTTCGCGTGTGGTGGTGGTCTTGCCGGGATCTCCGTCGCCGATGAACCAGCCGGGTTCACTCACCAGCCGGAACACCCGCTCGACGGGGGCGTCGATCTGGATCTCGCGCTCGATCCTGTCCTGGGACGTATCCGGAACGCTCATGATCATCCTCACCTCTCGACAATGTGCTACCCCACGGTTGCACATCGACGGTTCCTTGCGCAACCGTCAGGTTGCACTCGATCGAAGGAATGAGGGGAAACGCATCCGGGTGCCCACCCCGACGCCGGACGGCGTGGGGCGGGCACCCGGGAAACGTGTCAGCTGAAGTGAGCCAGCAGGGCGTCGCGCTGACGGTCACCGAGGCCACGGAGGCGGCGGGTCGGCGCGATCTCGAGGTTGGCCATGATCTCCTGGGCCTTGACCTTGCCGATCTTCGGCAGGGCTTCCAGGATGGCGCTGACCTTGGTCTTGCCGATGATGTCGTCGACATCAGCCTTGGAAAGGACCTGCTTGAGGGTGATGTCACCGGACTTGAGCTTGTCCTTGAGCTCTGCGCGTGCCTTACGAGCGGCGGCGGCCTTCTCGAGAGCTGCTGCCCGCTGTTCGTCAGTGAGCTGGGGAAGTGCCACGATGTCTCCTTCATTCGGGGTACGTATCGAACACCGTAGCGATTGAACGGCCACTTCACCGCATCCATCGGACGTGTCGCGCGTCCTGTCCGATTCGTCGGGCCCCTGTTCGCGGGTCCCACGGCGCGAAAAATGCCAGGACGCGGGCGCAGCGGTGTGCCATGCTCGACGGGTTCCGATCGGTTCACACGTCGACTCGAGGAAGGAAGTAGCGATGCGCGCACTGCCTGCTGCCCACGCGGTCGCGTTGCGCCCGTCACGCCTGGGCAACGCCCCTTCCTTCCCGGCCTGCCGGCAAGGCGAACGCGGGATCATGCCCGCGGCGAAGCCCCAGCGCTCCGCCTGACACGCCCGAATCGACGATCGTCGGCAGGCGTGCCTCCACCGCCGCGACCCGACGACAGAACCGAGAAGACCCGTGAGGTACGTATCCCGTAACCCGTCCTCGACCACGCTCGACGCCCGCACCTGGTCGCGTGCCGCCGTGCTGGTCCTCAACGTCACATACGAGGCGCTCTGTGAGATTCCCGCGGAACGCGCGGTGGTGCTGATCAGTGTCGGCGCCGCCGAGACGGTCGCCGATCGGGAGCCGCCGTTCCCGATCCGGTCGCAGCACGTCGAGATCGGCCTGCCGCAGACCATCCGACTGCTGCGGTACGTCTACGTCCAGCACTCCGTGCTGGTGACCGACAGCAGTCGCGCGACGTTCGCGGGCGTGTTCCGGCGCGACCGCAATCGTTGCGGCTATTGCGCCGAGCCGGTCGCGACGACCATCGATCACGTGCTGCCGAGGAGCCGCGGCGGCCCGAACACGTGGGCCAACCTCGTGGCGTGCTGCGCCCCCTGCAACCAGCGGAAGGCCGACCGCACGCCGGAGGAGGCGGGAATGCCGCTCCTGTGGGAGCCGAAGGCGCCGCGGCACATCGAGAAGGCGCAACGGCAGATCTGGCGGGATCTCGCGGCGGTGTAGCCGCGAGATCCCTGGGGCATTCCGCCTCCACCGACCGACTTCTCCCGGAAGTTCCCACCGACCGACTTCTCCCGGAAAGGGGAGATCTCCCGATGACCGACGTCCTGGACACGACCCTGTCCACACTGCTGCCCGTCTCCGACGATCCCGCCGGGTGGGTCGACGCCGCGTGCCGCAACGACCCCGAGCCGGACCGGTGGTTCCCCTTCCCGACCGAGGATTTCGCGTACGCGCGCGACGTGTGCCGGCACTGCGCGCTGCGGATCCGCTGCGAGCTCTTCGCCAGGGCGACCGCTCAGTCCGGGGTGTGGGGCGGCAAGGAGTTCGACCGGGGCCGCGAGAGGCGGGCGTGACACCGCCTCGGCGCGGCCCTGGCCCGCCTACCGGCTGACGCCTACCCGCCCAGGATCTCGGGCAGCGCGACGTCCTCGCCCCGCACGTGCTCCGAGAGGAACGACAGCACCACCTGGTACCAGACCTTCGCGTTCTGCGGGGTGAGGATCCAGTGGTTCTCGTCCGGAAAGTAGAGGAAGCGGTGGTCGGAGACCCCGTCGTCGTCCGCGGGCAGCCCCGACTCGGACAGCAGCTCGAACCACAGCCGCAGCCCGTCGCCGATCGGGACGCGAAAGTCCTTGTCGCCGTGGATGACCAGCATCGGCGTCACGATGTCCGCGACGTACAGGTGCGGTGAGTTCTCCACCGCCATCTCGGGGGTCATCTCCCGCTGCCAGTACCAGGCGGCGTCGGTGGTGGGGCCGAACTGGTCCAGCGCCCACAGGCTCGCGTGGGTGACGATCGCCTTGAACCGGTCGGTGTGGCCGGCGATCCAGTTGGCCATGTATCCGCCGAACGATCCGCCCATCGCCGCGGTGCGCTTCTCGTCGATCTCGGGCAGCGCCACCGCGGCGTCGGTGATCGACATGAGGTCGGTGAACGGCGCCTTGCCCCATTTGCCCCAGCCGCGTTCGACGAACTCCTGCCCGTAGCCGGTGGACAGAGCCGGGTCCGGCAGCAGCACGGCGTATCCCCGCGCCACCAGCAGCCACGGGTTCCACCGCCACGACCAGGTGTTCCACGAACCCAGGGGGCCGCCGTGCACCCACAGCGCGAGCGGCACCGGCGCGTGGGCGGAAGCACCGGTCGGCACCGCGAGCCACGCACGCACCGCTGCGCCGTCCGCGGCGACCGTCTCGACCTCCGTCAGCGTGCCCGGGAGTTCAGGGAGGTCCGCGGGCGCCTTCAGCAGCGACACGGCGCCGGTGGTGATGTCGATGCGCACCGGGTGCGGCGGCGCCGCGTACGACGCCCGCAGCGCGAACACCGTGGACCCGTCCGGAGCGACCTGCAGGTCGGTGTATGCGGAGTCGTCGGTCGTGACCGGCGTGGGGTCCGCGCCGTCGCGGAGGAGGAAGATCGGTGCGCGCCCGCGGTCGTCGGCGGTCACGAGAAGACCCGAGCCATCGGACAACCAGACCACGGACGTGGCCCACCGCTCCCACCCGGGCGCCACGTCCGTGACGGTGCCGGTGTCGAAGCTGTACCGGTGCAGCGTGAATCGCGGCGCGGAGTCGGGTGTCGCATGCGATTCCCGCGTGAACACGACGTGTCGGCAGTCCGGGGAGATCACCGGGTCCGACAGGTCGGCGTCGCCGTCGTCGACGAGGACGGTACGCGCCCCCGTCTCGGTGTCGACGCGCACCAGGATGTTCCGGATCGATGCCAGCGGACCGGGAACCGTCCACGACGTCACGACGAACGCGCCGTCGTCGCTCAGCGCGTAGTTCGCCTCCCGCAGCGCCGGACCCGGCATCGGTGTGAGATCGGTGAGCTGTGGCTCGTGACCGTTCTCCGCGAGCGCGTCCAGCGGGGCGGACAGCAGGTGCGGCACGTCGGGACCGAGATCGTGGTCCCAGTAGCGGATCGGGTAGCCCGTGTGCAGGATCGCCGAGACCTTCTTCTCCTTGCGCTCGGCACGCACCCGCTCGTCGTCGGCGGCGTCGCCGGATCCACCGAGAACGCCGGTGGTGACGACGAACCGCGGGGCGCACCGTGCGGCACGCACCCCGGTGATGCCGCCGCCGCGTCGCGCGACGATCACCGCTTCGCCGCCCCGCGCGGGCAGTCGCCACAGGTCGTCGGGGAGGTCGTCCTCGTCCTGCGTCGGCCGGGAGGACGTGAAGAGGAGGTCGCCGTCGCTGGTGAACGTCGCGTTGGACTCCCCGGTACGACCGCGGGTGAGCCGGCGCGCCGCGAACTCGCCGGTGGGATCGATCTCCCACAGGGCGGTGACGTACTTCGTCGACTTCTCGTCGAGCGTCGACTGCGCGACGACGAGCCTACGCCCGTCCGCCGACAGCGCGAGGCCGCCGACGCGACCGAGCGCGAGATAGTCGTCGAGGTCGTCGAACGGAGTTCCGGCGTGGAGTTCAGGAATGGCGGTCACGAGTCGTTGGTATCACGAACCGGGCTCATGCCGTCGGACATCCGCGACTCAGGCGAGCAGGGGCGCGACCCGCGGCGGGATCTCGTTCAACGCGTACGGCAGGCTCAGTACGGTGCTCCACGCCATCGCCTCGGCGGCGGCGTCCTCGAGCGTGATCGTGCGGCCGGCCTTCACCACGTCGAGTTCCTGATAGATCGGCGTCTTGTCGAGTTCCGCGCGCAGCTTGTCGCCGTAGCCGCCGCCCGCATACCAGACGAGGAGGTCGACGTTCGCGAGCGACAGTTGCTCCGTGCTGATCTCCGCGAAGTTGCCGGTGATCTGTTCCGTCACAGGGGGGTTCACGAAACCGAGTTCGGTGAAGAATCGAACCTTCGGGTCCTCCGGGCCGTACACACCGAACTGTCCCGGCCCCTTGAGGGCACCGACGAGGACGGTCTTGCCCGCGAACGCCGGGTTGGCGGCCCGGGCGTCGGCGAACTGCGTCTCGACACCGGACACCAGTTCGGCGGCCTTGTCCTTCTTGCCGAGTGCGTCGCCGAGAATCCGCGTCTGGTCCTGCCACGGGACGCCGTAGTCGGCGAACTCCTTGGGTTGCGCGACCGTCGGCGCGATGGCGCTGAGCTTGTCGTACTGGGCCTGGGTGAGGCCGGAGTAGGTGCCGACCACCAGGTCCGGGGCGACGGCCGCGACTTTCTCGAAGTCGATGTTGGTGGACGCCGTGCCGACGATCTCCGGCTTCGAATCGCCGAGGAGGTCCTGCGCCCACGGCCACACGCCGTAGGGGTAGTCGCCGTACCAGTCGAACGTGCCGGCCAGGGGGCCGCCGAGCGCGAGGATCGTGTCCTGATCGTTGTAGCCGACGCTGACGATGCGCTGCGGGTCCGTGGGCACCTGGGTCTCGCCGTACTTGTGGGCGACGACGGGGCCGTCGGGCGCGTTGCCGTTGCCACTGCCGTCGCCGTCCGAGCTGCTGCAGGCCGCGGCGAACGCGAGCAGCGCTCCCCCGGTACCCAGGAGGAATCCGCGTCGGCTGACGCCGATCCTCTGTTGTCCCACGTTCATGCGGCGACCCTCTCGTCTACCAGGTATTCCGATCCACTTAGGTAAGGCTTGCCGAGCTTAGCCTAAGGGTTCGCGCGGACGGGCTCCCGCCACATCGCCCACAGTGTCGGCCCGCCGTCCGGGATCCGGATCTCACCGGTGACGTCGAAGCCGAACCGCTGATAGTACGAAATGTTGTCCTTCTTGCTCGACTCCAGGTACGCCGGGATTCCCTCGGCATCACAACGGTCGAGCCGCGACCGCAGCAGCGCCGTCCCGTAGCCGCCGCCCCGTCCCGCGCTCGACGTTCCGATCGTCGCCAGATACCAGTGCGCGGGATCGACCGGGTGCGCGTCCTCGACGGTTCCGCTGACCGCGGCACCGACGCCCAATCGCGGGCCGAACGCGCGGATCAGGCCTGGCAGGCTGACGAGCGAAGACCACGTCGACTGCTTCCAGCCGCCCGGCGGATCCCACATGGCGGCACCACGGATCACGCCGTCGTCGCCCTCGGCGACCTCGGCACCGCCGCCGGCGAGATGGTGGTGGCGGATCTCCACCCCGAACAGTCTCGGCAGGCCGCGCCGCCTGCGCTCGGGATCCGGCCACATCCACACCATGACGGGGTCGTCGAAGAACGCGTCCGCGAGGACCCGCGTCAGTTGGGGGATGTCGGATTTGATCGCGGCCCGCACGCTCACACCCATGCCCAGAGGGTACGGGCCCATGACGGCTGCGCGCGGGAACGACCGGCCGCCGCCCGCGGTTCGTGTCGGGCGGGGACGGGTGGCCTGTTCTAGACGGTGGCGTCGACGAGAAGTTTCGCGCCGGTCGCCGCCTGGACGTCCTCGACGCTGTGACCGGGTGCGGTCTCGACGAGCCGCAGTCCGTCGGGGGTGACGTCGATGACGGCGAGGTCGGTGACGATCTTCTGGACGCAGCGCTTGCCGGTGTACGGCAGCGTGCACTCCTCGAGGATCTTGTGCTCGCCCTTCTTGGTGACGTGATCCATCATCACGATGACCTTGCCTGCGCCGTGGACGAGGTCCATCGCGCCGCCCATTCCCTTGACCATGGCGCCGGGGACCATCCAGTTGGACAGGTCGCCGTGGCTACTGACCTGCATCGCGCCGAGAACGGCCACGTCGACGTTGCCGCCGCGGATCATCGAGAAGGAGTCGGACGAGGAGAAGAATGCGCCGCCGGCCTCCACTGTGATGGTTTCCTTGCCCGCGTTGATCAGTTCGGGGTCGACCTCGCCCTCGGTGGGGTACGGCCCGACGCCGAGGATGCCGTTCTCCGAGTGGAGGATGACGTCCTTGCCCGCCGGGATGTGACCGGGGATCAGGGTCGGCATGCCGATGCCGAGGTTGACGTACTGTCCGTCCTCGAGTTCGGCCGCGACCCGGGCCGCCATCTCGTCACGCGTCCAGCTCATGCCCGCACCGTCCTGTTCTCGATTCCCGTTTCCTGCTTGCCGACCTCGACCACACGCTGGACGAAGATGCCCGGGGTGTGCACCTCGGCGGGGTCGATCTCGCCGGGCTCGACGAGGTGTTCGACCTGCGCGATGGTGATACGACCGGCGCCCGCGGCGTCGGGGTTGAAGTTGCGGGCGGTCTCGCGGTACACGAGGTTGCCGAGCCGGTCGCCCTTCCACGCGTGGACCAGCGCGAAGTCGGTGCGGATGGCGCGTTCGAGAACGAAGGCCTCCCCGTCGAACTCGCGGGTCTCCTTGGGCTTGCTGGCGACCGCGATGCCGCCCTTGCCGTCGTAGCGGATCGGCAGACCGCCGTCGGCGACCTGCGTTCCGACACCGGCAGGGGTATAGAAGGCGGGGATGCCCGCTCCCCCGGCGCGCATGCGCTCGGCCAGCGTGCCCTGCGGGGTGAGCTCGACCTCGAGCTCGCCGCTGAGGTACTGCCGCGCGAATTCCTTGTTGGCGCCGACGTACGAGCTGATGGTGCGCCGGATCCGGTGCTGCTCGAGGAGCAGCCCCAGACCGAATCCGTCGGTGCCGCAGTTGTTGCTGACCGTCTCGAGGTCGGTCGCACCCTGTGCGAGGAGGGCGTCGATGAGGACCGAGGGGATACCGACGAGGCCGAAGCCACCCACTGCGAGGGACGCTCCGTCGGGGACGTCGGCAACGGCCTCGGCCGCCGTTGCGAAGACTTTGTTGACCATGTGACCCAGGCTACCGCAAAATGTTCGAGTAGTGAACACCCATCCACATTGCGAACAAATTGCGCCCCGCCTGTTGGCCCCATCACAGAACGCGACTACTATGTGCGAATAGCGGCCGACTGTTCACATCGAGAACGTGAGGATCTTCTTCCATGCTGCATCTGCCAGCCCACTACCAAGCCGGGCACGAAGCCAATGCCCCGCTGCTGTTCCCCGAGTACAAGACGACTCGGCTGCGCAGCCCCAAGAACGACCTGATCCTGATCCCGCAGCGACTCGGCGAGATCACCGGTCCGGTCTTCGGTGACGCCGACGTCACCAAGGGTGAGAACGACATGACCCGCGCCAACGGCGGCGAGGCCCAGGGTCAGCGCATCATCGTCCACGGCCGGGTCCTCGACAGCGCCGGGAAGCCCATCCCCGACACCCTCATCGAGGTGTGGCAGGCCAACGCCGGCGGCCGCTACCGCCACAAGAACGACTCCTGGCCCGCGCCGCTCGACCCCCACTTCAACGGTGTCGCGCGCTGCCTGACCGACAAGCAGGGCCACTACGAGTTCACGACGATCAAGCCGGGCGCGTACCCGTGGGGCAACCACCACAACGCGTGGCGGCCCGCGCACATCCACTTCTCGCTCTTCGGTCAGGCGTTCACCCAGCGCCTGGTCACGCAGATGTACTTCCCGGACGATCCGTTCTTCTTCCAGGACCCGATCTACAACTCGGTGCCCGAAGCGGCGCGCGAGCGGATGATCAGCACGTTCGACTACGACCAGACCCGGGAGAACTGGGCCGTCGGATTCAAGTTCGACATCGTCCTGCGCGGCCAGGACGCGACCCCGTTCGAAGATGCGGAAGGCCACTGATGATCGACACCCAGAACCCGGACGCCCCGCGGTACCCGGTTTTCGCCCGGAGCCAGGACGAGGTGCCGTTCGGCGTCACCCCGTCCCAGACCGTCGGACCGTACGTCCACATCGGCCTGTTCCCCACGTGGGAGAACAGCGGCGACGCCGTCCCCGAAGATGCTCCCGGACGAATCACCGTGTCCTTCAACGTCATCGACGGCGCCGGTCAGCCCATCGGCGACGCGATGATCGAAACCTGGCAAGCCGACGCCGCGGGACGGTTCGACAGTCCTGCCGACCCGCGCGGTGCCGCCGAGGCGACCCCCGCCGGATTCCGCAGCCTGGCACGCGTGTTCGCCGACGAGAGCGGCACGATCGTGGTGCACACCGTCAAACCGGGCACCCTCCCCGCCGAGGACGGCGCAGTCGAGGCCCCGCACATCAACGTCGGACTGTTCGCCCGCGGCATGCTCGAACGCCTCTACACGCGTCTCTACTTTCCCGAGGACACGGACGCCCACGCGTCGGACCCCGTGCTCTCCGCCGTGCCGGAAGCCGACCGTCCCAAGCTGATCGCGGAGAAGACCGATCGCGGATACCACCTGACGATCCACGTGCAGAACACGGACGGACGGGAAACCCCGTTCTTCGCCCTGTAATCGGCCGCAAACCAGAAAGGTGTCGCGTGTGAACTCTCCGGAGACCTCCCGGGGTGCCCTGTTCGATCCGACGTTCGGTGCCGGCGAGTTGTCGGCGCTGCTCTCCGACCGGGCGTGGGTCACCGCGATGGTCGAGGTCGAGGGGGCACTGGCCCGGGCGGAGGCGAAGTGCGGCGTCATCCCCGCCGCGTCCGCCGACGCGATCTCCTCCGTGTTCGCGCGCATCGTCGCCGACGGCTCCGTGGACGTCGCGGCCCTCGGCGACGCGGCTGCCGCGGGCGGCAATCCGGTGATCCCGCTGGTGAAACTGCTCCGCAGCGAGGTCGCGGCCGACAATCCCGGGGTGCCCGGAAGTCACGTGCACAAGGGCGCCACCAGTCAGGACGTTCTCGACACCGCGCTGATGCTGCTGTGCCGCCGGGCCGGCGCGCACGTGCTGGCGTCCCTCGACGAGGCGGTGCTGTGCGCCGAGGCCCTCGCGCGGGCCCAGCGCGGCACCCCGATCGCCGGCCGCACCCTCGGCCAGCAGGCCCTGCCCACCACGTTCGGCGTGCTCGCCGCCGGGTGGATGACCGCGCTGCACAGGGCTTCCCGCGCACTGTTCGACGCACTCGACGACCTTCCCGTGCAACTGGGAGGCGCGGCCGGAACGTCCGCCGCGCTCTACCCGCACGGCCTCGACGTCGCCGACGTGCTCGCCGACGAACTCGGACTCGCACGCCAGGACGTCCCCTGGCACACCGACCGCACCCGCATCGCGCTGCTCGCGTCGGCGCTCGGAACGGTCGCGGGCGCGGTGTCGAAGATCGCCACCGACCTCGTGTTCCTGTCGTCCACCGAGGTCGGCGAGGTCAGCGAAGGGTCGCCCGGCGGTTCGTCTGCCATGCCGCACAAGCGCAATCCGGTGGCCGCGATCGCAGCCCGCGCCGCGGCCCGCCGCACACCGGGACTTGTCGCGACGATCCTCGGCTCGATGGATCACGAGCAGCAACGCGCCGCCGGCCCCTGGCACGCCGAGTGGGAAACCCTCACCGACCTGCTGCGCCTCACCGGTGGCGCCGTCACGCGGATCGCCGACTCGCTCGGCGGACTGAACGTCCACCCCGACGAGATGGCCCGCAACCTCGACATCACCGGTGGCCTGCTCCTCGCGGAACGGGTCACCGGAGCCCTGTCCGCCCACACCGACAACGCGCGTGACCTCGTCACCGCCGCCTGCAGGAGCGGGCACCGTCTCGACGAGGATCCGGGGCTCCTCGAATACCTGCCCGCGGACGAGATCCGCACCCTGCTCGACCCTGCCGGGTACCTCGGCCACGCCCACGACATCGTCGACCGCGCACTGGAGACAGTGGCCCGCGGCCGGGAAGGAACGCGATGACAGTCGCACTTGCACACGAAATCTCCGGACCCCGCAACAGCGCGGCGGACGCCCCCGTCGTGGTCCTGCTCGGATCGCTCGGCTCCAACCGGTCCATGTGGGACCCACAGATCGCGGCGCTGTCCGACGAATGCCGGGTCGTCGCCGTCGATCAGCGGGGCCACGGCGAGTCGCCTGCACCGGACGGGCCGTACTCCGTCCGCGAACTGTCCGAGGACGTTCTCGCCCTGCTCGACTCCCTCGGAGTCGACGCCGCCCACTTCGTCGGACTGTCCATGGGCGGCGCGATCGCCCAGTGGCTCGGCGCGAACACCCCGCGGCGGGTGCTGTCGCTGTCGCTGCTGTGCACCGCCGCGAAGTTCGGCGAACCGCAGGGATGGATCGAGCGGGCCGCCGCGTCGCGCGCAGACGGCCCCGAGTCGCTCGCCGATGCCGTCGTCGCACGCTGGTTCAGCGAGGGCCTGGCCAAGCGGGACCCGGAATTCGTCCGGCACTACCGGGACATGATCGCGTCGACGTCGCCCGAGGGATACGCCGCGTGCTGCGACGCCCTCGCCGACTGGGACTTCACCGCCGACCTCTCCCGCATCAGCGCACCGACGTTGGTGATCGCGGGCGAGGAGGATCCGTCCACCCCGCCGTCGGTCATGCAGATCCTCGCGGACGGCATCACCGGCGCCCGGTTCGAGGTGCTCTCCCCCGCCGCCCACGTCGCGAACCTCGAGCAGGCGGGTGCCGTCACGGCGCTGCTCCGGGAACACATCGCCGGCGGCGGGTACGCGCGCGGGCGACGCGCCGCGCACGCGCAGGGCATGACGGTGCGCCGCTCAGTGCTCGGCGACGCCCACGTGGACCGCTCCGTGGCCGGAACCACCGACTTCACGGCACCGTTCCAGGATTTCATCACCCGCACCGCGTGGGGCGACATCTGGTCACGTCCCGCGCTGGACCACGAACTGCGCCGCCTGCTCACGATCGCCGTCCTCACTGCGGTCGGCAACGAGCACGAACTCGACATGCACCTCCGGGCCGCCCTCCGCGCGGGCGTCGACGCCGACACCATCGGCGAGGTGCTCCTCCACACCGCCGTCTACGCGGGAGTGCCCAACAGCAATCTCGGGTTCGCCCTCGGCAAGCAGGCCCTCGCCGACCTGGCCGCCGAGTCGACAGTGGAGGATTCGCAGACATGACAGCTACCGAACCGACGGAGAAGATCCTCCCGTCCCCCGACTACGTGCAGTCGCTGGCCCGGGGCCTCGCCGTGATCCGCTGCTTCGACAACCGGAACCAGCGGCGCACGCTCAGCGACGTCGCCCGCGCCACCGACCTGACCCGCGCCACCGCGCGCCGGTTCCTGCTCACCCTCGTCGAACTCGGCTACGTGGCCACGGACGGTTCCGCGTTCTGGCTCACGCCGCGGGTCCTCGAACTCGGGTACAGCTACCTGTCGAGTCTGTCGCTTCCCGAGGTCGCGCAGCCGCACCTGGAGAAGTTGAGCCACAAGGTCCACGAGTCGTCGTCGGTGTCGATCCTCGACGGCGCCGACATCGTGTACGTCGCCCGTGTGCCCGTCAGCCGGATCATGACGGTGGGCATCACCATCGGCACCCGGCTCCCGGCGTACGCGACGTCGATGGGCCGCGTCCTGCTGGCGGGACTGCCCGACGACGAACTCGACGCGTACCTCGAGAAGCTCGACATCCAGCGCCTCACCGAGCGCACGATCACGGCCCGCGACGACCTGAAGGCCGCGATCCTCGCGGTCCGCGCGGACGGCATCTGCGTTCTCGACCAGGAACTCGAGGCGGGCCTGCGGTCGATGGCCGCACCGATCCGCAACGCCTCCGGGCTCACCGTCGCCGCGGTGAACATCTCCACTCCGGCCGCACGGTACAGCCTCGAGGATCTGCATTCCGATCTCATCCCGTCGCTGCGGGTCACCGCAACCGACATCGAACAGGACCTCGCCACCGTCAACCGCTGACGCTGCCCGAGGAATCTTCACGAAAGGCCTTTTCATGCGTGACGTCGTCATCTGCGAACCCCTCCGGACGCCGGTCGGGCGGTTCGGTGGAGTGTTCAAGGACCTCACTCCCCAGAGTCTCGCCGCCACCGTCATCACGGCACTCGTCGAACGCACCGGCATCGACGGCAGCCAGATCGACGACGTCATCCTCGGTCAGGCATCCCCGGGCGGAGAGGCCCCGGCCATCGGCCGGATCGCGGCCCTCGACGCCGGACTCGGCATCGACGTCCCGGGCATGCAGGTGGATCGCCGCTGCGGATCCGGTCTGCAGGCCGTCATCACCGCCGTGCTGCAGGTGGCGTCCGGCGGCAACGATCTCGTCCTCGCCGGCGGCGCCGAATCCATGAGCCAGGCCGAGTTCTACACCAACCCGAACATCCGCTGGGGCGTCAAGGGCGAAGGGGTGCAACTCGCAGACCGGCTCGCCCGCGCCCGCGTCACCGCCGGCGGCGCGAACTTCCCCGTGCCCGGCGGCATGATCGAGACCGCCGAGAACCTGCGGGCCGAATTCGACATCAGCCGCGAGGACCAGGACGCGCTCGCCGTGCAGTCGCACCAGCGTGCCGTCGCCGCGCAGGAGTCGGGCCGCTTCGCCGAGGAGATCGTCGGAGTGACGGTGCCGCAACGTAAGTCGGACCCGCTCGTCGTCGACAAGGACGAGCACCCGCGCGCCGACACCACGGTGGAGTCGCTGTCGAAGCTCCGCGCCATCCGCTCCAAGATCGACTCCGCCTCCACCGTCACCGCAGGCAATGCCAGCGGCCAGAACGACGGCGCGGCCGTGTGCATCGTGACGACCGCAGAGAAGGCGAAGGAATTGGGACTGAAGCCCCTCGCCCGGATGGCGTCGTGGGCCGTGGCCGGCGTCCCGCCGCGCACGATGGGCATCGGCCCGGTGCCCGCGACGGAGAAGGCCCTCGGTCAGCTCGGACTGTCGCTGTCCGACATGGGTGTCATCGAACTGAACGAGGCCTTCGCCGCGCAGACCCTCGCCGTCCTCCGCAGCTGGGACCTCGACCCCACCGACGAGCGCCTCAACCCCAACGGGTCCGGCATCTCGCTCGGGCACCCCGTCGGCGCCACCGGCGGTCGCATCCTCGCCACCCTCCTGCGGGAAATGGACCGTCGCGAGTCCCGCTACGGGCTGGAGACCATGTGCATCGGCGGCGGCCAGGGCCTGGCCGCGGTGTTCGAGCGGGTCTGATTCCCAAGGCAGGTCAGTCGTCAGGCCAGTGCACCCACGGCACCCTCCGCCGCCTCGAGCAACCTGCCTGAGGCGGCGAGGGCGACCGCGGCCTCGATTTCCGGCGCTAGGTGACGGTCGGTTCCCGGCCCGGCAACGTGCGCACGGATCGTGTCCCGCACCGCCCCCGTCGCGGGTGACGGTGCGAGCGGCGCCCGCAGGTCGAGCGCCCGAGCGGCAGTCAGCGCCTCGACGGCGAGAACCCGGGTGAGCCCGTCGATCGCCCGGCGCAGCTTCCGGGCGGCGGACCACCCCATCGACACATGGTCCTCCTGCATCGCCGACGACGGAATCGAGTCGACACTCGCCGGCGCCGCCAGCCGCTTCAGTTCCGACACGATCGCCGCCTGCGTGTACTGCGCGATCATGTGGCCGCTGTCGACACCGGGATCGTCCGCCAGGAACGGCGGCAGCCCGTGGTTGCGCGCGACGTCGAGGAACCGGTCGGTGCGGCGCTCACTCATGCTCGCGACGTCCGCGACGACGATCGCCAGGAAATCCAGGACGTACCCGACCGGCGCCCCGTGGAAATTGCCGTTCGACTCCACCCGCCCGTCGAGGGTGACCACCGGGTTGTCGACGGCGCTCGCCAGTTCCCACGACGCCACCTGCTCGGCGTGCGCCAGGGTGTCCCGCGCGGCGCCCGCGACCTGCGGCGCGCACCGCAACGAGTAGGCGTCCTGCACCACCGTGCAACTCGGGTTGGCGTGACTCTGCACGATCTCGGAGCCGGCGAGCAACCGGACCATGTTCGCGGCGGCCCGGGCCTGACCGGGGTGCGGCCGCAGCGCCTGCAGGTCCGGGGCGAACACCCGGTCCGTGCCGAGCAGCCCCTCCACACTCATCGCCGCCGTCACGTCGGCCAACCGCAGCAGCGCGCGCAGGTCCTCGCACGCCAGCAGCAGCATCCCGAGCATGCCGTCGGTGCCGTTGATGAGGGCGAGCCCCTCCTTCTCCTCGAGGACCACCGGCGCGATCCCCGCGGCGGACAGTGCACTCGCGGCCGGCATCAGTGCGCCGTCCGCGCCGCGCACCGTGCCCTCGCCGATCACCGCGAGCGCGACGTGGGCCAGCGGCGCCAGATCACCGGAGCACCCGAGGCTGCCGTACTCGTGCACCACCGGGGTGATCCCCGCCGACAGCAGTGAGGCGTAGACCTGCGCGACCTCCGGCCGCACCCCCGTCCGCCCGGTGGCCAGCGTCGACAACCTCAACAACATCAAGGCCCGCACCACTTCTCGCTCGACCTCGGGACCCGACCCCGCCGCGTGCGAGCGGACCAGGCTGCGCTGCAGTTGCGTGCGCAGGGCGAAGGGAATGTGCCGGGTGGCGAGGGCCCCGAAACCGGTGGACACCCCGTAGACGGGCCTCGGATCTTCGGCGAGATCCTGGATGCGCCGCCGTGACTCGCTCATCGCACGGAGCGCATCTTCGGACAGCGTCACGGCGGCGCCTCGGCGAGCGACACTCAGCACCTGCTCCGGTGTGACAGCTCCGACGCCGACTACGACGGTCTCCTCGGCTCTTGCACATTCGTCTCCGTGACTCGCAACGGTATCGACGCTCATACTTTCTGTTCCCTTCGGAGGTGTGGATTCTGGACGCAGTCGAGTAGTCGTGTGCGCTGAGTTCGATCGAGGGCTAGTTCCGCCCCGACCACTGCCATCGCCGTCGCACCGTCCAGTACCGCTTCGTCAGCGGACGGGGAGGTGCCGTGCACAGCGAACTCGGCCGTGTGGTGTGCGGCATCACCGACGTCGTACCCGATGGTCGGGTGGATCACGGGTAGCACGTGGGACACGTTTCCCATATCCGTCGACGCGACGTGGTCGCCCGCCCGAGACAGGGCGGTCCGTCCGCGAGCGCCGATCGCCCGGGCGTATGCGCGGGTCATGAAGTCGTCCTGTAGCAGTTCCGCGAAGTCCTCGCCGCAGGGTTCGATGGTGACGTCCGTGCCCGTCGCGAGCGCTCCGGCTTCGAGGCACGCCCGCACTCTCGCCTGCACCTGCCGGAGCTTGGTCATCGATGTCGCTCGAATTTCCACTGCTACTCGAGCGTTCGACGGAATCACGTTGCAGGCCTGTCCACCGTCGGTGACGATGATCGATACGACGAGGCCGGGCTCGAGTTGCTGACGCAGGAGTCCTACGGCGTTGTACGCCACTGCAACCGCGTCGAGCGCGTTGGCGCCCAGCCACGGAGCGGTCGCGGCGTGCGAGGACCGACCCACGTACGACGCCGTCCACTGGCTCATCGCCAGGGAGGATCCGCCCACCTCGTCGCGGCCGCCCGCGTGCACCATCATTGCGGCCGCGACATCGTCGAATACGCCGGCTCTCAGGAGGATGGCCTTCCCACCGCCGGCTTCCTCGGCAGGGGTTCCCACGAGCTTGACCCGGACATCCAGGGAGTCCGCCACCTCTGCCAACGCGATCGCCGCACCCACCGCGGCGGCGCCGTTGACGTTGTGCCCACACGCATGGCCGATCTCGGGAAGCGCGTCGTATTCGGCGCAGAAGCCGATCGTGAGGGCACCGGTACCCTTGGTCGCGACGAAGGCCGTCGCCAGGCCCCCGACGCCTTTCGCCGTCTCGAACCCCGCGCCTTCCGCGAGGTCGATGATCTTCGATACCGATCGATGTTCCTGGAATGCCAGTTCCGGCTCTTGATGGAGGCTGTGACTCAGGGTGACCAGTGCGCCCGACCAACGCTCCACACAGGACTCGATCCTCGCCGCGACATCGGCCGGGACGAGCGTCGCTCGGTCCGTCATGAGAGGTTCGCTCCCTTGCGGTAACACAGTCCGAGGCAGGCCCCCACGAGCGCGACCGCTGCACACACGCACCACAGCCAGACGTAGGACTGCAACGTGACACCCGCGAAAGTACTGGTCGCGGACAGGATTGCGCCGACAGTAGCCGCTCCGATCGCCGCACCCATCGAGAGCGCGAGTTCGTTGATTCCCGCCGCCATGGCCGTCTCGCGGTCGGGCACCGATTCGACGCACAGGGCGCGCGTCGAGGCCTGGTAGCCGCCGAAACCGACGCCGAGCAGGGCGATGGCTGCGAGATACTGGAACGCCGTCGTATGCCAGAGGAGCAAACTCCCGAAAGAGGCTGCGATCAGAGCACCCGACAGGGCAAGTGTCTGCCGTTCACCGAGCCGGCGCAGCATCGTCGATGTGGAGAGTGAACTTGCGAGCGCGAACACGTTGAGTGCGAGTGCGACAAGCGCAATCGAACGAGGCCCGTAGGAGAGACCGAATCCGCTGTCGTCCGGCGAAGACCCGAGAAAGACCGCATTCGCACCGAAGAAGCCGATCGTCGAGAAGGCCAGGCAGAAGGTGACTCCGGAGACGACGGCCACGGGTGGGTGGACGAGCAGGCGGAGGTCTACCATCGGACTCTTCGAGGCCGAGTCGACGCCGATCCATCCGGCGAGACCGACGACACCCAGAGACATCGATCCGATCGTTTCTCCTGAGGTCCATCCCCAGTCCGCACCGAGCGACAGCGCTGCCACCACACCGGCCAGGCCGAGCGAGAGCAGGGCGAAGGACACGAGTGGAATACGGCCGCCCGACCGCGGAGCACCATCGGGAAGCAGGAAGCCGGCGATCACCGCCAGGACGGCGACCGGTACCGCGACCCACAGCCCGAGTGTCGCCGACTGCTCGCTGAGGGAGCCGGACACGACACCGCCGATGCCGACCGCCGCGGTGAGGACGCCGACCAGCAGGCCGACTCCCGTGCGACGACTCGCCGGCGCCTGGTGTCGCAGGATTCCGATCAGGAGCGGCATGAAGCCCACGACCGCACCCTGGAGAACGACACCGACCGAGATCGTCAGCAGACTCGGCCAGATCGCCATCATCAGCGACCCGGTAGCGACCAGGGCGATGGAGAGGCGGAGAAAGCGGCGGTACCCGAACGTATCGCCCAGTTTGGCGAGTAGCGGCGTCCAGATCGCGAACGCCAGTTGAGACAGCAGATAGATCCTGGTCTGTCCCGATGCCGTGATCTCGAGGCTGTCGCCGAGCGAAGGCAGCAGTGGTGTGAGATAGCCCTGCGTGACACCGCTGAGCAACTCGACGGTGGCCATCGAGCCCAGTAGTGCCCCGAGCGGGAGCCGTCTGCTTCTCAGGTCCTCACCCACAACCGATATTGTTCGCATCATCGACCTCGACTTCGCTGAGCCTGGTTGTTCCAGGTTGCGCACCCGCGCTGCGACAACTCTCGGTGGCGCGCCTCACTAATCTGGAAAGATGACCGGTTTCTCACAGAAGAGGCCCTCCACAATGCCGGATGTAACGCCAGAGGTGACGACCGAGCTCGATCTCACCATCACCGACGCCCTCCAACTCAATCCCCGAGTCGACTGGGCGGAGCTGGCCCAGACGCTCGGACACACTCCGAAAACACTCGCGAGAAGATGGAAGTTGCTGACCGAACGCGGTTCCGCATGGGTTGCCGTGGTTCCCGGCCCGGCGTTCGTTCGTCACGGATGTGCGTCGTTTCTGGCCGTCCAGTGCAGACCTCAAGCGAAGCGCGACGTAGCCCGGGCACTGGTCGCCGAACCGGCTGTGGCGACCGTGTCCAGCACGACCGGTGTCGCGGACTTCCTTCTCGACGTGTTCGTTCCCGGCTTCGCAGATCTCGCTCGCCTTCTCGACGACCGGATCGAACGAATCGAGGGCATCACGGCGGTCACCTCGATGGTTGCACTGACCACCTACCGGGAGGGTTCACGCTGGCGAGTGCAGGCCCTGGACCTCGAACAGTCCACTCGTCTGCAGCGGTCGACGCCCTCCACGCGTAGGACTGCGCCGCCCTCGCTCGACGACCTCGACCGGACTCTGCTCGACATCTTGGCGACGGACGGTCGCCAATCCTGGACCGATCTCGCTGCCCGGTGCGGGACGACCGGGCCGACCGCGCGCCGCCGAATCGAGAGACTGGTCGACTCGGGCCGGGTCGCCCTGCGCTGCGAGGGGGCTCCCGAACTTCTCGGGCCCATCGTGCCGACGACTTTCATGATGACCGTTCCGCCAGGTGATCTGAACACCGCGGGAAACCTGTTGGGACGCATGCCCAGATGCCGTGTAGTCGAGGCCGTCACAGGGACGTCGTCAATCGTCGCCACCATGTGGTTTCGGGCGGCTGGTGAAATAGCGCCATTCGAGAACGCCCTGACGCGCGAAATCCCCTCCCTCGTGATTGCAGACAGGTTCATCACGATGCATACGTACAAGAGGGGCGGGCACGTCCTCGATCCGCACGGGCGTACCGCGGACGTGATCCCGCTGGCGGCCTACTGAGGGACATTCGGTTCGGTCGACCATTCCGAGTTGCCGTCACGCGGACCGGTCACAACCGGTGCAACTCCACGTCGCCGAGTTCCCCCTCGCGGGCGGTGGCGGTCATGTACGTGCAGTACGGCTGACGGCGGCGGTCCGTCGGCGATCCCGGGTTCAGCAGTCGCAGACCGGTTTCGGTGGTGGTGTCCCAGGGAATGTGACTGTGCCCGAAGATCAGGACGTCAGTGTCCGGGTATGCGGCCGACATCCGTTTCTCCCTGCCCGCCGAAGCCCCGGTCTCGTGCACGACGGTGATGCGCACTCCGGCCAGGGTCACGTCGGCCCGCTCCGGCATCAGGGCGCGCAGGTCGTCGCCGTCGTTGTTGCCCCAGCACGCCACGAGCCGCGCCGAGCGCGACCGCAGCGCCTCGAATGTGGGCAGGTCGACCCAGTCGCCGGCGTGGATCACCACGTCGGCGCGGTCGACCTCGTCCCACACCCGGACGGGCAGGTCTCGCGCCCGTTTCGGGACATGAGTGTCGGCCAGCAGCAATAACCTCACCGTGACAGTCTGCGCCACGGTGGCAGGCGGGGCTCTTACGCGCCCGCGAGCGCGGCGGCGTCCTCCGCCTGCAACAGCAGACCCATGTACTCACGCATCCGCTGGGCGTCCGGTTCGAGGCCGGTGAAGATCCGGAAGGAGTCGACGGCCTGACCGATGGTCATGCCGATTCCGCTGAGAGTCCGGGCGCCGATCTCGCGGGCGCGGCGGAGGAGTTCGGTCTCGGCCGGACGGTAGACGACGTCCGCGACCCACAGGTCGGGGCGCAGCAGCGCGGCGTCGAGCGCCATGCCGGGATGGTGCGCCATGCCGAGCGGCGTCGCGTGGATGAGGCCCTGGGCGGCACCGACCGCGGCGGGAGTCGCGGCGAGGTCGCCTGCCACGATCTTCCGGTCCGGGAACAGTGCGGCGAGCGAGTCGCGCAGTGCCGTCGAGCGCGTGGCGTCGGCGTCGATGATCGTGAAGTGTCCGACGCCCCGGGTGAGGGCGGCGTAGGCGACGGCCGCCCCGGCCCCGCCCGCCCCGAGTTGCACGACACGGTTCATGGGCGCGCCTTCGAGGCCCTCGTCCATGTTGCGGGCGAAGCCGGACCAGTCGGTGTTGTGGCCGATCAGGCGTCCGCCGTCGATGTGGACCGTGTTGACCGCGCCGAGTTTGCGGGCGTCGTCGGACAGGTCGTCGAGCAGCGGAATGATCGCCTGCTTGCAGGGATGCGTGATGTTGAGCCCGTTGAATCCGAGGAGCCTGGCGGCGTCGAGGAGCCGTGGCAGTCCCTCGACGCCCATGCCGAGGGTGTCGAGATCGAGGATCCGGTAGACGTACCCGACGCCCTGCGCGCGACCCTCGGCCTCGTGGAGCGGCGGGGTCAGCGATTTCGAGATCCCGGTGCCGATCAGACCGCACAGGTAGGACGGGCGGGCGTTGGGGGCATCGAGGTCACGAGAGGTCATGAGGATCACTTCCGGGAGGGGTGCGAGAACTAATTAACTATCTAGTGAGTTATGTCACGGTAGCATACCTCCATACCGCGCGGAAGACAGCACAGGCAGGAGTTTCAGGAATGACACGAAGCGAGACCACGGGCGCACCCGCCGAGAAGCAGGCAGCCAAGCGCACGCGCAATCCCGAGAAGACCCGGGAGAACATCCTGAAGGTGGCGATGACGGAATTCGCCGACAAGGGCCTGACCGGGGCCCGCATCGACGAGATCGCGGCGAAGACCGCCACCACGAAGCGGATGCTCTACTACTACTTCGGCGACAAGGACGGCCTGTACCGGGCGGTCCTGCAGCGCGCCTACGAGGAGATTCGCTACGAGGAATCCCAACTCGACGTCGACCACCTCGAGCCGGCCGAGGCCATCCGGGCGCTCGCCGAGCTGACGTTCGACCATCATGAGGCGCACCCCGATTTCATTCGCCTCGTCGCGATAGAGAACACCAATCGCGGGGTCAACCTCGTCCAGGCCGAGGGCCTCCCCGAGACGCAGGCGCCGGCGATCCGCACTCTCGATCGGATCCTCCAGCGAGGGCAGGACGCGGGCATTTTCCGCACCGACACGACGGCGCTCGACATCCACATGCTCATCAGCTCGTACTGCGTCTTCCGGGTGGCGAATCGGTACACGTTCAAGGCCCTGTTCGACTGGGATCTCACCGGCGCGGAGAACCGTCCCCACCTGCGCGCGATGATCGGCGACGTCGTCCTGGCCTACCTGCAGCAGCCCGGGAAAGTATGAACTAACCATTTCGACCATTATTGACTCGAGCCTGTGACCTGGGTTACCTTGCTTGTACGACCTACGAACACCTGCTCGTTTCGGGCCGCCAGTGTTCACATTCCTCGCTCCCCAGGAGTATCGATGACCATCGACTACGGCACCGGCGCCTCCGGTCGCAACGGTGACGGCACAGGCCGCTCGTCCGTCGACCCCAACGCTGATCCCACCAACGCGAAGAAGGCCGCGAAGGCCGCCTTTTTCGGCAGCCTGCTCGAGTACTACGACTTCTACATCTTCGCCTCGGCTGCCGCGCTGGTGTTCCCGCACGTGTTCTTCGAGGGCGCGAAGAACCCGCTGCTGCTGTCGCTGGCGACGTTCGGCATCTCCTACATCGCGCGTCCCATCGGTGCCGTGTTCGTCGGACACTTCGGCGACCGGGCGGGGCGCAAGAAGGTGATGATGTTCTGCCTGGTGCTCATGGGCGTCGTCACGTTCCTCATCGGCTGTCTCCCGTCCTCCGAGACCGCCGGGATGGTCGGCCCGGCGCTGCTGGTGCTGCTGCGCATCTGCCAGGGCGTCTCCGCAGCAGGCGAACAGTCGGGTGCGGGCTCCCTCACCCTCGAGCACTCCCCCGCTCACCGCCGCGGCTTCTTCTGCAGCTGGACGCTCACCGGCACCCAGGCCGGCTTCATCGTCGCGAGCCTCGCGTTCATCCCCGTCGCGGCACTGCCCGACGAGACTCTCTACAGCTGGGGCTGGCGCGTGCCGTTCTGGTGCAGCCTGCTCGTCCTGGTCGTCGCGTACATCGTGCGTCGCAAGCTCGAAGAGCCCGAGATCTTCATCGCCAACAAGGAGGCCCTCGACGAGGCGCCCGCCCCGCTGCCCGTCGTCGATCTCTTCCGCACGCACTGGCGCGACGTTCTGCGCGTCGTCTTCTGCGCCTTCATCGCCGTCGTCAGCACCGTGTTCTCCGTGTTCGGCCTCGCATACGCCACCACCCCGGAGATCGGGATGAGCCGCACCACCATGCTGTGGGTCGCGATCGCCGCCAACGCGGTGGCCCTCGTCTCGCAGCCGCTGTTCGGCATGCTGTCCGACCGGATCGGCCGCAAGCCGGTGTTCATCGGCGGCGCGATCGGTTCGGCCGCCGGAATCTTCCTGTACTTCGCCGCGATCGGCACCGGCAACGTCGCCATGATCTTCCTGGCGGGCATCCTGCTGATGGGTGGCGTCTACGCCGGCACCAACGCCATCTGGCCCGCGTTCTACGCAGAGATGTTCTCCTCGCGGGTTCGCTACTCCGGCATGGCGATCGGCACTCAGCTCGGTTTCGCTCTCGCCGGCTTCGCACCGACCATCGCCCAGGCCCTCCGCGGCGGCGACCCCAAGAACTGGGTGCCGGTGGCGATCTTCACCGCCGTTTGCGCGCTCATCGCCGCGGCGTCCGCCTCCACCGCCAAGGAGAACTCCCGCACCCCGCTGCTCGACCTCGACAAGGAGGACGTCGCGCTCACCAGAGCGAAGGCCAAGGCACGGGTCTGATCCACTCCGAAAACGAACGAAGCGCCCGGCGGGGGAGCCGGGCGCTTCGTCGTGTCGGTGCCTAACGCCGCAATTCGTGGGTGAGTGCTTCGAGTTCGTCGCCGCCGGCCATTTGCTGGGTGAGTTCTTCGAGGCTGATTTCGTCGAAGGTGCAGTCCAGTTTCTGGCGGCCGCGGTTGAGGAGCACGAAGTGGTCGCCGACCATGTACGCGTGGTGCGGGTTGTGGGTGATGAACACCACCCCGAAGCCTTGTTCCTTGGCGGCGGAGATGTAGCGCAGGACCATCCCGGACTGTTTGACACCCAGGGCGGCGGTGGGCTCGTCGAGGATCAGGACGCGGGCGCCGAAGAAGATCGCCCGGGCGATCGCCACGCACTGGCGTTGACCACCGGACAGCGATCCGATGGGGGCGTCGACGTCGGGCAGGTCGATGCCCATCTTGTGGAGTTCTTCCTTGGTGGTGGCGCGCATCGCGTTCGAGTCGAGGGACCGCAGCGGGCCCTTGCGCAGTTCCTGGCCGAGGAAGAAGTTCCGCCACACCGGCATCAGCGACACCACCGCCAGGTCCTGGTAGACGGTGGCGATGCCCTTGGACAGGGCCTCCTTCGGCGACCCGAACGTCAGCGCCTCACCGTCGACGAGCAGGTCCCCGGCACTCTGCTGGTGCAGGCCGGCCATGATCTTGATCAGGGTGGACTTGCCGGCCCCGTTGTCGCCGAGGACACCGGTGACCTCCCCGGCCTTGACGCGCAGGTTGATGTCCTCGAGGGCGATGATGTTGCCGTACTGCTTGCCGACGTGTTTGAGTTCGATCAGCGGGATCTTGCCGCCTCCACCGGGTTCGGTGTCGACGGGGATCTGTTCGGTGGTACTCATACCGGTCACCTCTTGGCGGCGTAGTTGCGGAAGGCGTTGTTGGCGATGACCGCGAACAGCAGCATCGCGCCGAGGAAGAATTTGAACCAGTCCGGGTTCCAGCCGGCGTAGACGATGCCCTGGTTGGTCATCCCGAAGATGAACGCGCCGATCGCGGCGCCGATCGCGGTGCCGTAGCCGCCGGTGAGCAGGCAGCCGCCGATGACCGCGGCGATGATGTACAGGAACTCGTTGCCGATTCCCTGCCCGGACTGGACGGTGTTGAACGAGAACAGCAGGTGCATGCCGACGAACCAGGCGGCGAACCCGACGGTCATGAACAACCCGATCTTGACCTTGGTGACCGGCACGCCGATGGCGCGGGCGGAGTCCTGGTTGCCGCCGACGGCGAAGATCCAGTTCCCGATCCGGGTCTTGAACAGCACCCAGGTGGCGATCGCGGTGAACAGCAGCCACCACACCACCGTGATCCGGACGGACACCCCACCGACCACGAAGGAGGACGCGAATACCTTCTTCGCCGAGTCGAAGCCCTGCATGTCGGAGACGCTGGGGGTGGCGACCTGCCCGGTGATCAGTTTGGTGACCGCCAGGTTGATGCCGGTGAGCATCAGGAACGAGCTCAGGGTGATCAGGAAGCTGGGGATCTTCGTTTTCATCACCAGGTAGCCGTTGAAGAATCCGACGGCGAGGGACACCACCAGGGCGAGGGCGGCGCCGGCCCACAGGTTCAGGTGCAGGTTGTAGGCGATCATCGACGCCGCGAGGGAGCTGGTGGTGACCGCGACACCGGCGGAGAGGTCGAATTCGCCGCCGATCATCAGCAGCGCGACCGCGCAGGCCATGATCCCGATGGTGGAGGAGGCGTAGAGGACGGTGGCCAGGGCCTCGGGGCTGCGGAACGGGGGTGCGACGATCATGAAGAAGATGAAGATCGCGATCGCACCGAACAGGGACCCGACTTCCGGGCGTACCAGCAGCCGTTGCAGGCGTTTTTGTTCCTTCACCCGCTCGTCGTGGACGACCTTGTGACTGGCAAGGTCCAGATCTTGCTGTGTGGACATGATTTCCTCTCCGCGCCGGTGGATCTCAGCGTTGTGCGGTGCCGGCCGGTCCTGCGACCGGGTCGATGGTGTCGGTGACTGTGTGTGCGAGAGATGGACCCACCGGGGTCCGGATCGTGTGTCCTGTCATGTGAATCGACCGCCGGTCAGCGGGTGCCGGCCTTGGCGTACTCGGCGACCTTGTCGATGTTGGTCTTGTCGATGAACGAGGGCCCGGTCAGCGTGGGCCCGCCGCCACCGATGACGTTCCCGTTGTTCAGGTACAGCCACAGCGAGTCGATGGCCAGGTAGCCCTGCAGGTACGGCTGCTGGTCGATCGCCCACTGCACGCTGCCGTCGGAGATGGCGTCGACGAGGGCCGCGTTGGTGTCGAACGTGAAGACCTTGGCAGGGCTTCCCGCGTTGCCGACGGACTGGACGGCGGTCAGGGCGATCGGGGCGCCGAGCGTGAGGACACCGTCGATGGACGGGTCCTGCTGGAGCTTGGCGGCGATAGTCGAGTTCACCGACGGCATGTCCTCGCCGTTGACGTTGAGCGTCTCGAACGTGCCGCGGAACGTCTGCTTGGCACCGGCGCAACGGGATTCGAGCTGAATCTGGCCCTGCTGCTGGATGACACAGATGACGTGCTTGGCGCCGTCGTCGTTCAGCCGGTTGCCCGCGGCCTGGCCGGCGATGGTCTCGTCCTGCCCGAAGTACTGGCTGACGCCCATGTCCTTCCAGGCGCCGTATCCGGCGTTGAACGCGGAGATCGGGATACCGGCGTCCTGCGCGCTCTTGACGGCGGGCGCCATCGCTTCGGGGGTGGCGAGGGTGAGTGCGAGGCCGTCGACCTTGGAGTCGATCGCGGTCTGCACGAGGTTGGCCTGATTGGGGGCCTGAGGATCGGAGGAGTACTTCAGTTCGACGTTGTCCTTGTCGGCGGCATCCTGCGCACCGGTGCGGATCAGGTCCCAGAACGTGTCACCCGGTGCCGCGTGGGTGACCATCGCGATCGTGATGCGCGGGGTGTCGGCGCTGCCCGCGCCGATCCCGGACCCGCTGCTGTCCGGCTTGCCGCCGGTGCTCGAGCACGCCGCGAGGCTCATCACCAGGGCACTCGCGCAGGCCAGTACTGCCACGCGACGCCGGTTGGGGAAGTTCATCTGTTTTTCCTCTCGGGGGACGAACGGCTCGTTGACGTCTTGGCCGTGTGCCTTAGATGTAATACGCGTCACACCCGAAAGTCAATAGTTTGTCTGGACATTAGGACCACATATCAAATGCGCGGGCGCACGCGTCACCGCTGCCGGCCCGGAAATCGGGCGGAAATGCAGAAAGAAGGGGACGCGATCAGCGCGTGACCGACGCCCCCGCGTCGCGCGGCAGCCGCAGGGTGTCGACGACCGTGCCGAGCATCAGCAGGCCCAAAAGGACGAAGGTCCAGGAATATTCGGATCCGAACCCGTGCTCGGACGACGTCGCCAGCGGCGTGAACGCGGTGAGCGCGAGCGCGGCGAGTGCGATCCCGAGTCCGGCCGCCAGTTCCTGCACGGCGGCGTTGAGAGTGTTCGCGTGCGTGAGGTCGGCGCGATCGACGTCGGAGAACGCGAGACTGTTGTACGCGGTGAATCCGACCGACCGCAGGGCTCCGCTCACGAACAGGACGCCTGCGATGACGGGCATCGGGGTCGACGAACTCAGTGCGGCGAGCAAACCGAAGCAACCCACCGACAGCAGCGCATTGACCAGCAGGATCGGCCTGATCCCGAAGCGGCGCATCAGCGGCGTCGTGAAGGGCTTGATCGCGATGTTGCCGGCGAACAGCGCGGCGACGAGCAGACCGGCGAGAAAAGGCGTCCAGCCGAAGCCGAGTTGGAACTGCAGCGGCAGCAGGAACGGCACGGCCGTCACGATCAGGCGGTAGAGCGAACCCCCGGTGACGGTGGTCCGCAGCGTCCGGACACGCAGCACGCGGACGTCGACGAGCGGGTGCGGAGTGCGGACGAGATGGACCGCGGACGCGACCAGCAGGACGACCGCGACCACTCCCCCGATCGCGACCCGGCGCCAGTCGGTGCCCGTCACGCGGATGCTTTCCAGGGCGATCAGGGCCGCCGCGATTCCCGTTCCGACCCCGAGCAGGCCCCGCCAGTCCAGCTTCCTCGCCGACCGCGAGCCGGCTCCGTGAACCAGCTTCAGCGACAGCAGGATTCCGAGGAGGCCGATGGGAATGTTGATGACGAAGATCCACCGCCACGAGCCCACCGTGGCGATCGCGCCGCCGAGCAGGGGTGCGATGACGGGCGCGGCGAGCGCGGGCCACGTGAGCAGAGCTATCGCACGGACGAGATCGCCCTTCGTGCTCGACCGCAGCACCGCGAGCCGTCCGACCGGCACCATCATGGCGCCGCCGACTCCCTGCAGCACCCGCATGGCGACGAGCATCGGCAGGGACACGCTCGCCGCGCAGCCGATGGACGCCAGCGTGAACACGGCGATGGCGGCGACGAACACCCGGCGGGTCCCGAAGCGGTCGGCCACCCACCCGCTCGCGGGGATGAGGACTGCGACCGTGACCAGGTAGGCGGAGATCGCGATGTTGACGTCGACGGGGTCGACGCCGAAGGAGTCGGCGATCAGCGGGACGGCGGGGGCGATGATGGTGGCGTCGAGAATCTCCATGAAGAGGGCGCCCGCCACCAGCAGGGCCATTCCCCGGGGGAACGACGTCGCGCGCCCCGTTCTAACGATCGACAACGGTGGTGTCGAAGTAGTACCGCGACGCCCGGTAGCAGTGGCTGCCGAACTCGACGGCGCTTCCCGAATCGTCGAACGCGGTCCGGTTCATCGTGAGCAGCGGCGCCCCGGTCTTCTCGTCGAGAAGTGACGCCTCCGCCTTGCTCGCCGCTTTCGCGCCGATGCGTTGCCGCGCGAGTCGGATGTGCACGCCGCGGGCGCGGAGTGCGTGGTACAGGCCGTGCGCCTCGAGTTCCTCGGGGTCCGGCGCGAGATCCACCGGGATGTGATTGGTCATCAGTGCGAGCGGTTCGCCGTTGGTGCTGCGGAGGCGCCGGATGGACGCGACCTCACTGCCGGGTTGCAGGTTGAGTTCGGCGGCCACGTCCTCGGCAGGCACGGCGACCTGGTAGTCGAGGAGCTTGGTGGTCGGGCTCTGCCCTGCGCGGGCGAGGTCGTCGAAGAGACTGGTGAGCTCGACCGGCCGGTGCACGGCGCTCTGCACGACTTGCGTGCCGACGCCGCGCTTGCGGACGAGCAGCCCCTTGTCGACGAGTTCCTGGATGGCGCGGCGCGTGGTCGGGCGCGACAGGTTCAGACGTTTGGCGAGCGCCAGTTCGTTCTCGAAGCGGTCGCCGGGCGCGAGTTCCCCGCCGATGATCGCGTTCTCGATCGTCTGCGCGAGCTGGAAATACAGCGGAACCGGGCTCGATCTGTCGAGCTCGACTGCGAGTGGTGCACCCACGGACAACTCCGATCCTCGTGCGCGTGGCGACGTCCGCCGCCGCCGATCTTTCCGGCAGTGTATGCGAACACTAACACCAGATTGACTTCAAGTAATAATGTCAGGACAAAGTCTTGACAGGAGCCGGTGATGTGGAGCACAGTTTCAACCAGACCTCGGCGCCCTGCGCAGACCACCCACAACGACCTATTCGGGAGTCAGCCTTGACCACCAACCAGACGCAACCCAACCGGAACGGATTGGACGTCCTCGCCATCGGGCGCTGCGGTGTGGACATCTACCCATTGCAGACCGGAGTCGGACTCGAGCACGTCGAGACGTTCGGAAAGTTCCTCGGCGGAAGCGCCGCCAACGTCGCCGTCGCCGCCGCCCGCCTCGGCTGCCGCAGCGCGCTCATCTCGGGTGTCGGCAACGATCCGTTCGGACGCTACGTCCGCTCGGCACTCACCGATCTCGGCGTCGACAACCGGTACGTCGGCATCGACACCGACCACCCGACCCCCGTCACGTTCTGCGAGATCTTCCCGCCGGACGACTTCCCGCTGTACTTCTACCGCAAGCCGGCCGCGCCGGACCTGCAGGTGAAGCCCGCAGACCTCGACCTCGACGCGATCCGCGACGCCAAGCTGTACTGGTCGACCGTCACCGGACTGTCCGAAGAGCCCAGCCGCAGCGCACATTTCGCCGCCTGGGAGGCGCGCGGACGTCGCAGCCACACTGTTCTCGACCTCGACTACCGCCCGATGTTCTGGTCCTCCCCCGCCGACGCC
The DNA here is from genome assembly GCF_017068395.1 of Rhodococcus pseudokoreensis. Classification (NCBI taxonomy): domain Bacteria; kingdom Bacillati; phylum Actinomycetota; class Actinomycetes; order Mycobacteriales; family Nocardiaceae; genus Rhodococcus; species Rhodococcus pseudokoreensis. The sequence continues at coordinate 7,514,223 of NZ_CP070619.1, read as the reverse complement.
ACCGCGCAGGTGCAGCGTGCCCTCCAGCACGTCACCGTCGCGGTCGGCAACCGTGAGGAGTGCGAGATCGCGGTCGGCGAGACCAACGCACACAAGGCCGCGGACGCGCTGCTCGACCTCGGTGTCGAACTGGCCATCGTCAAGCAGGGCCCCAAGGGTGTGCTCGGCAAGACCCGCAGCCAGTCCATCACGGTTCCGCCCAACGAGGTCGACGTCGTCAACGGCCTCGGCGCCGGCGACAGCTTCGGCGGGTCGCTGTGCCACGGTCTGCTCGCCGGGTGGCCCCTGGAGAAGATCCTGCGCTACGCCAACGCCGCGGGGGCGATCGTCGCTTCCCGGCTCGAATGCTCCACCGCGATGCCGACGGCCGACGAGGTCCGTGAGCTCGCCGAATCCACCGCTTCGGAGGCTGTCAATGTCTGAAACTCTCGCTCACCGCGCAGTCTGCGCGACCTATGCCGACGTCACCGAGGTACGCGCCAGTGATCCGGCCGCCATCGACCGCGCCTGGGCGACCCGCGTCGCCCGGCCCACGGTGCGCGGTAACGGCCGGCTCATGATCGTCGCCGCCGACCACCCCGCCCGCGGCGCACTGTCGGTCGGCGACCGTCCGACCGCGATGAACAGTCGCACCGACCTCCTCGACCGCCTCCGCACCGCGCTGCGCAATCCCGGCGTGGACGGCGTGCTCGCCACCGCCGACATCCTCGACGATCTGGTGCTGCTCGGCGCACTCGACGACAAGGTGGTCATCTCGTCGATGAACCGCGGCGGCCTGGCAGGTGCCAGCTTCGAACTCGACGACCGGATGACCGGCTACACCGCGGCGGGCACCGCGAAGGCCGGCATGAACGGCGGAAAGATGCTGTGCCGCATCGACCTCGACGATCCGGGCACCCTCTCCACCCTCACCGCCTGCGCCGAGGCCGTCGATTCGCTGGCCGCGGCCGGACTGATGGCCATGGTGGAACCGTTCCTGTCGCGCCGTGTCGACGGCAAGGTCAAGAACGACCTCAGCGCCGACGCCGTGATCAAGTCCATCCACATCAGCCAGGGTCTGGGCTCCACGTCCGCGTACACCTGGATGAAGCTTCCGGTGGTCGACGAGATGGAACGCGTCATGGACGCGACCACGCTTCCCACGCTGCTGCTCGGCGGAGACCCGCAGACGGCCCCCGAGGAGACGTTCGCGAGCTGGGGCAAGGCTCTGGCACTGCCGTCGGTCCGCGGCCTGATCGTCGGGCGCACCCTGCTGTACCCGCGGGACGAGGACGTCGCCGCCGCGGTCGACACCGCCGTATCCCTCGTTCACTGACGCACGCCGGAGAGGCCCACGATGAACAGCAAGTACTACGTGCCGGTCGGTTCCGCGGCCACCGGGCCGTTCGACCTCGAGGTCACCCCCGAGTCGGCGGGCTGGACGGAATCGAGCCTCCGGGTGCTCACCCTGGCACCCGGCGGGTCGGCCGAACTCACCACCCGCGACGACGAGATCATCGTCGTACCGCTCGCCGGGTCCGCGTCGGTGTCGAGTGAGGGCACCGAGTTCGCACTCACCGGTCGGCGGTCCGTGTTCGACGGGCCGAGCGACTTCGCCTACGTGGGACGGGACTCCGCCTACACGGTGGCGAGCGCGACCGGTGGCCGTTTCGCACTGTGCGGCGCCCGCGCCCGGCAGAAGTTCCCGTTCCGGTACGTTCCGGCCGCGGACGTGTCCGTCGAACTGCGCGGCGCGGGCAACTGCAGCCGGCAGGTGCACAATTTCGGCACCGCCGACCGGTTCGAGGCCGACTCGATCATCGCGTGCGAGGTCATCACACCCGGCGGCAACTGGTCGTCGTACCCGAGCCACAAGCACGACGAGAACAGCGACGTCGAATCCCAGCTCGAGGAGATCTACTACTTCGAGATCGCCGAAGCAGGCGACACCGCAGTGGATTTCGGCGGCACCGGATTCGGCTACCATCGTGTGTACGGCACTGTCGAGCGGCCCATCGAGGTCCTCGAGGAAGTGCGATCCGGCGATGTGGTCCTCGTTCCGCACGGCTACCACGGACCGTCGATCGCCGCCCCCGGACATCACATGTACTACCTGAACGTGATGGCCGGACCGGGCGAAGAACGTTCCTGGAACATCTGCGACGACCCGGCACACACCTGGCTGCGCGGCAGCTGGGAACACCAGACCGTCGATCCCCGCCTCCCCCTCCACGCACCGTCCGAAGGAGCATGACCGTGGTGTCCACCGCGCCGATGTCGGCGAGCAAGAACCCCAACGCCGAGGGCACCGTCCACCTCACGGTGGCTCAGGCGACCATCCGATTCCTCGCCAATCAGTACGTCGAGCGGGACGGCGAACGCACCAAGTTCTTCGCCGGCTGCTTCGGCATCTTCGGCCACGGCAACGTCGCCGGACTCGGTCAGGCACTGCTGCAGGCCGAGATCGACGCCGTCGAGGCCGGCACCGAACCGGAACTGCCGTACGTCCTCGGCCGCAACGAGCAGGCGATGGTGCACAGCGCGGTCGCGTACGCCCGCCAGAAGGATCGCCTGCAGACCTGGGCCGTGTCGGCCAGCGTCGGCCCCGGCTCGACCAACATGCTGACCGGTGCGGCGCTCGCCACCATCAACCGGCTGCCCGTCCTGCTGCTGCCCGCCGACACGTTCGCCACCCGCGCGAGCGCACCGGTGCTGCAGGAACTCGAACTGCCGTCGAGCGGGGACGTCACCGTCAACGACGCGTTCAAGCCGCTGTCGCGCTACTTCGACCGCGTGTGGCGGCCCGAACAGTTGCCGTCGGCGCTGCTCGGTGCGATGCGCGTCCTCACCGACCCCGTCGAGACGGGTGCGGCCACCGTCGCCATCCCGCAGGACGTGCAGGCGGAGGCGTTCGACTGGCCCGAATCGATGTTCGCCGAGCGCACGTGGCACGTCGCCCGGCCGCTCCCCGAGAAGTCGGCGATCGCACGGGCCGCGGACGTCATCCGGTCGGCGAAGAAGCCGCTGATCGTCGCGGGCGGTGGCCTCATCTACTCCGGCGCCACCGAGACGCTGGCCTCGTTCGTCGAGTCGACCGGCATTCCCGTCGGCCAGAGTCAGGCCGGTAAGGGTTCACTGCCGTACGACCACCCGCAGTCGGTCGGGGCGATCGGCTCGACGGGCACGACCGCGGCCAACGCGCTCGCCACCGAGGCCGACGTGATCATCGGCATCGGCACGCGCTACAGCGACTTCACCACGGCGTCGCGCACCGCGTTCAACAACCCCGAGGTGCGGTTCGTCAACATCAACGTGGCGTCGATCGATTCGGTGAAGCAGGGCGGCGTCAGCGTCGTCGCGGACGCCCGCGAGACGCTCGAGGCCCTCGCCGAGGCACTGGGCGACTACCGGGTGTCCGACGAGTACCGTTCGCGCACTGCAGAACTTGCCGCGCACTGGGAGTCCACCGTCGACGCGGTCTACCAGATCGACGACGACTCGCTCGGCCTGAACCAGAACCAGGTCATCGGTCTCGCCAACACGCTGTCGGATCCGCGCGACGTCGTCGTGTGCGCCGCCGGTTCGATGCCCGGCGACCTGCACAAGCTGTGGCGCACCCGGGACTCGAAGGGTTACCACGTCGAATACGGCTTCTCCTGCATGGGCTACGAGGTCGCCGGCGGCATCGGCGCCAAGATGGCGTGCCCCGACCGCGACGTGTTCATCATGGTCGGCGACGGCTCCTACCTGATGATGGCCACCGAACTCGTCACGGCCGTGCAGGAGAACGTCAAGGTCATCGTGGTCCTCGTGCAGAATCACGGTTTCGCGTCCATCGGATCGCTGTCGGAGTCGCTCGGCTCCCAGCGTTTCGGCACCGACTACCGCTACCGGGGCGACTCCGGCCGGCTCGACGGCGACATCCTGCCCGTCGATCTGGCGGCCAACGCGGCGAGCCTCGGCGCCGACGTCATCCGTGCGAACACGGCCGCCGAGTTCACCGACGCCGTCAAGGTGGCGAAGGCGAGCGACAGGACCACCGTCATCCACGTCGAGACGGACCCGCGGATCGCCGCCCCGGACAGCGAATCCTGGTGGGACGTGCCGGTCAGCTCGACCAGCACCCTCGAGTCCACGCAGAACGCGTACGAGACGTACGCGCAGTGGAAGAAGATCCAGCGTCCGTTCCTCCGCCCGTCCGGCAACTGACCCGCCCCCAGCAGAACTTTCGAAAGGATTTCCCGATGAGCGTCATTCGCGTCGGATCGGCCCCCGACTCCTGGGGCGTGTGGTTCCCGGAAGACCCGCAGCAGACCCCGTACGGCCGGTTCCTCGACGAAGTGTCCGCATCCGGTTACGAGTGGATCGAGCTGGGGCCGTACGGCTACCTGCCCACCGACCCGCAGCAACTCCGCGACGAACTCGCCACCCACAATCTGAAGCTGTCGGCAGGCACCGTCTTCGAGCACCTGCACCAGGACGATTCCTGGGATGCCGTATGGACCCAGATCGAGGACGTCGCGAAGCTGACCGCCGCCGTCGGCGGCAAACACGTGGTCGTGATCCCGGAGATGTGGCGCGACCCGGGCACCGGCGAGGTGCTCGAGGACCGCAACCTCACCGCGGAGCAGTGGAAGAAGAAGACCGGCGGCATGAACGAGCTGGGCAAGAAGATGTTCGAGCAGTACGGCGTGAAGGCGCAGTACCACCCGCACGCCGACAGCCACGTCGACACCGAGGAGAACGTGTACCGCTTCCTCGACGGCACCGACAGCGAATTCGTGAACCTCTGCCTCGACACCGGCCACATCAGCTACTGCGGCGGCGACAACCTCGCGATCATCGAGCGGGCCCCCGAACGGATCGGCTACCTGCACCTCAAGCAGGTCGATCCCGAGGTCCGCGCCAAGGTCGAGGCCGAGGACCTGCCGTTCGGCGAAGCCGTCAAGCTCGGCGCGATGATCGAGCCCCCGCTCGGCATCCCCGACCTGCCGCCGCTGCTCGCCGCGATCGAGAAGCTCGACATCGACGTGTTCGCGATCGTCGAGCAGGATCTCTACCCCTGCGCCGTGGACGTGCCGCTCCCGATCGCCCAGCGCACCCGTAAGTACCTGGGATCCTGCGGGATCCCGTCCGTCAAGTTCGTCTAACCGACCACGTCAGGAGCTAGTCAGCTATGTCCGAGAGCAACGACCTGCGCATCGCCGTCCTGGGTGTCGGAATGATGGGCGCCGACCACGTCGCGCGGATCACCGACCGCATCAAGGGTGCGACCGTCGCCGTCGTCAACGACTACTTCACCGAGAAGGCCGAGGAGATCGCCGCCGGCATCCCCGGTTGCCGCGTTGTCAACGACCCGCTCGACGCGATCGCCGACCCCGGCGTCGACGCGGTCGTCCTGGCCACCCCCGGCCCGACACACGAGAAGCAGCTCCTGGCCTGCCTCGAGCACGGCAAGCCGGTGATGTGCGAGAAGCCGCTGACCACCGACGTCGCCACGTCCCTCGAGATCGTCAAGGCCGAAGCCGAACTCGGCAAGAAACTGATCCAGGTCGGCTTCATGCGGCGCTTCGACCACGAGTACGAGCAGCTGAAGGCCCTCATCGACGACGACGTGTTCGGGCGGGTGCTCCTCGCCCACTGCGTGCACCGCAACCCGGTGGTGCCGCCGAGCTTCGACAGCTCGATGATCGTCAAGGACTCGCTGGTCCACGAGGTCGACGTCACCCGCTTCCTGTTCGACGAGGAGATCACCTCGGTCCATGTCCTCAAGCCCGCCGCGAACCCCGGTGCGCCCGAGGGACTTCAGGACCCGCAGATCGCGTTCTTCAGCACCGAGTCCGGTCGTCACATCGACGTCGAACTGTTCGTGACCACCGGTGTCGCCTACGAGGTGCGCACCGAGATCGTCGCCGAGAAGGGATCGGCGTTCATCGGCCTCGACGTCGGACTGGTCCGCAAGTACGGCACCGGCGCGGGAACCGGCCGCTCCGGTGCAGGCATGTACGGCGGAGAGATCACCCCGTCGTTCAAGGAACGCTTCGGCCAGGCGTACGACGTCGAGATCCAGCGGTGGGTGAACGCCGTCCGCACGGGCGCGGAAACCGGCAACTACGTCGACGGCCCCGGTGCGTGGGACGGCTACGCCGCCGCCGCGGTGTGCGCGGCCGGCGTGAAGTCACTGGAGACGGGTGAGCGCGTCACCGTCGAGATGGTCGACCGCTCGTCCGTTCCGGGGGCCTGATCACGATGAAGATTGCACTCGACCCCACCCCGTTCCACCACGACTACTCGCTTCTCGAATTGCCGTCCGTGGTCGCGGAACTCGGCTTCGAGCACCTGCAGCTCACTCCGCACCGCGACATGATCCCGTTCTTCAACCACCCGAAGGCCGACGACGAGTTGGTCCGGCAGTTCCGCAAGGCCTGCAGCGACGCGGGCGTCGGGATCGCCTCCGTGTTGCCGGTCCTGCGGTGGTCCGGCCCCGACGAAGACGCCCGCGAGGCGGCGGTGCGGTACTGGAAGCGCGCCATCCAGATCACCGTCGACCTCGGTGTGAACGTGATGAACACCGAGTTCAGCGGTCGCCCGGAGAAGGCCGAGGAATCGGAGCGCGCCTTCTACCGGTCGATGGAGGAACTCGTCCCCATCATCGAGCGTGAAGGCATCGACGTTCGCATCGACCCGCACCCCGACGACTTCGTCGAGAACGGTCTGGACGCCATCCGCATGATCCGCGGCATCAACTCCAAGAACTTCGGTTTGGTGTTCGTCGCGTGCCACTCGTACCACATGGGTGCCGGGATGCTCGAGATCATGCGCGCGGCCGGCGACATGCTGCGACTCGTGCACGTCGCGGACACTATGGATCACCACCGTTCCCACGGCTTGCGGTACATCACCAACCCGCCCGGCAACCCGGTGCGCGTCCACCAGCACCTCAAGATCGGTGACGGCGACCTCGACTGGGACGAATTCTTCGGCGGTCTCGGCGAACTCGGCTTCTACGACAAGCCCGACACGGTGATGGTGTCCAGCGTTTTCGCCGAGGACGAGAACGCCCACGACGTCTCCCGCTACCAACTGAAGACCATGAAGGATTACATCGCGCGCACGCGGTGAAAGGACAACACATGAGCACCAACATCACTCGCGAGATCGCACACTGGTCCGACGGCAAGACCTTCGCCGGCACCAGCGGTAACACCGCACCGGTCACGAACCCCGCGACCGGTGCCGTCACCGGTGAGGTCGCGTTGGCCAGTGTCGAGGACGCCCGCGCGGTCATCGACTCGGCCGCCGCCGCCTTCCCCGCCTGGCGTGACACTTCCCTCGCCAAGCGGACGCAGATCATCTTCAAGTTCCGGGAACTGCTCAACGAGCGCAAGGGCGAGCTCGCCGAGATCATCACCTCCGAGCACGGCAAGGTCGTCTCCGACGCATTGGGTGAGGTGTCCCGCGGTCAGGAGGTCGTCGAATTCGCCTGCGGCATCGCGCACCTGCTCAAGGGCGGCATGACCGAGAACGCGTCGACGAACGTCGACGTCTCCTCGATCCGCCAGCCCGTCGGCCCCGTCGGCATCATCTCCCCCTTCAACTTCCCCGCCATGGTCCCGATGTGGTTCTTCCCCATCGCGATCGCCGCCGGCAACACGGTGGTGTTGAAGCCGTCGGAGAAGGACCCGACCGCCGCCATCTGGATGGCCGAACTCTGGGCCGAGGCAGGTCTGCCCGCGGGGGTGTTCAACGTCCTGCAGGGTGACAAGACCTCCGTCGACGAACTCCTCACCAACCCCGCGATCAAGGCCATCAGCTTCGTGGGATCCACCCCCATCGCGCAGTACGTGTACGCCACCGGTACCGCCCACGGCAAACGCGTCCAGGCATTGGGTGGCGCGAAGAACCACGCCATCGTGCTGCCGGACGCCGACCTGGATCTGGCGGCCGACGCCATGGTCAACGCCGGTTTCGGCTCCGCCGGTGAACGCTGCATGGCCATCTCCGCGCTGGTCGCGGTCGGGGACATCGCCGACGAGTTGGTCGCGAAGATCACCGAACGCACCAACACGCTCAAGATCGGCGACGGCATCCGCGACTCCGACATGGGACCGCTGGTGACCAAGGTGCACCGCGACAAGGTCGCCTCCTACATCGACGCCGGCGAGAACGACGGCGCCACCATCGTCGTGGACGGCCGCACCGTTCAACCCGACGGCGGCGCGGACGGATTCTGGCTCGGACCCACCCTCATCGACCACGTCACCACCGACATGAGCGTCTACACCGACGAGATCTTCGGACCCGTCCTGTCCGTCATCCGCGTCGACTCCTACGACGAAGCCCTCGAACTGGTCAACTCCAGCCAGTTCGGCAACGGCACCGCCATCTTCACCAACGACGGCGGCGCCGCACGCCGATTCCAGAACGAGGTCGAGGTCGGCATGGTCGGCATCAACGTCCCCATCCCCGTCCCGATGGCCTACTACAGCTTCGGCGGCTGGAAGAACTCCCTGTTCGGCGACACCCACGCCCACGGCGCCGAAGGCGTCCACTTCTTCACCCGCGGCAAAGTCGTCACCACCCGCTGGCTCGACCCCAGCCACGGCGGCCTCAACCTCGGATTCCCCCAGAACGCGTAAGTACTGGTTCTCCGCGCCGGACCGTCCGCGGTCCGGCGCGGCGTCCGTTCGATCGAAAGGAACTTCATGAGCGACACCTCTCTCGCCCGCCGTCATCGGGTCGTGGTCATCGGATCGGGATTCGGCGGCCTCTTCGCCACCAAGGCCCTGAAACGGACGGACGTCGATGTCACTCTGATCGATCGCACGACGCATCACCTGTTCCAGCCGTTGCTGTACCAGGTGGCGACGGGAATCCTGTCGGAGGGCGAGATCGCACCCGCGACCCGGCTGGTCCTCGAAGACCAGCAGAACGCGTCCGTCCTTATCGGCGGGGTCGAGAAGATCGACGTCGCCGACCGGACCGTCACGTCCACGCACCGGGGCCGCACGACGGTCACGGAGTACGACAGTCTCGTCGTGTCTGCGGGTGCCCGCCAATCTTATTTCGGCAACGACCATTTCGCCGAGCACGCTCCTGGAATGAAGACGATCGACGACGCCCTCGAGCTGCGTGGCCGCATTCTGGGTGCCTTCGAAAGCGCCGAGGTGAGCACCGATCCCGCCGAGCGGGCGCGACTGTTGACGTTCGTCGTGGTCGGCGCCGGGCCCACCGGAGTCGAGATGGCCGGCGAGATCGCCCAGCTCGCGCACCGCACTCTCGCCGGCGCGTACCGCACCATCGATCCCCGTGACGCGCGCATCATCTTGCTCGACGCGGCGCCCACGGTGCTCCCGCCGTTCGACGACAAGCTGCGCCGGGCGGCCGCGGACACGTTGGAGGATCTCGGGGTCGAGATCCAGCTCGGCGCGATGGTGACCGACGTCGACGACGACGGACTCACCGTCCGCGACCAGGACGGAGCCGAGCGGCGGATCGAGGCCGCCTGCAAGATCTGGTCCGCGGGCGTCGCTGCCAGCCCGCTGGGTAGGCAACTCGCCGAACAGACCGGCGCAGGCACCGACCGCGCGGGCCGGGTCCTCGTCGAACCCGACCTCACCCTGCCGGGCCACAGCAACGTCTTCGTCGTCGGGGACATGATGAACCGGGACGGCCTTCCCGGCGTCGCGCAGGTTGCGATCCAGGGCGGCCGATACGCCGCGCAGCTGATAGCCGCTGAGGTCCGCGCCCACCGGAAGGGCCGCGACAAGCCCGAACGCGCCCCGTTCCGATACACGGACAAGGGCAGCATGGCGATGATCTCCCGCTTCCACGCGGTCGCGAAGGTCGGCCGCCTCCAGCTGACCGGGCTGCTTGCCTGGCTGCTGTGGCTCCTGATCCACCTGGTCTACATCGTCGGATTCAAGAGCAGGCTCGCGACCGCCATGTCCTGGACCTGGTCGTTCCTGGGCAGCTCCCGGGGCCACCTCGCCGTCACGGAACAACAGGTGGTCGCCCGGACCGCGATCAACCGGCTCGATGCCTGGGAGGATTCCCGGGCGGCACCCGAGGCGGCGACGGCCTCGGCACGGTGAGTACCGTCGCCTCCGTGCCTGTCTCCGCTCTCACCGTCGGCATCGACGTCGGTGGTACCAGTATCCGGGCCTGCGTGGTCGACGACACCGGCGAGGTGCTCGACTCCGTGCAGGCGCCCACACCACAATCGGCGAAGGCCCTCGAGGACGCGCTCGACCGTGCCGTCCGCGAACTCGCGGGACGCCACCCCGTGTCGGCCGTCGGGCTGGCCGTGGCCGGTTTCATCACCCCCGACCTCACCACCGTGCGGTTCGCGCCGCACCTGCCGTGGAAGAACGTGCCGGTCGCAAACGACCTCAGCGAACGGCTCGGACTGCCGGTGGTCCTCGAACACGACGCGAACGCGGCGGCGTGGGCGGAGCACCGGTTCGGGGCCGCCGCCGGAGGTCGCAATGTGGTGATGGTCGCGATCGGCACCGGCATCGGTGCGGCCCTGCTCATCGACGGGACGCTCTACCGCGGGAGCCACGGTGTCGCCCCCGAACTCGGCCACCTGCAGGTGGTTCCGGGTGGCAGGCCCTGCGCCTGCGGCAAGCGCGGGTGCTGGGAACGGTACTGCAGCGGAACAGCGCTCGTGGACACGGCCATCGAACTTCTCGCCGCCGACCCCACGAGTTCGACGATCCTCGCACGCGAGGTGGCGAGCGATCCCGGATCGCTCACCGGCCGCCGGATCGCGAGCGCCGCGCGGGACGGCGACCCGCTCGCCATCCGCACGATGGAAGAGTTCGCACGGTGGCTGGGCGTCGGACTCGCCATGGTCGGCGACGTGTACGACCCCGACCTCGTCGTCATCGCCGGCGGAGTCAGCGGTTCGGCTCCGCTGTTCCTCGACCACGCTCGGGACGTCTACGCCTCTCTCGCAACCGGTTCCGGACACCGCCCCCTCGCCCGCATCCGCGAAACACAACTCGGCGAATCGGCACAGCGCATCGGGGCCGCCACCCTCGCGAGGCGCTCCGCGCCCGTGCGTGGTTGAGGAGTCTCAGGACTCCTCCGGCACTCACGAGCGCGAAACTGGGCATCGCCGGGCATGACTTCGCGTGGTTTCCGGAAGGTGCGCATCGATCTGCGGGCAGTTGAAGTTCCCGCTCACCGTGGCGGAATGTCCCCGGCGACGTCTCGATCTGGGAATGCCACAAATTGCTGGTCAATGGCGATCCACGACATCTGCGCCCACGACCCGCGCACCCTCCCGCAACGCCGAGCCGACGCACTCACCGCCCTTTCCGACGGCACCGGGCGCCTCTCGTGCCTGTGCGGGCGGGAAAAGTGCCCGGCCCGCGCCGCCCTTGCCGGCACGCGGCGGGCGCCGCTCGTCCAGGTAGTGGTCAACGCGTCGACGCTCCTCGGGCTCGACGATCTGCCGGCCCACCTCGACGGATATGGCCCCGTCCCAGCCGATACCGCACGAACACTCTCCGCCGACGGCGTCTTCCAGCGCATTCACACGCTCGCGTCGACGGGCGAGGCGGGTGGCCACATTCTCGGGATCAGCCGCGTTCAGAACACTCACGGCATACCCACGACGTACATCCGGAACGCCGCCCACAAACCCGAACTGACCTACGCACCGGGGACAGCTCTCGACCGCCGGATCAGGGCCCGCGACGGCAACTGCCGCTTCCCCAACTGCCAGGTGCCGGCGCGGCTCTACGACATCGACCACACGATCCCGTTCGACCGCAACCGCCCCGAGAACGGCGGTCTGACGGTCGAGTCGAATCTCGCCTGCCTCTGCCGGCGTCACCACCGGCTGAAAACCGACGGCTCCTGGACCGTCCGGCAGACCGGTGCGGGTCAACTCGAATGGACCACGCCACGCGGCGAAATCATTCGAACCGAACCGGAAGGGGCGGCAATCGAACTGACCCACAACCACATCCGAGGCGTGCAGAACTCCCGCACCCTCCGGCTGCTCACCGAGCGCTCCCACGCCCAGCAGGACGCCGAGTACCTGAACGAACTACACGGGCGGCGACGCACACACCGCAACGCACCGGTACCCCCACCCGCAGGCGGTGGTACCGGTGCGTGAGAACCGGCGATCAGTGGGTGGCGACGGCGGCAGCGCTTCCCGCAGCGGACGTGGCGGGATTGCCCGCGCCGAGGCGGTCCTCCAACTCTTCGAGGCTGCGACCCTTGGTTTCCGGGACGAAGCGGTACACGAAGTACACCGACATCAGGTTGACGAGGACGAACAGCCCGAACGTTCCGGTGGATCCGAGAACCGAGTTGAGGATCGGGAAGACGAACGAGATGAACGCGTTGGTCGTCCAGAGCACGAATACCGCGATACCCATCGCGAATCCGCGGATGGCCATCGGGAAGATCTCCGACAGCAGCAACCACACGCAGGTACCGATGAAGCACTGCACGAACGCGACGAACACCATCATCGCGGCGAGGATGATGTAGCTGCGGCCGGTGGACGAGGGCAGCAGGAACACTAGCGACAGCGCGGCCTGCGAGGACGCCACCCCAATGAAACCGGTGAGCAGCATCTTGCGGCGATTCACGAAGCCCAGCAGGACGATACCGAGGATCGTCATGACGACCGACGTGACACCGACCGCGATGGTGGCCACCAGAGACGCGCTGACACCCAACCCGCTCTGCTCGAGGATCGTCGGGGCGTAATAGTTGACCGTGTTGATGCCCGTCGCCTGCTGCACGATGGCCAGACCGCAACCGATCCAGAGGATCCGGCGCATCCAGGGGTAGTCCCGCAGGTAGTGGACCGCGCCACTGGTCTTCGACTTCCGGTCGCGGGCGGCGTGGAAGGCGATGCTGGCGCACTCGTCGGCGGCCTCGGACTCGCTGCGGCTCAGTTCGAGGGTCCTGCGTGTCTCGGCGAGGCGGCCCTTCGACGCGTACCAGCGCGGTGAATCCGGAAGCGCGAGCATGCCGAGCAGCAGGAGGACCGCGGGCACCGACGCGATGGCCAGCATGTACCGCCATACCGTCGGATCCTCGATGACGTGATCGAGCAGGGCGTTGATCGAGAAGGCGAGCATCTGACCGGTGACGATCATCAGTTCGTTGATCGTGACCATCCGGCCGCGCCGCTCCACCGGGGCCATCTCGGCCAGGTACAGCGGGCAGGTGACGGCGGCCGCGCCCACACCGAGTCCGAGGACGATCCTGGCCAGCACCATGATCTCCACGTTGGGGGCCATCGCACACCCGAGGGCGCCGACGAGGAACAGGCCCGCGCAGACGAGCAGCGTGCGCTTGCGGCCGAGGGCATCGGACAACCGGCCGCCCAGCAGCGCGCCGACGGCGGCACCGGGGAAGAGCAGGGAACTCACGACGGTGGCTTCGCCGACCGCACTGAGGTTCAACTCGTCCTTCATGTACAGCAGCGCACCGGAGATCACCCCGGTGTCGTAGCCGAACAGCAGGCCTCCGAGCGTGGAGATGACGGTGAGCTTGGTCAGGAAGCGTTTGTGACTGCGCTCGTTTCGCGCAGCGCCGCCGCTTCCGCGTGCACTGGCAGCCGAGTTGGTTGTCAACATCAGGTGTGGCCTTTCTGGGAATGCTCACGCATCACGACACGGAAGATCGGTTCACGTGTGTCGATATCGCCCGGGGCGCGCTCGGCTCGATGCAGCCGAAGAGGCGTACTTTCCTGGACTGAAGCGCTTCACTAACGCGCTTCAGTTGTCTACTATGAGGTGAATCACAGAAGGTGTCAAGGGCTGGGGTCGCGATCCGTGAGAATGTCCCTGACGACGCAACCGAGGGAGATCGAGATGCTCGACGACCGCGCCACCGCGCACGCAGATGCGGAGCGGGCACCGGCCGGCCTGCACCGACGCCCCACGATGGCCGATGTCGCGACGCGGGCCGGGGTGTCACGCACCCTCGTGTCACTGATCTTCAGCAACAAACCGGGCGCGTCCGACGAGACCCGGGACCGCGTCCTGCAGGCCGCGGACGAACTCGGCTACCGCCTCGACCGGGCCGCCCGCATGCTCGCCCGCGGACGCAGCCGCACCCTCGGGGTGCTCATGGACGTCCATCAGACCTTCCAGGCCGACCTGATCGGAACCATTTACGCGGAGGCCGAGGCCGCCGGATATGAGGTCCTGCTCTCCGCGAGCGCACCCACCCGCGACGAGCACAAGGCGATCGAGGCGCTCCTCAGCCACCGGTGCGAGGGCCTGATCCTGCTCGGCCCCCTCTCCGAAGCGGACTATCTGCGCACGCTCGCGGACCGAGCCGTGGTCACCGTCGTCGGCCGCGCACTCCCCCACACTGCCGTCGACACCGTGCGGACCGCCGACGCCAAAGGAATCCGGCAGTCCGTGGACCACCTGGTCGGACTCGGACATCGCGAGATCGCGCACGTCGACGGCGGCGCGGACCCGGGCTCACCCGAGCGGCGTCGGGCGTACCTCGCGGCGATGCGCAGGCACGACCTCTCCGACCACGTTCGCGTCATTCCCGGTCAGCACACCGAGGAGGCAGGCGTCGCGGCCGCGAACACCCTGCTGGCCGAGGACCACCTGCCCACCGCCGTGCTCGCCGGCAACGACCGCTGCGCCATCGGTCTCATGGACGTGTTCACCCGCGCCCACGTCGACGTGCCGGGCGACATCTCTATCGTCGGGTACGACGACAGCCACCTGGCGCAGTTCTCTCGGATCGACCTCACCACCGTGCGGCAGGACACGGAGGGCTTGGCCCGGCACGCCGTGCAGTTCGCCGTCGGCCGACTCGAGAACGAGGACCTCGACCCGCAGGATTTCGTGATCGATCCCCACCTGATGGTGCGCGGCACGACCGGACCTGCCCGGTCGTAGCCGCGCCCCCGGCGGCACGAGGCCCTACTTGGTGATGCTTTCCAGGTATTCGACGCTTCGGACGACGTCGCGCACGGGACCTTCGCCCTCGGGTTCCGCCGCGAGAATGGTGTCCTGCTCGAGGACGTACCAGCCGTCGTAGCCCTGATTCTGCAGCCGCTCGACCACCCCGGCGATGTCCACGTCACCAGTGCCGAGCGGCGTGTACATGCCCCGGGCGACGGCCTCGGTGTAGGTGAGTTCACCCGCCCGGACCCGGCCGAGGAGTGTGGCATCGACATCCTTCAGGTGCGCGTGGGCGATCCGCTCGGGGGCCGTCGTGACCAGGTCGAGCGGGTCGGTTCCGCCGATCAGGAGATGACCGGTGTCCAGGCACAGCGGGATCGACGAGCCGTCCAGGACGCGGTCCACCTCGGCCCGGTTCTCGATCATCGTCCCCACGTGCGGGTGGATCACCGCCCGCAGGCCCCGGTCGGCAGCAGCGGACGACAGGCGGTCGAGGTTGCGCAGCAACGTCTTCCATCCGGAGTCGTCGAGTTCCGGTCGCGAATCGTAACCGACCGCCCCCGTCACCGCCGCCAGGACCATCACCTCCGATGCCGACGCGACGAGCGAATCGAGCGCCCCGCCGATCGCCGCGACCGTGTCGTGATCCGGGTCGTGCAGCAGCACCGGGACGAATCCCCCGACCGCTGTCAGGTCGTACCGGGCGAGGGTGTCCGTCAGCTCGCGTGGATCCGAGGGGAGGAATCCGTCCGGACCGAGTTCGGTGGCCGCGAGGCCGGCGTCGCGCATCTCGGTGAGCACCCGGTCGGGGTCGAGCTGGTGACCCCAGCCCTCCACCTCACACACTCCCCAAGAAATGGGCGCGCCTGCCAGTCGAATCGTCATCGTCGTGTCTCGTCCAATCGCACCGGACGGTGCTGTCGTAGTGAATCCGCGTGTCCGTCGATCACGCTTCGGAGCCCGTTCACGGTTGCCGCCGCGCGGTCTGCGCGGCCAGACGCTCCGCGAGCACCGCCGGATCGGCGCTGTCCCGCAACGCTTCCCACACGGTGTCCACCTGGGTGGCCGGCGCGAGGCTGTGCACCGGCTGATCGTGGTCGAGGTTGGTGGGGAACGGGTAGCACTCGGCGGTCGCGACGACGGCGTTGCGGAGAGTGCGTTCGCTCGCCCCCGCACTCTGCCGGGCCAGCAACGTCGGATACACGGCGTTCGCCATGGCCTCGCGGTCCAGTACTTCCATCGCCCGGCCGAACGGTGACGAGATCTGCAGCAGATTGGCCATCCGCCGGATCCATTCCGAACGGTTGTGGCCCGCACCGTGGTACAGCGCCGGATTGAAGAACACCGCGTCGCCCTTGCGGAGCGGCAACTGGACGTGGCTGTCGCGGAAGAACTCGACGAACTCCGGCCGCGAGAACGCCAGGTAGCCCGCCTCGAACTGCTGCGAGTACGGCAGATACAGGGTGGGCCCGCTCTCGACGGGCATGTCGCAGTGCGCCACCGCGCCCTGCAGCGTCAGCGCCGACGACATCCGGTGCAGGTGCGCCGGATACTCGGGCAGCTCGTGCGCAGGCACGATGCCGAGGTGGTAGTCCCGATGCGGAACCTGCGCGGCGCCACCAGGGTTCACCACATTGACCTGCGACGTCACCTGATACAGCGGCCCCAGCCAGCTCTGGCAGATCAGTGCGAGGATGTCGTTGGCGTAGTAGTCGGCGAACACGTCCGGGGCGCCGAGTGCCAGTTTCTGCGCGGCGTTCCAGATCCGGTCGTTGGCGCCCGCCTTGCCGAAGTGGTCCCCCACCACACCACCCGACGCCTGCTGCTGCGCAATGAGGAGGTCGAACTGTTCGGTGGCTCGATCCACGACGGCGGGGTCGCCGAAGGCGTTCTGGAACACCACGATTCCGGGCCCGTCGGTGAGGGCGCGCACGAGTTCGGTCTGCACGGCGCGGCGGGACTGCGCGTCGTCGAGATGCGGAGTCAGCGATTCGCTGCGGTACACCAGGACGTTCTGTTCCACGGAGTGGGCGAACGGATAGTCGGCCAGGTTCGTCGAGCGGTCCACGGAGGCGCGAAACGCGTCGAGGTCGCAGTCCGAGTCGTGGATCCACTCACGCCGGCCGGTCGGCGGAGGAGAAGTGAGGGTCATGGAGACAGTCTTGCGGTGATGCGATCGGCAGACAACACCAGAAACCCATCATTTTCACCTCAGAGGCGGACTGCCGGGATGCCTCTAGCCGCCCTGCCCTCCGGGAATGGAGACGCCGCGCGAGTTGAGCCAGCCCGCCGGATCGATCTTGGTTCCGTTCGCCGTCCACACCTCGTAGTGCAGGTGCGGTCCGGTCGACTGCCCCCGGTTGCCCATGGTGGCGATCTGGTCGCCGGCCCGGATCGGCTGCCCGACCGAGACCAACGAGGTGTCGATGTGGCCGTACACGCCGATGGTGCCGTCGTCCTGCTGCAGGCGGATCCACATCCCGAAGCCCGACGCCGGACCGCTCTCGATCACGGTGCCGTTGGTGACGGCTTTGATCGGGGTGCCGATGGAGTTCGCGATGTCGATGCCGTTGTGGTTGGTGCCCCAACGCTGACCGAATCCCGACGTGAAGGTGCCGTCGGCCGGGAATAGAACCGCAGGCCGGCGCGCCGCTTCCTCGGCGGCGGCCTGACGTGCGGCCTGTTCGGCGGCCTCGCGGGCCAGGCGCTCGGTCTCGGCCTTCTGCGCTGCCAACCGCTCGACCTCACGCTGGGCGGCGCGCTGGAGTTGCTCGGTGTGGTCGGTCAACTCCGCGCGATCGACCTGCAGGAACTGCGGCGGCGGCGTGAGCGACACACCCGCCTCGGTGGATGCGTGTGCAACCTCCCCGGTGGCGGCGGAGGCGATGGCGCCGGACACGAGCAGCGCAGTAGCCGCCAGCGACGTCGCCACCACGTGCCGGCGGGCGGACTTCGCAGAACTGGAGCGCCGGGCGCGCCCGGACTGCGGGACGGTGTTCGCGTGTAGAGCCAAGACCACATTCCTCCGTCGAGTTCGTGACTGATAACGAAACGGTCACGGTTTCGACACAGGTTAGTACGCATTGGCCAGAAACCCACGTGCCGCATTGACGCCTGTACTCGTCTGCCACGTTCTCCGGCCGGATTTTTCGACCCCACCAGTCACATGCACCCCGGGAGGGTGCATCGACGTCAGTGGTCACGCTCCAGAAGTGGCGGACGTCACTCGACGAAAAGGCGACGGCGCCCGTGGTCGTGACCACGGGCGCCGTTATCTGTCGGGTGGAACGCTCAGCCGGCCGCCCGCAACTGGGCAGCCAGACGCATTGCGGAGTTCGCGTCCCCGTACCCCTCGTAACCACCGACACGTTGCACCACCTCGAAGAACAGGTCGGCGCCCACCGTCTGGGTGAACAGGTGGAAGAACTCGCCGTGGGCATCGGCGTCGTACATGATGCCGGAACCGCTCATGCGGTCGAGGAGTGCGCGGGAGAGCCCGAAACGGGCCTCGAGGTCGTCGTAGTAGTTCGGCGAGATGACGAGCGGCTCGAAGCCGTTCGACTGCATGGTCGCCGCGGCGGTGAAAATGTCCGTGCACGCGAACGCGACGTGGCTGATCCCACCGCGCCGGGCCGCGGCGATGTGGGAGTTCCCCGACACCGCGCCCGGAACCATGTTCAGCGAGATACGCAGCGGACGGTCGACGCCGTCGGCGCCCGTCTGATCCATCGTCAGCGCCTGACTGCGCATCATCCCGACCGCGTCCGTGACGTCGAGGCCCTCGTGCGGCGCCATCGCGAAGACCGAGCGGAGCAGCAGCATGATGCCGTCCCAGTTGTCGGACGGGACGGCGAGCGCCACGTGATCGACCCCGGTGAACACCGGCACCTCGTCCTGCCAGCGCGACTCCGTCGGATACAGATCGAACGCCGACTGCCACGACGCGGCACTACCCGGCCCGCGCAGATCCAGCGACGTCGCATCCGTGATCTTCAGACGCACGACATCGGACTCGGGGGCGGTGTCGACCCCGGGCAGCAGGACCTCGTGCACCGGGACCTCGAGCGCCGCGGCGCGCTCCCCCCACGCGTCGGGATCGCTCGACCGGATGCCGATCTGGGTGAGCACCGGCAGGTGCGCAGGCAGACCCGGCGCCGTCCACACCGTGCCCGCGGTGGCGTCGACCACGATGGTCATCCGGCCGTGCCGCCACAACTGGAGGTCGTGGCTGCGGTGCCGGCCCACCAGACGGAATCCGATGTGCTGCAACGCTTGCCGGAGGTCGGAATCCTTGCCGGGACCGGCCGCGAGCCGGAGCGACACGATGCCTTCGAGGGGTGCGCGCGGCGGCGGCTCGAACAGCGCCAGACCGCGACCGGTGTCCTCACCGTGCTCGGCCTGCACCCGGGCGACCTCCTCCTGGAGGTACAGCAGCGAGCGGTGCGCGTCGGCGGCCGTGCGGCCCGTCGACGACTGCCGGAACGTGTCGTTGAAGATCTCCAGCGACCACGGCCCCGTGTATCCGGCCGCCTGGACGTGGGCACCGAACGTCGCGAGATCGAAGTTGCCCTGACCCGGGAAGTTCCGGTGGTGCCGGCTCCACTGCAGGATGTCCATCGACATCCGGGGGGCATCGGCGAGCTGCAGGAAGAAGATCTTCTCCCCCGGGATGTCGCGGATGCCGGCCGGGTCGTCGCCGCGGGAGAGGATGTGGAAGCTGTCGAGGCAGGTGCCGAGGGCGGGATGGTCGGCGTCCTGCACGATCTTCCACGCGTGCCGGTACGTGTTGACGTGCGTGCCCCAGGCCAGCGCCTCGTAGGCGATGCGGAGCCCCCGGCTGTGCGCGCGTTCGGCGAGGGTGTGGAGTTGCCCGGTCAGGCGGGCGTCGTCGCGCACCGCCTCGGGCAGCGGCGACGAGCAGACCAGCAGGGTGTCGCAGCCGAGCTGCTCCATGATGTCGAACTTGCGCTCGGCCCGGATCAGGTTGCGCGCGAACGTCGCGTCGTCGGCGGAATCCAGATCGCGGAACGGCTGATACAGATCGAGGGTGAGCCCGAGATCCGCTGCGCGGGAGGCCAGCTCACGCGGCGACCACGGCGAGCTCACGAAATCGGGTTCGAACACCTCGAATCCGTCGAACCCGGCCGCCGCGATCGCGGTGACCTTCTCCTCCAGCGATCCACTCAGGGACACCGTGGCAACGCTCGTACGAACCTGTCGTCCCATGGCGCCGTCAGCCCTTGTTGCAGATGAAGTCGACGGCCAGCGAGTAGCCGAGGATGCCGAGTCCGGCGATCACTCCGGTGGCGACCCCGGACACGTAGGAGTGGTGCCGGAATTCCTCGCGGGCGTGCACGTTGCTGATGTGCACCTCGACGAGGGGCACCTCGAGCGTGACCAGGGCGTCGCGCAGCGCCACCGACGTGTGCGTGAAACCGCCCGGGTTGATCACGACGCCCGACGCCGTGGTGCGGGCCTCGTGCACCCAGTCGATCAGGTGGCCCTCGTGGTTGGACTGCCGCGCGACGATCTCACGTCCGGCCTTCGCGGCGGCGGTGCGGCACAACTCCACGACGTCGTCGAGCGTCTCCCGCCCGTACACCTCGGGCTGCCGTTGCCCCAGCAGGTTCAGGTTGGGGCCGTTGAGAACAAAGATCGGTCCGGGAGCGGTCATCGCGCGCTATACCTCCATTTGTACGAACTAGTGAGTTAGTTCGCACCCAGGATACAGCGCGCTCCCGCCTAGGCGGACTTGTCCCGGCGTTCTCCCCGCTCCGGCTTGCGCGGAACGATGGTCGGGAGCACGTTGTCGTTGACCGTCTCCGCGCTGACCACGACCTTCTCGACGTCGTCCCGGCTCGGGATGTCATACATGACCGGAAGCAGGACTTCCTCCATGATCGCGCGCAGACCACGAGCACCGGTGCCGCGGAGGATCGCCTGATCGGCGATGGCCTCGAGCGCGTCCGTGGTGAACTCCAACTCCACGCCGTCCATGTCGAACAACCGGTTGTACTGCTTGACCAGTGCGTTCTTCGGCTCGGACAGGATCTGGACGAGCGATTCCTTGTCGAGGTTGGTCACCGACGCCACGACGGGGAGACGGCCGATGAACTCGGGAATGAGCCCGAACTTGATCAGGTCTTCCGGCATGACCTCCGCGAAGTGGTCCTGCGTGTCGATCTCCGCCTTCGACCGCACCTCGGCACCGAAACCGATGCCGCGCTTGCCGACGCGATCGGACACGATCCGCTCGAGGCCTGCGAACGCGCCCGCCACGATGAACAGGACGTTCGTCGTGTCGATCTGGATGAACTCCTGATGCGGGTGCTTGCGACCACCCTGCGGCGGCACGCTGGCCTGCGTCCCCTCGAGGATCTTCAGCAGAGCCTGCTGCACACCCTCACCGGACACGTCCCGCGTGATCGACGGGTTCTCGCTCTTGCGGGCGATCTTGTCGACCTCATCGATGTAGATGATGCCGGTCTCGGCGCGCTTGACGTCGTAGTCGGCGGCCTGGATCAGCTTGAGGAGGATGTTCTCGACGTCCTCACCCACGTAGCCGGCCTCGGTGAGTGCCGTCGCATCGGCGATCGCGAAGGGCACGTTGAGCATCTTCGCCAGCGTCTGAGCCAGATACGTCTTGCCGCAGCCCGTCGGGCCGAGCATGAGAATGTTCGACTTCGCCAGTTCGACCGTCTCGCCACGAGCATCACGGCCCTTGTCGCCGGCCTGGATGCGCTTGTAGTGGTTGTAGACCGCGACGGCGAGAGTCCGCTTGGCAGCATCCTGGCCGATCACGTAGTTCTCGAGGAAGTCCCGGATCTCGGCCGGCTTCGGCAGCTCGTCGAGCTTCACCTCGCTGGACTCGGCCAGCTCCTCTTCGATGATCTCGTTGCACAGGTCGATGCACTCGTCGCAGATGTACACCCCAGGCCCAGCAATGAGCTTCTTGACCTGCTTCTGGCTCTTACCGCAGAAAGAGCACTTGAGCAGATCCCCGCCGTCACCGATGCGTGCCATCTCGTCAGGTCCCTACTTCCTTCGTCTACGTGCAACCATCGAACCGATCCCACGCCTTGCGCGCATCGACCGAAAACGAAAGCCCGTTATGTGACCGTACCCGCAGATCGCGAGCGAGGTCGACTGGTTGTCGGTGATTCGCGCACCGATCTTCCGGGAAAGTCAGCCTTGCCGATCCCGCACCCGGCTCGCGGCAACCACGCCGTCACGGCGTGTCGCCCGAGCCGGGGCGGCAGGAAATCACTTCTGGGCGCTGAGTTTGCGGTACTCGAGCACGTCGTCGATGATTCCGTAGTCCTTGGCCTCGGCGGCCGTGAGGATCTTGTCGCGGTCGGTGTCCTTGCGGATCACGTCGGCTTCCTTGCCGGTGTGCTTCGCGAGGGTGGTCTCCATCAGGCGACGCATCCGCTCGATCTCGGCCGCCTGGATCTCGAGGTCGGAGACCTGACCCTGGATGCCGCCGGTGGCGGGCTGGTGGATGAGGACACGAGCGTTCGGCAGGGCGAGACGCTTGCCGGGGGTACCCGCCGCGAGCAGCACCGCGGCAGCGGAGGCCGCCTGACCGAGGCACACCGTCGTGATGTCGGCGCGCACGTACTGCATGGTGTCGTAGATCGCCATCAGCGACGTGAACGAACCACCCGGCGAGTTGATGTACATGGTGATGTCGCGGTCGGGGTCCAGCGACTCGAGAACGAGCAGCTGAGCCATCACGTCGTTGGCCGACGCGTCGTCCACCTGCACGCCGAGGAAGATGATGCGCTCCTCGAACAGCTTGTTGTACGGGTTGGACTCCTTGACGCCGTAGCTCGAGTGCTCGATGAACGACGGCAGGATGTAACGCGACTGGGGGCCTGCAGGCGCCTGGCCTCCCAGGCTGCGGGGATCGAACAGGTTGGTCATCAGTTCTCCAAGGGATGTGTGGGAGCGGTCAGTGAGGAAGCCGGGCTGCTACTGCCCGGTCCCGCCCGCCTGCGCCGCGCGGGAGACGACGTGGTCGACGAAACCGTATTCGAGAGCCTGCTGTGCGGTGAACCAGCGGTCGCGATCCGAATCGGCGGTGATCTGCTCGACCGTCTGACCGGTGTGCTCGGCGATCAGCTCGGCCATTTCGCGCTTGGTGTGCGCGAACTGCTCGGCCATGATCGCGATGTCACTGGCGGTGCCACCGATTCCGGCGGACGGCTGGTGCATCATGATCCGCGCGTGCGGGAGGGCGTACCGCTTGCCCTTGGCCCCGGCGGAGAGCAGGAACTGGCCCATCGACGCGGCCAGACCCATTCCGAACGTCGCGACGTCGCACTCGGCGAACTGCATCGTGTCGAAGATCGCCATGCCGGCGCTGACCGATCCGCCGGGCGAGTTGATGTAGAGGGAGATGTCCCGGCTGGGATCTTCTGCCGACAGCAGCAGGATCTGGGCGCACAGCTTGTTCGCGATGTCGTCGTCGACCTGGGTACCGAGGAAGATGATGCGCTCGCGCAGCAGGCGCTCGTACACCGAGTCGCTGAGGTTCAACCCAGCGGTGGCTGAAGTCATGGCGGGACTCTGCAAAGTCTCCAGGTGATTGGAAGTCACGGTACCTGCCTTCTCCGTAAATCGTTGATTGCTGACACAGACACTAACGAAGGAGGGCGGCACCGGAGTCCCGGTGCCGCCCTACTTCGCTCAAAGCGGAAAACATCTCACAGCCGAACGCGAGGGAAACACCCCGCGACCAGCATTACTTCTGGTCTTCGCCCTCGGCGGAATCCGACGTGACCTCGTCCGTGGACGCAGCCTCTTCGGCTTCGGCCTCACCGTTGCCGAACAGTTCGGCGGTGTCGACAGCGGCACCCGAGGTGTCGGTGACGGTGGCCTGCTCGACGACACCGGCGAGAGCCTTGCCGCGACGGACGTCCGCGAACACGGCGCCGAGCTGACCGGCCTGCTGGATCTGCTGGATGAACTGCTCCGGCGCCATGCCGTAGCGCTGCGCCTGGAACAGGATGCGCTCGGTGAGCTCGTCCTGGCCGACGGTGACGTCGGAGGCGTCGGCGATGGCGTCCAGCAGGAGCTGGGTCTTCACCGAGCGCTCGGCGCTCTCCTTGGCGTCCTTGTCGAACTCTTCGCGGCTCGTGCCCTGCTCTTCGAGGAGCTTGTTCAGCGCTTCCTCGTCGTGGTCGAGTCCGTGCACGGCGTCGTGCAGCGCAGAGTCGACCTCGGCCTTGACGACGGCCTCGGGCAGCGGGACCTCGACGGTCTCGAGCAGGGTCTCCAGGACCTTGTCGCGGATCTGACCGGCCTGCTCGACCTTGCGGACGCGTCCGACGCGCTCACGGAGGTCGGCCTTCAGCTCGTCGAGGGTGTCGAACTCGCTTGCCAGCTGAGCGAACTCGTCGTCCTCGGCGGGCAGCTCGCGCTCCTTGACGGTGCCGACGGTGACGGTGACGACAGCTTCCTTGCCCGCGTGGTCACCGGCGACGAGCGTCGAGGTGAACTCCTTGGACTCGCCGGCCTTGACGCCGACGACGGCCTCGTCGAGGCCCTCGATGAGCTGACCCGAACCGACCTCGTGCGACAGACCGCTCGCGGTGGCCTCGGGAACGGCCTCACCGTCGACGGTGGCCGACAGGTCGATGGAGATGAAGTCTCCGTCCTCGACCGCACGCTCGACACCGGTGAGGGTGCCGAAACGCTGGCGCAGTGACAGCAGCTGCTCCTCGACGGCCTCGTCGGTGATCTCGATCGGATCGACGGTGACGCTCAGTTCGCTGTAGTCGGGCAGCGTGATCTCGGGGCGGACGTCGACCTCGGCGGTGAACTCGAGGAGCTCGCCGTCCTCGATCTTCGTGATCTCGATCTCGGGCTGACCGATCGCCTTCACCGAGGCGCTGGTGACGGCCTCGGAGTAGCGGGACGGGAGTGCGTCGTTGACGACCTGCTCCAGGACGGCGCCACGACCGACACGGGCTTCGAGCAACTTGGCCGGTGCCTTGCCCGGACGGAAGCCGGGGAGACGGATCTGTTGCGCGAGGGCCTTGTAGGCCTTGTCGAAATCAGGCTTGAGCTCCTCGAAGGGCACCTCAACGTTGATACGGACTCGCGTCGGGCTGAGCTGCTCGACGGTGCTCTTCACGGACTGGCTCCTTCGTGTGGTCGTGCTCTTTTACTGTGCGGCAGTTACCTGCCCTGTGGTTCTGGTCGGGGTGACAGGATTTGAACCTGCGACCCTCCGCTCCCAAAGCGGATGCGCTACCAAGCTGCGCTACACCCCGGTCGAAGCCGGCCCTCACCAACCTCGCGAGGACCCGAGGAAGAATCCTACGGCCCCCCGATTATGAAATCCAAAGCGAGGTTGGGTACAGTCACTCATCGCAGACGACATGCATGGCGATCCCAGGTTGTCGTATGCACGGGGATGTAGCTCAATGGTAGAGCCTCAGTCTTCCAAACTGATTACGCGGGTTCGATTCCCGTCATCCCCTCCACACAGGAGCGTTCCCACCCCAGGGAACGCTCCTTTTTTGTTGCGTACGGGCGGTCACGCACATCCGATTCGCTATGACATGCGTCACACACGGTCGGGCCAACCTCGGCCTCGCCCCCTCCCCCGTTCGCCCAGCGCGTAACCCCGATATCGATCAGTACTCTGGGAGATGTCCGATTTGTCCCCTACTCGCGGATGTTGCAGCCCCGCAGCCGGCCGTCCGCGAGAACTCCGGAGGCCCACCGTGGAACTGCTACTCATTCTCGTGATCGTGGCGGCGGTCGCCTTCCTGGTGGTGAGGAGCCGCAACAACCGCGCCGGGCAGACCGCGAACCAGCTCGAGGACGCCAAGGCGGACGCTCGCCAGGCCATCGAACGACTCGGCGGGCAGGTGTACAGCCTCACCGGATCCGACACCGCCTCACAGCAGGCGCTGGCCGACGCGGCCGAGCGCTACACGGCGGCGGGCTCCCAGATCGACCAGGCATCCACGCCCGTCCAGGCGCGTCTCGCCAAGCAGACGGCACTCGAGGGCCTCTATTACATCCGCGCCGCCCGGACGGCCATGGGTATGGACCCCGGCCCCGACGTCCCGTCGATCGACGGGCAGAAGTCCGCGGGCGCGGTCACCGAGGACCGTGAGGTCGAGTTCGAGGGCCGGCAGGTCGCGGCGTCACCGAACCCGTCGTCGAAGACGCCGAACTACTACCCGGGCGGTCGCGTCGCGGGACGCCCGGTTCCGGCAGGCTGGTACTCGGAGCCGTGGTGGAAGCCCGCCCTCGTCGCGGGCGCGTGGGGCCTCGGTTCGATGTTCCTGTTCTCGGCGATGTTCTCCGGGATGGACGGGGTGGGATACGACGCGCAGGGCTTCGAGAGCGGCGCAGGCGACGCGTCGCAGGACGGCGGCGGTGACGCGGGCGCAGATGCCGGCGGCGATGGCGGCGACTCCGGTGGGGATGCCGGCGGCGATTCCGGTGGCGACATGGGTGGGGACGCCGGCGGCGACGGCGGCGGATTCGACTTCGGCGGTGGAGACGGCGGCGGAGGCTTCGACTTCGGTGGCGGTTTCGACTTCTGACGCGACCGTCAGGACGGCTGGCAGGTCGGGCACCAGAAGAGATTGCGGCCCTTCATGACCGAGTGGGCCACCGGGGTGCCGCAGACGCGGCACTGCGATCCTGCCCGCCGGTAGACATACGTTCGGGGGCGGTCCTTCGCGTACGCCGGATCGCCGTGATCGTCCTCGGGGCGGACGACGTGCATCTTGCCGCGTCGCACCCCGACCTTCATGAGGGCGACGAGATCGGCCCACAGCGCGTCCCACTCGTCGCGCGACAGTCCGCGGCCGGGCCGCTCCGGGTCGATCCCGTGCCGGAACAGGACCTCCGCCCGGTACACATTGCCGACTCCCGCGATCACGGCCTGATCCATGAGCAGCGCCCCGATCGGGGTCTTCGACGCCGAGATGCGTTTCCACGCCTTGTCGGGGTCGGCGTCCTTCCGCAGCGGGTCCGGCCCGAGTCGCGCCTCGATGGCGGCGACCTGTGGCGGATGGAGAACCTCACACGCCGTCGGGCCGCGCAGGTCGGTGCCGAATTCGGCGCCGACCATCCGCATCCGGACCTGCCCGACCGGCGGTTCCATGGGAACGGCCGCTTCCGTGAACGCCCCGTACAGGCCCAGGTGGACGTGCACGACCAGCCCGGACTCGTAGTGATGCCACAGGTGTTTACCCCAGGCCTCGGACTTGACGAGGACGCGGCCGTCGACGAGGGCCGCGTCCTCGGAGAATCTGCCCTGCGGGCTCAGCACCCGCACCGGCGCACCGGCGAACCGGCGCTGATGTAGCCGGGCCAGCCGGTGCAGAGTGTGACCTTCGGGCAAGGACGATCAGGCCTCGGGCAGGGCCGGGGCGACGCCGGTCTTCTCGAACTCGGACAGGATGTCGATGCGGCGCTGGTGACGCTCCTCGTTCGACCACTCGGCGGCGAGGAACGCGTCCACGATCGCGAGGGACTCCTCGAGGGAGTGCATGCGCCCGCCGAGTCCGATCAGCTGGGCGTTGTTGTGCTGGCGGGCCAGCTGCGCGGTCTCGACGCTCCATGCCAGGGCGCAACGTGCACCCTTCACCTTGTTCGCCGCGATCTGCTCGCCGTTGCCGCTGCCGCCCAGCACGATGCCGAGGCTGCCCTCGTCGGCGACGACACGACGGGCCGTCTCGATGCAGAAGGCGGGGTAGTCGTCGAGGGCGTCGTAGACGTGAGCGCCGCAGTCGACGGTCTCGTGGCCCGCGGCCTTCAGATGTTCGATGATCTCGTTCTTACGTTCGAATCCGGCATGGTCGGCACCCAGGTATACGCGCATGACTGGTGATTCTGTCAGGCGTCCTCGCGAATCGTGTCGGGGCCCCGGGACGCTTATCGTGATCAGCATGTATCCCGACAACCGACAGAACTGGGGACAAGCGTATCCGGGACATCCTCAGGCCCCCGCGCAGCAGCACTGGGGCGGCGGGACGGGATGGAATCCCCCGGCCCCGTTGCCGGGCCTCATGCCGAACGACCGGCCCGCCCGGCACTCGTGGGAGATCCCGCTGCTCGTGGCCGCGGTCGTGCTCACCGTCGTCGCCTACGTGGCGGCGATCGCGGCGCTGTTCCTCGGGGTGGTGTCCACCTGGGTGCTCATCGTGCTGGTCGCGCCGATCCTCATCGCCGTCGGCCGCGGCCAGCTGTACGGCTCGCAGCAGGTGAACGGGATCAAGATGACGCCCACCCAGTTCCCCGACGGCTACCGGATGGTGGCGGAAGCGGCCGCACGGTTCGGGATGTCCGAGCCGCCCGACGCGTACGTCGTCCTCGGGAACGGCCGGATCAACGCATTCGCGTCCGGGCACGGATTCCGCCGCTTCGTCGTGGTGTACAGCGATCTGTTCGAGATCGGCGGCGAGGCCCGCGAGCCCGACGCCCTCGCCTTCATCATCGGCCACGAGGTCGGTCACATCGCCGCAGGACACGCCTCGTACTGGCGGCAACTGGGACAGTTCGCCGCCAATTACATTCCCGTCGTCGGGTCCGCCCTGTTCCGGTCGATGGAATACACCGCCGACAACCACGGCTACTGCGTGCGGCCGCAGGGCGCCCGCGGGGCGATGGGCGTGCTCGGCGCGGGCAAGTATCTGGTGAGCGTCGTCGGATTCGACGAACTCGCCGACCGGGCCACCACCGAACGCGGGTTCTTCCCGTGGTTCGTGAACCTGCTGTCGGGACATCCGGTGCTCACCTGGCGCGCCGCCGCCCTGCGGAACCGGACCCGGCACGGTCACCTGTTCGTGAAACCCGGCCAGATCTACCGCGATCCGCTGCAACTGCAGTACGCGGGCGATCCGGCCGGGCCCGTCACTCGGTGACCGGGACGAGACTCAGTCGAACTGGGGGTCCTCGGTGCGGGTGCGCTTGAGCTCGAAGAAGTGCGGGTAGCCGGCGAGCGCGACCGCGCCGTCCCACACCTTGCCCGCATCCTCGCCGCGCGGAATCCGCGACAGCACGGGGCCGAAGAAGGCGACACCGTTGACGTGGATGGTCGGGGTTCCGACGTCCGGTCCGACGGCGTCCATGCCCGCGGCGTGGCTCTCGCGCAGCGCGGCGTCGTACTCGTCCGATCCGGCGGCCTCGGCCAGTTCGGCGGGCAGCCCGACCTCGGCGAGCGACTTGACGATCACGTCGTCGACGTCCTTGTTGCCCTCGTTGTGGATGAGCGTGCCCATCGCGGTGTACAGCGGCAGCAGGATCTCGTCGCCGTGCTTCTGCGCGGCCGCGATCAGCACCCGCACCGGTCCCCACGCGCGGGTCATGAGTTCGCGGTATTCGTCCGGCAGATCCCGGCCCTCGTTGAGGACGGCCAGGCTCATGACATGGAAGTTCGCCTCGAGGTCCCGCACCTCGGCGGCCTCGAGAATCCATCGCGAGGTGATCCAGCACCACGGGCACAACGGGTCGAACCAGAAGTCGGCGACGTCCTTGGTAGTACCGGTGTTCGTCCCAGCGCTCACGTGTTGCTCCTTCTCGGTGATGTACACGATCCGGTTCAGTCAACACCTCCCTGCCGGGAATCCTTCCCGGAGACCCCGCCGGCGGCAGTAGGGTCGGAAGTGGTCGACCCGAAGGGAGCATCCTCACATGTCCTCCACTCGCACGTTCGTCGTCGTCGGCGGTGGCCTCGCCGGAGCGAAAACGGCAGAAGCATTGCGTGACAAGGATTTCGACGGATCGATCATTCTCCTCTCGGAGGAGGAACACCTCCCCTACGAGCGACCTCCGCTCTCGAAGGAACACTTCGCCGGAAAGAAGGCTCTCGGCGACTTCACCGTCCACCACGGCGACTGGTACCGCGACCATCATGTGGACCTGCGGTACGGCACCACCGCGACCGCCCTCGACCTCGCCGCCCACACGGTGACGCTGCCGGACGGTTCCACGCTCGGGTACGACAAGCTCGCGCTGGCCACGGGTTCGCGGTCACGCCGCCCACCGATACCCGGTTCCGACGCCGAGGGCGTCCATTACCTGCGCACCGTCGACGAATCGGACCGGTTGATCGAGGCGGTCGGCGGCGGCAGGCGCCTCGTGGTGATCGGCGCCGGCTGGATCGGTCTCGAAGTGGGAGCGTCCGCCCGGGAGAAGGGCGCCGACGTGACGGTGGTCGAAGCCGCCGAACTTCCGCTCCTCGGCTCGCTCGGCCCCGAAATGGGCACGGTGTTCGCGGAACTGCACCGCGAGCACGGTGTTCAGCTGCATCTCGGTGCCACGGTCGACCAGATCGTCGTCGAGGACGGCAAGGCCACCGGTGTGCGGCTCGGCGACGGGACGGTCCTGCCCGCCGACGCGGTGCTCGTCGCCGTCGGCGCCGCGCCCAACATCGAGATCGCCGAACGGGCCGGGCTCGACGTCGACGGCGGGGTTCTCGTCGACGCCGGATTGCAGACCAGCGACCCCGACGTCGTCGCGGTCGGCGACATCGCGGCGCAACTGCATCCGCAACTCGGCACCCGGATCCGGGTCGAGCACTGGGCGAACGCCCTCAACCAGCCGGCGGTCGCCGCCGCGACGATGCTCGGTCAGGAGGCCGAATACACGCGGCTGCCGTACTTCTTCACCGACCAGTTCGACCTGGGCATGGAGTACACGGGGTACGCCCCGTCCGACGGATACGAGCGGGTCGTGGTGCGCGGCAACCTTCCAGGACGCGAGTTCCTCGCGTTCTGGCTGGACGCGGACAACCACGTCCTCGCAGGCATGAACGTCAACATCTGGGACGCCACCGATCAGATCAAGCAACTGGTGTCCTCGTCCGCCCCGGTCGATCCCGACCGGCTGGCCGACCCCGCGGTGCCGTTGACCGACCTGTCCGGTTAACGCCCAGGGCCCACTCGTGATGGGATGGCAGCATCGAGTTAGAGCACCGCCGCCGATCACGAGGAGACCTCTGTGGCCCCACCGAACCTGACCCGCGAACAGGCAGCCGAACGCGCCGGACTGCTGACCGTCGACAACTATCTGATCGAACTCGACCTCACCGACGGGACAGGTCAGCCCGGAGTGGAGACGTTCTCCTCCCGCACGACTGTGACGTTCGGGGCCACCCCCGGCGCGTCCACGTTCGTCGACATCGTCGCTGCGCGTGTGCATTCGGCCACGCTGAACGGCTCCCCCGTCGACGTCGCGGATTACGACGAGTCCACCGGCATCACGCTCACCGGGCTCGCGGAACGCAACGAACTGGTGGTCGAGGCGGACTGCGCGTACTCGCACACCGGTGAAGGTCTGCACCGCTTCGTGGACCCGACCGACGACGCCGTCTACCTGTACTCGCAGTTCGAGACGGCCGACGCCAAGCGCATGTTCGCCTGCTTCGACCAGCCCGACCTGAAGGCGACGTTCGACGTGCACGTCACGTCCCCGGCCGACTGGAAGGTGATCTCCAACTCCGCGACCGTCGAGACGGTGGCGGCCGAACCCGGCAGGCACATCTTCCGCACCACCCCGAAGATGAGCACCTACCTCGTCGCGCTGATCGCGGGCCCGTACGCGGAGTGGACCGACAACTACTCCGACGAGCACGGCGACATCCCCCTCGCGATCTACTGCCGCGCCTCCCTCGGGGAGCACATGGACGCGGAGCGCCTGTTCACGGAAACCAAGCAGGGCTTCGACTTCTATCACCGGAACTTCGGCACTCCCTACGCGTTCGGGAAGTACGATCAGCTGTTCGTCCCCGAATTCAACGCGGGCGCAATGGAGAACGCCGGTGCCGTGACGTTCCTCGAGGACTACGTCTTCCGGTCCAAGGTGACGCGGGCGTCGTACGAGCGGCGCGCCGAGACGGTGCTGCACGAGATGGCGCACATGTGGTTCGGCGACCTCGTCACCATGCGCTGGTGGGACGACCTGTGGCTCAACGAGTCGTTCGCGACGTTCGCCTCCGTGCTCTGCCAGAGCGAGGCCACCGAGTACACCAACGCCTGGACCACGTTCGCCAACGTCGAGAAGTCCTGGGCGTACCGGCAGGATCAGCTGCCGTCCACCCACCCCATCGCCGCCGACATCCCGGACCTCGCGGCGGTCGAGGTGAACTTCGACGGCATCACGTACGCGAAGGGCGCGTCCGTCCTCAAGCAACTCGTCGCGTACGTCGGACTCGACCCCTTCCTGTCCGGTCTGCGGGACTACTTCCGCGACCACGCCTTCGACAACGCCACGTTCGACGACCTCCTCGGCGCGCTCGAGAAGTCCTCGGGCCGCGACCTGTCCGACTGGGGCACCCAGTGGCTCAAGACGACCGGGCTCAACATCCTGCGTCCCGAGTTCGACGTCGACGCAGACGGCAAGTTCACCCGGTTCACCGTGCTGCAGTCCGGCGCCGCACCGGGTGCCGGTGAGCAACGGGTGCACCGCATCGCGGTCGGCGTGTACGACGATCGGGACGGCAAACTCGTGCGCACGAAGCGGGTGGAACTCGACGTCGACGCCACCGAACGCACCGACGTCACCGAACTCGTCGGGGTCGAACGCGGTCAGCTGATCCTCGTCAACGACGACGACCTCACGTACTGCTCGCTGCGGCTCGATCCCGACTCGCTGGCCACCGCCATCGAGCGGATCGGCGACATCGAGGAGCCGCTCCCCCGCACCCTGGTGTGGTCGGCGGCGTGGGAGATGACGCGGCAGGCCGAACTCAAGGCGCGGGACTTCGTTGCGCTCGTGCAGCGCGGCATCGGCGCCGAAACCGAGGTCGGCGTGGTCCAGCGACTGCTGATGCAGGCCCAGACCGCGCTGCACAGCTACGCCGAACCCGGGTGGTCCAAGGAACACGGCTGGCCCGACTTCGCGAACCGCCTGCTCGAGCTGGCGCGGGAGGCCGAGGCCGGTTCGGACCACCAGCTGGCGTTCGTCAACGCGCTGGCGGGCGCGCAGCTGTCGCCGTGGCACACCGAGGTCCTGCAGGAACTGCTGGACGCCGCACCGGAAACGGTCGGGCTGCCGGGGCTCGTCGTCGACACGGATCTGCGCTGGCGTCTCGTCACGGCCCTCGCCGGGGCCGGTGAGATCGACGCCGACGGCATCGAGACGCCGTTCATCGACGCCGAAGCCGAACGCGACCCGACCGCGGCAGGCGCCCGCAACGCCGCCGCTGCGGCCACCGTCCGCCCGCAGGCCGCGGTGAAGGAACAGGCCTGGAACCGGGTGGTCGGCGACGACTCCGTGCCGAACATCACCGCCCGCTCGATCATCGGCGCGTTCGCCGGTCACGGTCAGTCCGACATCCTCGAGCCGTACGTGGCCCGCTACTTCGCGGACATTCCCGCTGTGTGGGAGCGGCGTTCGAGCGAGGTCGCCCAGACCGTGGTGGTGGGCCTGTACCCGTCGTGGTCGATCAGCGAGGAGTCCGTGGCGGCAGCCGACGAGTTCCTGACCGGCGACCGTCCGCCGGCCCTGCGCCGCCTGGTGGTCGAGGGCCGGGCGGGGATCGTCCGGTCGCTCGCGGCCCGGAAGTTCGACGCGAGCTGACCGGTGTGCCGATCCTGCCGGACTAGTCCGGCAGGATCGGCACACTCACCCCCTGATCCCGGCCCAGCAGAACCGCACGGGTGACCGCCGAGGATCCGAACCGGTCGCGGAGGCTGTCGAGGGTGGTGTCCAGCGTGCTGCGCGTGTACGGATCGAACGGCAACGCCAGTTGTTGTGGGCAGTCGTCCTCGAGGTTGGCCACCGCGACACCGACGAGGGTGATGCCCTTGCTCTCGATCATCGGCATCGCGTTGCCGAGCAGGCCCCGGGCCGTGGTGAGGATCGTCTGCGTCTGCGCCGACGGTTGCGCCAGGGTGTGCGACCGGGTGACCCGGGTGAAGTCGTCGAACCGCAGCCGCAGCACCACCGTGCGCCCCACCCGCTTGCCGCGGCGCAACCGGCCCGCCACCCGGTCGACCAGCGTCACCAGGGCGGCGTCCACGTCCTCCCGCGACGTCGGTCTGCGCCCCAGGGCGTGCTGGGCGCCGACGGATCTCCGTCTGCGCCCCACCTGCACGGGACGGGGATCGCGCGCCCAGGCGAGTGCGTGGAGGTGATGACCCGCCGCCGGTCCCACGATGGACACGAGCAACTCTTCCGGATAGTGGGCCAGTTGGCCGACGGTGGCGATCCCGGCGTCGCGGAGCTTGCGCGACGTCACCGCCCCGACTCCCCACAGCCGTTCGACCGGCAGCGGGTGGAGGAACTCGATCTCCCCGTCCGGAGGCACGTGCAGCAGTCCGTCGGGCTTGCCGACCGCGCTGGCGACCTTGGCGAGGAACTTCGTTCTCGCGACGCCGACGGTGATCGGCAGACCCACCTGCTCGCGCACGTCGCGGCGCAGTCGCGCCGCGATGTCGACCGGTGCGCCCGCGATCTTGCGCAGACCCGCGACGTCGAGGAACGCCTCGTCGATCGACAGACCCTCGACCAGCGGCGTCGTGTGCCCGAAGACCTCGAACACCGCCTTGCTCGCGGCCGCGTACGCCGACATCCGCGGGCGCACCACGACCGCGTGCGGGCACAGCCGCAGCGCCTGCGCACCGCTACTGGCCGTGCGCACCCCGTAGGCCTTCGCCTCGTAGCTCGCGGCCAGCACGACACCGCCGCCGACGATCACCGGGCGGCCGCGCAGTGCAGGGTCGTCCCGTTGCTCCACCGAGGCGTAGAACGCGTCGAGGTCGGCGTGCAGGATGGTCGCCTCGGCGCCACTCGAGATGCGCGGGCGCGGCGAATCGGACACGAACATATGTTCGCATCGACCACCGACAGAAGTCGAGGACTGTCAGCCCACCGGTCGCCGAAACACCGACGGCCCGTCACGGTTCAGGAGAACTGAACGGTGACGGGCCGTGCGGACGCTTATCTGTGCGGATCTACGGCGAGGCGATCGCCGCGCTCATCACGCGGATGGCACTGACGAGACCGTCGATGAGGTCTCCGTCGCCGAACGACGACACCGCCGCCGTCGCCCCGAGCTGGGCGACCCGGTCGGTGACCCGGTTGGCCACGGCCCGGCCGCTGCGGATCTCGACCGTCCGCTGGTTGGGCGACACCGCGATGAGGACGGACCGTTCCGCCTCGGGAGTCGTCGGGAAGAGCGCATCGGCACCGGCCGCAGTGTTCTCGCCGAGGTCGCCGACGTACGCGTTGAAGCGCACCTTCGTCTTGCGGGTGCCTTCGGTGAGGGCATCGTCGAGGCGGACGAGTTCGTCCGTCGTGAACGGCAGGTCGTCGGTGAAGGGCTCACCGACGCGGTGCACGCCCGAGATGCGACCGCTGGCGGTCACGACGCTGCCGACGGGCAGATTGTCCGCGGATACGGTCGCGGGGATCAGGTCACCACTTGCCACTTGCCGAGCCTCCAATCAGGTCTTCCGAACCGGCGTGCGCGCCGTGGTGCCCGCCGTGATGACCGTGCGTGGTCACCTCGTCGACGGCGCTCCACAGCACCGGCGCATGCGTCCATTCCTCGCCGAGGTGGAACGCGGGCGGCACGGGGCCCGGCGTCTTCTTGCCGACGAACGACATCGCCGCGAAGAAGGCGGTGATCAACGCCGGAATTCCTACGAATATCAGCACTGTCTCGAGAATGCTCACAACGCAAACGGTAGCCCAGAACCGTGCGAAGGGAAGCGTCAGGGCCGAACTTCGCGAAGCGGTCGCGCGGAACGCTCAGGCGGCGCCTTCACCGAGGTAGGGCATCCACGACGGGTGCAGGTCCTTCGTCGACGCCAGCAGTCGCCAATGCGGGCCCGACGGCGGCACCAGTGAGGCCCGGAGCGTCCAGCCGAGTTCGCTCAGCAACTTGTCCGCCTTGCGATGGTTGCAGGGCGCGCAGCAGGCCACACAGTTCTCCCACGAATGCTCGCCGCCACGACTGCGGGGAACCACGTGATCGACCGTTTCGGCCTTGGACCCGCAGTACCCGCAGCGGAACCGGTCGCGATGCATGAGGGCCGCGCGGGTCATCGGAACGCGCGCGCGATACGGGACGCGGACGTAATTCCGGAGGCGGATCACGGACGGCACCTGAACGGACCACTGCTCGGAGTGGACGACCGGGGCCTGCGGATCCTCGTGGACGGTGTCGGCCTTACCGCAGGTCATCAACACCACGGCACGGCGGGCAGGAAGGGCGGTGAGCGGCTCGTAGGTGACGTTGAGGAGAAGCACCCGGCGCTTGATCCAGAGCGGAACCGCATTCTCGCCCGGGAAAGAAGGCTCGGCGCTGCGCGCGGAGCCTTCGGTGATCACTTGTAAAGCAAACGCCCCTGAAACCCCGGCACTCCGGGCATCAGTGGGCACGAGTTGTCGGTGCGCGCGGGCGCTGTGTCGATTCTTCATGCGACCTCCGGGAGATTGCCACCAAGTGCACCATGAATTGCCTGCCTCCGCACGCCCATTTCCGACAAAAATGCAGGACATTCGGTGAACAGACGGTGACGAAGACCGTTCCCGCCCGCACGTGCACAATGGAAGGCGCCATGACTGACGTGCAGCAGACCTTCTATGAGGCGGTGGGCGGAGCGGAGACGTTCCGCAAGCTCACCGCGCGCTTCTACGAGGAAGTCGCCAAGGACGACATCGTCCGGCCCCTCTATCCCGAGGAAGATCTGGGTCCGGCCGAACGCCGGATGCGGATGTTCCTCGAGCAGTACTGGGGCGGACCGCACACCTATTCGGACGAGCGCGGCCACCCGCGACTGCGGATGCGTCACCACCCGTTCAAGATCGGCCCGATCGAACGCGACGCCTGGCTGCGGTGCATGCACACAGCGATCGCGTCGATCGACTCCGGGACGCTCGACGACGCGCATCGCAAGGCTCTGCGGGAGTACATGGACATGGCCGCGGCGTCGATGGTGAACTCCGCCTTCTGAAACCGCCGCAAGCCGATTGCGCCTGTCGAGTCGTGGCGGGGACGATCGTTTGGCACGATGGGCGATTGTGAGCACTCCCGCCGAAACGTCCGCCGACGACACACAGCCGGCACCCTGGTGGTCCGACGCGGTCTTCTACCAGATCTATCCCCGCTCGTTCGCCGACGCGAACGGTGACGGCGTCGGCGATCTCCAGGGAGTGCGCGACAAACTCGGCTACCTCGAACTGCTCGGTGTCGACGCCCTCTGGCTGAGCCCGGTCATGCGTTCCCCGATGGCCGATCACGGCTACGACGTGTCCGATCCCCGCGACATCGACCCGTTGTTCGGCGATCTGGAGGTCATGGACGAGCTGATCGAGGCTGCGCACGCCCGCCAGATCAAGGTCACGATGGACCTGGTGCCCAACCACACCAGCGTCGAGCACGAATGGTTCCGGGCCGCCGTGGCATCGCCACCGGGCAGTCCGGAACGGGACCGGTACATCTTCCGCGACGGCCGCGGCGAGAACGGCGCGGAGCCGCCGAACAACTGGCCGAGCATCTTCGGCGGTCCGGCGTGGACCCGGATCACCGAGGCCGACGGCACGCCCGGCCAGTGGTACCTGCACATCTTCGCGGCGGAGCAGCCCGACCTGAACTGGGACAACCCGGAGGTCGTCGAGGATCTCACGAAGACGCTGCGGTTCTGGCTCGACCGGGGCGTCGACGGATTCCGCATCGACGTCGCGCACGGCATGGCGAAGCCCGAAGGTCTTCCGGATCACGACTGGTCCGCCAACGAACTGCTGCACAACTCGGACGACGACCCGCGGTTCGACAACCCCGCCGTCCACGACATCCACCGCGGCATCCGCAAGGTCCTCGACGAGTACCCGGGCACGGTGGCCGTCGGGGAGATCTGGGTCCGCGACAACGAACGCTTCGGCGAGTACATCCGGCCCGACGAACTGCACCTCGGGTTCAACTTCCGGCTGGCGGAGGCCGAGTTCTCGGCGGAGACGGTCCGGGGGGCGATCGAGAACTCCCTGACCGCCGTCGACCAGGTCGGCGGAACCCCCACCTGGACCCTGTCGAACCACGACGTCGAACGGGAGGTCACCCGGTACGGCGGCGGCGAGATCGGCACCGCACGCGCCCGGGCCATGATCCTCGTCGAACTGGCGCTGCCGGGTGCGGCGTTCCTGTACAACGGCGCCGAACTCGGCCTGCCCAACGTCGACCTGCCCGATTCGGCGTTGCAGGACCCGGTGTGGGAGCGGTCCGATCACACCGAACGCGGCCGCGACGGATGCCGGGTGCCCGTCCCCTGGGAGGGCACCGAACCGCCGTTCGGGTTCAGCACGGGCGAACCCTGGCTGCCGATGCCTGCCGAGTGGGCCGGCCTGACCGTTGAGGCGCAACTCGAGGACGTCACGTCGACGCTCTCGCTGTACCGGGCGGCACTCGAACTACGCTCGTTCCGCCCGGAGTTCTCCGGTCCCGGAGTCGACTGGTACGGCAGTCCCGAGGGCTGCTTCGCCTTCCGCAGGCGCGGTGGTCTGATCTGCGCGCTGAACGCCACCGAGGCGCCGATCTCGCTGCCGCCCGGCGAGGTGCTGCTCAGCAGCGCGCCGCTCGTCGAGGGGCAGCTTCCGCCGAACGCGGCGGCGTGGCTCATCTGACCCGGACTCCCCCGGTTGCGGTGTGCGGCCCGGCCTACCGGGCCACCGACAGCGGAATCCCCCCACCGCGGTGCCGGTAGATCGACCCGAACCGGGCGTCCACCCGCAGCCACGACGCGGTGGCCCGCACCCGGACCAGTTCCGAGGCGTCGATGCGATCGAGGTCGATGTCGGCGGTCAGCCGATCCGAGCCTGCGTGCGGGACGAACCCCATCGCGGTGAGCGCGAACACCACCCGCATCGGGATACCGACCGTCTGCCCCGCGCCCTCCACCCGCAGGACCTCCTGGTCGAGCAGGGACGCGGGTGGGCCGTGGCTGCTGCCGTGCTCCTGCGCCAGCGCCGCACCGCGCTGTGCGAGGTCGACCAGCACGCGCGCCGGGACGTCGTCGACGTGGACGAAACCCTCCGTCGGAGGCAGGGCGCCCCGCCACGCCGAATCCATCGAGAACCCCGGATCGATGTCGGCGGCGGTCGCCGCTTCGAGCGCGGCGAGCAGTTGGTCACCGCCAGCGGACGTGTCGTCGGGGGTGATCGTCCCCGCGATCGTGCGCACCGCCAGCGCGTCGAAACCGGTTGCCGCCCAGGCCGTCAGGCGGCCCGGCCCGCGTTGGCGGAGGCGCACCACCGTCGCCTCGTCCAACCGGACCACCCGAGTGAGGAAGGTGGCGAGATCGCCGCGTTCCGTCGCGTCCGGGATCGACAGGACGCGCTCATGCACGCTGCCAGCTCTCCAGGTACCCGCGCTCGACGTCGGTGATCCTGCGGAGTCGCTGAGTGTCGATGTCGAACGCCGCGATCTGCGTCGACGCAACGATCGACGGCGCGACCGAGACGTCGACACCCTTCGGTCGGACCTCGTAGTTGATCGTGAAATCGACGGCGCGAACCTTTTCGACCCACATCAGCACGTCCAGCGGTGAATCGCTGTGCCGGAGCTGCCCGCGGTAGCGCACGTGCAGGTCGGCGATGACCGCGCCGTCACGCAACGTGACCGTGGGCCGGTCGTCCTCGAACAGCCAGGGAATCCGCGCCTCCTCCAGCAGCGTCACCATCCGAGCGTGGTTGATGTGCTGGAAGACGTCCATGTCCGACCATCGAACTTCGACCTCCGCGTGAAAGCCCTCGCTCAACGTCATACCTCCGATCGGGTGCCCATACCGCGCACCATGCTGCGTACCTGACGCGCCGCCACCGAGAGCGTCGCGAGGTCAAGGGTCCCAGACTCGAAAATCTCGGTGAGAGCGGACCTCGCCCTGGCCAGCCGGGACGCGTTCGTCGACTCCCAGTCGTCGATCTTCTCCTGCGGCGTCTCGTGAGGTTCGCCACCGAGAAGCACTTCCATCGTGAGCTGGCGCAGCGAACTGTAGAGGTCGTCGCGCAACGCGAGACGGGCCAGCGAATGCCACCGGTCGCCACGCGCGAGGGTGGACACCGCGCTGAGCAGCCAGTCGATGCCGAGGTGTGCGTCGAGCTCGTAGTACAGCTCGGCGACCTCGTCGATGTCGCGCTCGGCGATGTCGGCGATGTCGATGATGTCGAGCAGGCAGAACTTGTCGAGGAGCCGGAACACCTCGAAGGCCAGGTCTTCGGGCGCTCCGCGGACGACGAGCGGCCGCACCCTCGTCTCCACGTCGGTGAGCTGATGCCCCCGCACGAGTTGCGGCACCTTCGGCGAGAGGGCCCGGAAGTCGGCGGAGTAGCGGGCGATCTCGGCACCCACTGCGAGGGGCTGGGGCCGATTGGTCAGCAACCAGCGCGACGCCCGGTCCAGAAGCCGGCCCGACTCGAGAATCAGGTCGTCCTCGATGTCCGCGGCGATGTTCGCCGACCGGATCCGCGACCACAGGTCGGGCAGGGCGAAGATCTCGGTCACCGCCGCATACGCGCGGATGGCGTCGGTGCTGCTCGCACCCGCCTCGTCCGCCAACCGGTACGCGAAGGTGATTCCGCCGTTGTCGATGGTCTCGTTCGCGAGCATCGTCGCCACGATCTGCCTGCGCAGGGGATGCGCCTTGATCGCCGTGCGGAACTGCTTCCGCAGCACCGTCGGGAAGTACCGCGGCAGCCGCGGCGCGAACGTCTCGCTGTCGGGCAGGTCCGTCGCGAGGAGGTCGTCCTTGAGCGCAAGCTTCACGTGCGCGGTGAGAGTCGCGAGTTCCGGGGACGTCAGCCCCTGCCCGGCCTGCCTGCGACGGGCGATCTCCTCCTCGGTGGGCAGGGCCTCGAGTTTGCGGTCGAGACCGCGGCGGGACGCGAGGTGCTCGATCTGACGGCGGTGCACGCTCAGCATGGGGACCGCGCTGGTCCGGGAGACACCGAGGAGGTTGTTCTGGGCGATGTTGTTCGCGAGAACGAGGTGGGCCACCTCGTCGGTCATCGACGCCAGCAGCGGATTGCGGTCCTCCCGAGGCAACCCGCCGCCGCTCACCAACGAGTCCAGCAGGATCTTGATGTTCACCTCGTGATCGGAGCAGTCGACGCCCGCCGAGTTGTCGATGGCGTCGGTGTTGATCCGGCCACCGTTCTGGCTGTACTCGATGCGGCCGAGTGCCGTCACCCCCAGGTTGCCGCCCTCACCGACCACCCTGGCCCGCACCTCGTTGCCGTCGACGCGCACGGAGTCGTTGCTCTTGTCGCCCACCATCGCGTTGGTCTCGGTGGACGCCTTGACGTACGTGCCGATGCCGCCGTTCCACAGCAGATCCACCGGGGCACACAGGATCGCCCGGACCAGTTCCGGTGGGGAGAGTTCGGTGACGGTGTCGTCGAGTCCGAGGGCGGCTCGCGCGGCCGCGCTGATCGGGACCGATTTGCGGGTCCGGTCCCACACTCCGCCGCCCGCACTGATGAGGCCGGTGTCGTAGTCGGCCCACGACGACCGGGGCAGCGCGAACATCCGGGATCGCTCCTCGAACGACGTGGCGGCGTCGGGATCGGGGTCGAGGAAGATGTGCCGGTGGTCGAACGCCGCGACCAGCCGGATGTGCCTGCTCAGCAGCATGCCGTTCCCGAACACGTCGCCGCTCATGTCGCCGACACCGACCGTCGTGAAGTCCTCGGCCTGGGTGTCGACGCCCATCTCGCGGAAGTGCCGTTTCACGCTCTCCCAGGCACCGCGAGCGGTGATGCCCATCCCCTTGTGGTCGTAGCCGGCCGACCCACCGGACGCGAACGCGTCGCCGAGCCAGAAATTGTACTGCTCCGCAACCGAATTGGCGAGGTCGGAGAATTTCGCGGTGCCCTTGTCCGCGGCCACGACGAGATACCGGTCGTCGCCGTCCCGCCGCACCACCCGGGCAGGCGGCACGATCTCACCCGACACGTGATCTACATTGTCGGT
Organism: Rhodococcus pseudokoreensis; assembly: GCF_017068395.1. Taxonomy (NCBI): domain Bacteria; kingdom Bacillati; phylum Actinomycetota; class Actinomycetes; order Mycobacteriales; family Nocardiaceae; genus Rhodococcus; species Rhodococcus pseudokoreensis. Next base: position 7,472,391 of record NZ_CP070619.1, on the reverse strand, counting down.
GAGATCCAGGAGCCCGGAGATGAACGTGCGGTAGCAGTCCTGGCCCGCCTCGAGAGCGGCCGCGCGGTCGGCCGCCGCGTCCCCCGACGGTGTCGGCGGATTCTTGACGACGAAGCCGCCCTTCGCCCCGACCGGGACGATCACCGCGTTCTTCACGGCCTGCGCCTTCGCCAACCCCAGGATCTCGGTGCGGAAATCCTCACGCCGGTCCGACCAGCGCAACCCGCCGCGGGCGACGGACCCGAACCGCAGGTGCACACCCTCGACGTCGGGTGAGTACACGAAGATCTCGTACTTGGGCCGGGGCTTCGGCAGTTCCTGGATCGAGGTCGGATCGAGCTTGATCGACAGATGGGCCGGCGGCTCCCCGGTCTCGCCCGTCACGAAGTAGTTGGTACGCAGCGTCGACGTGATCAGCCCGAACAGACCGCGCAGGATGCGGTCCGCGTCGAGGCTGACCACGGAGTCGATGTACTCCCGCAGGCGGGTGTCGAGTTCGGCCACCAGGTCGGGTGACGGTGTCTCCGGGTCGAACATCGCCTCGAACAACTCGACGAGTGTGTACGCCGATCGGGGATTTGCAAGCGCAACCCCCTCGATGTGAAACTGGCTGTAGGGAAATCCCGCCTGGCGCAGATACTTTGCGTACGCACGCAGGATCACGGCCTGCCGCCACGACACTCCCGCCCGCAGGATCAGCTCGTTGAAGCGGTCCGCCTCCGCCCGCCCGAACCAGACCGCCGTGAACGCATCCGTGAACCGTTCCTGAAGCTTCGGTTCGGCCGCGGACGCCTCCTCGGCGGCGAGTTCGGCATCGAGGTCGTCCTCCACCGAGGAGCGGAGCAACTCCGCGGGCACCGACAACCCGAAATCGTAGATCCAGCACGTCAACCCGTCGGGCCGCGGAATCTGGTAGGGGCGTTCGTCGAGGACTTCCACGCCCAAACTCTGCAGCACCGGAAGCACCTGGCTCAGAGAAATACCGTCGCCGCCCACATACAGGGTGAACCGCCAGTGCCCGACCTCCGCCCCACGGTCGCGGTACAGCAACAGGTCGATGGAGCCGCCTGCGAGCGCCTCCAGCCTCGCGAGATCCGACAGCGCGCGGGTGGCGTCGAAATCCTCCTTGTACCCCTCGGGCAGCACGTCGGCATAACGCTGCGCCAGAATGGGATCCACACCGGCGGTGACCGGCAACAGGTCCCCGAGGTGGTCGTCCCAGCTGCGGCTCGCCTCGGCCAGCATCGCCTGGACCCGTTCGCGGTCGGCGTCCGACAGGTCGAGCAGCGACCCCCTGTGTTCGATATTCTTGCGGATCGTCACGTGCAGTAACGCCAGGTCGGACTCCGTGACGCGTGCAGTGTATTCCAAAGTGCCGCCGCCGAATTCCCGCAGCAGGATGTCCTGCATGGCGAGCCGGACCCGGGTGGTGTACCGGTCCCGGGGCAGGTAGATCAGGCAGGAGACGAACCGTCCGAGGAAGTCCTCGCGCACGAACAGGCGCACCTGACGCCTGAGGCCGATGCTGTGCACGGCCGTCACCGTGTCGAACAGGGTGTCCGCGTCGCTGGAGAACAGTTCGGTGCGCGGGAACGACTGGATGACCTCCAGCATCGCCTGCCCCGAATACGAGTTCAACTGGAACCCGGCCCGGTCGATCACCTTGCGCACCCGGCGGGCGATCACCGGAATGTCGAGGACGTTCTCGTGCAGCGCCGTGACGGTGAAGACGCCGAGGAAGCGGTGCTCACCGGTGATGTTGCCGTTCGCGTCGAGGATGCTCACGCCGACGAAGAACGGGTAGACCGAGCGGTGCACGGTCGCGGGGAAGGAGCCCTGCGTGAGCACGAGCAGGGGGCGGTCGGGGATCTCGGCGGCAGGCGGCAGACTCAGCGGGCCCTCGGTGACCGTGTCGGAGCGCAGCAGTCCGAGACCACTGCCCGGCACCACCTGCAGGCTCCGGGCGCCGGAATCGTCCGGCTCCCCCAGTTCGAAACGCCGGTACCCGAGCGCCGCGTAATTGCCCTGCGACATCCACCGCAGCAGGTCGGCGCAGTCCTCCAGGTCGTTCTTCGACACGCCGGGACAGGGTGCGGACGCCTCGAGTTCGTCGGCCAGCGTCCGCTCGAGCTTGCGCATGATGTCGGTGTCCCGGACCACCTGGCGCACGTCGGCGAGGACGGTGCCGACCTCCTTCTCGAGCGTGTCGAGGACCGCGGAGTCGGCACGCGGATCGAGTTGGACGTGGATCCACGACTCGGACACACCGTCCTCGTCGGCATCCTTGGCCTTGTCTCCCATGAGGATTCCGCGCAGTGCGCCGATCGGATCACGCCGCACCGACACGATCGGGTGCACGAATTCGCTGATCCCGATGCCGAGCCGGTTCAGCAGCGCGGTGATCGATTCGACGAGCAGCGGCATGTCGTCCGTGACGATCTGCAGGGACGCACCGAGTTCGCGCCCGTCGCCCGGCCGGTAGACCCGGGTGATCGCGCGCTCCGGGGGCCGATGCAGGGCAAGCGTCAGATGCGCGCCGAGCACGGCGTCGGAGGCGCCGTTGACGGCGCTCTCGCTGTCACCGCGATCGACGTGCCGGAAGTACACGGCTGCGAGAGTCGGCACCTGAGACCGGAGACCTTCGGGCAGATTCCGCGCCCACTCCGCATCTTTCAGTGCTGCCGATTCCGTCATCGGGGCTCACTTCCTCTTCGTTCCGATCGCCGCGGGCAACTCTCTCGAGACTAGCCCGCGGCGATGGGAACAGAGGGTGAACTTCGGGCACCCCGCGTGCCGGATTTGTCAGCCGGTGGTCACTGGCGCGAGGTACTTCTCGAGCCCGTCGCGTTCCGCCTCGGACAGCGGACGCGACCGTTCGGTCTTCACGTCGAACGCCACCAGCAGCGCGTCGCCCGTCGCGCAGTGGACGCCGTCGCGGTTCGTGACGACGTGCCGGATCGTGTACGACGAATTGCCGACATGGAGCACCGACACGTCGATCGTCAGCGGACCGGAGGCGTCGGTGACGGGACGCAGGAACTCCACGTCCATCTTGCGCACCACCATCGCACCGGGCTGGGCGCCGGCGGCGCGCAACTCGGTGGTCAGGAATGCGATCCGCGCTTCCTGCATGTACTCCATGAAGCGGGTGTTGTTGACGTGACCCAGGCGGTCGGAGTCACCCCACCGGACCTGGATCTCGTACGTGAAGGCCTGCTGCCCCACCAGGTCAGTCCCTCGTCAGCTTGCGGTGGGTGACGCGGTGCGGACGTGCCGCATCCGGTCCGAGCCGCTCGACCTTGTTGGCCTCGTAGCCCTCGAAGTTGCCCTCGTACCAGTACCAGGCAGCCTCGTTGTCGCCGAAGCCGCCCTCCCACGCGAGGATGTGCGTGCAGGTCCGGTCGAGGAACCAGCGGTCGTGGGAGATCACGACGGCGCAGCCGGGGAACTGTTCGAGCGCGTTCTCCAGCGAACCGAGGGTTTCGACGTCGAGGTCGTTGGTCGGTTCGTCGAGCAGGATCAGGTTTCCGCCCTGCTTGAGCGTCATCGCGAGGTTCAGGCGGTTGCGCTCACCACCGGACAGCACGCCCGCCGGCTTCTGCTGATCGTGGCCCTTGAACCCGAACGAGCTGATGTAGGCGCGCGACGGCATTTCCGTCTGGCCGACCACGATGTGATCGAGGCCGTCGGACACGACCTCCCACACCGTCTTGTCGGGGTCGATGCCGGTGCGGTTCTGGTCGACGTAGCTGAGCTTGACGGTCTGACCGATCTTCACCTCGCCCGCGTCCGGCTCCTCGAGCCCGACGACGGTCTTGAACAGCGTCGTCTTACCCACACCGTTGGGGCCGATCACGCCGACGATGCCGTTACGCGGCAGGGTGAACGACAGGTCCTTGATCAGGACCCGGCCGTCGAAGCCCTTGTCGAGGTTCGACACCTCCACCACGACGTCGCCGAGGCGCGGCGGCGCGGGGATCTGGATCTCGTCGAAGTCGAGCTTGCGGGTCTTCTCGGCCTCGTTGGCCATTTCTTCGTAGCGGTCGAGGCGGGCCTTGTTCTTGGCCTGACGGGCCTTCGCTCCCGAACGGACCCAGGCCAGCTCCTCCTTGAGGCGCTTCTGCAGCTTCTGGTCCTTCTTGCCCTGGACCTCGAGGCGGGCGGCCTTCTGCTCCAGGTAGGTGGAGTAGTTACCTTCGTACGGGTACAGGCGGCCGCGGTCGACCTCACAGATCCACTGGGCGACGTGGTCGAGGAAGTACCGGTCGTGGGTGACGGCCAGGATCGCACCCGGGTAGGCCGCGAGGTGCTGCTCCAGCCACAGGACGCTCTCCGCGTCGAGGTGGTTGGTCGGCTCGTCGAGCAGCAGCAGGTCGGGCTTGCTGAGCAGCAGCTTGCAGAGGGCGACGCGGCGCTTCTCACCACCGGAGAGGTGCGTGACCATGTCCTCAGGCGGCGGACAACGCAGGGCGTCCATCGCCTGCTCGAGCTGGGAATCGATCTCCCACGCGTCGGCATGGTCGAGCTTCTCCTGGAGCTCGCCCATCTCCTCCATCAGCTCGTCGGAGTAGTCGGTGGCCATCAGCTCGGCGATCTCGTTGTACCGCTTGAGCTGGACCATGGTTTCACCCATGCCCTCTTCGACGTTCTCGCGAACGGTCTTCGTCTCGTCCAGGTGCGGTTCCTGCATGAGGATCCCGACGGTGGCACCGGGAGCGATGAACGCTTCACCGTTGCCCGGCTGATCCAGCCCCGCCATGATCTTGAGGATGCTGGACTTACCCGCGCCGTTCGGGCCGACCACACCGATCTTGGCGCCGGGGTAGAAGCTCATCGTGACGTCATCGAGGATGACCTTGTCACCGTGCGCCTTGCGCACCTTCTTCATCGTGTAAATGAACTCAGCCATGGGGCCAGCCTAATGGTGAGGCGCGACGAACCCACATCGCGGAGGGTCGGGAACGTGATCGGGGGCTTCCCGGGAAGATGCTGCGGGCACCGGCGCCGGGAACGCAGAGGTCGGCGCCGATACCCGCAGGTGCGCTACGCGACGAGGGACCGGGTGGCCACCTCTTCGGTCGCCGGGTTCCCCGCATCACCGTCGGTCGTTCTCGGCGCGCGCTCGAGCACGACCGTGCACCGGGCCAGATCCGGTCCGATCGCGGTGGCGCTCAACTCCAGGTCGGAGCGGGCGATGCCGTCCCGGGTGGTGTATTCGGTCGTCCGCAACTCGCCCGTCACGAGGACGGGATCGCCCTTCGTGAGCGAGGCGACGACCCCGGCCATCAACCGCCGCCTGCAGGTCACCGTGAGGTAGAGCGTGCTCCCGTCACGCCACTCCCCCGTCGCGTGGTCGCGGCGCCGGACCGTGCTCGCCATCCGGAAACTGAGGAACTCGTCACCGGCGGCGTTCGACCGGGTGACCGGGCTGGTGATGACCGTTCCGACGACGGTGCCGTGTGTTTCGTACATGACGTCTACCCCCTGTGAGTGCGGCAAAGTGCCTTCACTCACAGCGTGCCGTCCGGCGGCGTCGTTTTCGGCCCGCATCGGACATCTGTGGAGAAATCGAGCGGTTGTGGATGGAACCGCGAAATCGGCCTCGGGAGCCCCGAACGTGTCGGGGCGGCGTGCTAGCGGTCAGCGTCCGGCTTCGCGGTCCCGTCGCGCCAGCTCCGCGAACATTCTGTTGTGCGCTGCCAGATCCGCGTCGTCGTTCCGGTCCGCGGCCCGGTCGACCCGCTTCGCCGTGCGGCCGTCGCTGCGGGACCACTGGATGAGCAGCGCCATCATCACCAGCACCAGTGGGATCTCTCCGGTGGCCCATGCGATGCTGCCGCCCAGTTGCTGGTCCCCCACCAGGTCGGCGTTCCAGCCGAGTCCGAGCGATCGGTAGTACCACTCGCCCATCACGGCGCCCATGCTCATCAGCGCGACGCCGAAGAAGGCGTGGAACGGCAGGGAGCCGAACACCATCGCGAGCTTCGTCACCGGTTGCAGCTTGCGTGGCGACGGGTCGATGCCGATCGCGACCCAGTAGAAGAGGTAGCCGCTCAGCAGGAAGTGCAGGTTCATCAGGACGTGCGCGGAGTGGGAGTCGACGGCGGCCGCGAAGATCCCGCCGAGGTACAGGGCGTAGAAACCGCCCACGAACAGCACCGCCGCGACGACGGGGTGGGTGATGAACCGGGAGAACGGGCTGTGCAGCGCGGTCAGGATCCATTCGCGCAGTCCCGGCACACCGTTCTTTCCCGCGGGGTCGAGGGCCCGGAGCGCGAGCGTGATCGGGGCTCCGAGCACCAGGAGAACCGGCGCCAGCATGGACAGCGCCATGTGAGCGCCCATGTGCACGCTGAACACGGCGGGCGAGTACCGGCCGACGCCCGACGACGTCGCGATGAGCAGCACCACGCACCCGCACATCCAGGCGACGGTCCGGCCGACGGGCCAGCTGTCGCCGCGCCGCCGCAGTTTGCGTAGTCCGATCGCGTACACGACGGCCAGCACGATCGCGGCGGTGCCGTAGAGGAGGTCGAATCGCCAGTCCAGCATCAACCGGGCGAACGTGGGCGGCCCTGCCAGGTTGTAGCCGAGTTCCACTTCGGTGAGGGTGGGCGCCGCGGTCGGGGGCGGCGGGGGCGTGCGGCCGAGTCCGACGGCGAGGCCGATCGTCGCGGCGAAGACCATGACCTCCGCACCGGCGAAGCGGATCAGGTTGCCGCGTTTCGTCGGGTCCTTCTGCAGCGCGGGCAGCGCCCGTCGACGCTGCGCCCACCCGAACATCCCGAGTACGACGAGGGCCACGATCTTCGCGACCACCAGGCGTCCGTACGTGGTGTCGACCAGGTCGCCGATCTGGACGCGAACGAGCGCGTTGACCACACCGCTGACCGCCATGACGACGAAGCAAACGGTCGCGACCGCGGAGAACCTGCGCGCCGCGACGTCCGTGTAGGCGCCGCGCCTGCGGGCATGGGCGAGAAGTGCGAACAGACCGCCCGCCCACAGCGAGGCCGCGACGAGGTGCAAGATCAGGCTGTTCGTCGCCATGTCGTGCGAACCACCCGAGGACGAGTGCCCGGTCAACGCGAGCGGCATCAACCCGAGGATGCCGACGAGCAGCAGGATCGGCGTCCACCACCAGCGCAGCACGAGCCGGGAGGCGATCGCGAGGACGATGGCGATGATCGCGGTCCAGCGCCAGGCGCCTGCGAGTTCGACCTGATCGATCGAATTGAAGATGTTGGCCGGTTTGACCGCTTCGCCGAACGGTTGCCCGGACGTGTCCGACAGCGTCAGCGGGACGAGGACGAGGGCGGTCGCCGCCCACACGATCGCGGCGTACGACGCGGTGCGGACGGCGCGGTAGCCGTCCACGTCCAGGACGCCGGATTTCTGCGGAGGCACGAAGAACGCCGCGAGCAGCAGAGATCCGATGGTGATGACGGCAGCGATCTCCGACACGGCCCGCATGGCGGGCAATCCGTAGGTGGTGATCGGTCCGGGATCCGGAATTCCCAGCAACACGAGCGCCTGAGCAGCGGAAAGTCCGACGACGATTGCCGCAACCAGGCCGGCGATGAGACCGCCGACGACGAACAGGGCGGTCGAATCGGCACGATTCGGGGGTTTCGATGCCGGGTCGGACGCCGCGAGCTGGGGTGTAGCCATATATCAAGGGTAGGACCTACGACGGGCCGTCGGAGACGCGAGGGTCCGTCACGGTTCCGGCTACCGTCGACAGAGATGTGTCCCGGGGAAACGAGAGGCTGAGATGGCGGAGTTTCTGATCATCGTGGTGGCGTTGTTCTTCGCAGGCATGGGCGTCTACGGGCTCGCCCTTCCCGCCCGCCTGGTCGCACCGTTCGGTCTCACCGCGGATTCGGCGACTGCCCGCGCCGAGGTGCGCGCGGTCTACGGCGGTTTCGGTGTCGCGGTCGCGGGCCTGCTCTTCTACGCGGCCTTCGACCCCCACGGCATCCGATCCGTCGCCGCGGTGACGGTGGCCGTCGCCCTGCTGGGGATGGCGTTCGGCCGGATCGTCGCCGCCCTCATCGACCGGCCGACGCGCTTTTACCCCGTGTGGTTCTACTTCGTCGTCGAACTCGTTCTGGCGGGACTGCTGCTCTCCGCGGCGGCCTTGGGCTCCTGACGCACACACCCCAGCCCCGGTCGAAGCACTCGGGGCGGCAGGTAATATTTGCTGCGCGCCTCCGTAGCTCAGGGGATAGAGCAAGAGCCTTCTAATCTCTTGGTCGCAGGTTCGAATCCTGCCGGGGGCACATATGACACAAGTGGGAATAAGTCAATGATACCGATGACCAGCGGATTTCGGACTTCATCCCGAGTTCAACTCGAACAGTTGTTCCCAACTGTTCCTGCTTGTGTCAACCAAAGTGGAGAGTAAGTGGAGAGTCGCACTCGCCGTCGCATTTTGCCCAGCGGTCACGCTGCGGTTCGGCGCCAGCGCATGGCGGCGTTCGCACCGTCTCACCACACTGCCGGCAGACGTGCGTCCGATGGCCGCCGTTGGCGGCGGAGTCGCAGCCGCACACCTCCCAGCCGACGAGGCAGGTATGCGCCAGGAGCCGGTGCCCGCTCGAACAACGAGGAGGCGCGGGCTCGGTCGATCTCATGCCAGAATCGTCGCACAAACGTTCGAATGCTGGTACCGTCTGCCACGCCCCGGCGAGGAGGGAAGCCTGGCCGGGGCGCTTAGCAGCCCCCTCACGACCTGGGTGACCGCGCGCCCGTTGAGCCCAACAACCCGGTCCACTTCGAGTGCCGTGCGATGATCACATCGTGAAAGAGCACGGGTCGAAGTCGGTTTTCGTCATCTCCCCCATCGGAACCCCTGGTACCGACATCCACAGGCACGCATCAAATGTCTTGACCTACGTAATCAAGAAGGCCCTCTGCGAGCCTGACTGGACCGTGGTGCGGGCTGATGAAGAGTCGACCCCAGACTCGATCGGCCAACGGGTAGTCGACCGAGTCATCAAATCCGATCTCATCGTTGCGGACCTTACGGGCCACAATCCCAATGTCTTTTACGAACTAGCTGTGGCCCATTGCTTCAAACGGCCAGTCGTTCTACTTAAGGGCGACAACCTGCCAATCCCGTTCGACATCACAGATCAACGAGCAATTAGCTACGACCTAACCGACCCTGCATCCGTAGACAAGGCGAAGAACGACCTTGCGAAGTTCGCCCAAACGGCAGTGCTGAATCCGGAACAGCTAGTGACACCACTGACTCAGTACGACGCCATACAGGCGGTCTCACAGAAAGTGGCGGGAGGCGACCAGGAAGCTCTCGTCGACGTGCTAGAAGGTATTTCGAGCCGCCTTGCTCGCCTCGAACGCGGCCGAACATATCGTAATGTCACGATTTCAAACTCCATGGGGCCACTCACCCAGCAGTCGCTCGATTATGAAACCGATACGGCTAGAAAAATCGACAGAGAGATCAAAAATTTACAAAACGAAATCGACAGCCTCACCGAAGACCAACAGGAAGGAACGCAGAAAGCAGCCTTGACCAGGAAGATCGATGAGTTGAGATCGATGCGAAATCAACTTGAAAAAGAGCTAATAGAGAACCCCCGAAGGATTCCCTCGCGCGATCACGCTCAAGGCTGACGTCAGCAAGGTAAGGTTCATTCAGCCGCCAGCCAACTGCAGTTATCTGAAACTCGTAGATTTCAAGTAGTCTATACCGCACGTCCAGTTCTTCTGGTTTGATGCGCGAGTGAATATGAAAGCAGTCGCTGCGGGCGTGGTGGGGATCGCAGCTGTTCTACTCGCCAGTGGATTCGGCGTCGGATACGCAGTGGGAAATCAGGCGAACAGCAACTCGGTCGAGCAAACCTCTGCAGCCGCGGCGACACCGGCGTCGCCGCCCAGCTCGTCGAGCGCCAGCGCGGCGCCTCCGCAGAATGCGCGTGGAGCGATCGACAAGCAATTCGGGCAGCGGTCCGGGCTTGGCTGTGCACCGAGCGACAATCCATGTGACATCGAGTTCGTCCTGAGCGCCCCAATCGAACCGACCGGATGCTCTGGACAATATCCGGTTGAGAACGGTCGCCTGATCGCCCTGCCTGTGGTTGTCGAGACCCGAACTGGTGCGCAGATGGACCCGTATTCAGGCATGTGGAACCCGAACTCTCTCTCCGCCGTGACGGCGTCGGGAGTTACTGTGTCGCGGATCGCAACGACACCAACCTTCGGGTGCGACCAGTCCGATGAAACGTTCCCCGACCGGCTCGCGCCAGCTTCGAAGTACGAAGGATTCGTCGTGCTCGACATCCCAAAGGACACAACGTCGGTGATGTTCCTCCCTCATATGTCCGATGGAGGCTGGGAGTGGAAGCTCTAACAGGTGGGATCGCGATCGTTGGACAGCCGACTGATTGGATGCGCACGTGACAACACCGACCCCGCCGCCTGGCTGGTACCCGGATCCTCAGAATCCTGCGATCATCAGGTACTGGGACGGCGTCAGATGGACGGCAAACGCGCATCCAAACTCGCTGACCACCCAGCCCGCGGTTCCGCCTGCGCCTAAAAGGAAGTACGCGTGGCTCCTTTACGCGGCGGTGGCCCTGATTCTCATCGTCGCGGTGACCGGATTCTTCGATCCATCCAGCTCCACATCGAAGCCGGCCGCCAACTACCCCACCCTCGATGCATCGAAAGACCCCACTCTCCTCGATCCGTCCACGTACGAGGAGATCAACGAACGCGACTTCGCCGTCATCCTGAAGAACCCTTGGGATCACATCGGCCGCAGGGTGATCCTTCATGGCACGGTGTGGCAGTTCGATACCGCCACGGGAAGTGACCATTTCCTCGCAGAAGTCGGCACCTCGCCGACCAGGCTGATGAACAACGAACGGGCGTACATCGACGGCAGAGCGTCCGTGTTGGCGCCCTTCGTCGAGGGCGATGAGGTGACCATGCATGTTGTGGTCGATGGGCAGAAGACCTACACGTCAACGGAGGAGAAGGAGATCACTGTCCCGCAGTTTCAAGTAGCGATGATCGAACTCACAAAATGACAGATCCACGATGAACTCTCGCGCACGCACGAACTCAGGCCGCTTTGCGATACCCCGATACATTCATTCGATCTATACCGCCCGTCCCGTTCGTCTGGTTTGATGCGCGGGTGAAGAAGATGATCTTGATCAGTTCGGTCGTGGCTGGCGTTGCGCTTAGCGTCGCGGGGTGTGGCGCGGACAGCAAGACTTCGGCGCCCGCTCCGGAGACGGTCACGGTCTATCGCACTGTGACGGTCGTTGCGACCCCGTCCGCTGCGCCGACAATGACCTCTCGGCAACCTGTGGCCGCACCCGTCACCACGACTACCTTCCCTGCAGCGAAGGTCCCGAAGACCACGATCAGTGACGGAATCTACGCCGTGGGTAGCGATGTCGCCGCCGGCACTTACTCCACGACAGGACCTCGGTCGGACATGGGCGTGTGCGCGTGGACATTCTTGCCCTACAAGGGTGCCGGACTGGGTGAAGCCAACGGTGGCAGTTCGACGATGGGCCCCGGGTACATGCAACTCGACGAGGGCCAGATCGTTCAGACGATTGGATGCACCTGGACGCTCGACGGGTGACCGGCATTGCACATGCTGCGGCTGGGTAAGCAGCCTGAACAAAAATGCTTATGTTGCGTCACAGCATCTGGATTCTGTTGCACCCGCTTCTAAACTCAGCGTCGCATTGGCTCTCCCCACATTCGAGCCGGTGCTGCGACCCGCCAGCCGACCCCTAGTGGCTGGCGGGGTTCGTGCACTCTCATTCCGACAGTTTCAATTTGCTACGCCGCCCCGCCGACAAATGCCGCCAGCACATAGTTGCCGCGCCGGTGTGGGATGAGTATTTCAGCGGCCGATGTTGTCGCCCGAAGGTCGGCGCGTGCCAGCTCTTGGCTCGGCGGTGGCAACCTCTGGCGCCCGGGGTCGGAAGGACGGTTCCAACATGATCGGCCAAGCGGGACCCGCGGTGTTGGCTCCGTTGACAACCAGGGTTCGCTCGATTCAATACTCTCACCATGAAGCAGCCCGAGTACGGCGAAGGTCCGCGCCTGCGAATGTCCGCCGCCGCGATACGGTCAGCTATCTCCTAGCGGGACGACTCTGGAGTCTCGATACGTCCCGGCTCGGACGCCGACTTTGAACATACAAAACACGTCCACGACTACCTCAATAGAAGGGGTTCACACAATGCTAGAGGGATGGGTGCCCTTCGACCCCGCTGAGGGCGAATTGTGGCCTGGGTTGATGAGACCCGAAGACCATTCATGGGCAATCCTGGAGTGGATACAGGACCTCGATGTTGCATGGGCGGATCCCGACGCACGTCCCCACACCTGGGAAGCGACCGCGGTATGGCTCCAACTTGTATCCGGACTCCGGAGTGTCGACGTCGATATGACCAGCCGTGGTGCAGCCCAGTACCTGATGTGCGAATCGGCAGCCAACTACGAGGAGGCCTACAGTGACACTGTTTCGTCACACGCAACTGAATTGACTCGTCTGATATATGCCTATGCTGCGTTCGAGAACGCCGTTCGCACGGTGCGCAATTCGAATAAGACAACCGTCCTTATCGCTGAACAACTAATTTCCCCGGAGACGACGGCTCCCGCACATGCTGCTCGGATAGCGTCGAGACTTCAAGAACTCGTGCAACGAGATACCCGGCTGTCGCAGGACAAGTCTTTGAAGAATGCGCTCGAGGGCGACTCGTCAAATCCCATGCTTCGAATCCTCAAGATCGGTGCGAACATGCGGCACACGGTTGCGCATGGTTCTCGGTCCGCTTCCCCAGTACCCGTGCAGTGCGACGCAGGGGCATGGCACAAGGGTGGTTTCAGTGATCTCACTGCGACTATGGCTGCGACCGCATGCGTCCTGTTTGGCATTCAAGCAATTCTGCATAGAGCGCTGATCGATCCTTCCGTCCCCGGAACACTCAACGATTTGCGTTCGTCGGTGGTCGAAAGTAATCAAGGCACCTGGATCCCAAGGCCCGGAGGCGGTGAATGGGAATACGAAATGACTGCCGAGGCGCGCCTTTCCACGCTTCACCTACGTACGGAGGATTCACCAACAAGCGACTGACAAAACCAGGTGCACCAATTTTCGACATCCACTGTTGCACTTGATACCGGCGTACGATCCGACTCAGGGAGTGCGGCCGCCGGAACGGTCGACGACAATCCGGTCTCGGCCGCCGGCGGCATACGTACTACCCGCGTCCGCGCGACAACGATCAAAGCGGCCTCGATCGACAGCTCGGATGCTTCACTCCTCGCCGCAGCACGTGATCGACCCGACTTCCCTAACGTAATGGGAACGACTACCACTATCTGCTAGCTCATCTACGTACGCGCATCGCTCGATGAGGGGAAGCCGTTCACGGCCACAGGCGTCGGCTTGCTAGAGCAATCCCGAATGGACACCGGAGCAGGCGTGCCTCGCGGGCATCGCAATCTGTGCATTTTGCGATCAGCGCGAGGGAAGATCCCCGGACGGTAGCGCACCGGACGGTAGCGCACTAGGTCGGGTCGAGAGTCTCGCGTTACGCAGCAGACCACGGGAACGGTGTCACACAAGCACATCGCGCCGGACCCGAAGACACCCATCAGTTTCGTACCTGATCCACCTTCACAAGCGAATCGCTCCGCACCCCGAAACCATCTGGCAAAATACAGTCTTGAGAAACCAGCGCCGACAACGCAGGGTCGGACAAGAAGCGGCAGGGTCGATGACATGGATACTGCTCGACAAGCGCTTAGGTGGTCAATTCCCGGGGCGGTCTTCGTATTATTGATTTATACGGTGCAACTCAGTTTGCATTTGATCGACGGCACAGGCGATGAGTTCCCCGGCGTAAAGAATACAGGGATGGCTGTGCTATCGATTCTAGCCGGGATTCCGGTGGGTTTCATGATATATCAAGTGTATTACGCTAGATATGCACCGTTCGGCCGATCCATCTTCCACGGCGCCTCTGGCCGCCTTTACTACGTTCGACTTAACCGCGGGGCAGATATCTTCAGACGATATTTCAAATGCGGTGGGACGGCCGAATTCCTCCAATACGTTTCCAGTACCGACGCCGTCCAACGGGCGATCGAACGCCATAGTTCTGGCAGCGAATTTCCCTACGCAAGCAAGGAGCGCGCGTTCGCGATCAAGTATCTCTCGGTTCTACGTCTGAAAGACCCAGCCCTTATTTCATGCTGGGACTCCGAGGTCTGCACATGCAGTATCCGGTGCTTCTGCGTCACCGAAAAAAAACTACCATTCAGCCCCGAGCCTCGCGATGTCACGAAATGCAAGTGCGCACGTCGGCGATTCGCAGTATATTTTCGCGAAGATTGGGGTCTTGCGCAAGCGGCCTTAGATGTCGTCGACACTTTCAAAACCGGCGCTGGAATCAAGTCCGAGTACACGACTGGCTCAGACTTATATCACGCACTCGGCGCCGTGAGGATCGCCGTAGTTATGTCACTCGCCATCGTGCTCTGCTACGACATCACCCTTCACAGGGACGACCTCCTCGCAACAGGCTGGCACCAAGGAGTATTCCCATTAGTCGTTGGGCTTCTTGGATTGGCGTGTTGGATGGTCCTCACCTCCGCCCGCGAGAAAACCCTTGCGAATCTCGACGCGCGGACCGCTGCTGCTTTGTCGTGGTTTTCGCGCCACGGCGGTTGGGGATCAGGAGTGCAGGGCGCATCAACCACGCTGTAGGGGGACATCGCATTACGTGTTGTTCACGGAGACGCGGAACACCGAACGAAGTCTCCAACCGCGCCACGCAGCGGGTGAGGATTCGAGATTGACGAACAACCCCCGCCCTCGTCGACGAGGGCGGGGGCGCTGATGTGAATTACGCTCCGAAGTCGGCGATCTTGAAGCTGTTGAATGACGAGCTGAACTGGTTGAAGAACGCATGCTCTACACGTAGCGCGCCATGGCGATAGTTGGGTCCGGTGTTCACCGTCGCCGTCGCGGTAAGGACTATGGTGCCGTTCTTCTTGAGGGTGAAGTTGTCCCGGAAGAACTCCAGCCGCACTACATCACCTGTCGCGAAGGATACAGACGAATTGCTGGCGAGGTTCGTGTACGTCGGCGAGGTCAGGGAACCGGACAGCACCGAGATGAAGCACTGGTTCGAGAAGATGCCGGCGGAGATTCCGGAGCTACCGGCTGCGTTGATCCGCCCGAGCAGTGACGCGTCGGCGGTGCCGTTGGGTGCGTTCGCCCCACCAAGCACCACTTCGACGTAGCCATCGTCGGTGTTGATGGACCCGTTGGTGACGACCCCGCCACTGCCGTCAGAACCACCTGACCAGGCTAGCGAGTTGCTAACGATGGCTGCCGCGGTGCCGTACTCGGTCCAGCCGACACCACCGATCGTCGTCGAGTTCGCTCGGTTGAAGTCGTCGACGATAGAGATCGGCTGGGCGTATAGCTGTTCCCACGCCGATCCGGTCCACCGCCAGGCCTCCTTGACCTGCTCCCAGCCGGTGTTCGCGGCGTTCCTCAGGTGCATCGACTTGGCCTGCTCCCAGGCCGAGCCATTCCAGATGTGACCGCTCATGGGCTACACCGGGATCCAGTAGATGACACCGACAGTGCCTGATCCAGGAAGCGACGTCACCCGCTGGAGTGTCACATTCGTGCCGTTCGTCCCCGGGTTGCCCTGCGGGCCACGGAGGTTGATGCCGTTCCCGGCGGTGGCGTGCCACGCGCTTCCCAACCAGAGGTAGGCGCGGTCCTCACCGGACACCAGGTACTGCTTGCCGACATCACCGCTGGTAAGGGTGGGGAGCGCCCCGTAGGTTGCGACCGTGCCGTCGAGGTCCAGGCCGGGGCCAGCTATGCCCGGGTTGCCTTGGTCACCCTTATCTCCTTTGTCGCCCTTGTCGCCTTTACGCCCAATCGGGTTGGCTACCAGCGCGCCGTCGAAGTACGTCCGAGTGCCGAAGGCGTCGCCGCTCACGCTGTCGCGGGAGGAAAGGGTGCAGTAGAAGCCACCTCGGACGATGTCGCCGACGTCGAGGTAGACGTTGAACGTTTCGGAGTGCTGTCGGGTGTCCTCTGCCTGGTCGCCGCGTCGGATGACGTTGTACCCCGCGAGGCCGACCGACTTCCAGAGCAAGGCTCCGTGCTTGGCGTTCTCGTCTTCGGTGAAGGCAGGGGTCTCGTACCCGACTGTGATGGAGTACGGGCCCGCCTTGGTGATTGTGATTTCGCCATTGGCCTGGTTCGACACCGTGCAGCCCTGCGACCACCGCGTGTTGTCGAACACCCCCGCGAACATGTAGTCGCTGAGGACAGTCGGCGACAGATTCACTGCGGACGCGTTAGCGCGGTACAGGCCCCAGCCGATGCCGTTGTAGGTCTGCGGCTGGATGTCGTTCATAGTCCAGGCCGTGACGCCAGGTCCTCTGATGTACCCGAACGGGATGTCGTCCTTCGAGAAGCCCATGCCGCCGAAGCGGTTGGACAAGCCGATCGTCGCCGTGTTCCCCGCGTCGGTGTACGTCATCACCTGGACGCCGTTAACCCGCACCGAGTAGACGTTGCCGAGCATCCGGAAGTCGACCGTGTACCCCGCCTTGAGGGCGACCGAACTGATCGAAGCCCACGGCGAGTCGAATGAGCCATAGGACCCGCCACCCTTGCCGATCGTGATGCGGTCCTTGTAGATCTTGCAGTACACGAACGAACCGCCACCACTGGCCAGACGGCCGTACAGCACCGTCGGGCAACCCAGCGAGAACGCGCTACCGGTGTCAGCGACCACACACCTCACCGACATGTCGTTGGTGTCCGTGCCGGCCACGTTGTACCGCATTGAGTGGAAGACCAACTCCGCCGCCGAAGAGGCGACGTTGAGCACCTGGTTGGAGATGGCCAGTGCGCCCGCTGTGGTCAGCGACCACACGGATGCGATGCTCGGACCTGGGAAGGTCTCGAAGAAGGATTGTCCCGAGTTTCCTGCGCCCTCGTCGCCTGAGGTGTATTCGGCCAGGGTGTTGGCTACTCCCACCGCGGTCTGTGTGGCGTCGTCTGCCGCCACTACGGCGCTGTCCGCTGCCGCCTTCGCGGTGTCGAGAGCAGCGAGAGTGACCGCACTTCGGAGGGTGAATGCCACCAAGCCCCAGGAGAAGTCCCGGAACAGGCCACCGAGCCCCACCGCCCTCGTCTCCGATGCGAACCCCACTGTCCGATGAGACGAGTCGATCGGGTAGCTCGAAGAGTCCAGGTGGCTCAGGAGGGTTTGACCGTTGCAGGTGAGGACGTAGTTGCTGCCGTTGGCCTGCAGCTCGAGGAGCGCCCCTTCGGGGATGTTCACACCCGTCGTCTTCGACGTCCAGTCGCTGAACGTCCACGTTGTCCCCGACCGGGTGCCTCGCCCCAGGTACACCGAGCGGCCATGGACGTTCGCGTAGACGAACTCGGTAAGGGTGGCGTTGGCCCGGATGAACAGCGACGTCATCGCACCGACTGCGACGCCGGCGTTGTTCACCCCGGCGGCCACCGTCATGCTGTCGCTGTCCGCCACCTGTGGACAGATCGCATACCGGCGCCCAACCGCAGCGGTGATGCCGCCGGAGTTGTCGATTCGGGCCGCGTTGCCGAGGATGCCCAACGCCGCACCAGCGCCGCCTTGCACCCACCCGTTGCCGAGGACGCTGGTGTTGTCGGCCCGGTCGAACGTGTCGGTGAACTTGGCGCCGTCGGAGAGCTTTGCCTGCAGCTCCATCAGGATGCGGTTGGTGTTCTTCCCGAGTCCGGTGACATTGCCGATGAGATTGCTCACCCAGGTTCCGACGTCGTTGACGTTGCCGTCCTCGACACCGGACAGGATCGCGATAAGGTCGCCGAGGATCGGTACGTCGGCGAGGATCTCGGGGAGTTCGGTGTCTCCCTCGCCGGTCAGGAGCTTCTTGATGACGGCGTAGATGTCGCCGAGGATCGGGACGGAGAGGATCCACTCTTCGAGGTCCTCGATGCCGCCCTCGACGACACCAGTCAGTGCGGTGATGATCTGGTGCGCCGGATCCCAGATGCCCTCGTCGAGCTTCGCGCCGGCCTCGCGCAGGACAGGGATGTTGCTCAGGTCGAGCCCGGTCGGTGGCCCGAACTCGGCGCCGGTGAAACCGATGTGCGGCTTCAGTGGGTCGAAGAACTCCGGAGTCGGTCGATCGGTCATCCGATCACCGGCATCGGCCGCACCCGCAGAAACGCGCGCTCCTTGCGGGTCTGGAACCGCATCTTCGCCGACGAGTCGACACGACGGCCGAGCAGGTAGATCACCGCGGTGGTGCTGGCCGGGACGATCGTGGAACCAGCGCCCGCGGGTGCGGTCTCGTCCGCTCCGGGAACCAGCGTGCGGGCGGTCCACTCGGACTCGAACAACCCGACCGCGTCACCGGCGCCGCGCCCGAGCAACGGACCGGACACCGCGCCGAGGCGGGCCTCGAGATCCATCCGCACGTTGTTGCCGGCGACCATAAACTCGACCAGCCCGTACACATCCGGCTCGTACGCCCAGGGCTGCGGAGGAATCGTCAGCGTGGTGATGGTCTGGTATTCGCCGTTCCAGTTGCTGCCGGTGTCGACGGCCAGCCAATCCGTTTCAGAGCCGACCTTCTTGTACACGCCCGGCGACATCGCGACGGTGCCCGGCCCCCACTTGCCGTTCGACAGTTTCACCAGGACGTCACCGGTCTCGGGTTCGGTGGTGTCGTCGAAGTCCGACGCGGTTTCGATGGTGGCGGTCGGGCCCGGAACGGTCGAGTCCTCACCTGCCGGGCCGGGCTTGGCCACGATGTTCAGCTTGTAGGCGTTGGTCGTGCCGACCTGCTCGATCGAGAATCCCCAGTCCGCGCCCTGGGTGATGGTGCCCTTCGTCAGGGTCGGCGCCGGCCCGGTGGCGCCGGGGGCGCCGATGTAGTTCTCGCGGCGCTCCAGCGTCGGGGTGCCGTTGTAGAACCAGGCGTCCTGGGATCCGGTGACACCCCACCATTTGCCGAGGTCGTAGTCCGGGTCGAGGGTGTTCGGGTCAGGGAGATCGCCGATGACAGCGACGTCGCCCATGAACCGCGGGGGAACACCGTCCCGGCCAGCTTCGCCCGGGTCGCCCTTGTAGGCGAGGACGTCGACGTTCATCTCCCCGGCCTCGATCTCCGCGACACCGCGGCCGGTAGTGCGGATGTCCCACTGATCCTTCAACCGCAGCTTCAGCGTCATCGGCAGAGAGAAGTTGAAACCAGTCATCGCTCAATCTCGCTTTCCAGATCCGCCGGGATCGTCGGTGGATGGTGGTCGGGGACGTGGCGTTCGATCCATGCCAGGAGTTCGCGGATGAACCGGATAGCCGAGTCGAGAAGCTTTGTCTTGCGGGCGTTCTCCTCTTCGAGAACGTCGATGCGCTGCTCCATCCGCCCGACCCGTTCACTGAGCGGGCCGACCAGTCCGGCCGCGGCGTCGGCGATGACATGCGCAGCCTCGGCGTCGAGCTTCCCGGTCTCGGCGCGGTCCTTGCGTAGATTGCGAATCCATAGCAGCAGGGCCAGGATGATCGCGCCGAGACCGAAAGTGTCGAGCCAGTCGAGCAGCCCGGCCACGCTCAGAGCTCCGTGTCGGTGACGCCCTCGACCTGTCCGTCAATGACGACTGGAGTCTTGGCGGCCGCCCTGGTGATTCCGAAGATGGTCGCGGCGAATGTGAGGACCGCCGTCCACCCGGTTTCTGTACCGATGGAATACCACAATGCGAGCGGTGCGAGCGTTGCTAGCAGCGCGTACAGGGCGGTACGCCACGGCGAGGTGGAGTGCAGCAGGGCGAACAGCAAGACGATCGAGGCACCGGTGACCGCCACCCAGAGGGCCGCCTCCTCCTGCGAGATGTAGCCCAGGCCAGCGACCATCAGCACCGCCGCAGTGGCGTAGGTGTAGATCCGGTCCCGAGCTGCCGCCGGGATGGTGTGGCGGATTGTGTCGAGGGTGCTCATCACTTGCCTGCCTTGTCGTTGAGGAGTTCGAGGATCTTGTCGGTGTTGCGGCGGGCGAGACTTGCCTCGCGGTAGGTGCCGAGGACGTAGGAGATCAGCGAGCCGCGGCGCGCCTTGTTGGGGCTGTCCGGCTTGAGGTCTGGGTCGTCCTTGCCGTCGAGCAGGTCTACCGGGTTGACGTACCCGTCCCACACGACTTCGTTCCAGATGTCGGCGGCGCCGGCGCGGAGCCAGAACTTGCCGTCCTTGACGTTGTAGAACACCTTCTGGAACACCTGGCGGACCGGGTGGACGACGCCCACCTGGTTGTGGATCTCTGCGATCTGCTGGTCAGTCACGTTGCCTCCTGGGGGCGGTGCACCCGCACCGGGCGGGGTGTCGATTATGCGTCGGACGTCCCGCCGGAAGGCATTCATGTCGATGCCGGCGGGGTCGATCTTTCCCTCGCTGCTGTATTCCTTGTGTCCCACAACGTCGCCCATCAGGCGGCCCTCCGTCCGAGCTTGCGCATGATCGCCGCGCAGCCGCGTTTGTAGGAGGCGAGCTGCACCGGGGTCCAGTCGGATCCGTCGCCGCGGGAGACGGCCTCGACGCCGATGGTGTGGAAATTGGCGTTGTTCGTGGGCCAGCCGGGCCAGGATCCGCGGCCGGCGTGCCAGCAGACGCCCACCGCGATGATCCGCCAGGCTCCATCCCGCTCAAGGACCAGCTGCGCGAGTGGGCCTTCGAGGTCGGGGCGGCCGTTCTGGACGATGCGCCAGTCGTTGCTTCCGCCGCCGGCGGTGTGGTGGCACAGGACACCGCGGATGTCGAGGAAGTCCCCGTGTCCGCGGTCGCGCCAGCCGTCGTGTTCGATGACGTTGAGCCCCTCGGCGCGCAGTACGTCTGCGAGCCAGATGGGGTCACCAGTCCAGGTCATGGGTTGCTCCTAGTTCATGGCGAGTGTGGCGGCGTTGACGAACGAGAACAGGCGGGCGATCTTCTCGCCCATCAGCTGGCCCGGGGCCTTGTCGGGTTCGTCGTCGCCGATGATGGTGCTGACCTTCACTCGGTCTTCTCGGGTGTCTTCGACCTCGATCGAGAACGCGCGGTCGAAGAAGGTGTCCTCTTCGTCGGAGTCCTCCCAGCCGACGAGGTGGCCGGTGTCGTAGTCCTCGAACGCACCGAACGGTGCCCAGTCGATGACCTCGACCTTGCCGCGGCGTTTGCCGGCGTTCTCGAACAGTGTCTTCTCGGCGACTGCCTTGCCGGAGAAGGTGTAGGCGCCGGATCCGCCGTTGCCGAACACCTCGGGGAATCCGAACGGGCCCAGCTTCTTCTTCAGCTGGTAGTTCGTGGCCTTCATGAATGCCAGGAACACGTCGTTGAGGACACCCGACAGCGCCGACGCGAGCCCCGGGATGACCAGCCCCGCCCAGGCCAGCAGGGCAGAGATACCTGTCTCGATTCCCATCTGCAGGAGCTTGTTCATCCACGTCGGGCTGCGTCCGCCGACCACCGCCGAGTAGCCGTTGGGGTGGCTGGCTTCGACTGTGGCGTCAAGGATTCCGTCAGAGTCTTCCGACCAGATGCACGACGGCAGCTCCTGCTGCTTGAGCTTGTCAGTGATGATGTCGGCCAGGCCAGGCAACCATCCACCGATCACTGCGTCGATACCGTCAGCGATGGCCTCACCGATCGTGTTGATGATCGAGTCAATGATCGTGCCGGTGTTGATCAGGCCGCCAGTCTTCGGTCGGTCGACAACGTCGACGATGACCTGGGACTCGAGCAGGGTGACCTTGTCGGGCATCGGCTGTGGGTCCCGGCCCTTGATCCACATCCGGGCCCGCACCTGCACCGACTTACCTTTGAGGTGCTCGGTGAACAACTCATCCAGCGGCACCATCCGCGCCTGCATGGTGACCATCTCGGACGTGTCATGCAGTGCGTCGTACGGGAGCAGCGTGATCGGGCAGGCACCGGTGCGGAGCTGCAGCCGCCACACGTTGCGTTGCAGGTACCAGTAGATCCCACCCCGTAGAGGCCCGATGTACAGATCCTGTGGCGGGAACTGGACCTCCTCGAAACCGGGAAGCGGCATCGGGTACGCCATGATCGCGTGGAACCACGCCCACGTGTCGACCAAGGTGATCGTGATCGTCTTCTGGCCCTTGATCCCCCGCTTGACCGCTTTGAGGACGCGGGAGTCGAAGTGTTTCCCGTTGTACGTCACCCGGATCGGGACCACGGTGTCGTCGCAGGACATGACGAGCTTGCCGAACTCGTGGTCCCCGGCGATGACGAGTTCCCCGACACCGACCGCGTTGTGGGTGAACTTCACCTTGGCGGTCTGGTAGTCGCCGATCAGGCCGAGCGGCCCGTACGCGGAGTCGAAGATCTCCACCTCGAACTCCGCGGCGTCGCCGCGCGGAGGTTCGGTGTCGATCAGTTCGGCGTACATCTGCGCCGACCACCAGTCCAACGGTGACGGCTGATCCAGGTCATCGAGAACAGGTGCGGTCACCAGGGCCTCCTCGACTTCGGGTTGATCACAGCCACCAGGGACGAGTACTCATTGCCGCCGATCACCCGCAGCCGCGACATATCCAGCGACTTCCGCCCCGGCACCGGATAACGGAATCGTTGAGCACCCATGTCCCGGTACAGGTTCGGGCGCATATTCGACCTCGCGATGTACTTCGACCGGGAGGTGTGGATGCGGGCGACCTCACCCGGATACAGGTTCGGGGTCGTGACCACGGCGTCGCCCTGTCCGTCTGGGATCTGAAAGACTCCCGGACCTTGGATCGTGAACTCCGGTTCGCCTTTCTGGTCGCCGGAGTTGAACAGCTTGCGATCCTCCACTGGTTCGCCGTTGGTCCACTCGAACACGTCCTCGGGCCCGTACCACCATGGCCGGCCACAGATCACCGGGATCAGGTACGGCTGGAACTGGTCGAACGCCGGATCGAATTCCATGGACACCTTCGGCTGGTCCGCGAGACGGAAGTCGACGTACTTCGTTCCCCGGGACGAGTTGACGTGCAGCCGGGATTCGAAGTGGTAGTCGATGTCCGACCAGAAGCCGTCGTTGATCTCGTGGAACGGCGATCCCACGGTGCGGTGCACATAGACCGGGAGGAAGAACTCCCGCGGTTCGACGACGGCGCCGAGCCAGAATGCGCCGTCGCCGCGCGCAGTCTTGAACCACAGGTGGTTCGCCTTCGGCTCGGTGTAGTCGGCCCACCCGGTGGCGAGCACCACCCCGCCGGACTGACGTCCGACGAGGTGATGTTCCGACAGGTACCAGGCCCGCTCCGGAAGGTCCGCTGCCTCGCCCGGGCCCGCGAGGACCACGTTCGAAGTGTTGTCAGGAAAGAACGTCACCCTGAAATCCCCCTGATCTGTTCGAGCCTCCACCGGTCTTCGACCTGAGCGGAGCGGATTCCGGCCGCCACTTCTCGGCGGTCGGCGCCATTCGCGTTGACGGTGATCGGACGCATCCGGTCGAACACGCTCCCCGACGACGCTGCCGGTTGTGCGGATTGCCCTGAGCGGGCAGCGGCGAATGACGATGAGAGGGAGCTGAGCAACGCGAAGTCTTGGCCGGCGACTTGGCGCTGCTCATGGGTGAGCACCAACTCGTCGTGACCCGACGCATTGAACCCCGGTGTTCCGGTTGGCCAGATCCCGCCCGTGTCGTACAACGGAACCTGAGTGCGGAAGGCCTTCATCAGCTCGTCGGGAACCTGGGTACCCAGGGCCTTGATCGTGTCGTTGACCCAGCCGTCCACTCCCGGTGTGACCGGCAGCTGCGTCTTGGCCTCGGTGTCGCTGATCGGAATGTTCGCCAACGGCAGCGTGTCGGCACCGACCCCTGCTTGTTCTGCTTCGTCCCGGAACCCCTTCCCCGCGGCCTGGCCGATCGCGATGCCTGCCTGGGCGAGCGGGCCCATGTCGCCCACGCCGTAGTAGCCGAGGACATCGCTGACATTACTGCTGATGAATTCCTTGCCGATCTCACCGAAGAACTCGGCCCACGAACTCGGCAGCGATGAGTCTGACGTGCCCTTGGACTTGCCCTTCTTCTGTTCGGCGAGCGCGTTGATCGCCGACTGAAGTTGGTCGTCCGCCTCGTCCTTCTGTCCCTGAGTGGACTCGGGGTCGTCGTAGACCTCGTTCCGATCGAGGCGCGCCTTCTCCACCGCTCGCTCTGCCTGCCGAAGGCTCAGCTGATCGTCGGTGTAGGAGGTGGACAGGTCCGGGGCCTCCGGTGCCGGCGGGGCGTCCTTGCCCGCCTTCGCGGCGTCCCTCTTCTCCTCGAGTTCCTTGACTCGGAGTTCGGCTCGTTCGACCTTGTTCTGCGCCTGGTCGCGGTCGGCGTCGGTCTTCTTCGGGTTGGCGTTGGTGCGCTCCTGTGCTTCCTTCGCCTGCTGCACCGCGATGGCGGCGGACTGGAGTTTCTTCTCGTCCGACTCGGTCCATGTCGCCTTCTTCTTCGACGAGTCGGACCGTGACGTCGAGATGTCGCCGCCCGCAGTACCGGTGTCCTCGGCGGACTCCGAGGTGATTGGCGGCCAGAACTTCTCCCAAGGCAGGTAGAACTGGTTGTTGCCGAACTGGGCATCGAACGCGCCAACACTTCCGCCGACCTTCGCCGCACCGTACGAACCACCCGATTCGTAGTTCGTCCCGAATACCGTCGCGGCCATGTGCTCTTCGCTGGTACCGACGACGAACGGGCCCTTGGATCCGGGAACGAGATCCGGCCAGCTCCCAGCGAGGAGGTCGTAGGTCGTGCCCAGGCGCCCCTGGGGATTCTCCTCGCCGCGCGCAGCACGTTGGAGCATCGCCACGAATCCCGAGCAGTCAGCGCCAGCAAACGACGCACCACCCAGGTCGTATGGGACGCCATCCATTTTGGCGCCGACGTCCTCGATACGGTCCCTGGCGAGTCGGCCGCCGGCCTCGAATCCGGGCAGCTTCGGGAAGGTGCCGGCGTTGATCATCGCCAGCTCTTTGTCGTACCTCTCCGACATTTCGTCGTTGACGACCCACTCTTTGCCGTTCACCTTCGCGATCGGGGTGCCGTCGGGAAGGACCGCGTAGATGTCGTCGACCGCTGTCCGTGCGGGCATCCGACCACCGACTGCGAATCCAGGCAACCGGCCACCGGCCTCGCGCCCGTACTGGTCGAGGTTGTAGCTGTACCCCTCGGCCCGGGCGGTGTTGTTCACCCGGTCGATCGTTTCGATGTACAGCTGAACGTTCCGCGGCTCGGCTGCCTTGTTCAGCTCAGTGTTGACCGTGGTGACATCGCGAAGGAAGTCGGCAAGCGCGATGACGACCTTCGGGTCCGCGGTCGTGGCGCTGATGGCCTGGAGGTCGGCGAGGGTGAGTTGCTTACCCTCCCGGATGCCATCCATGATCAATCGCGTTTCGGGCGAGGCGGTTTCATTGTCGAGCATCTTCAGGATCTGATCCGTCTGAAGTGCGGACAGTTCGAAACCGGTCTTGTCCAGGGCGACGCTCGGGATGGCCTTCGCGTTGTTGAGGAGGTTGATCCGGCCGATCATGTCGGCCAGGACGGCCTTCGCCTCATCGGAATTGGCGACGATCCGGAAGGATCCGTCTTCCATCTCCTCGACGGAGAAGCCGAGTTCCTCGACCTTCTTCTTCGCCTCGTCCGTCAGACCGCGGACGATGACAGTCTTTTCGTCGGGGACCGACTCGACTGTGGCACCGAACTCGTTGAACTTCGCGCGAAGTTGATCGGTGACTGGGATCGCCTCACCGAGTGCCTTGTTGCTGTCGAGCTGGGCTTGCGAGACCCGGTCCAGCGATTCCTTCTGGGTGTTGATGTTCTGGGTCAGGGTGACGGCGGACTCGTTGCCGTCGTCCATCCCGTCGATCAACTCTTGAAGGCTTGCGATCGCGGGCTTGTACGGTGCGCCCGCCTGCGCGAGGGTCCGCTGCACCGCGTTGTAGCGGTCGATCTTCTGGTTCAGGGTGTCCCAGGAGTCGCCCTCTTTCAGGAGTCCGGATACCAACTCTTCCCGCTGGATACCGGCGCCCGCGTAGGACTCTTCGTGGAACGTCTTCTGACCCTCGAGCCCTTTGTCGACATTCTCTCGACCCACCGTCGCGACACGACCGTACGCAGCCTCGTCGCCTGTCGCGGCCTTCACGTAGTCCCGGACGTCAAGACCATAGGACTGGAGACGCTCGAGGTCACCTGACGCTTCCGCGTCCTCGGCGATCTTGCGCTTCGTCTCCATGGTGATCTTGCCGGTCTGAGCGTCGAGGGTTGACTGCAGCGCCTTCTCCGCTGCCTCCTGCTCGCGGGCCTTCTGCTCAGCCTCAGCGTGCTTGGCGGCAATCTGACCGATCGCCCACGACGCAGCCATGATCCCGGCGACCCACGGGCCACCCATGACGTTGATCAATCCCTTGGCCGCCCCCGCCAGACCCCGTGTTCCAGCCAGCGCTGCGCCGCCGACAACGCCGGCGAACTGACCGACCGACGCGCCAGCCTGCCGCAGGGTGCCACGGAGACCACCAGTCGCCGTACCCAGCGCGCGCTGTTCAGTCGCCCAGTCCCGCGTGCGACCGGTGACCCGCCGGTACGACTCGCCCATTTCGTTGATGGCCGGCACTCGAGCTTCGAGGGTCGCGAGACCGGCGGCCCACTCGCCGAGCGGCTCTGCGTTCTCCGACAGCGACTCGCCCAGGCCGTCGAACTCGGCCGACGACTGGGCGGCCAGGGACTGCTGGACCTCCATCTCCTCACGGAAACCCTTGAAGGTGTCCGCCAGTCCACCAACCTTCTCGGCGGCGGTGTCGGCCCAGGACGACAGGGTGTCGTCCACGTCGAAGGTCTTGACTGCAGCGAATGCCACCGCTGCTGCCTGCACAGGGACCGGCAGATCAGTGAACGCGGAGACGAGTTTGCCGACAGTGTCGACAACGGGACCGATGACCTCGCCGGCGTTCTGAAGACCGCCGATGATCCCGTCCGTTGCCCCGGAGATCTTGCCCGCTGCGTTCGTCGCGAAGGACTCGAGAGGTCCATCGACCAGTTCATAGACCTTCAGGCCGAGAGTTTCCGCAGCGTTCTGTGCGGCGGCCATGGCACCGGGCAGCCCCTGGGTCTTCGCCGCAGCGACCTCGGCGGCTGCCCCTTGCCGGTTCACCGATTCGAGCATGGAGTCGAAACCGCCGGCGCCCTGCTGGGCAGCGATACCCGCGAGGCGCATGGCATCGGACCCGAACAGAGTCGCAGTCGCCGCCTGATACATCTCGGGCGTCATGTTCTTCGCGGCTTCGTCGAGCTGACCGAACAGCGACGACATGCCCACGAACTTGCCCTGGGCGTCGTACACGGTAAGGCCGAGATCCTTGATCGCGCCCTGCGCAGGATTCGAGGTATCAGTGAGCGCGAGAAGCGTCGACTTGAGCAGCGTTCCGGCGTCCGAGCCCTGGATGCCCGCGTTCGACAGCACGCCGAGGGTGGCGGCCGTGTCCTCAATCGTCAGCCCGAACTGGTTGGCTACGGCACCGGCCTGCTGCAAACCGTATGCCACATCGGTCATTTCGGCCGACGAGGCATTCGCCGTATTCGCGAGCACGTCCGCGGTCTTGCCCGCATAGTCGGCGCTGAGCCCGAATGCCTGCAGCGCCTGCGACTGGATCGTGGCAGCCGAGGCCGCATCGATCTGCGCCGCAGCCGCCAGCTGCAGCGTCCCCTTCGCCGCCGACATCGACTGCTCGACCGTGAACCCGCCCTTGGCAAGTTCGGTCATCGCCGCGGCTGCATCGGATGCGGAGGTGTTCGGCAACTCGATGTCGTTGCCGAGTTCCTTCGCCCGCGCCGACACCGCCGCCATCTGCGAGGCGGTTGCACCGGACACGGCCGACATGGTGTTCAGGGTGGTGGTGTAGTCGTTGCCGATCGTGATGATCTGCTTCGCAACAGAAGCGGCGCCCGCCGCACCGAGAGCCAGACCGAACGCACCTGCGAACTTGGTCGCGGCGCCCACAGCGGGCTGCAATCCGCGTTCGAGCTGGTTCGGGACATCTCTCGTATTGACGCCGACCTCGATGTCGATCCGGCCACCGGCCACTGCGTCACCTCCGCTTCTGCTATTCGCTGCTAGGTTCTGGGATCGGCTCGAATTCGATTCCGCGCAAGCGCATGTATTCGGCGACCGACAAGGTGCCGTCCTCGTTCGCCTCAGGTGTCTTGTACAGATCGACCTGTTCCTGGTACATCTGCCGGCGGACTTCGTCGATCGCGGGAGGACGCAGAGCGACCGGCCGGATCAGCGGCATCGGGGGAGGCTTCAGTCCGAGCATTTCCCGGCGTGCACGTTCGGCCGCAACCTTCGGGTCGTCGGGGTCTGTGATCCGGTCGGCGTATGCGCTGTTGAGGGTGTACTCGATGCGGTCGAGGAGCATCGCCCAGTTCTCGGAGTCGCGCTCACGTTGGGCGTCGAGTTCGCCGGCCCGCCGCATGTAGGCGAGCGTGTCGATCCACGGCATCTCCTCGAGCGCCGACTGAAGGTCGATGCCGAAGTGATACCGCAGACCGCACAGAGCCCTCGCCCGTCCGTCCTCGGTGTGGAGGTCGGCTAGAGCGCGAGGAATTTTCCCTGTTCGTTGACCAGCCCCGCGATCCGGTACATCCCCCGGAACAGTCGGTCGGAGATGATCTCGGGCAGGTCCTTCATCTGCTCCCACAATGCGGTCGCGTCACCCGATTCGGTGATGCTCTCGAGCTGGGCGATCATGTGCTGGTTGAACTGGTCCTCGACGTCCTTGACGAACTGCTCGGCCAGCTTCGTCCGGTCTGCCTGGGACAGCGCCCGCTGCTCCGCTTCGGGCAGTGAGGCGATCGGGTGCGGCGGCGGGGTGTAGTGCAGCAGCTTCGACGCTGCGATCACTTCGAGGCCGGTGAACGACCGGCGGATGTGGGTGGTCACGCCGCCGAACTCGACGAGGACGGGCGCGAAGGTGATGTCGGCGGGCGGCAGGGTGACATCCTGGCCGACCGCGAGGAGGGAGTCGAGGGGGAACGGGGCCGGACCGCTTTCGGTGGCAGCGGTCCGGGCCTCGTTCTTCTTGTTTTCGCCTGGCATTGCTCGTGTTCTCCTGTTCGGAAGAGATGGACTTAGACGGTGATTCCGCCGTTGTCGGTGCCGAATTCGCGGACCTTGGCGAGGGCGAGGAGTTCGAACTCCCAGCCGTCGAGGTCCTGGCCGCTGAACGAGCGGGGCGGAGGCGTCACCAGACGGACGCGTTCGCAGTAGAGGGCGGTCTTGTGCCGGAAGTCCATCGCTCGCCAGATGAAGGCGAAGTCTTCGCCGGCGCCGCGGATGAACTCGTACACCTCGTCGGCTTCGATCTCGACGACGGAGCCGCCTTCGAGCCGGGTCAAGGTGGTGGCCTTCGACCGGTCGACGGCGCGGAACTTCAGCCGTTCCTTCAAAGGTCCGGTGGTCACGTCGTATGCGGCGTCACGGTAGTTGAACACCTCGTGTTCCTTCAGCTCCCGGGTGGGGTTGAGGTCGAGGCCCTTCTGGATACCGCCGAACGCATCCCAGGTCACGGCAGGGACGGAGGGCGGTCCGGTGACCGCGGGGGTGACGACGGGCGAGGCGAAGATCGCCGCGCCGGGGAACGCTGTTCCGGCCGGTGCTCGGAAACCGTCGCCGTCGAGGTAGGTGACGGCCTTCTTTGGATCCGCGTAAGTGCTCATGGGTCGCTCCTTTTCACGCAGTTCGGCCCACCTGGTGTGAGCGCTGGGTTGTTGAGGTGTCCCGCCCGATACCTGGGCCAGGCAGCCGGGCATCGGGCGGGACGATTGGGGGCGCTCAGAGCGCCGGTATCAGGGCATCCAGGCGAACTTGGGTGCCGTATCCATCCGCATGGTCAGTTCCACCCGGACGGGGGCCCGATAGAGAGGCAGGTCCTGGCCGCGGGTCTTGTCGATCAGGTTCATGGGTCCGTCCACCCAGTTCCCTGCCCACCCGCAGTTGCGGAAGGCGATGTTGGAGGATCGGTCGATGATCTCGCCGGCGAGGCCGCCGATGTCCCAAGCGATCTCTTCGGGGTCACCGGACGGGGGCCACTCCAGTGTGGGGCGGCCTGGCACCCACACATCGATCTGCACCATCGGCTTGCGGAGCATCGCGTCGCGGCCGGTGGTGGTCGCCGACCGGCAGGTGACGAACGGGCGAGTCAACTTCTCCGGGACGTCCCTGGTCGAGATGAACTCGGCGGGCACGACTGCGGCGAAGTCGTCGTCTGTCCGCAAACGGTCACGCACCGCGGCGGGCGCGAAGGGGATCCGCGTCTTCTCGGTCACTTCGGCTCCCATCCGCGGTAGTCGCCGTATCGGCGAGCCTTGTTCGTCAACACCGCATGCGGCGGAGTGTCGACCGTGCCGTATTCCTTGAAGACCGCGTCCTCGTCGGTATCGGCGACGAACACCCGTTGCCCGTCCGTCTCGACGGTGATCCCGTCCCGGTAGTCGCCGGTCAACACCGGCGCGTCGGCACGTGACTCGTCCGCGATCGTCCAGCCGATCTCGAGCCTGTCCTCGAATGAAATCTCGAAGGTCTCCGCCCGGGCCCGACCGTCATAAATGGTGAGTCGGGCCACCATCTCAGGGCTTCGATTCGTCCTTGGCCGCGGACTTCGCCGGGGTGCGCTTCGCCTGTACCGCGGCGGGCGCCGGCGGATCGAGCGGACCGTCGACGGACCGATCAGCGTCGGCGGTGGCGACCGGCTTCTCGCCCGACGTCGCCAGTTCCGCCGCTTCCGCTTCGGCGCCTTCGACCAGCGCCGCCAGCTTCAGCTTCTCGAGGTGCTCGAGATGGGCACGGGAGCCACGGGCGGTGACGTTCTTGCGGCCCTCATCGTCGGTGTACCGATACAGGTCGTCGACCGCAGGCTCCTCGGACGAGCCCAGATCGGCAGTATCGTTCTCAGCCATGCTGATTCACTCCTACATGTCGTTGGAACGCCGCACGATGGCGGCGATGTATGCGGCCCGTCGTGGGCCGCGGACCGGTCGGCGCGCACGGGTCTTGCCCACAACCTGGTAGATGGCCCCGTCCTCGTCGCGGAAGCTGTCCCGCTCAGCGGGCAGAGGATCCAATCCCGGGGCGAGAAGGAGGACGTAGGAACTCGTGACGTGCCAGTCCTGAAACTCGACGTTGCCCGCGTCGACAGACGAGGCCGACAACTGCCGCTGCTGCAGCAGTCCACGCCACGGGACCTCGGTCGGCGCAACCGGAATGCGGTTGTTGGTCGACTCGTCGTACTCAGGTTCGTTGTACCGCAGCAGGGTCCACGGTTCCGGGAAGCTGGGCATCAGAACACTCGAATCGTGAAGGCGCCCGGGTTTGTCTCACCCACATCGGGGTCGAGCTCGCCGAGTTCTTCGTCGGTGAAGTAGATGAGCCGAGGGTCGGCGTCTACGTATTGCTCGGTGTTCTCCGGATACTGGGTGCTCCGGACGCGCAGCCCGGTGCGCATCACTTCGAGCGCACGAATGACCGCGGTGACAACCGTCCCCTTGACGAGCGCCCGGTCGAGTGTCCCGTCGAACATCCGTGCGTCGACATCGAGGTAGCGGCGCGACCTCAGTTTCGACGAGGCATAGGCGATCAACGACTCGACCTGGGTGACCTCGGGATCGGCCAGGGTTTCCCCTAGCCGATCCTCGACGTCAACCTTGGTGATGAGCGGTTCAGGCGGTGCCGTCACCGTTGCCCTCGTTTCCGCCTTCGCCCTCGTCGCTACCGTCGCCGGTGCCGTCGTTGCCTTCGTCGGCAGCGCCAGCCTCAGCCTGGGCAATTGCGGCGAGGATGTCGGCCTTCTTCTTCGCGTCGCCGAGGTCGATGCCCTTCGTCTCGGCGAACGCCAGGAGCTCGGGGACCTTCCACTGATCGGACGGTGCATCGCCGGGGAAGTCCTGCTTCTCGTCCTCGATGCGCAGCGTCGACCCGGGCGGCAGCCAACCGCCGTTGTCGTAGGCGAGATCGGCGACAGGGTCCTCGGCCCAGGCGGCCGGGTTGGTGATCTTCGCGGCCGCCCAGTCCGGCACCACGTCAGTGGGACCGAACTGGTGGTAAGTGCCGACTTCGTCGAGGACGTGGACGACCGCGGACAGGCGGCGTCCCATCAGAGCACCTTCGCGATCATGGTCGCGTTGGCGTTGCCGAGGATCGGCAGGCCGACACCGGACGCCTTGGTCCAGCGGCCGACCGGGTCGTTGTCGATGTAGGAACCGACGACGATGCCCGGGGCCTCGGATGCGTCGATGCCGTAGTCCGGCTCGATGGCTTCCGCAGTGGTGCCCCACAGCGTCTCACCGATCTTGGAGGCGCCGGTGTAGAGGACCGAATCGTCCGGGATCAGGCGCAACGGATCGCCGTCGAAGTCCTCGACCTGGGCATCGAAGATCTCGAACGCCGGGTGCCCGAATGAGGTGAACAGGGCGTTGACCTGTTCGCGGGTCACGATGCCCTGCGTCGAGCCCGGGGGCAGGCAGTAGGCCCGGATGGCGGCGTTCTTCATCAGGTTGGACATCACTCGCTGCGAGGTGATGGCCCGGATCGGGTTGCCCGAGTTCGAGACCCGGAACGTCGAGAACCAGCTCTCCTGGTCGCCGATCGGATCCCCCGCGCCGGACCAGACCGTGCCGGCCACGACCGTGTGACCGGCATTGCGGCCGAAGTCCACCTCGATCTCCAGGCCATCCTCGGCGAGGTTGACCTTCGCGGTCGTCAGCGCCTGCGCCTTGGCCACGATGAGGCGGGTACGCAGCGCATCCGCCAGTTCGACGGCGTCGTCCTGGATGAGGTTAATGATCGCGGTGTCCGCCTTCCGAAGGCGCAGCCGGTCGTATTCACCGAGTCGGCGCTTCTCCGAGATCGGGGGCAGCTCACCGGAGATCCGCTTGATGCCCTTCCGCTTCGACTGCGGAGCCTCAACGTCCCAGGTGCGGAACTTCGCCATGCGCTTGAGGCCACGCTCGGTGATGTTTGCCCGGAAGTCGACATCGTCAACTACGAGGTCGGGCAGCAGATCGTCGATCAGCGCGAGGTCGTTGATGGGTCGGTCAGCGAGCGCTTCACGCACGTAACCGGTCAGCTCGACCGGGGTGATGTAGTCGCTGTTCAGTACAAGTGCCATTGCTCAGTCTCCTTAGAAGTAGCGGATGTCCCGGGCAGTGGCCTGGCCAGCTGCGTTGACGGACGTGGGCAGCTTCGCCACGAGTGCGGCGCCGTGCCACAGGAGGGCGCCGACGACGACGGTGGCTCCCGCAGGGACCTTCGTCGCGGTGAAGAGGTGCCCTTCGATCGGGTCGGTGTCGCCGTTGGACCACAGCCCGTATCGGCCGCCGGCGACCTTCTTCAGCGGCAGGCCCGACTTCAGCCAGCCGTCGGGGTAGTGGGTGCCCGCGGTGAACGTTGCGACGCTGATGTTGATGTTGCGTGCGGTGTCCGTTCCATGCGCGGACGCGAGCCAGGACTGGTCGTCCTGCCCGAAGGTTTCGGTCTTGATCTGCAGATCCATGGTGAATTCCCTCCTTCAGAGGTTCAGTTCTTCTTGGGGTTTCGCGACTGATAGGCGGCTCGACCGGCGGCCATCGACCCTGTCGCTTCGCGCGACCCACCGCCCTGGCGGCGGTCGGGCTTCGGGGCCTTCCGGGTGCCGCCTTGCGCGGCCAGGTACGGCTTCTTCTTGATCAGGTCGTCGATCGCATCGGCGATCTCGTCCGGATCAACTTCGCCGTCCTCGGTGACCTCGAACTGATCAAGGTCGAGAAATCTGTGTGCGTCGGCGGGATCGGACAGCTTCCCGGCGGCCGCGGCCCGCACTTCTGCGGCGATGATGCGCGCGTTAGCGCGGGCGGTCAGGCGCTCTTCGATGACGCGCTCGC
Organism: Rhodococcus pseudokoreensis; assembly: GCF_017068395.1. Lineage (NCBI taxonomy): Bacteria > Bacillati > Actinomycetota > Actinomycetes > Mycobacteriales > Nocardiaceae > Rhodococcus > Rhodococcus pseudokoreensis. The sequence goes on along the minus strand of NZ_CP070619.1, from coordinate 7,438,401 downwards.
GCTCGTCGTCGTCGGATTCCTTGACCTTGGGCTTGCCCTTCGCGGCGAGTTGCGCCTTGAGCTGCCGGTTCTCCCGCACGGAGGTAATCCGGCGGCTCCGCTCCTGCTTCCGCTTGTCCTTCTCCGCGGCGAGCGCCTTCTCCCCCTTCGGTCCGAGGGCTCTGTCCTCGTCTTCGTCAGGGTCGTCGTCGGTATCGGCGTCAGGTTCGTCGTCCGGTTCTTCGTCCTGATCGTCGTCGACCGGGCCCTTGTCGTCGGTGTCTCCGTCGCCCTCACCGTTGCCGCCGAGGACGGGCCAGATCGGCTTACCCCTCTTGGTCAGTCCCAGTGCGGTGAGACCAGTGACGGCATGGATGGGCAAGATGGTGCTCGACATGCGGATATCCCCTTCTGTCGCCCGTTGCAGGCATGGAGCCACCCCGTGCGAGTGGCGGTGAGAATCCCTGCACTGAGCAGGGCGAATATGGGCATGACAAAGGCCCCGGAGCGGTTGCTCACGGGGCCTTGTCTGTGGTGTGTGTTAAGCGGGGAGGTGCAGGAGGTGGGTGTAACCGCTCTTGATCAGGCTATTCTTCAGCCTCGGTGACGGAGAATTCTTCTCCAACCACTGTGCGATACCCTGCTCCTTCTCTTTCGCGCTGGCGCGAGAGAGTCCGAGCTGTGTGACCAAGATCAGGGTGTGCTGAGGTGCAGGTCGCGGCCCACCGTGCGGGGCAAAAATACTGTCATCCCACAAGCGATTATTACTCATCGGCATTGTCAGATCACCTCCACGTCCACAAGCGGCAGATCACCAGTGTAGGACACTTCTAGTACACGCAGCAGATGACCAGGCGGAAGTAGCAGCTCACGCTGGTATTCCATCCGAGGATCTCCTACCAATTTCACCCATGCTGCAGGCATACCTGCTTGGACGTGGACACGCAACAGAGCCGATCCACCGCCAAACGAAGGCTTGGTGAACTCGTCGACAGCGATCGCCTTCGAAGTGGATACTGCCAGGAACCCATCGGCGTCGACTACCTCCCCGGTCAGGTCCGCTAAACGCTCTCTTGACACCCCAAAGAGGGGTGTCGTGTTGCGTATGCCACGCCAAGTGGCCACGTCCTGATCCAAAACACCAGCGGCGATCGCATCAAGTATCGGGAAGGACACCTGCTCAGCTTCCGCATCCTCGACGCCTGTTCGAAGCGCTTTCTGGATTCGCTGGTAGAACCGGTCATCAGCACGCTGCCACTGGACGATAGCTAATCTCTGCTCGTTGGACAGCCCGGCCGCCCAGTCCGCGAAGCTTTCGTCGAAGTGGCTGGCGAGCAATTCGCCGTCGTCATCACTTGGCACCGGAGAATCTTCTATGGGCGGTCGTGGAGGAACGCGACCACCCCCACTGGAAGACGGAGAAGGCGCGGTTGGCGTCGGACGTCCACGGACCGACGCCCGACTTGGCACGGGGCGCTCACGGTCGCTGAGATACCCATTGAGCCTGAGAAGCCGTAGTGCGTCGTCGCGGTCCTCCGCGATCTCGTAGATTGACTCGGGCATCAACCTAGGTGCTTTCGCCCGGAAGTTCCTACCCGCTCGCACGTCGGTCTCACGTTGGGCGTACCCCGCGCGGCTCATCGCCCGATATGCCTCGCCACGACGCGTAACGCCCTCAATAGTAGTTGCCATCTCTTGCCCGTAGAGGGACCGAGTTTGGAGTCGCCCTTTCGGAATCCATCCGGCGACGTTTTCCTGTGCGGTCGACATTCCGCGTCGGGCGTTGACCACGTGGTTGATATCAGCGCCGTCGCGGATCGCTTCTGCACCGGCCATCGTGAAGATCTTGTTCTGCAGATCCTCTGGCAGGCTTGCGAAGTAGGCGCCGGGGTCGGTGCGGAGGTCGCGTGCGCTGTCCTCGCGCGACGGGATATGCCGGCAGTCGCAGCCAGGATGGCGTCGAAATCCCTGATTCCAGCGGTAGAACCTTCCCGCCAGCACTGCGCACCTCGAGCAAGAGGGCGGGTTGAGCATCCGCACGTAGCCGACACCTGGGCGCGCCGCGATACTCAAGGACGTGGCGACCCTGGAAGCGTCTGCGATCTGTTGCTGCGTGCGCAGCATCAACGCATTCAGGCCTGATTGCCAGGCCTGCGCGAGGACGTCTGGGCTGTAGGTGTCAGCCTCGACGATCTTGCCTTTCGTTGTGATGATCGCGCCGTACATCAGCGAGTCCAACGGTCGGCCGTCGGAGGCCACTCCGACCAGCGGCTCGGTCGCAGGGATGACTTCCGCCGCCACCGGAGTGCCGAGTTCGTCCAGCACAGCTGTGACGTAATCGTCGGCTCCCTCCACTGCACGGGCCTGCCCCGCGGTGACAATAGTGATCAGCCGATCGACATTCGCCGCGAACCAGCTATCGAAGTCCTTGGGCGGCCGGACACCCCAGATCCTGCGCGCAGCCAGCAACACCGCGGTTGTGATCTTCTGCTGCGCCCGGTAGTAGTCAGCCGAGGCTTGCGGGGTCATCGGCGTTCGCGTTGTCGACGTTCAGGTTCCGGGTGAGTCGGTCGAGGACCGGATCGGATGCTTCCTGTTCGAAGTAGCCGCGCTCGCGGTCCTTGCGTGCCTCGTCCCAGCCCATCTCGTCCCACGAGCCCTCACGGGACAGAACTGGTGTTCCGCCGTTGAGCTTCTGGATGAAGTCGGCCTCCTCGGCCTTCGTCGGGGTGGCCGGGTTGCGCCACTCGACCTTCATCGCCAGGCCCGCAGCCGGCCACTCACCGGTGCGGAAACGCTCGTACAGCGACATCAACCAGCCGATGCCGACGCCCTGGGCCTCGTTCTTGTCCTCGGTATTCGAGATCAGCCGGGACTCATCCGCCCGGATCGCACCTTCAGCGGCCGGGTTCGCGGTGTTCTGACCGAAGAACCGGAACGGCAACCCGGTCACCGACGACGCCAACGCCGCATAGTGATTCGTCGTGTCGTGGAAGTTCTTCAAGTCCGAGGCGGAGAACTGGCCGACCTCTACTTCCTTCGGAGACTTCTGGTTCGCCCAGATCGACGTGTAGTACGCCTGCCACACCGGGATCGGCTGCCCATTCTTGTCAACGAAGTCGCCCTTCGACAGGCCCAGGACCCACTTCTGCGGCACCGAGTGCGTCTCCAGCGCGACCTGAAGGTTGGTCAACGCACGAGCCGCGGCGTCGACGAGCGGGATCAGGTCCGCCATCTCGGACGTTCCGGTCCACTTGCTCAGGCGCCGGCGGTTGAGGAACAACACCACGGGGACACGACCCAGTCCGTGGTCGTCGACACCGGTGTCGTCTCCGACCTCGTCGATCTCCCAACCCCCGCGGCCGGCCACGACCTGGATGGTCCTGTCCGGCAGCAGGAGTGTGCCGACGCGCTGCCCCTCCTCCGTACGGTACTGCCGGAACGCCGCATCCATCCGTCGGCGGCCGCGGTCGATCAGGCAGGACATCTGGGTCGGCGACTCGATAGCGATCCGGGGGTGCCCCGCGTCCTCGTCGTTCGTTCCCACGGTGCCGAAGCAGCGACCGAAGATCATCGTCTCCGTGTTCAGGAGGCCGATCTCCGAAGAGAGATTGTTCGCGTCGAAGCCCTCCTGCAGCGCCTTGCTCCGCTTCTTCTTCCCACCTGGGACCATGATCGACTTGATCTTCTGCCGACGCGCTATCTCGCCGACGTACATTCGGTTCCAGTTGACGACCAACTCGAACACCCGCAGTTCCGGCGGGACAGCGATACCGATCTGCTTGAGCCGCTGCTCACCTTCGAAGTACGCCTCGTTCAGCCTGTCCCGCGGCTGCAGCTTGTGCAGCTTCGCATTGAGCTTGCCGATCATGTCCCGCTCGTCGGAGCTGAGGGTCGTTCGCAGAGCGACGGTCACGTGGCCCTCCATTTCATGAGAAGCAGAACATTCGGTTGTCAGGCCCTTCGGCGGTCCACCCAGCGGCGATCGCATCTGCGCGGGCCTCATAGGCCAGGGACGCCCCGACAACCGAGTCGATCTTGCGGTCGGACTTCGGGTTCTCTTTCCGGACGAGCCGGTAGATGCCCTTGTTGCGGACGTACGCGTTGGAGAAGTGCTCCATCATCAGCTTGTCGCCGGAGTGAAACGCGGTCTTGTTGATCAGGTCCGTGCGAAGCCGGTCGAGCGCCGAATGCATCGCTATGTCCCGGGTCGTCGCCCAGGGCAACGCCCGCTCCGGGAATTCCTCGGCGAGCTTGTCGATGTCCGACCGCCACTCGTGCGGGTCAGCGTAGAGACGGCTCACCCTGTACCGGCCGAACGCCTCCCGGATCTTCGCGAGCACATCCGACCGCGGAACCTCCCAGAAGTTCCCGGCGTTACCCTGCGGCTTCTCCCAGATACCGATCGGGAACAGGAAACCATCCGACATCCTGCACCCGAAGAGCACCGTCGAGTCGTCGTTGAGTGAACCGTCGAAGCCGAGCGCCACGTGCGTTCCCGGCTCAAGTTTATGAAACCCGCTGGCGCCCGTGACCTGTCCGGACTGGACCTGACGCTTGACGACGTCGTCGGCGATCCACGCATCCTTCGACGACATCGGCCTGTTCAAGAAGTACCTGGCCGCGGTCTCGTCATCAGCGCAGATCCGCGGGTCCCGCATGTCGCGGTACTTTCGTTCCATGTCGATCCACGCGGAAGCGTCGCCGTACACCTCCTCGAGCTGACGCAGTGTCCGCGCCTTGTCGTTGAGGTCGATCTTCCCGGTGGCCTCGCGATGGTTGACGAACACCGCTTCCGGCAGCTCGCCCTTGCGCCACAGCGTCAGCGTGGTCTCGAAGACCGAGTTCTCGCCGGGCCGGTACGCGGTCGACGTCTGATGAAGCCAGGGGTCTGCGTCCTTGCGCTTACCCATGTTTCGCGCAGTCGTCGAGTACATGTCCCGCAGTTCCTGCAGCACATACAGGTGCGTCTCGTCGGCGACGATGTGCGTTTCCAGGCCGCCGTCCTTCGAGGCCGCACCCGAGGTGCACGCCCGAATCTCACCACCCTGCGGCAGGTAGATCGCGGACGCCGACTGGTACCGGCGGACACCACCTACGCCGCCATAGATGTCCGGGTGGGTGTCCTGCCCCCACTCGCCGGCGATGAACGCAACGTTCGAGAAGGTGTTGCCCGCCTGGCTTTCCTCGGTGGCGAGGCACTTGATCAGCGGCGATCGAACCGGCCGCGCCACCGGTTGACCATCGGCATTCCAGCCGTCGAATCGAACCGGAGCGAAGGCCTCGGCCACCACGATCTGGCCCGCGATCTCGGACTTCGCGCGGCCCTTCGGTCGAGAGAGGACGGCTTCGTTGTAGACCCGCCGACCGGTGATCGGGTCGATCCGATAGCACTCGATGATGTGCTCACGGATCTCGTCGTCGAGGTCGATCGGATCGCCCTGGATGTCACCGACGCCGTGGCACTCGTACTCGTGGATCCAGTCGAGGACCTCGTAGCCGACCGAGCACACATGCCCGTCGAAGAGCGGTCCCGCCCACGGCATCAGGCACCGGACTTCGCGGCCCGGGCACGATCGAGGGACGACACCTTCCCGCTCGACACCGCCGTCGTCCCGCTCGACGCCGCAGTCGGCTTGTAGCTACCGCGAGCACCGCCCCGCTGCTGCGGCTTCGTACCCGACTCGTCCGGCAGGCGGAGCGCGGCGAGCAACTGCTTCAGCAGGTTGCCGGTCGCGTTAGCCTTCGCCAGCGCGTCGTCGATCCGGATCTCGTAATCCTCGGTCTGCGTCCGGTGCACGAGGTCGACCCAGGTGTCGGCGTCGCCGCGGAGGATCAGGTCGAGCTTGTCGAGTCGGTCCTTTGCCCGGCATGCCTCGACCACTTGGACTTGCTGCACCGCGTCGAGGTCGTGGTCCTTGGTGATCGCCCGCCAGAGAGCCTTGCCTCCGGGTCCCAGCTCTTGGGGAGCGCGGGGTGATGTCGCGGCCACGGCCCTCCCTTCCTGGAAACATTTCAGGTACTGCGAACTGCGAGGGACCTCCCCCGCGGCGATGGCGTTTTCACCCTTCGGGGTACCCCCCCGGGGGCACCTTTCCGCAGGTCAGAGAGTTGCTTGCATATGCAAGCAGTTTGCGTTTCCGCAGGTCAGGGGCGGTTATGCCCAGCCTTCGAGCTGTTGCATGACCTGCAATACACCTGGAGCGTGCCGCCGGGTGCGCCGCCGAGGCTGATCTCCTCGACGTGGTCGGCGGTCAGGTCAGTGGTGGCGTGCGCCGGCCGCTCGTACCCGGGGCACCAGTCGCCGTGCACGGCCCTGTGCGCGTCGACGGCAGCCTTGCGGCGCTTCTGCTCGGACCACGTGCGCGTGACCTTCGTCGGTGTGGTACCTCGTTGGTAAGCATCCCGTACCGCTCGATGGGACGGGCACAGCGCCGCTGACTGAATGCTCGGGCATCCAGGTTGCGCGCACACGCGCTTCGCCGCCCTAGCCATTACCCGGCAACTCCCTCACGACACGAGCAAAATATGCTCTCTCCGTCGCGATTCGAATTCACTTGGCGACCTCCACGACAGGAAGATTGATGTTGAGCAAACGAGCACTGATAGGCGGGCTGGTTGGCGCCTTTGTCGTGGCCGCAGTCGCTGCTGGCGTAGCCGTCATGCAAAAGCAGAATCAGCGCCACGATGAACTCGATCGCTTGCGAACCTCGGCCGAAGCGTTCTACTCGACCGTCCGCGACAAAGGATTCTCCGCGATCAACGACGTACCAGGGCCATGTCGTCCAACGTCCGAATCCGAATACGACTCATCGCTGTACGTCTGGGTGGGTGGGAAAGTCGGCGTCCTTGGCGGTTCGGTCGGCGTCACTGACCGCGCGCGCGAAGCTCACGATCTACTTCAGGCCGGGGGCTACACGCTCGACTTCGACATGAAGGACGGTTTCGCATTCGTCCTCGGCCCGAGTACAGATTCCGTCGTTACCCCGTCTTGGTGGTACCTGTACGAGGACGGGTGGCACGTCGGGTGTCCCGAGAATGACGGTTGGTAGCGTCCACTCAATCGACATCTGGGCTTCGCTTCCAGAGCCTGACACTGGGATCAATGATCCATCCACCCTGGTAATTGAGAATCGATTGGGCTAGCGGTTGGTAGTACTCGGTGATGGTGTTGAAGTTGAGCGGTGCTGCGGTGTCACCGAATGCGAGACCCGCGAGGCCTCGGGCCAATGCCCGGACCTCGGGGGTGTCGTCGGTGGGGTGCGGTGGCTGCTCGTGTTCTTGTCCGCCGAGTGCGTCGGCGAGGTGGCCGCGGAGCGCTTTGTCATTGGCTCGCATCGTTGCCTCCTCTCGCGCTGAGTGTGTCGAGCAGGTTGTTCATCTGGGTTTCAAGATCCATCACCCCGATTAGGTTGCCCTCCGCGTGTGCGTGGGCGAGCTGGGCGCTGGCGTCGTAGAGCTGGTCAAAAAGCGACGGCATTTCAACCTCCTCGCGCATGGGCCGACTACGTAACGCGCGATCACATTCCGGAAATACGATCCGACGAAAGGAAACACCATGCGCACCCTCACCGCCGGACTGCTCGCTGCCGTCGCTTTGACGCTCACCGCCTGCGGTTCATCCGAGAGCACTGACGGACTGCCGGAGAAAGACGTCGCGGTTATCAAGGCATTCCGCGATGCCGACATCGACGGCAGCAACGACGAAATCATCGAGTTCGCGCATAAAATCTGCGACAGTTTCGACGACCCTAGTATCGAGCTACCGGTACTTGGTAGTACAGAGAAGGCGGCGGCCGCGGTTGGGGCGGCAAGCACCCACTATTGCCCCTAGCCTTTCACGGGGCTCGTACCGCAATTCCAGGCGCCTGGGCCTGGAGCTCGCGCTTGCAAGCAGCGAGCTTCGACGGGCCCAGGCGTGCCGCGGCCGCCTTTAGGGCAGCGAGATTGACAAGTCGATCCAGGCCAACTCGTGATTCTCGTCGGGTTTGCCGATCGGATTCAGCTCAACGCGAAGCTCCATCCCGCGTCGATCGATCGGAACGAGAAATACCAGGTCGCTCCCTGCCCGCATCGACGAGAATGGTGGGGACCTAAACGGCTTAATCGGATCCGGCGCACCTGGCCGATAGTCTGAAGGGGCGTAGTCAAGTTCGTAGGTCTCAACGAGGTTTGTCCCGGGGCAGGAGCCCACCGATCCGGCGCAGTCTCGCTCTTCGACCAGCCAGGAATACGAGTCAGGAACAACCTGGATAACGACGTACTTGTATCCCGCAGGGGCAGGGTCGCCGATCGGTATGCCGTCCGTACTCCGCTGGATGGCGGAGTAAGCAGTGAGATTTGCGGTAAGCATGTAGTCGCTTTCGCTGAGGTATCCCCGCATCGTCTTCCGTGAAAGCGGCTCCATGTAGCCTTCCGTTTGAGCGAGAATTGGATCCACAGGGAGCGGCGTCTGCGTTGCGGAAATGGGCAATTGTTGGATGCTGTCGTCGCTGTCGTTGCTGCACCCAGCGAGCACAGTCGCCGCTAGGCTTGCCCCAATGAGCCGTAACGTCAATGCGACGCAGCGCTTCAAGTCGTCTCCGTGTGCGCGATGGAATGAATGTCTCACTCACATATCGCCCTGTCACAGCCCCCGTTACTACTGACCACCAATCGGGCTGAAACGACGAGGGCGCGAGGTCTGCATCTCTGCATAACTCTCGCGCCTGCCGGCGTCAGCCTAGCATCTCTGGGTGGTCAAGGGGAGTGTCCGATTAACGGTGGATCCGACCTCGGCGTCGGTTAGTCACCGTTCGGGGTGATGCGGCCTTCGAAGGTGATTGCGAACGCGTTGAGCGCTGGCTTCCACCTCATCACCCATCGTGCCTTACCCTTCCCGGTGGGGTCCAGAGCCCGTGTGGCGAGATACAGACATTTCAGGGCTGCTTGCTCGGTCGGGAAGTGTCCACGGGCCCTTATCGCGCGCCTGTAACGGGCGTTGACGGACTCGATTGCGTTTGTCGAGCAGATGACTCGTCTGATCTCGACGTCATAGTCCAGGAACGGCACGAACTCTGTCCACGCGTTTCCCCACATCCGTACGATCGCCGGATACCGCGCGCCCCACTTCCCGGCGAATTCATCGAATCGTTCCTTGGCCGCCGACTCGGACGGTGCCGTGTAGACCGGTCTGAGATCACGCGCCATCTCATCCCAGTACTGCCGGGCAGCGAACCGAAAGGTGTTGCGTATCAGATGAATAATGCAGGTCTGCACCACTGCGAGTTCCCACACCGTGTTGATGGCATCGGGCAATCCCTTCAACCCGTCACACACCACGATGCAGACGTCGGCGACACCGCGGTTCTTGATCTCCGTGAGCACTGAGAGCCAGAACTTCGCACCCTCACCACCGTCGCCGGCCCACACACCCAGAATGTCGCGTTCGCCGTTGACGGTGACCCCGATCGCGACGTACATCGGCCGGTTCGTGACCTGCCCATCCCGCACTTTCACGTGAATCGCATCGATGAAGATCACGGGGTACACCCGGTCCAACGGACGGTTCTGCCAGTCGGTCATCTCGCCGACGACCTTGTCGGTGATGCGCGAGATGGTGTCCTTCGACACCGTCGCTCCGTAAATATCCTGGAAGTGGGCAGAGACCTCACCGGTAGTTAAACCCTTTGCTGTCAAGGATAATACGATCTCATCGATACCGGTCAGCCGACGTTGACGCTTCTTGACGATCTGCGGCGCGAACGAGGAATCAGTATCCCTCGGGACATCGATTTCCACAGGTCCGATCTCGGTCAGCACCGTCTTCGTCCGGGTGCCGTTGCGTGAGTTCCCGCTCCCGCGGCCGGCGGCGTCGTGTTTCTCGTAGCCAAGGTGCTCGGTCATCTCCGCGTCCAGCGCGGTTTCGAGGACGTTCTTGGTGAGCTGATTCAATAGCCCGTCCGGGCCCATCAAATCCACCCCCTGCTCCTTGGCCTGGGCCAGGAGTTGCTCGGCCAACTGCTTCTGATCCACTTCGGTCGCTGCCATGGGATCCAGTGTTTCGGTCATCATCGATCCTTCCCGCCAAGCAGCAGCTCGGCGTGTCGAACCAAGATCAGATCAACCGTTATTCAGACAGTCCCTGGTCAAGCTGTGGCGGCGGTTCGGCTGGGCGTGGCGTTGTACAGAGTGAGCGCGTCGTTCAGGCTGTACCGCGGTGTTCCGTCGTCGTCGGCGTCGATGGGTGTGATCTTGCTGCGGCGCACCCAGTTCCGGACCCGCTCGTATGGGACGGTGTCGCCGACTTCGCGGGATAGGGCGGTCGCGAGCTGGTTTGCGGTGTAGCCGTATTCGAGGACCTGGTCGTGGAGGTCTGCCTGCATGGCGTTGATGTCGCAGGTGACGGAGCAGGTGCGGCAGGTCCACGAGTCTGTGCCACGTCGCACGTAGACGCCGAGGCACGAGCGGGCAGGCTGTGCGGGACTCTGGCACGGGCCGGCGAACTCTCGGCCTTGCGGTGGGTCGATGGAGTTCTTCGCTCGTTTCCACGCATCGGTGATTTCGTCGGCGGCGGTGGGCGCCTGCTCGGTGAGGGCGAGGTCGATGATGTGGCGGTCGAGCCAGCGGGCGAAGTGTTGGGCACGGCCGTCGCCGGGCCAGGGCAGGTGACGGCCGGTGCAGACGTGGTGTGTCCAGGCGCGGAGGGTGCCGTGGAGGTCGTGGGCGGCGTCGGACGCGTCGAGGTCGAGCACGTCTGCGGTGTCATCGCTGCGGGCCTGCCTGGTGGTTTCTTGGGTGCCGAGAGCGGTCTGTCGGGTGATGGCGTTGTCGAGCTCGTCCACGACCCAGGTGTAGATCTCGTCGAGTCGGGTGGATAGGAGGCTGCGGGCTGCGCGGTCAAGGTAGAAGTGATCGGCGTCGGTGATCGCCACGGGGTTACCTCCAGTACTTCGGTTTGGCGACGTGCTCTGACGTCGGGTTCTTGCGGCGCCATTCGGTGTCGTCCCACCAGGTGTGGCGCTCGTTCTTGGCGACCTCGGCGATGTGATTCATGAGAACTGGACTCTGGTCGTACCACTCGCGTCCGGATACTCGGAACGCCTTGAAGGTTCGGTGCAGCTGTTGTTCGTCTTGCAAGGTGCCTGACTCGACGGCGAGCAGTTCCGTGTCGGGCGGGTAGGACGAGAGGCGGCGTTCTAGGTTCGAGGCGTAGCCGATCTTGATGTGCGGTCCGACGCGGAGGTAGTAGACGTACCCCTCGGGCGGCGCCTGCAATGGGGGCAGGTTCTCGCGCTCGGCGCGCTGCCGCGCGGCGTGCTCTGCCTCTCGCGCGGTCTGCTCGGCGATCCGCTCGGATCGGGTCGAATTCTTCTGGAAGTCCTGCATCTCTTCGTCCATCACTGACCAGACCAGGAGTGCATGCTGGCGGCACAGGTGGATGCCCTTCGACCAGAGCTTGCCTTCGATGCTGATGCCGCACTTGCCGTCGACAATCGACTTGATGCTGGTTGGCCATTCACATCCGTACTGCGTGTGTTCCGTCATGGGCCTGATCCTTCCCTCGCGGTCGGACAGGCAACTTTCGCGGAGGGTAGAAGCTGTTCATTGCCACCGGATCCGATCCACGGCTGGTCGTCCGTCATGTTCGTGGCTCCTCCAGCCTGAGCTTGGAGAGCGGGACGGACACCGAGTGCTCGTCGGGGCGGTGGAGTTCGGCGTAGGCGATGGGGTGCCGGCGGATCGCTCCGACACGCCAGTATTTGCCGTCGTGGTAGGCAGTTTTCACCCGGTAGCTCCTTGGATTCGTCGCTGCACGTGATCTCGAGCCAGAGCTCGGGAGTGCGGCTGGGTTAGTTGATGATCGGTTCGGGGGTGGCCAATGCTGTGGGATGTCGTCGGTGACGTGGCCGTACGCCGCGTTTGTCGCGGATCCGGATGATTGGGTGGATCAACAGCCGCGAAGCTGCAGATTTGCTGACCGGACTTGCGAAACTATTGCGGCGCTATGAGAAGGGTGCGATTCTCATTGTCCGCCACTGCTAATAGACAAACAGGGGGTTCCCGTGTCGCTGGATACTGAAGAGAAACCGAGTTCGTCTGGAGGCAAGAAGGGCTTCTGGTCATCGGATCTGGCTCGCAACATGATCGCCGCGGCGGCATTGGTAGTCGCGGTGGTGACTGCTGTCTCGACGCTAGTCGTCTCACGAAGCGTTTTCGCGAAGCAGGAGGAGCTGCAGAACTCTGTCCGCGCCCTGCAGGAGAAATCGGTCGAGTTGCAGGAAACATCGGTGCAGATCCAGTCTCAGCAGATGCTTCGTGCTGGCGTGTTTTTGAACTTTCCGGATATCTGGGTCCGGCTTCGAACAGTCGATCCCGGCGGGTCCGTCGCCAAAGTGTCGACCGTCACGTAATTCCCCAGGGGTGTCCGTCACGTAATTCCCCATGCTCGGGTGTGCTGAGTTGAGGGTAACCCGAGTGGATAGGGGTTCGGATCAGGTTGCGTTGGCGGTGCGGTGTCCGGGTCGTTTGCGGGGCCGGTAGGACGGGCCGTCCATCAGGGTTTGATGGCTGGTGTTGATCAGCCGGTCGAGGAGGGACTCGGCGACGACCGGATTCGGGAACAGCGGATACCAGTCCTTCGGGGCGCGGTTACTCGTCAGAATCAGAGGTTTGCCGGCGATCGCACGATCGGAAACCAGATCGTAGAGGTCATCGGACTGGGTGGTGGTGTGCTCGCGCATCGCGAAATCATCGATAATCAATACCAGTGGCCGGGTGTATTCCCGCATCCGCTGACCGATGGTGCGATCGGCATGGCCACCGGCGAGGTCGGCGAGCATGCGGGAGCACTTGACGAACCGCACGTCCCCACCTCGGCGAGCGACATGATGCCCAAGCGCTTGTGCCACATGTGTTTTGCCTACTCCAACGGGTCCGTAGAGGATCACCGACTCGCCGGCGTCGAGCCAGCGCAGCGCGGCCAGGTCCCGCAGCATCGCCGCCGGGAGTTTCGGGTTCGCGGTGAAGTCGAAGTCCTCGAAGGTAGCCTGCTGTTCGAACTTGGCCCGCCGCAGCCGGCGGGCCAGCGCCGCCGTTTCCCGGCGGGCGATCTCGTCCTCACACAGCACCTGCAGAAATTCGAGGTGTCCGAGCTGCCCGTCCCGGGTCTGGGCGAGCCGGGCGTCGAGGGTGTCGAGCATCCCGGTCAACTTCAACGTCTTCAGTGCAGCCCGCAGGCTGGGGTCGTGAATTGTCATGACCAGTCCCCTGTTCTTGTGAAAGTACTTGTTGTGCAGTGCATGTCATAGCAGCGTTCAACGCTTAGGCGGTGCGTTCGTTGTCGAAGGCGTCGGGTCCACGCAGGAATGCCGGCGCTGGCGCCGCGGACACCTCGGCTTGTCCGTCGTGTTCGGTGCCGGCGGCGAGGATGCCCTTGACGGTGCGGTAGGTGGGGTCGCCGACCGCGAGGGCGCGGGCGCAGGCCGCGTTGAGGCGGGCGTCCTCGTAGCGGTCCCGCAGCCGGACTATGCCTTGGATCGCCCGGAGCCTGTGCAGGGCGTTGACCTGTGATAACTCGCCGACGATGGCGACGGCGCCGGGGCCGATCTGCTCGGCCTGCGCCCGACACCAGGACACGGTCTGCAGTGTGTAGGCGATCTTGTGCGGTGGGTAGTGCTCGATGTTCGTCGATCGCCCCGACAGGTGCAGCACATGGGTGGCGACGACCTGCTCGGCGTGAAAAATTTGCACCATGTCGCCGCAGGTGCGGGCCAGCACCTGCTGGCCGATCAGCCGCCAGGGCACCGAATACAGGGCCTTGCCGGCCTTGACGTGACAGTCCGGGGCGACCTTGCCGACCTGGTAGAGGACCGATTCGAACGTTCTGGGTGGAAGTGCTGTGAGACTGCGCTTTTCGATGGCGTCGAACACAGCTACGGGTTGCGCGCCGTCGAGACCACGGTGATTGTGTCGGCCGTAGACGTCGGTGCACCAGGCCAGGGCGGCGTCCTGCATCTGCGGCAGCGAGGTGAACTCCCGTCCCTTCCAGAACGAGTCCCGGATGTAGGGCATCGGGCGTTCGATCCGGGGCTTGTCCTTGGGTTTGCCGGCGCGGGCGGGGTCGATCAGCACCCCGTAGAACGCGGCGAGTTCGGCGTAGGCGCGGTTGATCTTCGGGTCGTACAAATCCGGCCGGTCCACCCCGGTTTTGAGGTTGTCGCACACGATCCGGGCCGGGGTGCCGCCGAAGAACTCGAACGCCGCCACGTGCGAGGCGCACCACGAGGACTGGTCCATCCGCAACACCGGCTGCACGAACAGCAGCCGCGAACAAGCCAGGATGATCGCGAACGCCCACACCGCCACCCGCCGGTCGGTGGCCGGATCCCGCCACATCCCGAGCTTGCCGTAGTCGACCTGGGCCTCGTCACCGGGCGGGACCGCACCCCGCGGCACCGTCACCTTCGCCTCGGCGACCTTCTCGGCGAATTGCGCTGCCACATAACGTCGCACCGTCGATTCGGACACCACGACGCCGTAATCGTCACGCAGGCGTTGCGCGATCGTCGCGACCGTCACCGACGCGGCCAGCTGCCCGTCGATCCAGTCGTGGTGCGCGGCGATCGCCGGCCACGTCACCGCCCGCGCCGCCGGGTCACCGACCTCCGGGAACCACCCAGCGATCAACTCCCACCACAGCGTTTCGTCAAAATTCCCGCCCTCGCCAGGCGCCAACCCGGCCGCCAACGCGGGAGCCAAGTATTTCCGGATCGTCTTACGATCGATCCCCAGGGCCGTCGAGATCTGCACCTGGGACCGGCCGGCATGCCAATGCCGGAACAACTCCATCAGATCAATCATCGTCCACGTTCTCCTTGCCACCGTCAGGCCCCTTCCCGGGCCCGCCGTCGGTGGCCCAGTCAGGAGCGAACCTGCAGCAGCACCGGAACCCCGGCCGACACGCCCCGAGGGTGGGGAATTACGTGACGGCCGGGTGGGGAATTACGTGACGGACAAACCCCTCAACCTGGGGAATTACATGACCGCTGACACCAAAGATGATGATTGGGGTTTTGGCAACGGGACTGCAACCCAGCTTGGGGAGATTTCCCAGGCGGCGTGGATAGGTTCCACACACCGCTGGGTGATGGCGCAAGTGGGAAATCAAGGTGCCCTACCTGCTCATATGACGCGATTGGGTGTCGGTACCAAGAAGGATGTTTACACGGTGGCGTCAACAGGGATTGCGTGCGGGAAGACGCAGAGTTACATGCGGCGGGAGATTTGCGACGAGGACATCCCTCCTGGCGAAACGCGTATTGTCGCCGTGCAATTGACCGATACCATTCTGGGACAGCTTGAGGAGGATCGCCGAGCGCTTGGCCTGCAGATATGCATTCGAGTTGATCCGTACGGCGTGCAGTGCGGGATCGAATCCCATGTCCAGTACCCGGCGGCGTTGTCGTTGACTGGCGGCAAGTAGATCCGATACCTCGAATGACCGCGCGGCGCGCGTGGGCGAAGGTCTGCAGCTTCGACATACTCACTGAGACTCACTGCAGATGATTTCAAGCCAGAGGAGCCCCGGCCGACCTTTCTCGGCGGGGTGGATGACAGGCATGGTTTTGGTCATCCACTGAGGCGTGTCGTCTTCGACGAGTCCGTAGCCGGGGTATTTCGGGGTGCCTTTGGCGAGGGCGTCGCAGCACGGTTTAAGGGTGGCGACGAGGTTGTCGGCGTCTCGGACTCCGTTGCGGGCGGGCCGGTAGTGGAGCGTGACGGTGACGTGCGGGACGCCGCGTGGGAGTCTCTGCCGTTTCGCTTCGATGTAGACCTCGTCGCGCAGCTGCCAGGTGATCCGGGCCTTCACCTGGTGGTGGAGGCGTTGGTTCATCGACAGCGGTGGCTTGGTGCCGTTCAGGACGATCATGTGGGTGGTCACTGCTCCCCCACCTGCCTGTCGATGCCAGCCACATAGTCGGGTCGTAGTGCGCGTGGCGGGTGCGGTGTCGGGCAGCTGTGCGGTGTCGGGCCATTCGACGAGTCGGACGCGGTCGAGGCACGGCATCTTGCGCTCGTACCCGTCGGCGGTGAGGCATCGGTGGCCGACTGCGGCGTGGCAGTGCGGGCACGCGACGGTGGCCGCGAATTCGTACGGATTCATGCGGCACCGCCGAGTGCGGCGTAGCGGAGCGAGCCGATCTGACCCCTTCGAGCGATGAATCCGGTCCGAAATTCGCGCACGTTGCTTGCGTAAGTCGAAGAGATTTTCCGCAAGTAGTTATCTACGTAAGTTCGTTCGTTCGTACGTAGGGTAGTGCCATTGTCAAATCGAAATGGCAAATGGCGTTTTGCCATCGTTTTGCCATGCCGTTTGCCATATGGCAAAACCGGGTTCATTCGCCCCATCGTGAGTCCGCCCCCTTCTTCCCGGCCGCTGACCGGGCTTCGTGTAATGCCTGCTGAGCGAACCCAACAGCCTGTTTCGTGCCGTAGTTCTTGATGCGGTAGTTGCCCGGCGGCTCGGCTTCCCACAGGCCCACCGAGACGAGCAATTTCGCCTCATGTGGTGAGCAGTGAATGAACGGCAGAACGGCCTTCTTGATCAATCCGTCCGTGCCGTTATCGGCCGCGTAGAGGTAGGAAGAGACGTAAACGAACGCCGCTCCCTTACCTTTTGGGCCCATTCCGATGAGGTCGAGGATCTTGTCGTGGATTGGCAGATTGGTGTCTGTTCGCGCCCATGGGAGCCCCACCTATTCGGCCCTCCCTTCCGGTGGTCGGGTTGCCTGTGCCGCGAGGACGGCCCGCACAGCGGCGCGGAACTTCTCCTTCGCGTTGTCATGTCGGAGGTCGCTCCAGCGGAGCAGTTCGGGCTTAGTGCGCCACGCCCCGGACCATGCGTCGAATGCGACTTCCGCCAGGCGCTCGACCTCGGCGGGATCCGGCTCGAACATGTCGATCTGATCGACGCTCACAGGGTCGCCTCCCACGGGTCGGATGCGCTCTCGCGCCGCACGAGCACGACCGGTCGGCGCGCGCACCAATTCGCCAGTTCACGTCCGAGGTGTTCGACCGCTTCGTCCTGGGTCAGGACGTACTGGAATGGGTGCATGCAACCGTCGTCGGTGATCCAGGCGACGCCCCACAGGAAACGGTCGGGGCCGTTCGGGTAACCGACCGGGTGCTTGCGGGCGCAGTGACCGAGCCCGGACAGCTCGCAGGACATCACGGGCGCCGGCGGCCCGGTCACATCGAGCACCTGGATGCTCATGACGCCTCCCGGATTTCGTTGATTCGGTCGGCGAGCCACTCGGTGTAGGTGCGAGTGCTGCCGGGGTAGCGGCGCAGGTGGTAGCTGGTGTGGTCACCGCGGCGTAAGTACCCGTCAGCGCCGTGGAGTGCCTGGGTGTAGGCGCGCCAGATCTCGGGTGCGTTGTGCCAGTCGCGGATCGTGGCTTGCCAACGTCGTCTGCGGATTCGGTCGACGAGGTCCCAACCCCACGACCGCAGGTCGGCGAGGGCGAACGACGCCGACTGATCGGCGAATGTCCGCAGAGGCGAGTCCTCGGGGCAGCTGGTGATGACGTCGGACGGGTCGGCCAGGTGCCAGACCGGGAAGTCGGCGTTGATCCACCGTTTTCCGGCGATGCCCCAGGTGTAGTCCGTTCGTGTCATCGGTCGCAGCGGGTCTGAGATCAGTCCAACGCCTCGCACGTCCAGCGCGGGGTGCTCGCCACGCGCGATCTCTGCCGCCACGTTGCCGGCGAGCGCACCACCGCCCGAGTAGCCGATGATCACGACGGGGTTAGGGTCGCGCCGGATGTAGTCGAGCAGCATCAGGCGCCCGGTGCGAAGCGACGTGTCGAACGAGGAGCCGAGCGGCGCCGGGACAGGCCCGTACTGCGCCGACCATGGCACCTCGA